>CAJMSE010000039.1 GCA_905216025.1 uncultured bacterium | reverse complement strand
CCCGGCCGTGTGGGTTTGTTTTTTTTTTTTTTGGTGTGCGGGGGGGGGTGGTTTTTTTTATCCCCCCCCGCGGGCGGGGTGGCGTGCGGGTTGTGCGGTGTTTTGGCCCCCAACCCCCCCACGGTTTTGGATTCTATGTGGATGCTATCAAGATAGCATTCGACGAGTGGAACCTGCGTTACTGGCATCATCCGTGGCACGGCGACCTCCGAAGAGGATTCGAGATAGAAGCCCGCGACAAGAACGACATCAATTCGACCTACACCATGGCAGATGCCTTGTTCTCGGCGTGCTTCCTTAACAGTTGCCTGCGCAATGCCTCCGATGTGGAGATAGCCTGCTTCTCGCCGATAGTGAACACACGCGGCGCCATATTCGTGCATCCCAAAGGCATCGTCAGGCGCACCACGTTCCATGTGTTCAGCATGTACACCAACCTGCTGGAAAAGAACATCGTCCCAGTGACCATCGCATCGGAGAATCTGGAAGCGAACAACCAGGCGACGCCTGTGATAGACGGAATCCTTACGTCGGATGCAGCCGGCAAGCGCTATGTCTATGCCATAGTGAACAAGGACCCGGAGAAGAGCCGCAAGGTGAGCATCGACCTCGGCGGCATGCCTAAGCTCAAAGGCCGCAAGGTCAAGGGCATGATACTGCAAGGCTCATCTACAGACGACTATAACGACATAGGAACAGAAAACAGGGTGAAGCCGGAGGAAAAGCAATATGAGGTGAAGGACGGAACGGTGACGCTGCCGCCGCATTCTCTCAATTTCATCTTTATAGAGTAGCCCGTACTGCGGACTGGAACATACGCCGGAATCTGTGATGCGCATAAATATGCCAGTAGGTTCCGGCTTGTTTTTATCTCCAATCCGTGGCATCCGCCCATCTTTTATTCCTTTTTGTTCTTCGGCTCAGGAAAAAGTCTTATCTTTGTAGTTGCCGCGCATAACGGCATCTGACATCTACCATTTAACATCTACCATCATAAAACATTTTTCTTATGAAAGAAAAGATTATCATCATCTCCCTGCTGCTCATGCTGCCGCTCGCAGCCATGCAGTCGGAGGCGGCGCGCAAGAAGACCGCTAAGTGGGAGAAAGTGGCGTCGATGTATTCGAGCACATCGGCGATGACCGTTACCGGCGTAGAGTTTACCGATACTGCCACCGTGCTGCATGCTACGGTGAAGTTCAGGCCCGGAGAGTGGATACGCATAGCCCGTGAGAGCTATCTGACCGATATGCAGGGCCGTAGATACGGCCTGACATCTGCAGAGGGCATCGTGCCGGGCGAGAAGCTGACGATGCCTCCGTCGGGACGCGTCGGTTTCACTCTGCGCTTCGCCCCGATGCCCCGCGACACGCGGACGTTCGACTTCATGGAGGGCGAGAACCGTGGCGACTGGCAGATATTCGGCATATACGACAAGCGTAACATGCCCGACACAGGAGCGCCCAAGGAGCTTAAAGAAAAACAATATACGGCCGACGAGACGCTGCCCGCCGTGAGCTATGCGCCGGGCAAGGTGAAGGTGCGTTGCAAGGTGTACGGCTACCGCCCGGCGATGAAGGCAACGGTCAGCGGCTGGTACGAGACGATAGACTACGGCAAGCAGAAGCACATCAGCGCGTCAGTGGCCGACGACGGCACGGCCGAGTTTGAGGTAGAGCTCAGCAGCCTGTCGTCGTTCGTTGCTGGCATAGAGTCGTTGGCCTTTGCCCGCATCATTGCCGCGCCCGGCGAGGAGATCTCGCTGGCCTTCGACATGGCCGACCGGTCTGTCTTCGGCTTCACCGGCCGCTTCGCCCGCACGAGTAAAGAGATGACCGAGGGTGAGAGGTTCATGGATTACGTCAACACGCCCGACTCGGTGATGACGGCCGGTATTAAGGACTGCACCACAGCAGGGGAGTGCTCGGCGTTTCTCAACCGGATGCTTGCAGAGCGCAAGGCAGCCATCGATGCTTTCCCCGGCATATCCAGCGCCACCCGCAGCCTGCTGCGCATGATGGCCGAGAAAGAAAACCTGCAGTGGCGATACAGCCTGAGTCTGAGTTTTGTGCAGGCCAACGTACGTCTTGCGAACGTGAGGACGCGCGAGGAGTACGAGGCGCTGATGAAAACTCTGCCCATGCCTTATTTCGATGGACCGCTGACGGAGGGCATGCCCGCGATGGAGTGTCTCGACTCCGACCACGCCCTTGTCTTCCCTGACGCGCTGACGTCGGCATATTCATACAAGCAGCCGGTGGCAATAGCAAACGGGCACAACCGCGAGGTGGCGCTCACCCATGCCTTCCTTACAGGTGGCAAGACACCCCCTGATGAGACTGCCGAGGCGATGGTTACCGACCCTGGACTGCGCGCGCTCATCGCCGAAAAGCACGCCCGTGACAAGCAACTTCAGGAAGAACTGGTGCGCCGCAGCGGCGTATATTTTCATCAGTTAGACAGCGTGAAGCCCGAGGAAATTCTCCCCGCGATACTCGGCAGATATGCCGGAAAGGCCGTCTTGGTGGACATCTGGGCCACGTGGTGCGGTCCGTGCAAGGCCGGTCACAAGCAGATGGTGCCGCTGAAGGAGGAACTGAAGGGCGAGGATGTGGCGTTCGTCTACATCACCGGCCCCACATCGCCGGCCGAGACGTGGCAGGAGATGATCGGCGACATCAGCGGAGAGCACTACTATCTCACCGCGGAGCAATACCGCTATATCCTCGACAAGCACGAGTCTAAGGGCATACCCACCTATCTGCTCTTCGGCCGTGATGGCCAGCTGGCCTTCAAGCATATCGGCACTGTGGGCAACGACGAGATGAAAGCGGAGATAATGAAGGCGTTGGGGCGGTAAGGCCTGTATATATAATAAGGTATATATATTAATAAGGTGTAAGGCATGAGAATCAGACTTTCATTCTTCGCCGTTGCCGCGTCGCTCCTGCTGGCATGTAACGCCTCTGGCGTGCGTAAGCCGCTTATGGGAGGCAACGTCGGCAGGGAGCAATCAGTCCGTGCAGTTGCAGTAGATGGCGACTCCGCAGCTTTAGTTGTTGCAGACGGAGATAGTGCCAGCGCGGCCGACAGCCTCGAGCTTCCGGCGCTGCGCAGCGGTTCCGGCGAGCAGATATTGCGCCGTTCGGCCTATACTGCGTCTTACAATGCGGCGACGAAGCTGCCTCACTGGGTGGCATGGACCATCACGGCTGAGAAGCTTGAGGGCACGCACGGGCGCAAGGGACTGAAATTCCGTGAAGATGAAGATGTGCCCGAGCCGCGGGCGACAGACTGGGACTACTACAACTCCGGCTACGACCGCGGCCACATGTGCCCGTCGGCCGACTGCAAGTGGAGCGCTGAGGCGCAGCTCGAGTCGTTCCTTTTCACCAACGCTTGTCCGCAGGTGCACGGCCTCAATTCCGGCGACTGGAACGAGATTGAGCAGCAGTGCCGCCGCTGGGCACGGCAGTACGGCACGCTGTACATCGTCAGCGGCCCTATTCTCTACCGCGGCTCCCACAGGCGGATAGGGAAGAACAAGGTCGTGGTGCCAGAGGCTTTCTTTAAGGTAGTGCTGCGCATGGGCGACAGTCCCAGTGCCATCGGCTTCATCTACAAGAACGTGCCGGGCGACCGTCCGAAATCGTCGTACGTCAACACCGTCGACGAGGTGGAGCGCATCACCGGCCTCGACTTCTTCCCCGCCTTGCCGGATGACGTTGAGGATAGGGTAGAGGCTCAGGCCGACCCGGCAGACTGGGGGATAAAGTGAATGGAGAAGACAATGCGGGCATGAGGAATCGAAAGAATCCTTTGCCGGGGAAGATGTTTCATGGATAAGTGATGAATGCTTTTAAGATATTGATGTTTTTATTGGCAACCGCTCTCCAGTCATTATAGCTCCCTGTCGAGTATCGCCTTCACTTCCTCGGCAGTGGGGTGGACGGCGAGAATCTTGCCGTTGCGGCCGACCAATACCGTGGTGCCGCCGCTGTTGCTGATGCCGTATTGCTCCCAGATGTGGGCGCCGTCGTTCAGTTCGATGAGGTTCAGCCATGTGTAGCCGTCTTTTGCTATTGCTCTCTTCATGTCGTCGGCATTGCGCTCACGGGCTATGCCGACTATTGTGAAGCCGCGGTCTTTGTATGTCTCGTATACGGGAATCATGCTTTTCGATAGTCTGCGGCACGGTCCGCACCATGAGCCCCAGAAGTCTATCAGAGCCACTTTTCCGGATATCTCCTTGGAGATGGTGTGCATATTGCCCTGCATGTCGGGTGCGGTGAAGTCTATGAAGCGGCCTCCCGGCTTTATCGTCTGCGCGGCGATGAAGTTGCGCACGACACGGCTCATCGGATGGTCGGGATATTTGGGGGCGTAGATGCGGTTGAAGATGTCGGTCAACCTTGATAAAATATGCTCGTTGAAGTGTCTTTTCATCTGCGTGGATGTATTGAGCAGATATAGTCCTATGGGCGTGACGTTCTTCTCGGCGTAGCTCAAGGAGTGCTCTATCTGTTTGCGGAAAGCGTCTTCCCATGCGTTTTCAAGGTCGTAGTGGGCTTGAGTATACAACTTGCCGTCCTTTTGGAGGCTGTCGGCCAATGCATAAAGAGAGGCCTTTTTCTGCTTGTCCGTCGTGTTCTTTATCTCTTCCAGCAGTGTCTTAGCCGCGGGAGTGTAGCGCAGTCCGTTGCTGTCGATGCTGTCTGCGAGATGGTGCATGCGGTCGAAGAACAGCTCGTCACACTCTTTGTCGTATCTGATATACTCGGCATTGAGAGGTGCTACGGACCTTACGGCCCGCGGTTCCTTGTCGGCCGTGAACGTGATGTTCACCGTTCCGGTCTCCGCGAAGAAGCGTGTCCCAGGGTGCGAACCGCTCAGGTGTTCGTTCAACGGCACTATTTCGTATGCCGTCGGCGTGCCTTCGGTAATCAGGTCATACGAGAAGCGCCCGTCAGTGACGGGT
>CAJMSE010000038.1 GCA_905216025.1 uncultured bacterium | reverse complement strand
GTCTAACCTGTTTCTTCGGTTTTTGATATTAAATTGTTATGATTTGTTTTATATGGCGTGAGGGTGCTGATATAAATATGAAACGGTAGGTCTTTTTTGTCATTATGTTAGCCCTTGCGGGCTGCGGACAAATACAAGACGAGTGCTTGAGCGAAGCGAAAAATATGTCCCTACACGGCGCAGACCTGCGGAAAGGAAATTAACAAGTATTTTGATAGCTCTCAAAAACACTTTTGACAGCGGGCAGAAACACTTTTGGTAGCTGGCACAAACGCGTTTGAAAGCAACCGCAATACATCCGCAGGCAACCGATTACACCTTCACGGGCTACTGATTACACCTTCAAAACTGCCTCGTTACACCTTCACGGGCTGCCCGTTACACCATCAGAACGGCCTCGCGGCACCGCCATGGGCTGCCCGCGGGGGCGGCATCCTATATTTAAAAATAGTAAAAAGGAGCATACTTACAAAAGTTTGCCGTATCTTTGCAATCATTATGAGCATAACAGGAATCGTGCGGAACGCCTTTCTGCACAGGCAGAAAGAGCTGGAAAAGCATATAAGCGACGGGGAGATGCTGCAGCGCAAGACGCTGCAGAGGCTGCTGGCGCATGCCAAAGACACGGAATACGGACGCAACCATCTGTTTGACAAGACGGCGGGCTACGACGATTTCGCAAGGAACACGCCCGTAAACACATACGAAGAGCTCAAGGGCGACATCGACCGCATGCGCCACGGAGAGCGCGACATCCTCTGGCCGGGCAAGGTGCGGTGGTATGCCAAGTCGTCGGGAACGACGAACGACAAGAGCAAGTTCATCCCCGTGAGCGCCGAAGGACTCAAAGACCTGCACTACAAGGGAGGCAAGGACGTGGTGGCCCTCTATCTGAGGAACAATCCGAAGAGCCGCATGTTCGACGGCAAGGGACTGATTCTCGGCGGCAGCCACTCGCCTAACTACAACGTAAGGGACAGCCTCGTGGGCGACCTCAGCGCCATACTGATAGAGAACATCAACCCGCTGGTGAACCTCGTGCGCGTGCCGGGCAAGCAGACGGCACTGCTCTCCGACTTCGAAGTGAAGCGCGACCGCATAGCACGGGAGACCATCGGGAAGAACATCACCAACCTGAGCGGCGTGCCCTCGTGGATGCTCTCGGTGCTGACGAGGGTCATGGAACTGTCGGGCAAGACGCATCTCGAGGAGGTTTGGCCCAATATAGAGGTGTTCTTCCACGGCGGCGTGGCCTTCACGCCATACCGCAGCCAGTACGAACAGCTCATCACCTCGCCCTCGATGAAATACATGGAGACGTACAACGCGAGCGAAGGATTCTTCGGAATACAGAGCGATCCGGCCGATAAGGCGATGCTTCTGATGCTCGACTACGGGGTGTTCTACGAGTTCATACCGATGGACAGCTTCGGCACGGACCGCCAGACGGTTGTCCCGCTGTGGGGAGTGGAGAAGGGAAAGAACTACGCAATGGTGATATCGACATCGTGCGGACTGTGGCGCTACGTGCTCGGAGACACCGTCAGCTTCACCTCCACCAACCCCTACAAGTTCATAATAACGGGCCGCACCAAGCACTTCATCAACGCCTTCGGCGAGGAACTCATCGTAGACAACGCCGAACAGGGACTGGCCTACGCCTGCGCCGCCACGGGAGCCGAGGTGAGCGAGTATACGGCGGCACCGGTGTTCATGGACGACAAGGCGCGCTGCCGCCACCAGTGGCTCATAGAGTTCGCCCGCAAGCCCGACGACACGGCACGCTTCGCAGCCCTGCTCGACCGCCGGCTGCAGGAGATTAACAGCGACTACGAGGCCAAGCGGTATAAGGACATCACCCTGCAGCACCTCGAGATAGTGGAGGCAAGGCCGGGACTGTTCAACGACTGGCTCAAGCTGAAGGGCAAGCTCGGCGGCCAGCACAAGATACCGAGGCTGAGCAACAGCCGCGACACCATCGAGCAGATGATGAAACTGAACAACGGCGAAGGATGAAAAGACTCAAGACAGCGGCACTGGCAGCACTGGCACTGATGACCTCGTGCGCCCGGATGGGGCAGCCCGACGGCGGATGGTACGACGACACGCCGCCGAAAATAGTGCACACGTCGCCCGCAGACAGGGGCACGGACGTGAGCGGCAGGAAGATTGCCATCACGTTCGACGAGTTCATAAAGCTCGAAGACGCACAGAACAAGGTCGTGGTGTCGCCCCCGCAGATAGAGCCGCCGGAGATAAAGGCGGCCGGAAAGCGCATACTCGTCGAACTGAAAGACACGCTCAAGGCCAACGTCACATACACGATAGACTTCTCCGACGCCATCACCGACAACAACGAGGGCAACCCGATGGGCAACTACACATACAGCTTCGCCACCGGCGGACACATCGACACGCTCGAAGTGTCGGGCAACGTGCTCGAAGCGGAGAACCTCGAACCGGTGAAGGGCATACTCGTGGGCCTCTACGACGACATGGCGGACACGGCATTCACCACGAAGCCGATGATGCGCGTGTCGCGCACCGACAGCCGCGGACGCTTCACCATCAAGGGCGTGGCACCGGGAACATACCGCGTCTACGCACTTCAGGATGCCGACGGAAACTACATGTACAGCCAGAAGAGCGAGATGATGGCCTTCACCGCAGCCACGGTGGAGCCCTCGTGCCGGCCCGACATCAGGCAGGACACCATCTGGCGCGACTCGCTGAGGATAGACTCCATCATCCGCGTGTCATACATACACTACTACCCGGACGACGTCACGCTGCTCGCATTCAGCGTGCCGCAGACCGACCGCTACCTGCTGAAGACCGAACGGCAGGACCACCGCAAGATAGGATTCTACTTCAGCTACGGCAGCGACAGCCTGCCGGAGATAAAGGGACTGAACTTCGACGCCGCGGACGCATTCATCGTGGAGGCTTCCGAGAAGCGCGACACCGTGGTATACTGGCTCCGCGACACGGCACTCGTCAACCAGGACACGCTCCGCATGGAGGCGAGATATCTCATGACAGACACCACCGGACTGCTCGTCAGCCGTACAGACACCATCGAGGCCATCGCCAAGGTGCCGTATGCCAGACGCATGAAGGAACTGGAGAAGAACCTGGAGAAATGGCAGAAGGAGCAGGAGAAGGCCAAAAAGAAGGGCGAGCCGTACGACTCCGTCATGCCGCCGGACTTCCTCGTGCCCGACATAAAGATGCCGCCGTCGATGCCGCCGGACAAGAACATATACATGGAGATGCCCGTTCCGCTGGCACGCTGCGACACTTCGGCCATCCATCTATACTCCAAGATAGACACGCTGTGGTACCGCGCGCGCTTCGAACTGCGGCCCACGAAGAACAAGCTGCGCGGCTATACGCTGCTCGCGGAGTGGCGGCCGGGAGTGGAATACAGCCTCGAGATAGACTCGGCGGCATTTGAAGACATCTACGGACTCGTGTCGAAACCGATAAAGAAAGGACTCGCCGTGCAGTCGGAAGACGTGTTCGGCTCGCTCACGGTGAACCTGAGCGGCACCGAAGACACCACCGTCATCGTGCAGCTGCTCAACGGCTCGGGAGCGGTGATGAAGCAGGCACGCGCCAAGGGAGGCACGGCAGACTTCTACTACATCAGTCCGGGAAAGTATTACCTGTGCGCCTTCGCCGACAGCAACGGCAACGGGAAATGGGATACAGGCGACTTCGCCGCCGGCAGGCAGCCCGAGATGGTGTGGTACGACCCGAAAGAGATTGAATGCAAGGCCAAATGGGACATCTCGCACAACTGGAACGTGACGGCGGTGCCCACCGTAAGGCAGAAGCCAGGCGCCATAACGAAGCAGAAACCGGAACAGGAAAGGAAACGGAGAAACCGTAACGCAGACAGGGCAAGAGACCTCGGGATACCCTACAACAAGGATGTCACCCACTGACGGCAAGCCGACGGCACGCCCACGGACTCTCCCATCTATCAACTAAAAAAGCAAAGCTCATGAGAAAGAACCACAGAACAGCGCTCGTCATACTGATGACAGCCATACAGATGATTGCCGCAAGCCCGCGGCTCTCGATAGGAACGGCCGCCGCGCAGTGCGGCATTGAGAACACGGCGTTCAAATCGGGCGAGTTCCTCTACTACGACCTGTTCTTCAACTGGAAGTTCATCTGGATGAAGGTGGGCACCGCCTCGATGAGCACGGTGAGCTCGGTATACGACGGCAAGAAAGCCTACCGCACCAGCCTGATAACCCGGGGCAACAACAAACTCGACAAAGTGTTCATGATGCGCGACACGCTGCTGTCCTACTGCGATGCCGGACTGTCGCCGCTATACTTCCGCAAGGGTGCGCGCGAAGGCAGCAGATACTACGTCGACGAACTGTGGTACAGCTATCCGAACGGCAACTGCCACCTGAAGCAGCACCGCATAGAGAACGACGGCAAGCACGTGTGGAAGGAAACGGAGCACAAGAAGTGCATCTACGACATGATGAGCATCTTCCTCCGGGCACGCAACTTCGACTCATCGAAATTCAAGAAGGGGCAAAACATCCCCATGCCGATAAGCGACGCGAAGCATCTCTCGAACTCATGGCTTAAATATCGCGGCAAGGAGACGTTCAAGATGGAAGGCACGAACGACAAATACCGGTGCCTCGTGTTCTCGTTCATCGAGCGCGAGGACGGCAAGAACCACGAGCTGATAAGGTTCTACATCACCGACGACACCAACCACATCCCCGTGCGGCTTGACATGTTCCTCAGCTTCGGTTCGGCAAAGGCATTCCTCAAGGGATACAAGGGAGTGCGGAACCCGATGACCTCGAAGATGAAATAGAGGCGGAGAGACACATCAGGCTACGGCTCAGCAGAAAATCCGCGGAGTCCGGATTAAGTTGTAGGGACAGAGTCTTGTCTTTGTCCGCAGCCCGTAAGGGCTAATTCACGGGCTGATATGGTATTCATGGTTTATGGATAAAGACATTATATCCCCAT
>CAJMSE010000037.1 GCA_905216025.1 uncultured bacterium | reverse complement strand
AACTAAAACCCCCACACAAACCCCCCTGGGGGCAAACTAAAAACCCCAAGACTCTGTCCCTACTTTAACCGTCAGACAATTCGACAAGTTACACTTGCCGAATTGTCTGACGGCATTTATTAAGTCTTTCTTTCGTAAAAGATTCATATAAGATGTTCATTTGCCCAAAAATAATGTTACCTTTGCAAACCAAGTGACATGCCTTAAAATACTTGCTGATATGCTTGATAGTGTTTACAGATATTTAAAAAAGGAGGCGATGAGCCTTCTTTTTTTATTGCCGGCACTGCCGGCAACGGCTCAGGAGAGAGCCGCGGACAAGGAGGAGAGCGCCGGATGGGAAAGCTACATCGATGAGGTGACGGCCGGAGAGGACATCACGGAAGGCGAAGACGCAGGCATGCACGACGCACTGAGCTACATTGCGGAGCACCCGATAAACATAAACACGGCCACACGCGACGAGCTCGGCCAGCTGCCGTTCCTCTCCGACAGTCAGATTGAAGACATCTGCGCTTACGTAGGGCGGTACGGCCCCATGCGGACGATGGCCGAGACGGCCATGATCGGGTCGCTCGACAAGGCACGGCGCAGGCTGCTCACCTGCTTCACACATGCCGGCGAGGACCGCGGCAGCAGGCAGCCGGCAGTGAAAGACATGCTCAGGCACGGCCGGCACAGGTTCACAGCCGCGGTCAAGGTGCCGCTCTACGAAAGGAAAGGAGACATCAACGGTTATCTCGGATACAGATACAAGCACTGGATAAGGTATGACTTCAGCTACGGAGACCGCCTCAGCTTCGGTCTCGTGGGAGCCCAGGACGCGGGCGAACCGTTC
The DNA here is from genome assembly GCA_905216025.1 of uncultured bacterium. Lineage (GTDB taxonomy): Bacteria > Bacteroidota > Bacteroidia > Bacteroidales > Bacteroidaceae > Prevotella. The sequence continues at coordinate 6,749 of CAJMSE010000037.1, read as the reverse complement.
TTCTCCGGCCGCAACCGCGCCGGATACGACTATTACTCATACTATCTCGTGCTGCGGAAGACGGGACGCCTGGAGACCCTCGCCCTCGGCAAATACAGGCTGGCATACGGCATGGGGCTCGTGCTGAACACCGGATTCAGTCCCGGCAAGACCGCCGCACTGGCCAACAGCGGCCGCACGGCAAGCCCGATACGCCCCCACTCGTCGCGTTCGGAAGACGGATACTTCAACGGAGCGGCGGCCACGGTGCGCCTCTCGCGGCGCATAAAAGCCTCGGCCTTCATCTCATACCGGCCCCTCGACGCCACGCTGAACGCCGACGGCACGGCCCGCACGATAGTGAAGACGGGATACCACAGGCGCCCCGAGGAGATGGAGAAGAAGGGAAACACGCACGCCACGGCGGCCGGTGGCTCACTGAGATATGCCGGCGGCGGACTGCACGCCGGCATCACGGCCGTATACACGCACCTCGACAGAGACCTGCGGCCGGACACCAAGAGCCTCTTCCGCCGCTACTATGCCGCCGGCAACGGCTTCATGAACGTCGGAGCAGACTACGGCTACACCAGCCACCGCCTGTCATTGAGCGGCGAGACGGCCATGGACGGGAGCGGAGCGGTGGCCACGGCGAACAGCATCAGCCTCAACGCGACGGACAACCTGCGCCTGACGGCCCTGCAACGGTTTTACTCCTACCGCTACACGGCACTCTATGCGAGCGCCTTCAGCGACGGCGGCAGCGTCAACAACGAAAGCGGCGTGTATCTCGGGGCGGCATGGACGCCGGCGCGCGGACTGAGCATATCGGCATATACGGACCTCGCCTACTCGGCCTGGCCCAAGTACCGGAGGTCCCAATCATCGTATTCGGCCGACAACATGCTTGCCGCCGCATACACTGCGGGGCCGTGGACACTGGCCGGCCGCTACCGCTTCAGGATGCGGCAGCAGGATAATGACAGCAAGACGGCACTCACATGGCGGAACGAGCAGCGGGCCCGCATCAGTGCGGCATACGACAGTCCCACGGGAAGGTGGGGCTGCCGGACGCAGGCCGACATGGCCGTGACGGCGCAGGACACACGCAGCGGCGGATGGATGGCCGCCCAGCGGATATACTACAAGGGCGCGGCGGCGGGCATCGACATGGAGGCGGCCTTCTTCGACACCGACGATTACGACAGCCGGATGTACATCTGCGAGCGCGGCATGCAGTATACGTTCGCCTTCCCGTCGTTCTACGGCCGCGGCTTCCACGGCTCGCTGTCTGCCCGCGCCGACCTCGGCAGCCACCTCACGCTCAGGGCAAGGGTCGCCATGACGAGCTATGCCGACCGCGACACCATAGGCAGCGGCTACCAGACGGTATACGGACGGACGATGACAGACCTCGACGTGCAGGTACAGATAAAGCTCTAAGGAGACTTATATATATTCAAACGCAAAGGCCGCAAAGACGCAAGGGCTCATTGCCATAAAGTAAACGGCATGAAATAAAACCTTTGCGTCTTTGCGGCCTTTGCGTTAAAACATCTTCACCACTCCCGCACAGGAGCAACATCGCAAATTAATGACGGTCCGATACGAATCCCTGCGCGCTTCTGCCGCAAGGCCGCCGCTCAGGATTCAGTCGACGAATGTATCAGCTCGAGCAGCCTGCCGACGGCTTCTTCCTCGGGGATGTTTTTGGCGACGCACTCCTTCCGGCGGTAGAGCGATATCTTGCCGCGGCCTGCCCCCACATATCCGAAGTCGGCATCGGCCATCTCTCCCGGTCCGTTCACTATGCAACCCATGATTCCTATCTTCAGTCCTGTCATGTCGCGGGTGGCCTCCTTGATGCGCGCGATGGTGGCGCGGAGGTCGTAGAGGGTGCGGCCGCAGCCGGGACAACTGATATATTCGGTCTTCGACATGCGCAGGCGGGCGGCCTGGAGGATGCCGAACGCCGTGGCGTCGATATCATCCGGGACTATCGTGCCGTCGTTCATGAGCCATATTCCGTCGCAGAAGCCGTCGAACATCAGTGCTCCCATGTCTGCGGCGGCCTCCAGCTGGAAGTCGCCCTTGCTGCCGGCGTCGTGCCGGTACATCTGGCAGAAGACCACGGGATTGGCCACTCCGGCGGCCATCATCTCATGGACGAGTGCCCGCTGATCGCCGAGACGGTTGGCATGGTTGCTCATGCACACCACCACGACCTCGGGATGGGCCTTCAGGCAGGCGATATACTCCTCGGCGGGAACGCCGAACTGGAGCACGAGGAACTTCACACTGGCCTTCACCATGCCTATGAACGGTATTGCCGTATGGGGGAAGATGGGGAAGAACTGCGCCCCGCCGTCATCCACCGGCGGAGCGGCGGCGAAGCGCTCGGCATATACGTTGAAGTCGACGATATACCTGCGGCCGGGCTGCGGGTCGGCGGGCACGTCACGGCCCACATATATATAGTCGGGACGCACGGCCTCACCGTCTCCGCGGCGCGGCACTGCTCCGGGCATGTCAGACCCTATCACGACGGGCACGTTGGCCCCGCCGATGCCTCCCACGGCCGCGGTGACGCGACGCTCGGGGCGCAGCCAGTCGAAACCGGCATGCTGCACGGCGGGAATCATCGTGTGTCCGGCGCGCCGGGCGATGTAGTCGACGAGATGGCGGGCAACGGGAATCTCGGCCTCGGGCTCCTCGCTGAGCGACACGCGGATGGTGTCGCCGATGCCGTCGGCCAGCAGTGCGCCGATGCCCACGGCACTCTTGATGCGTCCGTCCTCGCCCTCGCCGGCCTCGGTGACGCCGAGATGCAGCGGATAACTCATGCCCTCACGCTCCATGGCGTCTGTCAGCAGGCGCACCGAGCGCACCATCACCACCGTGTTGCTGGCCTTTATGGATATGACGACGTCGCCGAAGCCCTCGCGCTTGCAGATGCGGAGAAACTCCATGCAGCTCTCCACGATGCCCTCGGGCGTGTCGCCGTAGCGCGACATTATGCGGTCGGAGAGCGACCCGTGGTTCACGCCGATGCGTACGGCCGTCCCGTGCTCGCGGCAGATATTGAGAAAGGGGATGAAGCGGTCTTCTATCTTGCGCAGTTCGGCGGCATATTCATCGTCGGTATACTCCAATTGTTTGAACGTCCGGGCGGGGTCTACGTAGTTGCCGGGGTTCACCCGCACCTTGCCCGAGTAGAGCGCGGCCACGTCTGCGACGTTCGGGTTGAAGTGAACGTCGGCCACTATGGGTGCGTCATAGCCGTCGGCGCGCAGCCGCATGCCTATGTTCTTCATGTTCTCGGCTTCCTTCACGCCCTGCGTGGTCAGCCTGACATACTCTCCTCCGGCATCTATGATGCGCTTTGCCTGCGCCACGGAGCCCTCGATATCGTCTGTCGAGGTCGTCGTCATCGACTGAATCCTTATCGGATTGCCGCCACCCATCGGCGTATTGCCGACGTTCACCACCGACGAGTGCCGGCGGGTGTAGTTGAATAAATCTACCATTTTCCTTTTAATGAAGAATGAAGAGTGAAGAATGAAGAATTTGCTGCCGCGGTGTTATTGGAGGGCTCGGAGCTCTCGGAGGACTCGGAGACATCTGATAGTCCAGCCTGTTCCACCGCGGCAGCAAATTCTTCATTCTTCACTCTTCATTCTTCATTTTCCTCTTAGTTTGTCTTATACTTGTATTTTATCTCTGCGAGGTCTTCGTTGGCCTTCTCAATCTTTGCCTTCAGGCCGCGCTTGAAGTCAGCGAGACGGCCTGCCAGCTCGTCGTCGGCCAGCGCCATCATCTCCACTGCCAGTATGGCGGCGTTCTGCGCGGCGTTCACTCCCACCGTGGCCACGGGGATTCCCGGGGGCATCTGGATGATGCTGAGCATGGCATCGAGGCCGTCGAGCATACCCTTGATGGGCACGCCGATGACCGGCAGCGCCGTCGAGGCAGCTATCACGCCCGGCAGTGCGGCGGCCATGCCCGCTCCGGCGATTATCACCTTGATGCCGCGGCCCTTTGCCCCGCGGGCAAACTGCTCCACGGCATCGGGCGTGCGGTGTGCCGAGAGGGCGTTGACCTCGAACGGCACCTGCATCTTGTCGAGAAACTCACATGCTTTTTCCATCACGGGCATGTCGCTCGTACTTCCCATGATGATACTTACAGATGGATTGTTCATTGCTGTTATCGTTTTTTATTGTTTGTAGTCGGGGATGACCGGAGAGCTCCGAGGATTCTGAGGGCTCGGAATTCTCTGAGGGCTCTGAATGCTCCGAGCCCTCAGATAGCCCGCTGCCGGGCTAAATCAGAATCACCAGTGCCGAGCAGGCGAAGCCCACCCAGAAGCCGCCGACCACCTGGCCGAGCGAGTGCTGGCGCAGGATCATGCGGCTCGTGCCCACGAGTCCGGCGAGGATGAACACCACGCAGAACCACCACACGGGGTTGAAGCCGAATATCTCGGCAAAGGCGAACAGCGCGCCGCCCACCCCTCCGATGGCCGCCGTGTGGGTGCTTATCTTCCACCAGGCGTTTATCAGCGCGCACACTATCTGGATGCAGAGCGCCACGGTGAGTATGCTGCTCATGAAATGAGGTATGTGCATCGTCTCCATGGCGTACATGCAGGTGAAGTAGCAGGTTATCGATATCACGTAAGGGACCATGCGCCGCTCCTTGTGGCCCAGCTCGATGAGCGTCCAGCCCTGGAAATGGCGGTACAGGCGTATGAGCAGCGTGGGCAGCATGATGGTGAAAAACCACACGATGGCAAGCACCACGGCCTTGTAGGCCACGGGCAGCAGACTCAGATAGCTCAGCGTGAAGAGGGCCATGAGTCCCACGATGGGCAGATAGAACGGCGTGAACACCGCGCTCATCACCCTTGCGGCCATTATAAATTTCCTGTGTTTCATTTCCTGAGTCTCGCTATCGGTATCCCCATCTGTTCACGGTACTTCGCCACCGTGCGCCGGGCTATGGGGTAGCCCTGGCTGTTGAGCCGCTCGCGCAGCGCATCGTCGCTCAGCGGGCGCTTCTTATCCTCGGCGTCTACGATGTCGCGCAGCGCGGCCTTTATCTCGCGCGTTGACAGCTCCTCGCCGCTCTCGGTGACATATCCGTCGCTGAAAAAGAACTTCAGGGGGAACGTTCCCCACTGGGTCTGGGCATACTTGCTGTTGCTCACGCGCGACACCGTGGAGATGTCGAGCCCCGTCTTCTCGGCGATGTCTTTCAGAATCATCGGCCGCAGGGCCGCCTCGTCGCCCTCTTCGAAGAACCGGTGCTGCCAGTGGATTATCGCCTGCATGGTGACGGTGAGCGTGCGGCGGCGCACCTTGACGGCCTCGATGAAGCCCTGGGCGGCCTCCACCTTGCGCTTGGTGTAGAGCAGCGCCTCCTTCACCTGCCGGCTCATGCCCGCGCGGTTACCCTGATATTCCTTGAGGGTGTCGGCAAACGACTGCGAGACGTGCAGCTCGGGAATGTCTCCGCTGTTCAGGGCGAACGTCACGCTGCCGTCTTCCTGCGTGTCGACGATGAAGTCGGGTGTTATCTGGTGCATGCTCCGCCCCACGGTCTCGCCCATCGAGGCTCCCGGCTTGGGGTTGAGGCGGCTCAGCTCGCGGCTGAGTGCTTCGGCCTGCACTTCTGTCAGGCTGAGCGCGGAGCGTATCCTGTCCCAGTGTTTCTTGGTGAACTCGTCGAAATAGCGGCTTATCACGGTCTCCATGAGCGTCTTCAGCCGCGAGTCCTCGCGGCGTCTTATCTGAAGCAGGAGGCACTCCTGGAGGCTGCGGGCGCCGATGCCGGGCGGGTCGAAGTCGTGAATCATCGCGGTGACGGCGTCTATCTCCTCCGCCGTGACGTCCATGCCGCGGTATATGGCCAGTTCGTCGGCGATGGCGTAGGCCTGCTTGCGGAGCAGTCCGTCGTCGTCGAGTGAACCTATCAGATATTCCATTATCTCCTCCTGGCGCTCTGTCAGCTGCAGCTCGCCCATCTGTTCCTTCAGCTGGTCATAGAAGGACACGGCGCCGCCGTATACCATTTCCTCCTGCCCCTCCTGTCCGGCGGCCGTCCCTCCGTGGTATACGGGCAGGTCTTCGTCGTCGCGGCCTATGCTGTTCAGTGCCTCGTCGAGTGCCGACTGGCGGTCTTCGCGCTCCTTGCCGGTGTCGAAGTCCTCGTCGGCATCGGGCTCATCGCCGTCGTAAGCCTCATGGCCATGGTCGTCGGCATAGTCGGGCGTCTCGGCCTCAAGGGCGGGGTTGTCGTCCATCTCGGCGTTGATGCGCTCCATGAGCTGTCCCACGGGCAGCTCCACGAGCTGTGCCTGCAACAGTTGCTGCTGCGAGAAAGTCTGCGTCTGCTTCAGCGCCTGCTCCTGACTTGTTACCTGAACCTGACCTTGAGCCATATCGTGATTTCCTGTTTGTCTGTTTACGCTGCAAAAATACAAAATTCTCGGGAATGTAAGAAACTATCCTCTTTTATTTAACATGCGTTCAGCACAAACACCGTTTTTTAGTAGAAACAGCGCCCGCGCACGGCGGCGGCGTCCAAGGAGAGGCCCCTCACGACCTCAAGGGGAAGCCCCTCCCAGCCTCCCCAAAGGGGAGGAGCCATGCGGAGAGGGATGGGATTGCATGGGAGCGATGGGAAATATGGGAGGAATGGGATGCCCTGGAACAGCAGGAAAGACGGCAAAAACCGTAAAAAGGCCACTCCCAGCTCCCTCTCCGCAC
>CAJMSE010000036.1 GCA_905216025.1 uncultured bacterium | reverse complement strand
CCGCCCCCCGGAGCCCCCCCCGTCGCTATGAGCGCCCCGCCCCCCCCCACCACGTGGCGGGGGGCGCGCGCCCGCGCGCCCCGCCCCCAAACAACCCCCCCCCCCCGCGGCAGGTAACAAACCGGCAGCCATACCGCTGCAGGGAACAGACGGCGGACACGGCCCGCAGCGGCTTACAAAAGGCGGGCTATGACACAGCTTTTTGGCGATATGGAACTTTTTGATTATCTTCGTGGCAGAAATAACATTCAAACCATAAAGCCATGACAACAGAATTCATACTACGCATCTTCGCCGCCTCGATGCTCGGCGGCATGATAGGACTCGAAAGGGAATACCGCGCGAAGGACGCCGGCTTCAGGACACACTTCCTCGTGGCATTAGGCAGCGCCCTGTTCATGATTCTCTCGCAGTTCGGCTTCGACACATCGCTCGACATGTACACCGACATATCGCTCGATCCCTCGCGCATCGCCTCGCAGGTGGTGACGGGCATCGGCTTCATCGGCGCCGGACTGATAATATTCCAGAAGAACGTGATACGCGGACTGACCACGGCGGCCGGCCTGTGGGTGACGTCGGCCATAGGACTGACCTGCGGCGCGGGCCTCTACCTGCTCGCCGCTGCCACGACGGCCCTCGTGCTGCTGTGCCTCGAGGCGCTCAACCTGATACTGCGCCATGTGGGCACGCGCAACATGGCTGTCACGCTGTCGTCGCACTCGAAAGAGAGCGTACGCAACGTTGCGGCGCGCATCAAGACGGAGTGCGTCGAGATGTACACATATAACATAAAGGAGAAAGGAAGCGGAGAAGAGCGCACCTACAGCGCCACGATAGAGATGAAGGTGAAGCGGAACGGATATGACAAGTGGATGGACGGACTGCTGGCCGAGCACGACGGCGTGGAGATAGTGAGCCTGGAGTGAGAAGACCCGCACGCCCGCAACCTGCCGTCAGCGGCACTTGGCATACCACTCGCGCAGCGCTCCCTGGGGCACGCCGAGGCGGGCAGCCCCGTCGAGGGCGCGGCGGGCCTCGGCTTTCTTGCCGAGGCGGATGAGGATGTCGGCCCGGGAGATGATGTAGTCCGTGTTCGACGGGTCGAGGCGCCCGGCCTCAGTCCAGTCGTAGAGGGCGGCATCGTATGCCTTGAGCTCGGTCTCAATACCGGCGCGGGCGGCGTATGCCACCGCGCTGTCGGGATTCTGCTCGACGGCGGTGTTCATCTGGTCCATGGCGTCGCCGCTGCGCTTCAGCTTGGTGAAGACGTAAGCCAGGCCGATGCGCGCCTCCATGTTGCGGGGCACGCGCAGGAGCACGCTCTCATAGTCGGACCGCGCAAGGTCGTAGCGGCGCAGCCGGGTGTTGGCATACGCACGGTAGAAAAGGGCGGCGACGTTTCCCGGCTCACGCGCGAGCACAAGGCCGTACTCATCGACGGCATACTCCCACTGCCCGAGCTCTATGTTCACGGCAGCCTTGCGCAGGTGCAGGTCGGACGAGTAGACCGACGTTGCTATCTGACGGTTAATCACGTCGAGCGAATCGCGCCACCGCGCGGTGCCCTGCCCGGAAGCGGACAGGGCGGCCGGCAGCAGCACTGCGAAAATGATAATCCTGCGGGCGGTGCTCATCAGGCTTTCTTTATATAGTCTACTATCCATGCGCCTACTTCCTTCGTGCCATACGCAGCGCCTCCCTCGACCTGTATCTCGGGGGTGCGCACGCAGCTGTCGAGCGATGCGTCGACGGCACGGCGCACGAGGGCGCCCTCTTCCTTGAGGTCGAAATGCTCGAGGAGCATGGCCACGGAAAGTATCTGTGCAAGCGGATTGGCGATGTTCTGCCCCTTGGCCTGCGGCCACGAGCCGTGCACGGGCTCGAAGACGGGCGTGCTCTCGCCGGTGGATGCCGACGGCAGCAGGCCCATGGAGCCGGATATGCAGCTGCCCTCGTCGGTGAGGATGTCGCCGAAGGTGTTTTCCGTCACCATCACGTCGAAGAACTTGGGCTCGGATATCATGCGCATGGCGGCATTGTCTACGAACATATAGTCTACGCTGACGTCGGGATACTGAGGCTCCATCTCCTTGGCCACCTGACGCCACAGGCGGCTCGAGGCCAGCACGTTGGCCTTGTCTACCACGGTGAGGTGGCGGCCGCGGCGGCGGGCATACTCAAAGCCCACCTTGAGGATGCGCTCCACCTCGGGGCGGGTGTAGTAGTTGGTGTCGTAGGCCTTGTCGTCGTCCTGATACTTCTCACCGAAATACATGCCACCGGTGAGCTCGCGGATGCAGATGAAGTCGGCTCCCTCGACGAGTTCGGGGCGCAGCGGCGACTTGTGCACGAGGCACTTGAACGTCTGCACGGGGCGGATGTTGGCAAAGAGGCCGAGCTTCTTGCGCATGGCGAGCAGACCCTGCTCGGGGCGCACCTTGGCCGTGGGGTCGTTATCGAAGCGCAGGTCGCCGACGGCGGCGAAGAGCACCGCATCGGCATCGCGGCATGTCTCGAACGTCTCTTCAGGGAACGGGTCACCCACGGCGTCGATGGCCGTGGCACCGCAGATGGCCTCGCGGTATTCCACCTCGTGTCCGAACTTCTCGGCGATGGCATCCATCACGGCCACGCCCTGCTTCATTATCTCCGGCCCGATTCCGTCGCCGGGAAGAACTGCAATCTTTAGTTTCATATCTTATTCTGTTTTAAAAGCCCCTCCCGACCTCCCCAAAGGGGAGGAGATTGGGACTCATTGGATTGTTTTTTATTATATGGGAGCACCGGACCACGGCTCCACCCTCCCCTTGGGGAGGGCCGGGGAGGGGCTCCCCTATATCATATTCAGCATCTTTATCGTCGCCTTGATGGCCGCTTCGGTCTGGTCGGCATCGAGGCCGCGGGTGCGCATGAGCTTGTCGCCGTTGCGCCATGTGATGACCGTCTGCACGAGGGCGTCGGTGCGGCCTCCGGGCGGGATGGTCACGGCGTAGTTCTCGAGCAGCGGGAAGGTGCGGCCGAGGTTGTCCTTATATATCTTTCGCAGGGCCTTCACGAAAGCATCATACTGTCCGTCGCCGGTGGCGTCGGCCGCATACTCGCATCCGTCAATCTCCACCTTCACGCTGGCGATGGGCTTCAGGCCGTAGGCCAGCGAGACCATATAGCTCACGAGCTTGACGCGGTCGTCGGCGGTGGCGTGCTTCAGCACGTCGCTCACGATGAAGGGAAGGTCCTCCTGGGTGACTATCTCCTTGCGGTCGCCCAGCTCGGTGATGCGTCGCGTCACCTTCTGAGTCTGCTCGGGGGTGAGCTCGAGGCCCAGTTCCTGAAGGTTACGGGCTATGTTGGCGCGGCCGCTCGTCTTTCCGAGGGCATACTCGCGCTTGCGCCCGAAGCGCTCCGGCACAAGGTCGTTGCAGTAGAGGTTTTTCTTGTTGTCGCCGTCGGCATGCACGCCGGCCACCTGCGTGAAGACGTTTTCGCCCACGACGGGCTGGTTCGGGGCTACGGCGATGCCCGAATAGCCCTCGACGAGACGGCTCAGGTCGTTGAGCCGGTCTTCGCGTATGCTCGTCTTGGCGTGAAACTGGTCTTTCAGAATCACCTGCACGCTCGACAGCGGGGCATTTCCGCAGCGCTCGCCCAGACCGTTGACGGTGACGTGCAGCCCGCGAGCGCCGCAGAGCACGGCACCGAGCGAGTTGCTCACGGCAAGGTCGTAGTCGTTGTGGGCATGGAAGTCGAAGTGCAGGTCGGGGTAGCGCTTCACCATCTTGCGGAAGTACTCAATGGCCTGGAGGGGATTCATGATGCCGAGGGTGTCGGGCAGCATGAAGCGCTTTACATTCGTGCCGCGCAGCGCATCGACCATCCGGTATACGTATTCGGGCGAGTCCTTCATGCCGTTGCTCCAGTCTTCGAGATAGAGGTTGACGCTGATGCCGCGCTTTTCGGCATACTCAAGCGAGCGGCATATCTCCCCGATATGCTCCTCGGGTGTCTTGTGGAGCTGGTGGGTGCAGTGCTTCAGCGAGCCCTTGGCCAGCAGGTTGATGACCCGCCCGCCACAGCCGGCAATCCAGTCGATGGACAGGTGGCCGTCTACGAAGCCGAGCACCTCAACGCGGTCGAGCATGTCTATCTGACGGGCGTAGCGGCATATCATCTTCACGGCGTCCTTCTCGCCCTCCGACACCCGCGCCGAGGCCACCTCGATGCGGTCGACGTTGACGTCGCGCAGGAGCATCCGCGCTATCTGCAACTTCTCGTGAGGCAGGAACGACACACCGCTGGTCTGCTCGCCGTCGCGCAGCGTGCAGTCCATGATTTCTATGAACGGCGGTATGCGGCGGTATGTACCGTTTACTTGCTGCGCTGTTCCCATTGTTCGATTTTATCCTTATTCTGTATCAGATAGTCGATATCATCGAGGCCGTTCATCAGGCAGTGTTTCTTATATCCGTTAATCTCAAACTGCTCGCTGCGGCCAGTGGCCTTGTTGGTGACGGTCTGCGCGGGCAGGTTGACCTCCACCTCGGTCTTCGGGTCGGCGGCGATGCTGGCGAAGAGCTCGGCGAGGAACTCCTCGGTGACCACCACGGGCAGCACGAAGTTGTTTAGCTCGTTGTTCTTGTGGATGTCGGCGAAGAAGCTGCTTATCACCACGCGGAAACCGTAGCCCGCGATGGCCCATGCGGCATGCTCGCGGCTCGAGCCCGAGCCGAAGTTCTTGCCGGCCACGAGGATGCATCCGCCGTAGGTCGGGTCGTTGAGTACAAAGTCTTTCTTGGGAGTGCCGTCCTCATTGTAGCGCCAGTCGCGGAAGAGGTTGTCGCCGAAGCCGGCCTTGTCGGTGGCCTTGAGGAAGCGCGCGGGTATTATCTGGTCCGTATCCACATTCTCGAGCGGAAGCGGCACGCAGGTGCTTGTTATTATGTCGAATTTCTGTTTCATCGTTGTTTCATTTTAGTGGGCTGGTGTCAGAGCATTTCTCTCGGGTCGGTGATTACTCCCGTCACGGCGGCGGCGGCAGCCACGAGCGGTGAGGCGAGGATGGTGCGGGCACCGGGGCCCTGGCGTCCCTCGAAGTTGCGGTTGCTCGTAGACACGGAATACTTGCCGGCCGGAATCTTGTCGTCGTTCATCGCCAAGCAGGCCGAGCAGCCGGGCTGACGTATGGCGAACCCTGCGGCCTCGAGAACCTTGTCGAGACCCTCCTCGCGGATCTGCCTGTCGACGGCCCATGACCCGGGAACGAGCCACGCCGTCACGCCATCGGCCTTGCGGCGGCCTTTCACGAGCGAGGCAAAGGCGCGGAAGTCTTCGATGCGGCCGTTGGTACAGGCACCGAGGAAGACGTAGTCTACCTTATGGCCGAGCAGTTTCTCGCCGGGCTGGAAACCCATATAGTCGAGCGACTTGACGAACGACGCCTTGCCGGCCTCGCCGATGCTGTCGAGCGTGGGGATGGAAGCGGTGATGCCCATGCCCATGCCGGGATTGGTGCCGTAGGTCACCATGGGTTCTATGTCGGCAGCGTCAAAGGTCAGTTCCTTGTCGAACACGGCGTCGTCGCCGCTCTTCAGCGTCTTCCAGTAGGCCACGGCCTTGTCCCATTCCTCACCCTTGGGCGCGAACTCGCGACCGCGGATGTAATCGAACGTGGTGTCATCGGGGGCTATGAATCCGCCGCGCGCTCCCATCTCTATCGAGAGGTTGCAGAGCGTCAGGCGCCCTTCCATGGACATGCTGCGCACGGTGCTGCCGGCATACTCGATGAAATAGCCCGTGGCTCCCGACGTGGTGAGCTGCGACATGAGATAGAGGGCCACGTCCTTGGCCGTCACTCCGCGGCCCAGTTCGCCCTCGATGCTGATACGCATCGACTTGGGCTTCTGCTGGAGGATGCACTGCGAGGCCATCACCATCTCGACCTCACTCGTGCCGATGCCGAAGGCCACGGCTCCCATGGCGCCATGGGTTGAGGTGTGGGAGTCGCCGCAGACGATGGTCATGCCGGGAAGCGACAGGCCCTTCTCCGGGCCTACCACGTGGATGATGCCGTTATCGGGCGAGAGCATGCCGTAGTGAGTGAGTCCGAACTCGGCCGCATTCTGCGCCAAAGTGTCCACCTGCTTCTTCGACACGGGGTCGGCGATGGGCTTGTCCTGGTCGTGCGTCGGCGTGTTATGGTCGGGCATGCAGTAAATCTGCCCGGGACGAAAACATTTCAGCCCGCGCTTGCGCATGCCGTCAAAAGCCTGGGGTGAAGTAACTTCATGACAGTAGAGCCTGTCGATATACAACTGGGTGGGGCCGTCGTCGGCAATCTGCACCACATGGCGGTCCCAAATCTTATCAAATAGCGTGTTCATTCTTTTATCCTTTTGATGTTTTGGAGGTTAGAGGTTGTGGGGTTATGAGGTTGTGGGGTTATGGGGTTGTGAGGTTGTGTGTGTGTGGGGGGGGGGAGGGGATAATACCATCATAAAGCATTCCTCACCTCATAACCTTATAACCCCATGACCTTATAACCTCATAACCTCATAACCTCAAAACCTTATAACCTCAAACCTTATAACCTTATAACCTCATAACCTTATAACCTCATAACCTCATAACCTTATAACCTTATAACCTCATAACCTTATAACCTCAAAACCTTATAACCTCAAAACCTTATAACCTCAAAACCTTATTTAAACTTGTTTATACAGTCTATATATGCTTCCACCGAGGCCGTCACGATGTCGGTATTGGCACCGAAGCCATAGTACATGTTGCCGTTGTACTCGACCTGCATGTGCACCTTTCCCACATCGTCAGAGCCCTTGCTGATGGCCTGGATGGTAAACTCCTTCAGCGACATGTTCTTCTGGATAATCTTCTTCAGCGCCTTTATCGCCGCATCCACCGGGCCGTTGCCGCTTGAGGCTTCCTCAAACTTCTGCCCGGAGATGTCGAGTCCGATGCTGGCAACGCTCTTCACGCCCTTGCCGGTAGTCACCTGCAGGAAGTCAAGCTTCACCGCATGGGCATCGGCCGTGTCCGCTCCGGCGAGCATGAGTATGTCGTCGTCGTTAACCTCTTTCTTCTGGTCGGCTAATTTAAGGAACTTCTGGTATATCTTATCCACCTTCTCCTCGCTGTCTACATTGACGCCGAGGACGCTCAGCCTGTATTTGAGGGCGGCACGGCCCGAGCGGGCGGTGAGCACGATGGAGTTGTCGTCGAGACCCACATCTTTGGGATTCATGATCTCGTACGTCTCCACGTTCTTCAGCACGCCGTCCTGATGGATTCCGCTCGAATGGGCGAAGGCGTTACGGCCGACGATGGCCTTGTTCGCCTGCACGGGCATGTTCATCAGGCTCGACACCATGCGGCTGGTCGGATATATCTTACTTGTATTTATGTTGGTGTCTATATCGATATGCTTGTGGCATTTGAGTATCATTGCCACCTCTTCAAGCGACGTGTTACCGGCACGCTCGCCGATTCCGTTTATCGTCACCTCCACCTGCCGGGCACCGTTGAGCACTCCGCTGAGGGTGTTTGCCGTGGCCATGCCGAGGTCGTTGTGGCAGTGGGTGGATATGATGGCACGGTCGATGCAGTCGACATGCTCCATCAGATACTTTATCTTTGCACCATACTCAGCCGGAAGGCAATAGCCGGTGGTGTCGGGAATATTCACTACGGTTGCCCCGGCTTTTACCACTGCCTCCACAACGCGGGCGAGATATTCGTTGTCGGTACGTCCGGCATCCTCTGCATAGAACTCAACGTCATCCACATACCTACGGGCATACTTCACCGCAGCCACCGCACGCTCTATAATCTCCTCGCGGTTGCTGTTGAACTTATACTTGATGTGCGGGTCGCTCGTACCTATACCGGTATGTATGCGTTTGTGCTTGGCATACTTCAACGATTCCGCCGCTACATCGATATCTCGCTCGACGGCCCGCGTCAGCGCACAGATGGTCGGCCACGTAACGGCCTTGGATATCTCTATCACCGAATTAAAGTCTCCCGGACTCGACACGGGGAAACCCGCCTCTATCACATCTACGCCCAACTGCTCCAGCTGCCGCGCCACCTGAATCTTCTCTACCGTATTCAACTGGCAGCCCGGCACCTGCTCGCCATCGCGCAATGTCGTATCAAAAATGAATAATCTGTCACTCATATATCTGTTTCCTTTATTATCACTTACTGTTTATTTTTTCTTCATTTACCATTTCTTTTATCGTCATTTACCGTTATTTTATCATCATTTACCGCTAAATTTATCGCCATTTACCGTTTCTTCGTCACTCACGGCCCAATAAAAAAGAACCTTTCCCACTCTGGAAGTGAGAAAGGCTCAATACTATTGCTCTATATAGCTATCTGCATACCTCATCACTTCCAACCGTATTCCGCAGTCGAATGATATTAATAATGTATAGCAGACTTGAATATGTCATATTATCAATTAATGATTACGGTTGCAAAGTTAAGCATTAATCAGTATATTAACAAATAAATCGTAAGTTTTTTGCGGATAAATGTGTTAATCTTTAAAATCTCAAGACTATCAGCAACCAATCCCTCCCATCACTCCCATGCCTCCCATCATTCCCATGTCTCCCATACCTCCCATCGCTCCCAGAAAGAAAGAGAGAAAGAAAGAGAGAGGGAGAGGAGGCAAGAAGAGGAGAAGGCACACAAAAAAAAGAGAGCCCTCTCTCCGGATCACCCGGAAAAAGGAACTCCCAGCAAAAAAAGGCGGCCTCCTACTCTCCCGCATTGCATCGCAGTACCATCGGCGCAGACGGG
>CAJMSE010000035.1 GCA_905216025.1 uncultured bacterium | reverse complement strand
TCGCCTCTTTAGCTCAGTTGGCCAGAGCACGTGATTTGTAATCTCGGGGTCGTTGGTTCGAATCCGACAAGAGGCTCGAACGGTATTTAATGATAATCCGGCGCAGTGTAATGCACTGCGCCGGATTCTTTTTATGGGTTTCGGTCATGCCTGCGGCTTCTGCTGCGCCGTCATTTCCATTATCTTTATCGGGCAGGCGACGATGCACTTGCCGCATTTTATGCAGTCCGGATGCAGGAAACCTTCCTCTTTTCCGCGGCTGTCGTATGGCGTGAGCTGCATCGGACATACCCTTGCACAACTCTTGCACTTCATCTGGCATGTGCTGCTGACAGATATGCGGCGGTATCCGTCGGGCAGTTTGCCGCTACGCGGCGTCACCCACGACGACAGCGTGCCCATAGGGCAGAACGAGCACCACGTGCGCGGGGCGTATATGAACGACAGGGTGACGCCGACAATTGTCGTTATCAGTATGATATTCCAGAACACCTTGCCCATGGCGTTCCAGTCGCCCCATGCGAAATACATCTGCACGCCGAACACTGTGAAGATGAACAGCACCATGAATAGGCGGAAGCCTGTCGTGCGTACGAAAGTCGGGATGGGGCGGTGGGGTGAGTAGCGTGACAGCAAGCGGTCGTAGAGGCTGCCCCGTGGGCAGGCGTTCCCGCACCACCAGCGCCCTCGGCGAACAGCAAAGGCAACGGGAGCAATCATGCAGATGAGCGCCAGAAAACCGATGACGGGATAGAAAAATCCTACTGCGAGATATACGAGAAGTATCCAATAGAGCGGCATGCCCTTTACTTCGAGGTGGCGGTGAAAACGTTTTTTAGCCATGTTATATGTCTTTTATTTCTGATTGTCTGTTTCTTTATGGTGCAAAAGTAATCTTTTTCTGGTAGAAAAGCAAATGATTTGCCAGTCTTTGAGTGGAAGGAAAGGGGTATGAAGTTGTCCTGCCGCTGGACGTGGCCTGGCGGCGGTTGCCCGAAGGGGTAAGGCGGGCAATAAAAAAGCCGCTGAAAAATCAGCGGCTTCAGGCTCTTTGGAGCGGAGAGAGAGGGATTCGAACCCCCGGTACCTCTCGGTACGGTAGTTTTCAAGACTACTGTAATCGACCACTCTACCATCTCTCCTTGATGTAAACGGAAATCGTTACGTCTTAAAAGCGAGTGCAAAGGTAATGCTTTTAATCGGAATACGCAAATTTTTGCTAACGTTTTTTACCGTATTTGTGAATTTACTGTATTTCCGCAAAAAGAAAATATAGCAGGCAAATGTGCTGATATCGCATATAATCAGATTATTTCATTATAATGACAGAACGGTAATGGCAATACGCTGTATTTTGAAATTATGAGCCGGATGCCGTTAGGAATATGAAAAATAAAGAGCGGTTGTCTCTACGGCAGCCGCTCTTTATTCAGAGTTTATTTGTATCCATACCACAGATTAGAGCCATTCAGGCAAGCCTGCCTTGTTCAAACGGCTATCTGCTTTCATTCGTCCTCTTCTCCCCAGATGCTGAAATTATGGTTCTTTGAGTTGAAACTGTTTCCCGGTAATGTTGTATTGTTGTCCACTTCCAGTTCTTTTGTTGACCCGGCCAGTATTTCACACTCTGTCCCAATTTCTATCATTGTCATTTCAGGACGGATATATATCTTCTTCATTGCCATAATCTCTTTATGTTATTTGATAATGATTTTCTTTCCATTCACGATATTGATGCCTTTGCGCAGAACTGAAACGCGACGGCCGTTAATGTCGTACACGCTGTCGTTTCCGGACATGACAGTTTCCTTTATGCCATCTATGCCTGTCGTTTCACCGCCTATGACCACTTTTATCGCTTTCGCCTCGCTGTCCGTAAGTCTCAAATATGCGGTGTGCTTGGCGATACTTGTACCGGCTTCCACCTTGGCAAATACGCCTGCGTCTTTTCTCAATCCGTAGATATTGCCGTCTGACACATATCCGGCCGGAGCGGCAGTCAAGACCGTCTTTACAGCTGCACCGTCTTCCGTGGCCACCGAGAAGCCTACTTCGCCCGAGCCTCCGATTATCACGCCGGTATTTGCCGGTATTATCTTGACATCAATGGGGCGGATGACAATCTTGTCTTCCGATATCTCCGAAGAGTAAACCGTAACACCCTGCGGGACGTTTACCGGACGGTCTGAGCTGAATGTGGCAAGGCCCGACTCGGCAAACACAGTCTTTGCATATCCCGGGCAGAGATTATACACCTCGCCACCGGCCGGCATCCGGAAATATCCGGTGAATGCTCCGGTCTGGTTCTCGTCTGCTTCATTCAGGGCATTGTCCGCTATGTAGTATTCACCTTCTTGCAATGCCACAGGCGAATAGGTACCAACAAACTCCACATTCTGCTTGGCATCGACCATTTCTGTCTGAGCAGGTAATACCTCGTTGGCATTCAAGACATAGCTGTCCTTTATCTCCGAAACTCTTATCAGATAAGGTTTGTTTGCTTCCATTGACTTTGTTTCCACGTCAAAGAACAGTGTATTTCCCGAAAGAGTGTCAAGAGAGGCTACGAGTGTCTTCTCTCCGAAAACAGACTTTATCTCTTCCTCATTCATGCTGAAAGGCAATGTTATGGCATTCCACTTGTCGGAAGTGCCGAAATCACGTTCCATTATCACTTTATTACCGTTCATAGCGAACTTGTTGGGAGTAGAGAATGCATATCCTGCATTCATGCGCACATCGGCAGTAGCCACATATCCGGCTTCGCCTCCTTTATTGGCGATGATGTTCTCACCTGCGGCCACACCGTCCATCACGAACACGAGACAGTTGGGATTTGCTCCGGTGAATGAGCCGGTGTTTATTCCGGGTACAGCAGGCGCATTGGCACGTCCTGCCACTCTTCTTACAGGAACATCCTGTCCCTGTGTGTTTATGATGACACTGGTCAGATTGTCGCATCCGGCGAATGCTCCGTTGCCGATTTCCGATACATTTGACAGAGTGATAGTCTCAAGATTGGAACATCCGGCGAAAGCGTTCTCTCCGATGGTTGACACCGTCTCGGGTATATCGACATTCACAAGGTTTGTCAGTCCGGTCAGCGCATTGTCCGGAATTGTGGTGTTTTCCATTCCGCTGAGATCGATGTTTTCCAGTCCTTCAAAGTTATCTCGTATGGTGGCAAATGTCTCATCGGATATTTCGCCGTCAAGTTTCACATCCGTTATGTCTGCCACTTCGTCGGTCGCAATGGTTTTCAAGTCTTCATCGGTAAGCGTAGCGCCGTTCACAGGCACGACAGCCACATCGACAGCCACATTGGCCTGAATGTTCTCCACCGTATATACACCGCTTTCATCGGCAGGCATCTCGTCTCCGTTTACTTTCACCTTGACGGTCAGTTTCTCGTTTTCGGGCTTTGTGACGGTAAACTTCAGCAGGTCGCCCTCCTTTATGTCCGTGAGCCGACAACCGTCAACTGCTGCCACGGCGATGTTTTCAGGTGCACTCACTTCCGCGTCATAGAAGTATACCACATCAAAGCGAACGTCACTGTTGGCCGTAACACTCCACATATTATAGTTTTTAGCAAAATTGCCTCCGTCTGTCTGCGTGCCGTTCAGATAAACCTGATACTTCTGATTAGGCTTGATCGGGTGGTTGTCATTATATATTGGGTGCACTTTAACCTTCATGTTTATAGCTTTTCCCTCTTCAACCTTATCCGTATTTGTCGTTATGTTGTACGGCTCCGCGCGTTCGGGGTCATAAGTGACCGTATATGTGGGAGCTATCTCATTTATGGTTTTAAACAAATTCCAATACGACAGAGCCGTATACTTATCCTTGCTTCCTTTCGGTATTTCCAATGTCATGTTCTTTGTCATACCCGAGCCACCGGGGAACGGGTCGCCGTTTGTGAGAGGTATCGGATTGGCAGACAAAGAGATGACTTTCGTCAATCTGGTACAGTATGTGAAAGCAGACATTCCTATGTACTCGACATTCTCCGGTATAGTTATTTCCGTCAAATAGGATACGCGGTAGAATGCACTGTTCTCTATTCGTTTAAGCGATTTCGGCAGAATGATTTTCGTTATAGCCGATGTCTTTGTCACCGTGGCAAAAGCTTGTGCAGGCAAAGAGTTTGCTTTGTTTCCGTCGCCGACAATCTCAACATCCGACAGGTCAAGTGTTGAAATATTGTTCGTGTAAGCCTTAATAGCCTCAAAGTCTTTGGCGTTCATCTTGCCGACGAGCCTTATATTCGGGTTTTTCGGAGCCTCGGTAATCTTCTCGGCCAGCTGTCCGGCATATATATTGTATGTCTTGTACGGCTTCTCATCCTTGTCATAGACAGATATTGCCACATCAAGGTCTTCCTTGACATTTGTTATCTGCACCGTGGCCGACTGCTGTCCCACGACATAATCCTTGTCGTTCACTGACACTGACACACGGTCTGTTGACAATTTGGAATTTACGGAGAATGTAATGTCACCGCCATGTACGACCTGAGTCACGGCGTCGGTGATTATCACTTTTTCCAAATTAGACGGCATCTTTACCGTGTGATAGACTACCTCGTTGCCTATTGCCGGCACAGCCGCTTTCACACCGGCATCGGTACCTTCTACAAGGCTCCACGTCTTCATGTTCGACGATGTGGCAATACGTATCAGATTGCCCTCGTTGACGTTTGATTCCTTGACACAGCAATTGAACGTTGCCGGCAATACACCGGTGTTGGTATATGGGTTTGTGACAACGGGAGAAATCACTTCCTTTATTCTTCCGTCCTTGTCTGTAAGTACTGCCGCGTATGCTATACCGCTCTTGAAAGAATCGCCAGTAGGAATGTCCAGCGCATTTACACGTATGGTGAAAGCCTTTCCGGGCATAACGTTGATTACATCCGTTACCATGCCCACTCCCCCTTTTGACGAGGTAATCTTCCATGGAGAGGCTCCGGCATTTGCCGCAGGCTCGGTGAAGTCAATATGTATCAGCGTATTTGCGTTTATCGTAGCCTCATAAACTCCGTTCACAGCCGTAAGTACGCCTGTGTTGGCATACACCGTCATGCGGTCGTCACCATGACTGCCGTCGGTCTCTACCGTGAAACGGTATTTCCCGCCGGGTGCCATCTCTGAAGAGGCTCCGTCCAGTGTAGTAATCTTCACGCCATTGGCATCCTGCATTATCACTTTGTATGATGTTGCCGGAGCGGCATCTTCCTCTGTCACGTTCTTAAAGTCTTTCCAGTTCTCTTTTGCCTGATATAGAGAAGCACTTCCGATGGGTACTACGAGCTGTGTGTGCGGAGTACCGCTAAACACACACCAGTTGATGAATGCCGGACTGCGGCGGCGCGATATCACCTTTGACAGGCTTGAGCATCCTAAGAACACATTGTAATCCCATGTTGACACAGAGGCGGGAATCTCCACTTCCCTCAAGCCTGTGAACCCAAAGGCACGGTTGCACAGGCGTGTCACGCCTGCCGGCAGCTTTATGGCTTTCAGAGTGCTGCATCCATTGAACGCACGGGCTGGAATGGCGTTGGCGGCATTCGTACCGTTGGCAGTGATGCGCACGCCTGACAGGTCGAGTGAGTCAACACGCATTTTCTCACGGATGAAGTCAAAATCGCGCACATCCATTGTGCCGAACAGAGTAAGGCTTTTCACCGTTCCACACTCCTCTTCTGTCAAAGCTTTATCCAGCATGCCGCCCGACACCCACACGGTCTTGCTCCGCTTCACGTCTGCGGCATTCTGTACATATACGTCAAGCGTCACATCTTCAATCACGTTTGGCAGCGTATATGTGAAATTGTTTCCCTGTGTGAGGATATATCCGTTGGCCTTTACCGTCACCACGTCGTCCGTATTGTCGGGAACAACACGGAAAGCATAGCCCCGTCCCTTTATCACCCGGTCTGCCGCGCCTTCAAGTGTCGCGCCATTGACGGATGCCGGCTTGGTCACCGTGAAATAGGCAATATTGTTTCCTGTTGCTTCTATCGCGTTCGTAGTGAGCGAACCGCCTGTGATAGGTTTCCACTCGTTCTCACCTGCGGCTTTTGTCGCCATGCGGAATACGTCACCTGCCACAACCGTTGTCCCGGCAGGAACAGTACACTTGAAATCACGATAGAGTGTTCTGTCAATCTGGAACGCAGCTAGGCCGTAATTGTACTCGGGAGATACCAATGTCTTGAAAGCCCCGTCTGAAGCGAACATGGCCACGGCGATTTTTCCGGAGAAGTTGTCGTAAGACACATTCTTGAACGCACCGGCACGTACCGTGAATGTTTCTCCCGCTCCTACAGTCTCCTTATCCGAGCTCATGCCAATCTGCTTTTCGTCGCTTGTCAGCTGAACCGTAGACCATGCGACACTGTTCTCTGCCGGCTTTATATTATATATTATGGTAGCTTGTTCTGAGAAGTTCCATCTGTTGCCCGACTGAGTGGTCGGCGTAAGGCTTGATACAAGGAATATGTCATTGCCTATACCTCCCCATCCCCAGTTCATTCTGAAATAAGGCTGGCTGCCGCGCATCTCATAACCGTCACATACAAAAGCGTGACCGACAGATATGTCCTGTCCGCTGTACAGCACGGGGCGGCCGGCATCTATCTCGCTGATGATGAGTTCTTCCCATGCCTTCTGAGTCATTTCCGACTTCTTTTTGTACGATACGCCCGCATCATATCCGAAGTAATTGACGAGAGCGGCCGGAACCCTCACCTCGCTGGCACTGCTTCCCGACATGCTGAAATTGGTCTGGATGCTCAATGCCGCATCAGCCACAAGTCTGGCAACAGCGTCTCCCTGTGTCGTGGTATAACCGCTGCGGTAGTTGTCAGTGCGCATGTTCGTCCAGTCGTATGTATGATTGAAGTCATTGCCGTCGAGACTTCCTTTGCCTGCCGCCGGATAATTATAGTATTGCATTATCGTTGCCATTGCAACACCCACACATCCGACAAGCTTGCGGCCGGGAATAAGATAGTTGAAAGGTTCTTCCTGACTCCATTCTGCCGTATTTCGTGACAGGACTCTGCGCCTTACGGATGCATATCCGGCTGCATCGGAAGTGTTCGTTTCCGTATCGGAGCCTTTTGCCTTGATTTGCTTCTCATAGGAAGCCAGCATCCATTTCATGGCATCCGGCATGTTGTCGTAGTCGAACTTGCCGCTGTCGGAGAATCCTATCACGGGCACTGTCGCGTCATCGGCCGATACGATGATAAATCCATCGTTCTCACCTTTATTGAACACATAATAATAAGGTGTCGCCGTTGTCGCACAATAAGACAACTCTTTTGTCGCAACAACTCCCGGGGCACGTCTTATGCCACCATTCCCCATAAATCTCAATGCCGCTTCTTTCGCCTGAGAAATACTTATTTTCTTTGCGCTCACAGGCTGCGAAGAAAACAGTGCCAGAAAGGCAAAACCAACAAAAACTCTTTTAAACATTTCGACTTTATTTTATTCGGTTCTTAAATTTTGGGCGCAAAATTATACAAAATGGAGATACAGCAATGAAAAAGACCGATATATTAAAATCTTTTGAACATTTCGTTGAAAAACCTATGCAAACGTAATATTCATCAACTAAAAATTAAATTCTTTTTTTTAAAATCTCCTTAAACGGGCTTTTACTTGTATGCCCAAAGTCACGCAAACAGCTTTTATGTCCTACGCTCTCACCGTATAAATAATGATTTAGGCAAGGCTTCCGGCATAAAAGGAGAGTCTTATCATGTTACTTGGCTGTTACATGTGGTGAGTAACAATGTTACTTGATTCATGTGACAATGTTACTTGACCCATGTAACGATGTAATCCGTACTGTGTAACGATGTTATTTGGACCATGTAACAAATAGTTTTTTACTCGCAAATGCCCATAAATAACAACTGTTATATATTAATTTCAGCCTTAAACAATGCTGTAGAATAATTATATTGTACCTTTGCACCATGATTTATCCAGATAATTTCGAGAGTAAGATAGGTTTTGACGAGATAAGGACCTTGCTGAAGGAGCGCTGTCTCAGTACGATGGGGCGCGAACTGGCCGCCGGCATGTCTGCCTCATGCAGTGCCGACACCGTGAACGAGTGGCTTCGACAGGTGCGCGAGTTTCGCCGCATACAGGACGAGGGACAGAATTTTCCATTGCAGTATTTCTTCGACGTGCGCGAGAGTGTGTCGCGGCTGCGCCTTGAGGGCACGCGCCTCGACGAGGGCGAGCTGTTCGACCTGAAGCGCTCCATGGAAACCATCTGCGGCATCGTGGATTTCCTCGGCCGCGGCGATGCCGGCATGGTGGGCGGTGAGGATACTTTCGTCTACGACTACCCGGCGCTGCACCGCCTCGCCGACGGCGTCATGACCTTTCCGGACATCGTGCGGCGCATCGACGCCATCCTCGACCGCTTCGGCCGGATGCGCGACAATGCCTCGCCGGCACTCGCCGACATACGCAGCGCGCTGGCACGCACCGAGGGGAGCATCTCGCGCACGCTCGGCAGCATACTGCGCTCGGCACAGAGCGAGGGTCTCGTTGACAAGGACGTGACGCCGACGCTGCGCGACGGACGTCTCGTCATCCCCGTGGCGCCGGCCCTGAAGCGCCGCATCCGCGGCATAGTGCACGACGAGTCGGCCACGGGAAAGACCGTGTTCATAGAGCCCGCGGAGGTGGTCGAGGCCAACAACCGCATCAGGGAGCTTGAGGCCGAGGAGCGCCGCGAGGTGATACGTATCCTCACCGAGTTTGCCAGCCTGCTGCGTCCGCATGTGCCCGGCATCCTCGGGTCCTACCGCTTCCTCGCACGTATAGACCTCGTCAGGGCCAAGGCCGAGCTGGCCGCGCTGATGAATGCTGTCGAGCCCGACGTGCAGCCCTTCCCGCATATCGACTGGATAGGTGCCGTGCACCCGCTGCTGCAGCTCTCTCTCGGCCGTCAGGGCAAGGCGGTGGTGCCGCTTGACGTGATGCTGACAGACCGCCAGCGCATACTGATAATCTCCGGACCGAATGCCGGCGGCAAGTCGGTGTGCCTGAAGACAGTCGGACTGCTCCAGTATATGCTCCAGTGCGGACTTTCCGTGCCCGTGGGCGACCGCTCGAAGACCGGCATCTTCGACAATATAATGATAGACATAGGCGACGAACAGAGCATCGAGGACGACCTGAGCACCTATTCGAGCCACCTGACGAACATGAAGAACATGATGAAGCACGGCAACGGACGCACCCTGCTGCTGATAGACGAGTTCGGCGGAGGAACAGAGCCGCAGATAGGCGGCGCCATCGCCGAGTCGGTGCTCAAGCAGTTCTGCATGCGCGGGGCTTACGGGGTGATAACCACCCACTACCAGAACCTCAAGCACTTCGCCGACAGCCACGAGGGCGTGGTCAACGGAGCCATGCTCTACGACCGTCACGAGATGCGCCCGCTTTTCCGCCTCGCCATAGGCCAGCCCGGCAGTTCGTTTGCCATCGAGATAGCCCGGAAGACGGGACTGCCCGAGGAGGTGATACGCGACGCCTCGGAGATAGTGGGCTCAGACTACATACAGAGCGACAAATATCTTCAGGATATCGTGCGCGACAAGCGCTACTGGGAGTCGAAGCGGCAGGCCATACACCAGCACGAGAAGACGCTCGAGCAGCGCATCGCCAAGTATGAGAGCGACCTGAAAGAGATAGAGCAGAGCCGCAAGGACATCATCCGCCGCGCAAAGGAGCAGGCGGAGGAACTGCTGCGCGAGAGCAACCGCAAGATAGAGAACACCATACGCGAGATAAAGGAGAAGCAGGCCGAGCGCGAGGAGACGCGGCGGATACGCGAGGAACTCAATGCCTTCAAGGAGGAGGTGAGCGGAATAGACTCCAAGGCAAGCGACGAGATGATTGAGCGCAAGATGCGCCAGATTCAGGAGCGGAAGAAGCGTAAGGAGGAAAGGAAGCAGAAGCGCCGTGACGAGGCCGGAAAGGCGGCCCCGCAGGCAGGCGCGCAGCAGCCGGAGGCGCGTCAGGCTCAGCAGCAGCGGCTTGCCGTGGGAGACACCGTGCGCATCAAGGGGCTCACCACCGTGGGCAGCATCGAGGCACTCGACGGCGCGATGGCCACCGTCATATTCGGCGGCATGCGCACTAAGATGAAGGCCGAACGCCTCGAGCGGGCGGAGAAGCCCAAGCACGAGGAGCAGCACGCCGTCTCCTCGGTGGAGCGGCAGACGCGCGAGACGATAGACAACCGCCGCCAGCACTTCAAGCAGGACCTCGACATACGCGGGTTGCGGGCCGACGAGGCCATGACGGCGATAACATATTTCATCGACGATGCCATACTCGTGGGCATGAGCCGCGTGCGTATTCTCCACGGCACGGGCACGGGAGCACTGCGCCAGCTCACGCGCGAGTATCTGTCGACGGTGCCTAACGTCGTGTCATTCCGCGACGAGCACGTGCAGTTCGGCGGGGCGGGAATCACGGTCGCAGACCTCGACTGACGCCCCGCCCGGCCCCCCCGCCCGGCCCGTTGGCTACCCGCCGACAACGTTTAAATGTGATGGTTTGTGATGGTTCGCCCCACCCCGGGGCGGTTGAGTTTGTGAATATAATACATTGCAATGG
>CAJMSE010000034.1 GCA_905216025.1 uncultured bacterium | reverse complement strand
CGCCCGTCAGTGACGGGTATCGTGTCGCAATCGTGTACTCGGATGTCCGTCCCCACTTCGGAAACCAGGAGCATTTTGCATTGCGGATAGTCAGCGGCCGTGCCTTCTATGCGGGTGATGTTCCTTGTGGTCTGAGCCGTGCAGACGGCCGATGCGAATGCGATCGATGCGAGGATGATATGTCTTTTTGTCATGATAGTCTATATATAATAATGTGTAGTTAAAGCGGTAAAGATGCCGCAAAGGTAGTGGAAAATATCGGGAAAAGGGCCGTAAGGCCGTAAAAAACAATTAATTTGCAGAACAATTCATTGCAATTCACGCTTTTTTTGTAACTTTGCATGCGTAAACAGCAAATAGACAGCGTGAAAATAAAGGAAGTGTTGAGCGCCCTTGAACGATTCGCGCCTCTGCCATTGCAGGAAGGCTGGGACAATGCCGGCCTGCAAATCGGATTGACGGAGGCGGAAGCATCAGGGGCTTTATTGTGTCTTGACGTGAACGAGGCAATCGTAGACGAGGCAATGGCGAAGGGGTGCAACATCATCGTGTCGCACCATCCGCTGCTGTTCCGCGGCCTTAAGACAGTCTCCGATGCCGATTACGTGCAGCGTACGGTGATGAAGGCCATCAAGAACGACATCGCCGTCATCTCGATGCACACCAATATGGACAATGCCGCCGGCGGCGTGAACTTCATGATTGCCGGAAAGATGGGACTTACCGGTGTGAGGTTCATGTCGGCGAAGACCGTCGGAGGCGTCGAGGCCGGCAGCGGGGTGGTGGGCGAGTTGCCCGAACCGCTTGCGGCAGACGATTTCGTGCTGATGGTGAAGCGCTGTTTCGGCGTAGAGTGCGCCATGTGCAACGAGCTGCTGCGCCGCAAGATACGCCGCGTGGCGATATGCGGCGGCGCGGGCGACTTCATGCTCGATGAGGCTGTGGCCGCAGGTGCGGATGCCTTCATTACCGGAGAGATGCACTATCACGTCTTCTTCGGCCGTGAGCAGCAGATCCAGCTGTGCGTCATCGGACACTATCAGAGCGAGCAGTATACAAGTGAAATATTCAAATCAATAATAGGGGAGGCGTGTGCCGGACTGCCGCTGCACGTGGCGGAGACATGCACCAACCCGATAATCTATCTTTAAAATAAAGTTATGGCAAAGAAAGAAGCGACAGACCTTTCTGTAGAAGAGAAACTGAAGGCACTTTATCAGTTGCAGGCCGCCCTGTCGGAAATCGATGAGAAGCGGGCGCTCAGGGGCGAGCTGCCTCTTGAAGTTCAGGATCTGGAAGACGAGATTGAGGGCCTCTCAATCCGTATAGACAAGATTCGCAGGGAAATAGACGAGTTCCAGAGCGCCGTCAGCCAGAAGAAGGCAGAGATTGCCGAGGCTGAGGCAAGCGTGGAGCGCTACAAGTCGCAGCTCAACGACGTGAAGAACAACCGCGAGTACGACACGCTCAGCAAGGAAATCGAGTTCCAGACGCTCGAGATAGAGCTTTGCAACAAGAAGATACGCGAGGCCGTGGCCCGCATCAGCGATAAGGAAGCCGACCTCAAGACGAGCGAGGAGACCATCGAAGACCGCCGCAACGACCTCGAACTGAAGAAGAGCGAGCTCGACGAGATAATGGAGGAGACCCGTGCCGAGGAGGAAAGGCTGAAGATTAAGGTGAAGGAGCTTGAGGCAAAGATAGAGCCGCGCCTGCTCATGTCGTTCAAGCGCATCCGCAAGAACGCCCGCAACGGCCTCGGCGTGGTATACGTGCAGCGTGATGCCTGCGGCGGATGCTTCAACAAGATACCGCCACAGCGCCAGCTCGACATCAAGATGCACAAGAAGATTATCGTGTGCGAGTATTGCGGCCGCATACTTATCGACCCCGAGCTCGCAGGCGTGAAGGTTGAAAAGCCCGCTGCAGCAGACGATAAGAAGAAGACACGCAAGCGCGCCATCCGCAAGACGGCGAAGAACGACGTGCCCGAAGAGGAGGCATAAGCCCCTCTTTCAGGAGCCGGAAAGATAAAGGCGCACCCGCAAACATGCGGGTGCGCCTTTATTGTAAATATGCCGTCACAGCTCCTTGTAGCGGGGGATTTCCTTCAGAAAGTGATATTTTCCGCTGTCGTAGTCCATCCGGCAGCAGTAGTGTGACAGGCCGTTGCTGACCACGAGGTAGTCTACATGCAGCAGCATGTTGTAGACGCTTATCTGGTCAAACACCTTCTGCGTTATCCCGACCGTCGGCGCCTTGTATTCAATTATCATTCTCGGGCGCAGGCTGCTGTCGTATAGCACGCTGTCGCAGCGCAGCTTCTTGCTGCCGGAGCGCAGTTCCACCTCGTTGGCGAGGTACGGCGCGGGGTAGCCCAGGTGCTCCGTGAGATAGTGGATGAAGTGCTGGCGCACCCATTCCTCGGGCGTCAGCGCCACATACTTGCGTCTCAGGACGTCCAGGATGGCCTTTTTGCCCCCGTTTTCCGTCACCTTTATGTCATATTGCGGCAGGTTCAGTCTGTACATATTATGATTGTGATATGCTGGAGGATGGCAAATAGACCGTTTTTTGTTTTGTATTCCATCCGATTTGCACTAACTTTGCAAAAGTAATAAATAATAATGTAAATAAGAAATGGCCGACGGAAAAACAGCAACCTATGACGGCATAATGCGCGACCTGAAGGCCCGCAAGTTCGCTCCGCTCTACTATCTGATGGGCGACGAACCCTACTATATCGACAAGATTGCCGATTACATATCGGAAAACGTGCTCCGTCCCGAGGAGCGCGACTTCAACCAGACGGTGATGTTCGGCTCGGATGTGACGGCAGCCCAGATTGCCGATGCGGCAAAGCGCTACCCGATGATGTCCGACTATCAGGTGATAATAGTCAAGGAGGCACAGAACCTGCGCAGCCTCGACGCCCTCGAGGCATACCTCCACAATCCGCTGGCCTCTACCGTCCTTGTGATGTGTCACAAGAACGGAGTCCTCGACCGGCGCAAGAAGATTGCCTCGACGGTGGAGAAGGCCGGAGTGCTCTTTGAGAGCAAGAAGCTCCGCGAGCGCGACCTGCCCTCTTTCATTGAGAACTATCTGCGCCAGCGCGGTGCTTCGGTCGACCCGAAGTCGCTTCAGCTCATTGCCGACTCCATCGGTGCCGACCTGCACCGGCTCGTCAGCGAACTTGAAAAATTGCTCATTGCCATGCCGGAGAACGACCGGCGTGTGACACCGGCCATCGTTGAGCAGCAGATAGGGGTGAGCAAGGATTTCAACTCGTTCGAGCTGCGCGACGCGATAGTGAACCGAAACATATTCAAGGCAAACCAGATAGTGAATTACTTTGACAAGAATCCAAAGGCCGGAAGCATCTACAGCTTTCTCCCGATGCTCTTCAATTATTTCCAGAATCTGTTGATAGCCTATTATTGTCCCCAGAAAGAGAACGCAGAGCAGCTTGCCAAGTGGCTCGAGCTGCGCAATGCGTGGGCCTCGAAAGACTACATGGCAGGCATGCGGAACTACACGGGAGTGAAAGTGATGCAGATTATTTCCAAGATTAGAGAGATAGATGCTAAAAGTAAGGGTCTCGATAACCCTAATACGCCCGCTGAGGAGCTGATGAAAGAGCTGATTTTCTTCATTCTTCACTGAAAAACGGCCGTTTTTCATCCTGTTTTTATCTAAAAAGGCGCTTTCCAAGAGCGCTTTTTTTAGGCCCGATTCCCATATAAATCAGGCACTTCGGCCCATTTTTACCCCTTCAAAACTCGCGTATTTTCAGAATTTCGGGCGGTCGTCCAGAATTCTTTAGTATTGCTGTTTTTTCGTTTTTAGCCATGCATGAAATTTAGTGTTAACGTTTATTTGTATTTGGTTTTCGATATTTTGATATGTAAATCCAAAACAAACATAATATAATTTAAGTCCAAACCCGACAAATTTACATTTTAAACACTTAATAAGAGGATTGTAAAATGTAAATTTCAAAAGTCAAAACCAACCTTTCGAGTTTCTAAATCAATAAACATCCAGTTTCTTTTATCTACCTATAAATATCTAAAGACCAATTAATTATATTAAAATATTGATGCTTTTTGCTCGTAAAAGCTCCTCTTTTTTATATATTTAATTAAAAAATCGGCCGTTCAAGCCTTTGTTACAGCAAATAGCCTGTTAAAAGCCAAATAGTTAGTTAAAAGCCCTTTACAAAACCTTTGTTGCGATATTGATATCTTAATTGCGGTTTGTAAACCTAAACCGGAAAGGCGACGGGTTGCTAAATGTAGATTTATAAATATGAAAACACAAACCCAAAGATTACTTATTAAAATTCAATCAACAATTGTTGCGTATCCAAGAAAAAAGCTTTAACTTTGTAAACGCAAAGAAAATCGGGGGCAAAAGCCCCCTAACAGCAATATCACGGTTATGAAAGATAGAATCAGGCAGATAATGGAGGCTCAGCACATGACCCAGCAAGTGTTCGCACAGTTCATCGAAATGTCGCCCGCCTCGCTTAGCAGTATCTTCAACGGGCGCACCCGTCCCACCCTCAACATCGTCGAAGCGATAAAAAAGAAAATACCCAACATAAACACAGACTGGCTTATGTTCGGTTCGGGCAGCATGTTTATGGAGCCCGGCGTGCAGGCCGACGCCCCCTCTCCGGCTGATAACGGAGGCATGGAGATAGCCCTTGCGTTTGACGATCAGGCAGACCCTGCCCCACTTTTCAGTCAGCCGGCGGCCTCTTCGGCCAATAGTGTAAGAACTACACGTCCGGAAACGGTCCGTGAAGAGATAAAATATATTGACAGGCCGCAACGTAAGATCACCGAAATTAAAATCTACTTCGACGACCTTACGTATGAAACGTTTGTGCCTTCTAAAGGCAAGTGAACATCTTGGCGTAGCTTGCAGTATGCCGGCGGATTCTCTCCGGTAGGTTTTCAGACCCGTGTTTTTTGATACGCCTCAATCTTGATATCATCCAAAGGGTAACCCATCCGTTGCGGCCGGGTTGCCCTTTATTTTTCTGTCCGAAAGTCCCTGTCGTGTTACCCGTGGCGCGTCGCATCGTAACCCGTGGCGCGTCGCATCGTAACCCGTGGCGCGTAACATCGTAACCCGTGGCGCGTAACATCGTTACCCGTGGCACGTAACATCGTTACCTAACCGTTAGTAACACCGTTACGTAGGCCAGGTGAGAATTCCGTAAACTGTTTGCGGCCGCCTTGCCGGTGGTTTGCATCTTCCTTACATATTGTTTCCAGTTGCCATGCCGGATATAAAAATAGCTGCTTCAGGCCGCTAATTGCGTGGCTGTATGGCGCTACTGTCGTCAAAAAGTGTTATCTTTGCATCGTCCAACGGCATGTGCGCATTTGCGCCGACGCTATTATATAATATGTATATGCCACTATATGACAATGTATAAGCCGGCGTACGGTAAGTGATATACCGTCCGGATGGCCGTGCCGGAGACAGCAAGACAATCAAAAAACAATGATAATATGAAGAAATACATCCTCGACCTTACAGTGAGGGCTGTGGAGAAGCTGAACGGCAAGTATGCCCTGATACGGCTCACGTCGGACGCCCCGCTGCCCGAGATGATGCCCGGGCAGTTTGTGGAGGTGCGCGCCGACGGCACGCCGGACACCTATCTGCGCCGCCCCATATCTATAAACTTCGTAGATCGCGAGGCCAACGAGCTGTGGCTTCTCGTCGCCATGATCGGCGACGGCACCCGCGCTATAGGCTCCGTGCAGGCCGGCGACACGCTCAACTGCGTGCTGCCCCTCGGCAACGGCTTCACCATGCCTGCCGCGCCGTCGGAGCGCGTGCTCCTCGTCGGCGGCGGTGTCGGTGTGGCCCCGCTGCTCTATATGGGAGCCGAGATGCGCCGCATGGGTTGCGAGCCCACGTTCCTGCTCGGTGCGCGCCGTGAGGCAGACCTGCTTCTCATAGACCGCTTTGAGCGGTTCGGCCGCGTGTGCATCACCACCGAGGACGGTTCGGCCGGCGAGCGCGGTTTCGTCACCAACCACTCCGTGCTCTCGACGGAGCGTTTCGACCGCATTGCCACGTGCGGGCCCAAGCCCATGATGGTGGCCGTGGCGCGCCATGCCGCCGGTGCGGGCATCGAATGCGAGGCCTCGCTCGAGAACATGATGGCCTGCGGCCTCGGCGCCTGCCTGTGCTGCGTGGAGAAGACAGACGAGGGCAACCTGTGTGTGTGCAAGAACGGACCGGTGTTTAACATAAACAAACTATTATGGCAGCTTTAAATGTGAAGATAAGTGACGGGCTGGAACTGAAAAATCCCGTGATGACGGCATCCGGAACGTTCGGCTATGGCCTCGAGTTTGCCGACTTCGTGCCCCTCGACGGCATCGGCGGCATCATCGTGAAGGGCACCACCCTGAAGCCCCGCGAGGGCAACGACTATCCCCGTATGGCCGAGACGGCCCACGGAATGCTCAACTGCGTGGGCCTGCAGAACAAGGGCGTAGACTATTTCTGCGAGCACATCTACCCGCAGATAAAGGATATCGACACGAATATGATTGTCAACGTGAGCGGCTCGTCGCCCGACGACTACGCCGAGTGCGCCGCCCGCATCGACGCCCTCGACCGCATTCCGGCCATCGAGCTGAACATATCGTGCCCCAACGTGAAGGACGGCGGCATGGCCTTCGGCGTCACCTGCGAGGGTGCCGCGGGCGTTGTCCGCGCCGTGCGCCGCCGCTACGGCAAGACCCTCATCGTGAAGCTGTCGCCCAACGTGACGAGCATCGCCGACATTGCCCGTGCCTGCGAGGCCGAGGGTGCCGACTGCGTGTCGCTCATCAACACGCTCATGGGCATGTCGATAGACATCGAGCGCCGTTGTCACCGCCTGAGCATCGGAACCGGCGGACTCAGTGGTCCGGCCGTGAAGCCCGTCGCCCTGCGCATGGTGTGGCAGACGGCGCGTGCTGTCAGCATCCCCGTCATAGGCCTCGGCGGCATCAGCACGGCCGAGGATGCCATCGAGTTCATCATGGCCGGAGCCTCCGCCATAGAGATAGGCACGGCCAACTTCGTGGATCCGGCCGTGACGATAAAGGTGCGCGACGGCATCGACAGCTGGCTCGATGCCCACGGATGCAGCTCGGTGAGCGAGATTACAGGTGTGATGAAGTAGGCGCGGCGTGCGCATCGCATGCGCGGCAGTGCGCGGATGTAGTCCGCCGCCAGCCGTGTCTTTTCCCGAATATTTGATGTAAAGCCGCGATAAATGTCTGACGAATAGACGTTTATTGCGGTTTTTTAGTATATTTGCGAGTTAGAACTATTTAATTGATTAATCTTTATAAATGAAAGCTAAGACAACTTTAATGTTAGGCGCGCTGCTTGTGTGCGGCAGCCTAAGCACCAATGCCCAGCAGCTGGCCTTCCCCGGCGCCCAGGGATGGGGACGTTTCGCCACCGGCGGACGTGCTGGTACGGTGTATCATGTGACTAACCTTAACGACAGCGGCGCCGGTTCGCTCCGCGATGCCGTGAGCCAGCCGAACCGTATCATCGTGTTCGACGTGGCCGGAGTGATTAAAATCAGCAGCAGGATTGTCTTCAAGAACAACCTCTACGTTGCCGGACAGACAGCCCCGGGCGAGGGAATCACCGTCTATGGCAACGGCGTGTCGTTCTCGGGTGCCAACAACATCATCGTCCGTTACATGCGTTTCCGCATGGGACATAAGGGTGATTCGGGCAAGGATGCTGCCGGAATAGCAAACGGAACGAACATGATCTTCGACCATTGCTCGTTCTCTTGGGGATGTGACGAGACATTCTCTATCAACCCCGACGGCAAGGGCACGAACCCGGAGAACATCACTATCTCGAACTCTATCATGGGACAGGGTCTCATGGACCACTCAGCCGGCGGACTGATGCAGAGCAACAACATCACGCTCTACCGCAACCTGTACTGCGACAACTCTACGCGTAACAACAAGGTGAAGGGCAAGAACCAGTATGTGAACAACATCGTGTACAACTGGTCGAACGGTGCTTACATCATGGGAGGCGACTCTGAGGGGCAGTCGTACTGTAACATAGAGAGCAATCTCTTCATTAACGGCCCGGCAAAGGGTGGAGCCGCTTTCACGGGCGGTAACTCAAACTTCCATTTCTACGGCGACGACAACTGGCAGGACCGCAACATGGACGGCGTGTTCGACCCGGTATTGGTCACTGACTACTCGGCTTCCGACCGCCAGTCTACACCCTACGACTATCCTGAACTGGAGAAGTTCCCCGGCAATACGCTCATCGAGAACCTGTTGCCCACAGTCGGCGCTTCGCTGCCTTACCGTGACTACTCAGACTATTACATGATAGATGAGGTGATGTCGTTCGGCAAGAAGGGCGAGCTCATATCAAACGAGGAAAACCTGGTGTACGGTGCTCCCGACACGTGGACCGTATGGGGAGGCGAGAAGCGCGTGGACACCGATGGCGACGGAATGCCCGACGAGTGGGAGACGGCCAACGGAACAGACCCGAACAAGAACGATGCCATGGTGAAAGCTGCCAACGGATATGCCAATATAGAGAACTATATCAACAGCATAACGGTGGAAGACCGCGACTATTTCCTGCGCACTCCGATGTGTGTGGAGCTGGCTGCGGCCACCACAACGATGCTGAGAATAGAATGGCGCGACTATACTTACGGAGAGGAAGGATTTGCAATAGAGGTAAAGAAGGGCGACAGCTTCGAGGAGGTAGGCCGCACCGGTGCCAATGCCACGACCTTTACAGTCTCCAAATTGGAGCCCGGCACGCAATACACCGTACGTCTCCGTGCCTTTGCCGGCGACAAGACGTCTGACTATACCCAGGAAAAGATAATGACGACACGGCCTCTCGAGGTCGGCGTGATAGATATCGATACTTATGAGCCGGACCTCACATGGAACAAGAACATTGCATCATGGGACAACACCACGCAGGGATGGAACGGCGGCAGCGACGTGTTTGCCGACGGCAAGACCGTGCTCTTCGACGTATCGGAGGATGCTGTCGTCACGCTTGACCAGGCTGTGGAGCCCGCTGCAGTAGTTGTCAAAGGCGATGCGAACCTGACCATCAGCGGAACAGGCTCCATCGGCGGTGTTTCAACATCGGTGAACAAAGCCGGCGAAGGCACTCTGACACTCAACACGGTTAACAGCTACAAGGGTGCTACCGTGCTGCATGAGGGCGTCATTGAGTTCAACACGCTGAAAAACGGTGGCGAACCGAGTGCAATAGGTGCAAGCGTGGAGTTTGCCCAGAACTGGCTGTTCGACGGCGGAACGTATAAGTATACCGGAGCGTCAACCTCCACAAACCGCGCGGCCAAGATAAACCGTGAGACCGAGCTTAACATTGCCAACAAGGCAGCGACAATCACCATGACCGGAACATTCGAGGGTGACGGAGATTTCGCTCTCGGCGGCGAGGGTCAGCTCACTGTCGGCACGACAAAGTTCTTCGGTTATAAGGGTGCGACAATCCTGAACGGCGGTACAATGTATCTCAGCACGACTGATATATCAAAGGCCGGTATCGGTTCTTCTTCCAAGCTCGTGATGGCCGGCGGCCACTTGAAGACCAAAGGAGAGTCGAAAGGAGATGAGACATATTCGTTCCCGATAGAAGTGAAAGAAGGAACGAGATCCCAGTTCAGTCCTAACCGTAATTGTTATATCAAGAGTAATGTTACCGGTAGCGGCGAATTGCAGCTCAATATACCTTATCTCCGCGAATATATCAGTTCCGAGTGGAATTTATTTACCGGCCGTCTGATTGCGAACGGCGTGTCATCGGAGAAAGAAGGCTCTCTGTTGCTTTATGATAAGGGCAAGAACAATTTTTCTTATGTAGTTACATTGACAGGTAATGCACGTATCGGAAGCTGGAATACGACAGACAGCGAGATGTCGCTCGGCGGTCTTTCCGGCACCAGCGGAACATACCTTGGCGGTGTAGGAGCAAAGAACACAAAGGGTAGAACTACCACATGGACAATTGGAAGCGCCAATACGAACGAGACCTTTGCCGGAAAAATCAACAACTGGGGACCTGGTGGTTCGGCATATACAGGTACTGTGAACATCGTTAAGGTAGGAACAGGCGACTGGCGTCTTACAGGAACGAATGACTATGCCGGTACAACGAAGGTGAACGGCGGCCAGCTCATCGTGAACGGAAACAACTCGGGTAAGGGTGCCGTCACCGTTGCTGCCGAAGCAGTGCTGAAAGGCAAGGGAACCGTTGCCGGAAAGGTCACTGTGAACAAAGATGCTACGGTGTTTGCCGGCGATACTCTCATCAATGGCGATGTGCTGAAGCTCACCGGCGGATGCACGGTAAATGCCGGAGGTATCGTTGAAATACCGTTGTATTCAGATGGAGAGACAGCTAAGTCGAACAAGATAAAGGTCACCGGCTCGTTCATCATCAACGATGCAGTGCTTAATCTCAACCTGACAGATGCCGAGGATATTGCCGATGATCAGGAGTTCACGGTGTTCGACCTCAGCGGCGCGACCGTGAGCGGAACTGGCTTCGCAACCATTCTGCCCGAGAAACCGTCGGGAACACAGTATTGGGATACGAGCGAACTTCTCGTGACAGGTAAGATTTATGCACGTAACGTCAACACGGCAATTGACGGTGTGAGCGTTAACGCAGAAGGAAATGCTCCCAAGTACGACATGAGCGGCCGCCGCGTGGCTGGCGAGGCTAAGGGACTGTATATCCAGAAGGGTAAGAAATACGTGAAGAAGTAATCTGAATACGGCATGATATAGAATATATCAGTACTCTGAAAGAGTCGTTTTAACAGGAAGCGGAGATGCAGGCTGCACGGTATGACATGTCATCGGCAGCGGCATCTCCGCTTCTTTTATTGTTTATTTTGGTATAGACGGGTATCGGATATGAGGCTCCGGCGGGTCTGTAGAAAAATCGTGGTGATAGTTTCGATTGATAATACCATCAACCTTGTAGGGACAGGGTCTTGTCTTTGTCCGTAGCCCGTAAGGGCTTTTGGATGGGAATAGAATGTCTTTGTCCATGAAATATGAATATCATATATCCACGTGAATAAGCCCTTACGGGCTACGGA
>CAJMSE010000033.1 GCA_905216025.1 uncultured bacterium | reverse complement strand
GTGCTTTTGAGCCGATGGGAAGGATTCGGACTTGCCATTGCTGAATATATGGCGGCAGAGAAGAATGTTGTTGCAACGCGCATCGATGCCATCCCGACATTGATTGAAGACGGCGTAGACGGCCTTTTAGTGGATGTCGACTCTCCTGAAGATACCTGCGACAAAGTTGTTTGGCTTTATGAGCACCCGGTGGAAGCGAGCAATATGCGACAGGCCGCACTGAAGAAAGTCTGCGATAAATACGATATACAGCGCGTGGCAGAGCAACATGTGGATATGATAAGAAAGCTGTTTGAAAATCGCTAACCCAATACAATACGCACGGTTTGTTACCTGCCGCTGGTAACATCGTCACCTGCGGCGTGTTACACTGTTACGTGCGGCAGGTAACACCGTTACATGGGCCAGATAACATCGTTACGAGGCCGAGGTAATAATACAAACCCATTCTCACTGATACTCAGCCGTGAGGGCGCTCTTCACCGAGTCGTAGCTCTGGCGCATCGTGGCCATGACGTTCTCATGACCTTCGCCTACGGGATAGATGGGCTGGTGGATGGTGAGGCTCAACGGATGCCATAGCACCCACTTGAAGTCGCGCATGCGGGGCATGACGTTGAACGACCCGTTTATCGTCAGCGGAACGATGGGCAGCTGAAGCTCATCGGCCAGCATGAACGCACCTTTCTTGAAGTCGCGCATGCGGCCGGTGAATGTACGCGCACCTTCGGGAAACACCACGAGACTCATGCCGCTGCTCAGTGTCTCTCGCGCTGTCTTGTACGTTTCCTTCACCTTGCCCGGCCCTCTCTTGTCCACGAAGATGTGGTGTGCCTTCTGGCATGCGAAGCCCACGAAAGGTATTCTCCTCAGTTCGCGCTTCATCATCCATTTGAAGTTACGGTTAAGATAGCCGTATATCAGGAATATGTCGAAGGCCCCCTGATGGTTGGCGACAAAGATATACGACTGACCGGGCTCAAGATTCTCGCGGCCCTCAACCTTCACTGGCAACAGGAATATGCGCACCATTATCTTCGACCACAGCCGGCCGGGATAATAGCCCCATACATGACCGTTGCCGACGGTACATCCCACAATGACCACAATGGCAGTGACCAGCGTTGATATCAAGGCCACCGGGATTGCCACCAAAAGCTGAAAAACACGATAAATATACTTCATAATTACTTGTTGTTGCTTTATTTACGGTGAAGCGTTATGACAACGACCTCGCCCGGCACGCCGAAACGGAACGGAATGAAGCCTCCGAGACCGGTACTTACATTTATAGCCCGGCTGCCCTCATAGTACACCCCGCCCCACTCTCTGTATACTAACGACACGGGCGACCAGCCGAACAGCTCGAACTGCATGCCGTGCGTGTGCCCGCTGAGCGTCAGCTGTGCCTCCGACTGCGGCAATATCTTGCGGCGCCACGCCGTCGGGTCGTGCTCGAGCATCACCGTGAAGGCACCTCTGCCGACGCCACGCATGGTCTTCCTTACATCACCTTTCTGCGGAAAATGCTTTCCGTTGCCGTCATTCTCCATTCCGGCTATCACTATCGAGTCTGCCCCGCGGCGTATCACGGCATGCTCATTCTGAAGCAGGTGCCAGCCCATCCTGTGCTGCAGGAACACCGTCATGCGGCAGTTGGCGGCCTTGGCTTCTTCCGGCAAGTCTACATAGTCGGCGTAGTCGTGGTTTCCCAATACGGAGAATACTCCGTCGGCAGCCTTCAATGAACCGAGCATATCGACATAGGGATATATCTCGCGCGGCCTCATGTTCTGCAGGTCGCCGGTGAAGACTATCACATCCGCCTGCTGTGCATTTATCGTGTCGACGGCAGCACGCATCTGGTCTGCATGGTCGTAGCCGTATGTGCCTACATGGGCATCAGAAAATTGGGCTATGCGGTAGCCATCAAACTCCGGCGGCAGGTCTTCAGAGTAATAGTCGACATGGTGCACCTCAATCTTGCGGAAGCCTATCGTCGAACCGTATAAAAGTATATATACGGCAACGGAAGCAAAGAGCAAGCCGGTGGCAGTGGCATAGATGCGCCGGCAACGGAGCAGGCGGCAGATGCCGAGCCCAATCAGCGAGCACAAGGCAAAGAGAAACTTAGGCACGGCTATCAGTCCGAACAGGA
Source organism: uncultured bacterium (assembly GCA_905216025.1). Taxonomy (GTDB): domain Bacteria; phylum Bacteroidota; class Bacteroidia; order Bacteroidales; family Bacteroidaceae; genus Prevotella. Next base: position 10,893 of record CAJMSE010000033.1, on the reverse strand, counting down.
AAAGATAGATGTTAAGCGTATCCATGTCGTATGGCGCGAAGTTCCGCTGCAAGGCCATGAACACAGTATAGGCAAGAAGTACCAGACACGGAATCCACCACACGAGACGAAGCCTGTATGCAACCTTACTGCGCAGGTAACTCATATAAATATATGCGTCCGGCAGTATGATGATGAGCAGTAACGGTATGACAATCCTTGAAATCATGTTCTTATATCTGACTTATAAAACGGCGCAGGACCTCCGCCGGCAATCCGCGCCTCCGCGCATAGTCCTGCAGCTGGTCTTCGCCTATCTTTCCTATGGCAAAATAACGGGATGCGGGATGCGAAAGCATCAGTCCGCTGACGCTGGCATGGGGCTTCATTGCCCCGCTCTCCGTCAGCCTTATCCCAATGTCTCTTATTCCGAGTATATCGGATATTATGAAGTTTATGCTTGTGTCTGGCAGCGACGGGTATCCGACGGCCGGACGTATTCCCGTGAAACGCTCGGCATGCAACTCTTCCATGGTGAGGGCTTCGCCGGGGGCGTATCCCCACAGGTGCTTCCTCACATGCTCGTGCAGCCGTTCAGCAGCAGCCTCAGCCAGACGGTCGGCCAACAGCTGGGCCATCATCTTCATGTAGTCATCGCGGCCGAAGTCTGTCTCAAGCCCCATATCCACCGTCGTGGCGAACATTCCGGCTGTGTCTGCAGCACCTTTACCAGCCGGTCGGACGAAATCGGAGAGGCACAGGCACGGGCCGGCATCTCCCGGACGGCTTTGCTGACGCAGCATTGGGATGCGCACGCCGTCGAAGATGATGTCGTCTCCATCGCTGCATGCCTCGGCTATCATCACGAGAGCGTATGCCCGGTAGCGCCCGCAGAAAGTCTTTAGCATGTCTTCTGCCTCCCGGCGCATGCGCTCCTGCTCTCCGGCATCGCGCAACTGCCATGCGAAATAGAAATAGGCCCAGTTGATATAAGGTATCAGCCCGTCTATCTCATATACTATCTTCTGCTTCGTCACTGCATCAACATATTTTAATCGCGGCACGTTCCAATTCCGGAATCATCTGAACTCCACCGGCATACCTATGCTGCTGCGGTCTACCTGTCCTCCGGCATATACGGTACGTCCGTTGCAGATGGTGCGCTCCACCGTCCAGTTGTACGTATGTCCCTCCATCGGACTCCATCCGCACCGGCTCTCTATGATGCCGGCTGTCACGGTCATGGGCGAGCGACGCACGATGGTTATGTCTGCCTTATATCCTTCCCTGATGAATCCGCGTCCGCGTACGCCGAACAGGCGCGCCGGATTGTGGCACATCAGCTCTACCATCCGGCCAGGCGTGATGATGCCTGCATCGGTCAGTTCAAGCATAGTCTGTAGCGAAAACTGTATCATGGGCATGCCTGAGGCAGCCTTGTCGCAGCCTCCCTCTTTCTGACTGAGCAGATGCGGGGCATGGTCTGTGGCCACGGTGGCTATGCGTCCGTCGGCAAGAGCCCGCCTCAGCGCATCCCGGTCTGCGGCCGTCTTTATCGCCGGGTTCACCTTTATGCGTGCTCCGAGGCGTTCATAGTCGGTGTCAGTGAAATAGAGATGACCGGTCACAGCCTCTGCCGTGATTGCTTCTCCCGGCTTGAAGAGTTCCAGTTCACGTGCTGTCGTGATGTGGGCTACATGAAGCTGCGCACCCGTCTTGCGGGCCAGCGCCACGGCAAGGGACGTGCTCTCGTAGCAGGCTTCAGCCGAACGGATTTCAGGATGCAGCGATATTGCAGGAAAGCGCGGGTCGGATATCCTCGCCCGCTCCATGTTCCGGTTTATCATCTCTGTGTCTTCGCAGTGCGCCATGATGGGCATGCCTGCCGTACTGAATATCTTTTCAAGGGCGTCGGCCTTGTCTACAAGCATGTTTCCTGTGGAAGAGCCCATGAACAGCTTTATTCCCGGTATGCGGTGACGGTCGAGCCTGCTGAAGAGACCGGCATTGCCGTTGGTTGCCCCGAAGAAGAATGAATAGTTCACGTGGCACTTCCCGGCCGCGATGGCAAACTTCTCGTCAAGTGCTTCGAGGGTCGTCGTCTGCGGCACGGTGTTCGGCATGTCGAAGACCGTCGTCACCCCACCTGCCGCCGCTGCCCTGCTCTCGCTCTCCATGTCTGCCTTTTCGGTAAGGCCGGGCTCACGGAAATGCACATGACTGTCTATCACGCCCGGCATAACGACACAGCCCGACGCGTCTATCGTCTCACCGATAGTCACGTCGGGCTGTCTTGTTCCCTCATATATATATAATATGTGGTCGTCCTCAATGACGATGCCGCCATCAGACAACTTGTTTTCGTTCAGTATCTTTCCGTTAGCGATAAGTGTTTTCATCTCTATCCTTTATCTGTCATTGAGGCAGTGCCGGAGCAGCGACCGAGTCGGCAGGAGTATCCGGTTGTGCCTGTAGCGTCTCCGCCGGAGCGACATTGTCTTCCGGAGCCATGCCCTGCATGCGTGCCTCATTCTCCGTTGCCGCCTGATAATAGTCTTTCACGTATGGATTGCTCTTGAACTTGTCCGTCGCCTTGCTCATGATGTCTTCTATCTGCGGTGTCAGTATGGGATATCTGTAGCCGCTGGTAATCATCATGAACACTCCCGGACCAAGCACATTGTCGAAGTTCTCGACGATGAATGTCGTCACGAGGCGGTCTTCCTCCTTTGCTATTTTCTGTGCCTCAAGGGTCAGTTCCTCATTGATGATGTCTTCCTCTATTCCCTCGAGCATCATCTGGCTCTGCCGATGTGAAAGCTCGCTCATCTGATTGTCGAGCTGGTTATGTTTCGTGAGGAATTTGTAGAGCTTATCGTTGAGGGGCGTTCCGCTGACAACCTGCTGGGCGTTGTCTATGTTTATGGTTATCATACCACTCTCAAGCACTATCGGCATCACGCTCTGCTCTCCAACAAACAGGTTTGCCATCCGCACGGTATCGAGCACGCCGTTAAACTGGAACTTGCCGTGCACCACGTCACAAGAGTCTATTGCCTTCATCTCATTGTCCTTGACAGCCTTCAGGTATATCTTGTTTCCATCGAGAGACGTCACCGACGATGCGCCCTGCACATTATACGACTCGGCACACGAAGCAAGGGCTAAGACTAAAGCCAGCACACACAGAATATTATTCATATACAGATTTTATTCTTTTTTCTTTCCCACAAATGTACGACGATATATCGACGTATGGAAAATTTTTCATGCAATTTAAAACATTTAGCCCCTCTTTCACATTTTTTTTGCTTCTTTCTCCAGCTCGCTGCTTATCCGGTGGGTGACATACATCTGCAGCATGGCGGCGACAAGAAGTGTCACCACCCAGTTGTTGTGCACATACTTGGCATACACCAGCCAGTTGAGCTTGAAGGGATTTCCATGTCCGGCAAACATTATGACGGCAGAAGCGAGAAACAGCACATCGCTGAATATCATCATGCGGCGCAGGCGCCTGATGGTGATGTTGCGCCCGTCGTATCGCTGGCGTAACTGCATGAGCACGAAAGCTACAGCCCCCGCAGCAAAAACGTACGGCGCCCATGACAGCATGAAGATGTTTGCCCCGCTGCCGGCGACCATCATCAGGGCCCCGAGCAGGAATATAGCGCTCTCTATTCTATTCAGTTGTTTCATTTACAGGTAATTGCGTTGCCGGATTATCATCACTGAGAACGAAGATATCTTCATCGTCGGCCTTCATGAAATACCGCTCTCTCGCTATCTTCTCTATGGCCTTGGGGTCGCTGTCGAGCTTGCGCAACTGAGCCTTGTCATGCTCGTATATGGCCTTGTAGCGTTCAATCTCACTCTCCAGCTCGCCTATCTTCTGCTTGTTGCGGAAGTGACTCCATACGCTAGTCTCGTCCACGAAACCGACGATGACCACCGCAGCGACCACAACCACCACATACTTGAGCACCTTCGAGCGCCCCACGCGGCTGATAACAGACTTCAATGATTTTGCCTTCAACATGTTCTTTTCCGCAAAGATAATAATAATTTCGGAATATCTGACTAACAGCACCAAAGGTTTACATGGTTTTAACAAAAACGAAGGTGCCGTGATTCATGACAAACCGGTTGCCGTTTATTTACCGGCAACCAGTCCGTTCAGATATACCTCGATATTTGTGAACGACTTGTCGATGCCGTATGCAGACGCATCCGACGCATCGTCAGGATTCAATCCATGTGCGGTTTCCCATGCATCGGGCATGCCGTCGTTATCTCTGTCGGGAAGGATGTTTCCTTCCTTCAATACCGGCCATCCTCCAACGTCGCCCGGGGTGTTGATTATCCCGTTGTTACCAAATGTTCCGAGACCTTCCTTCACCTGTCGCAGCACCTCGGTGTCGTATGCATCCCGCGACATGCTGCACCCAACTGATGTGAGCACCTTACGGTAAGCCTCAGCCGGAGAGTCCTCCTCTATAGGCTCAAACGGGAACGGTGTGTCCACAAGGCACGAGGTGCGCTCTTCACCCGGCGTGGGGACGGCATCCGGCGAGATGCCTCTTATCTTAGCGGAATTCTTGCCAGACGGAACATAACGCCGGCCGGGCCGGTCGGATACGCCGAGACGGTTGTCTCCTGTTACGGCATCATCGCCTTCCATCACGTTCCCCGACACGTAGTAACGTCCCGTCCCATCGTCCGCCACGTCAAGCAGCCGGTGATGTTTCGACGCCGGACCGGGCTTATAATAGTTGTTGACCATGTTTATCTCACCATGGTGTCCGCCGCCGTATGCGCTCTTGAAGCCCCAGTTATAGACCACGTTATTGCGGTAGTCTACCCATTTCGTACCGTCAACGGAAGAGAATCTCGGGTTACGGCTTGCGTGGTTTGCCAGCATATTGTGGTGGAACGACGCCTTATACCCACCCCATATTCCGCCAAAGCCATGGCTACCCTTAGTATGCACGGAAGTGTTCAGACTGTGCGACACGAGACACCACTGCACTGTGAGGTTCTCGGTCTTGTAGATAGACAGGCATTCATCTATGCTCCAACTGACGGACAAATGGTCGAGCACGACGTTTTTCTGCCCGTAACGTCCGCCTCCCAGCCCGTCGCTGTCACGGTTGTACCTGTCACCGACGCGCACTCTGATGTAGCGGATGATGACATTGCTCGCATTCACCACCAGCGGATAATCTTTCAGGCAGATGCCGTCGCCCGGCGCCGACTGCCCGGCAATTGTGATACTGTCGTTGCTTATGCGCAGCGGAGACTTCAATTCTATTGTTCCGTCAACGTCAAACACCACTATACGCGGTCCTTTCCGCTCGACGGCCGCCCTGAGGCTGCCTTCCCCGCTGTCGTTAAGGTTAGTGACCTTGATTACTTGCCCGCCACGTCCTCCGGTCGTATGCTTGCCGTATCCCTCTGCACCGGGAAAGGCTATAGGCTGTGCCTGCATGCCAACGCCAGCAAAAAACAGGCATGCACATAGAAGAAAGTCTCTCATAATCATTTGTTTTAAGCGATTTATATGAAACGTATCAGTTATTTATAGTTTGTCTTTTCCTGCTCATTTCAATGGCTTTACCTTACTGTCGGCCAAAGAAACTGTTATCCATATTTCTCAATACAATGTCTAAAGTTACTGAAATATTTTATATCGCGTATGGTTTTAACAAAGTTTTCACCTTATTAGCTCTTACCGCTGCATGCTGTCAGCCTTCATATTCTTGCGTCTGCAACACCCCGCCGGTCTTTCAGGACAAAAGGGTGATATGGTTGCGAATCTGATGATGATACATACGCGCGCCGTAATCTTTTTTACCCTGACGGCTGAAAACAATGCTCCCACCGGGGCGTTTTCTGCTCTTTAATTCTTATCTTTGCAGTGACAATCATATCAGCACCTATTTTTATAGGCCACATAACGTTCAATTAACTATACGACATGGAAGAATACATCGTTTCGGCGCGGAAATACCGCCCTACCTCATTCGACACCGTCGTGGGACAGAAAGCGCTGACCACCACGCTGAAGAATGCGGTTAAGAGCGGCAAACTGGCACACGCCTACCTCTTCTGCGGTCCGCGGGGTGTGGGCAAGACCACATGCGCACGTATCTTCGCCAAAGCCATAAACTGCATGAGTCCCACACCTGACGGCGAAGCCTGCGGAGAATGCGAGAGCTGCCGGGCTTTCGGAGAGCAGCGCTCATTCAACATATTCGAGCTTGACGCCGCAAGCAACAACTCGGTTGAGCACATCAAGACGCTGATGGAGCAGACACGCATACCGCCGCAGGTCGGGAAATACAAGGTTTTCATCATCGACGAGGTGCACATGCTGTCCACGGCGGCTTTCAACGCATTCCTGAAGACGCTCGAGGAACCGCCTGCACACGTAATATTCGTGCTCGCCACAACCGAGAAGCACAAAATATTGCCCACCATCCTGTCGCGGTGCCAGATATACGACTTCGAGAGAATGACCGTCCGCGACACCATCGACCACCTGAAAGGAGTGGCTGAAAGGGAGGGGATAAAATATGAGGAGGAGGCTCTGGCTGTCATTGCCGACAAGGCCGACGGCGGAATGCGCGACGCCCTGTCTATCTTCGACCAGGCCGCGAGCTTCTGCCAGGGAGACATCACATACAGCAAGGTCATCGAAGACCTCAACGTGCTCGACTCCGACAACTATTTCAAGTTTGTGGACATGAGCCTCAGCAACAACGTCAGCGACATGATGGTGCTGCTGAACAGCCTTATAGGCAAGGGCTTTGACGGCGGTCTGCTCATCGGCGGACTGGCCAAGCACGTGCGCAACGTGCTCATGGCCAAGGACGAGAGCACACTGCCGCTGCTCGAGGTCAGCGACAGCCAGCGCGAGCGCTACAGAGAACAGGCCAAACGGTGCGAGACACGGTTTCTCTATCAGGCACTGAAGATAATGAACAACTGCGACATCAACTACCGGCAGAGCAGCAACAAGCGCCTGCTCGTGGAGCTGACGCTGATAGAGATGGGCCAGATAACGCAGCCCGACGACTCGCCTGCCGCGGGGCGCCGCCCCAAGAGACTGAAAACCCTGTTCAAGAACCTGATTCAGCAGACTCAGCCGCAGACAAGGGGCGTGCAGGTAGCCCCGGCCGAGCAACCGAAAAGACATGCTGAACCCGCAGCGGCAGCGCATGCCGTACAGACAGCGAGACAAGAAGAACCGGCCGTGAATGTTGTCGCGGCAAGATATAACCCGGCAGCATCGCAGACGTCGGCACGCCCGATGCTGAAAGACAAGACCGGCACGCTGGGCTACTCATGGAGCAACTTGCGGCAGATGGCAAAGCCGAAGAAGATGCAGGTGATACCGGGCACGCTCGGCAACGACGATCCCAACTCGGCAAAGAAGGACGAGTACAACGAGTTCAGCCAGCAGGACCTCGAGTTCCAATGGATGTCGATGTGCAACAGGATGCCGCAGAAGCTGAGCGGAATTGCCGCGAGAATGAAGAACATGAACCCCGTTATCAAGGAGTTCCCGCACATCGAGGTGGCCGTTGACAACCAAATAATGCTCGACCAGATACAGGCCATACAGGGCAGCGTAGTTAACACGCTCAAGCTCTATCTGCACAACAACGCCATCACGTTCTCAATGCGGCTGGCCGAGCAGCGCGAGCAGGTGAAAGTGCTCACGCGCCGCGAACAGTTTGAACTGATGAGCAGCAATAATCCGTCGGTAGAGAAACTGCGCGAGCTGCTCGACCTCGAACTGGCCTGATACAGACAAGCCGGTTTCAGCAACCAGCTTATATCCCGGATACGAAGAAGCGGAGACATGGAGGATGATAGCTTGCCTCGGTGTCTCCGCTTCTTCGTATCCGGAATATATCGTTTTAAATCAGCGGCATGCCGAGCTTGCGACACTCGCTGCGCATCTCTTCCGGCCAGATGCTGGCCTGTATCTCTCCTATATGTGCCTTATGGAGCAGCACCATGCAAAGCCTGCTCTGCCCGATACCGCCGCCGATGCTGAGCGGGAGGCCGCCGTCGAGCAGCTTCTTATGAAAGTAGAGCGATGCACGCTCTTCCTTTCCCTCGATGGCGAGCTGACGGATCAGCGACTCCGCATCCACGCGTATGCCCATAGACGAAAGCTCAAACGAGCGGCCGAGCACCGGATACCATATCAGTATGTCGCCGTTGAGTCCGGCCATGCCGTTCTCTCCCACCGTCGACCAGTCGTCATAGTCGGGGGCACGGCCGTCATGCTTCTTGCCGTCGCTCAGCTTTCCGCCTATTCCTATCACGAACACGGCCCCGTATTTCCTGCATATTGCATCCTCACGCTCCTTCGGGGTCTTGTCCGGATACATCTGTAGAAGTTCCTCACTGTGTACAAACGTTATCGTCTCAGGAAGGAACGGCTTGAGCTGCGGATACGTCTCGCATGTCAGATACTCGGTGCGGCGTATGGCGGCATAGATGCGTTCCACCACCTTCTTCAGGTAGCCGACGGTGCGCTGCTCACGCGTTATCACGGCTTCCCAGTCCCACTGGTCCACATACAGCGAGTGCAGGTTGTCGAGTTCCTCGTCTGCCCTGATGGCGTTCATGTCGGTATATATGCCGTAGCCCGGCTCGATACCGTATTCGGCGAGCGACAGGCGCTTCCACTTGGCCAGCGAATGCACCACTTCCGCCTCGGCATCTCCCAGGTCTTTGATGGGGAACGACACGGGACGCTCCACTCCATTGAGGTCGTCGTTTATTCCGAGACCCTTCAGCACGAACAGCGGTGCCGTCACGCGGCGCAGCCTCAGCTCGGTCGAGAGATTCTGCTGAAAGAACTCCTTTATCTGTTTTATACCCTGCTCGGTCTGCTTCATGCCGAGCAATGCCTCATAATCTGTCGGTCTGATAAGTTCACTCATGTTTCAAAATCTTATTTGTTTGTTTATTTTATGTTGTGCATTGCAAAGGTACGCATTTTATATCAATACGCAAGAAATATCTCATTTATTTTTAACAATCAGTCAATATCTACCCGTTTTTGGCGACATTCTGCAACAGCGGCAGCGCCACCGTCTGACTTCCGGAGCACCGCTGTACGGGCATGAGCAACTTTTCATTGACTCTTCAACCACTTTTTTTGCGCAAATATTTCGGTGATAAGTAGGCTGTTTGGAATTAATTTAGTACTTTTGCAGCCGAATGGTTCCGTAGCTTAGCTGAATAGAGCGTCAGATTCCGGTTCTGAAGGTCGTGGGTTTGAATCCCACCGGGATCACCATTTTACATTGTTTGGGCATCCGAAAGGATGCTTTTTTTATGCCTCTACCCGTCCGGTGCATCCCGCACAGCGTCCGGCATCGCCGCAACGGCAATATTTTTCACCGGTTAACGGCGGTTGTTTCATTTATTATGTGTAAATTTGTGGCACACATTATATATATAATAAGATGGACATTACCGAAAGATTCTTAAACTACACTAAATTCGACACGCAGTCGGCAGAAGACAGCCAGAGCGTGCCAAGTACACCGAAGCAACTCATATTTGCCGAGTATCTCAGGAAAGAGCTTGAGAGTGAGGGACTGGAAGACGTGGAACTGGACGACAAGGGCTATATCTACGCCACGCTCCCGTCGAACATCAAGGGCAAGGTCCCCACGATAGGATTCATCAGCCACTACGACACGAGCCCCGACTGCAGCGGCGCAGACATCAAGCCGCGCATCGTAAAGAACTATGACGGAGGAGACATCATCCTGTCCGAGGGCATCGTCTCGTCTCCAAAAAAATTCCCCGAACTGCTTGCCCACGTGGGCGAAGACCTCATAGTGACCGACGGCCACACGCTGCTCGGTGCCGACGACAAGGCTGGCATCGCCGAGATAATGCAGGCCATGTGCTATCTGAGAGACCATAAGGAAATAAAGCACGGCGACATCCGCGTGGCGTTCAACCCCGACGAGGAGATAGGAATGGGCGCACACCACTTCGACGTGGAGAAATTCGGATGCGAATGGGCCTACACCATGGACGGCGGCGACATCGGAGACCTCGAGTTCGAGAACTTCAACGCAGCATCGGCAAAGGTATGCATAAAGGGCGTGAGCGTGCATCCGGGCTATGCCAAGGGCAAGATGATCAACGCAAACATGCTCGCCGCCGAGTTCGCCGCCATGCTTCCGGCCGACGAGACGCCTGAAACCACCGAGGGATATCAGGGCTTCTACCACCTGCTCGGCATAAAGAGCAATATCGAGAGCGCCACATTATCTTATATAATACGCGACCACGACCGCCGCAAGTTCGAGGCACGCAAAGCCTTCATCAAGGACTGCGTGGCGCAGATGAACGCGAAATACGGCGAGGGCACGGCCACGGCAGAGGTGCGCGACCAGTATTACAACATGAAAGAGAAGATAGACCCGAACATGCACGTGATAGACCTCGTGCTGAAGGCCATGCAGGAGTGCGGCGTCGCCCCGAAGGTGGAGCCTATACGCGGCGGCACGGACGGCGCACAGCTCTCGTTCAAGGGTCTCCCCTGCCCCAACATCTTCGCCGGCGGCGTAAACTTCCACGGTCCTTACGAGTTTGTCAGCATCCAGTCGATGCAGAAGGCTATGGAGGTCATCGTGAAGATATGTGAGCTTACGGCCGGATATAACGACTGACAGGTAAGAGATTCTCTACCGCAAAGGCGGCCGAACCCCAACGCCGGGTATTACATAATGATTGCGATAGGGCCGGTTGGGGTGATAGAAAAAGCATCATAGTTAAGAAAATTATACTGTTAAAATTTTAAGTAAATTTCCAAACTAAGAATCAACCATAATGAAGAATAATATGAAATTTTGTCATGTACAATACAAA
>CAJMSE010000032.1 GCA_905216025.1 uncultured bacterium | reverse complement strand
CATATATGAGTGCATAGAGGTATGTTAAAGAATTGTTAATAGGACGATTCCGCTTGGTTTGTAACATAGAAAGCAGGGCGCAGAAATGTAAATCCACCGAGGCGAAATGTGCAAGGAAACAAAGGAGATAAAATAAATGCGGCAGTACTGAAGCACTGCCGCATTTATCATATTTATTGCCTTTCCTGTTTCCTTTCTCCTCCCCTTTGAGGAGGCCGGGAGGGGCTCCTTTTTCCCGTTTCCTTCTCCTCCCTTTGGGGGGGGAGGCTGGGAGGGGCCTTATATGCACTGCCTGATATAGTTCCTTATATCTTTGCGGCCGATGAGCAAATGATTCTCTACGGTGCGCACGGAGATGTTGAGTTCCTTTGAAATCTCGGTGACGCTCTTGCCTCCGAAACGGCTCAGCATGTATACCATGCGGCGCTTTACGGGCATGAGGTCGCAGCGGCGGCGCTCCACGGCCTCGATGTCTGCAGCCATGACGGTGCTCTCGGCTTCGGCCGTGGCGCCACGCTCACGGTCGTAGATGTATGCGTCGTGCTCACGGCGGCGGTAGAACATGCGCAGATGATCCGTGACGATGTTCGACGCAATGCGGTAGATGAAACTGAGGATTGTCTCACGGCACAGCATACTGTTATAGTCGAGCAGACGCAGGAACACATCCTGAGCCAGGTCTCTCGCCGTCTCATGACTGTTCACCCTATAATATATATAGGTATATACGGAGGTATACTCCTTACGGTAGATGCCGTCTATCAGCGCGTAGCTGCCGTTCCCGTCTTGTCTTTCCATATAACATCTGGTTTTTAGTTATTACGATTTCCTTATTTTAGATTATGTCTGTCGGTTACCGATGCACCGTTTGGCATGCACCGGAATCAAAAGGGTATGGCAAAGATAGCCTTTTCTCCGCAAGCGGACGAATAGAAAAGCCACAATTGAGTATCACACACACGTTTGAAACACCAAAACCAATACTCTCTGAGTATCAAACAGATATCACGGGTCTCACAAATGAGTGAGACCAGCAGCGCGTACGATTTTACCGATACCGGCAGAGAATATGCCGGCAGTGTACGGAAAGACAGACAGGAAAACAGCCGCAGGCATGACAAAGAGTAAAAGCCTTACACTTCTTACAATAAAGCAAATGCGTAATACGTTATATATATAATTTAGGTGTAAGGGTGCTGCTTGCACGTATATAGATAATAAACGGAAACAGAAATATCAACAGAATCATTACAATCGACATGTACAGGAAGACTCTCATGGCCATCGTCCTCATGGCCGCAGCCACAGCCATGGCCGGAAACAAGACCGGCAACAGGAAGACACTGATGAACGCCGGATGGCAATTCGCACTGGCACAGACTATGCCCGCCGGCGGATGGACCGACGTCACCCTGCCCCACGACTGGAGCATCGGCCTGCCCTTCAGCCGCGAGGCCGCACCGGGGAACGACGGCGGCTACCTGCCCGGAGGAACAGGATGGTACCGCACTACGCTCGCCATAGCACGTCCGGCCGACGGCAAACGCCGGAGGCTGTATTTCGAGGGCGTATACGAGCGCTCGGAAGTTTACGTCAACGGCCGCCTCGCCGGCGGACATCCCTACGGATACACCTCTTTCTTCGTAGACATCACCCCTTACATCCGGAAAGGACACAACGAGATTGCCGTAAAGGCCGACAACTCAAGGCAGAAAAACAGTCGCTGGTATACCGGCTCGGGCATATACCGCAACGTGTGGCTCATCGAGACACCCGAAGCGCACATAGCCGACTGGGGCGTGCAGGTGACGACGCCCACGCTGACGACGGCGCGCGTGGCAACGACCGTGGCCAACGACGGACGCACCGGACGCAGCATGCAGGTGACGGTGGAGATCGACGGCCGCAGGCAGACGGCAGACATCACCGTGCCGGCAGGCGGCAAGGCCACCGTGGAACAGACGCTGAACGTGGCCGACGCCAAGGCATGGTCGCCGGAAACGCCTAACATGTACAGGACAAGGATTACGCTGACAGAAAACGGGAAGACGGCCGACACCGTGGAGCAACCCTTCGGATTCCGCACCATCAGCTGGTCGGCCGATGGCGGACTGCTTATTAACGGACAGCCGACGCTGCTCAACGGCGGATGCGTGCACCACGACAACGGCATGCTCGGCGCCGCCGCCTTCGACCGTGCCGAGCGCCGCAAGGCCGAACAGCTGAAGGCTGCCGGGTTCAACGCCGTGCGCACGTCGCACAACCCGCCGTCGGAGGCTTTCCTCACGGCATGCGACGAGATAGGTCTGCTCGTCATCGACGAGGCTTTCGACGGATGGCGCGACGAGAAAAACACCCACGACTATCACGAGCTGTTCGACGAGTGGGCCGCACGCGATGCCGAGGCCATGGTGCTGCGCGACCGTAACCACCCCTCGATATTCTGCTGGAGCATCGGCAACGAGATAATAGAGCGCAAGAAACCACAGGCCGTGCGCGACGCGGCGATGCTGGCCGCCGTATGCCACAAGGCCGACCCGACGCGCCCCGTGACTCAGGCTCTCGCATCATGGGACAGCGACTGGGAAATATACGACCCGTTAGCTGCCGAACACGACATCGTGGGCTACAACTACATGATACACAAGGCTGAGGGCGACCACGAACGGGTGCCCGGCCGCGTGATGATGCAGACGGAGTCGTATCCCAACGATGCCTGGAAAAACTACCGCACGGCGCAGGACCACACATATATAATAGGTGACTTCGTTTGGACGGCCATCGACTACATCGGCGAGTCGGGCATCGGCCGCTCTTACTACGAGGGCGACGTCGAGGGCGAGCACTATCACCGCCCGCTTTGGCCATGGCATGCCGCCTACTGCGGAGACATCGACCTGACAGGCCTGCGCAAGCCCATCAGCCACTACCGCTCGATGCTCTGGAACCCCGGCGGCGAGCATCTCTACATCGCCGTGCGCGAGCCCGACGGCTACCGCGGCAAGATAAAGACCACGCTATGGGGCACATGGCCCACATCAGCAAGCTGGAACTGGAGCGGACATGAGGGCAAGCCCATCGACGTGGAGGTCTACTCGCACTACCCGGCCGTGCGGCTCTATCTCGACGGCCGCCTCATCGGCGAGAAAGCCGTGGAGGAGATGAAGGCCACGTTCACCCTGCCCTACTCTCCCGGCACGCTGCGCGCCGAGGGCATCGAGGGCGGCAGCGTGAAGGAGACGGCCACGCTGGCCACGGCTGGAGAAGTGGCGGCAATGCGCCTGACGGCCGACCGCACATCCATCGCCGCCGACGGACAGGACCTCGCCTTCATCACCATCGAACTGACAGATGCCGACGGACGCACCGTGCCTGTGGCCGGCAATGACCTAGAGGTGAGCGTCAGCGGCGCGGCAGTTTTCATGGCATTAGGCAATGCCGACATCAAAGACTGCGACCCTTATTACGACACGAAGCACAAGGCATGGCGCGGCCGCGCCTTAGCCATAGTCCGCTCCACGGGCAAGCCGGGCAAGGCCACAGTCAGCGTGACGGCAAAGACGGCCGGGAACACGCCGATAACGCGCAGCGTAACCATCGGGTGCAGGAAGAATTAAGGAAGCAGGAATAGACGCACCGGCCTCCGTGCCTCTGCGTCTCTGTGTTCTATAAACATATAAAACCGTGAATGATCATTTATATAAAAACCAATAAATACTACTGACATGAAAAGGATTTTACTGACGATGATTGCCGTGCTGGCCGTGGACGCCGGCATGCAGGCAAAGAAGAAGGCGCCGCAGCAGAGCGACCGCGAATACTGGTGCGCGCAGGCCTACCGGATGGCGCAGCCCGTGCTGGAGAACATGGCCAAGGGAGAGCTGCAGAAGAACATGCAGACGGAGTTCAGCCCGTCGTTCGACAAGCGCGACCGCAGCGTGGTATACATGGAGACGTTCGGACGCCTCATGGCCGGCATTGCCCCGTGGATAGCCCTGCCCGACGACGGCACGGCCGAGGGGAAGCAGCGCCGGCAGCTGCGCGAGTGGGCACTGGAGGCATACCGCAACGCGGTGAACCCCGACTCGCGCGACTATCTCTGCTGGGGACGCGCCGGGCAGAACCTCGTCGACGCGGCCTACATAGCCGAAAGTTTCCTTCGCGCCTACGACCAGCTGTGGATGCCGCTCGACAAGACGACCAAGGAGCGCTATATAAAGGAGTTCACGAAGCTGCGCAAGATAGACCCGCCCTACACCAACTGGTTCCTGTTCTCGTCGGTCATCGAGAGTTTCATGGCCAAGGCGGGCGCTGAGTATGACGAGTTCCGCGTGAACACGGCCTGCCGCAAGGTGGAGGAGTGGTATGTGGGCGACGGATGGTATGCCGACGGCCCTGTGTTCGCTTTCGACTATTATTCGAGCTACGTCTTCCACGCGATGTATCTCGAGACGCTCCAGGCCATGGTAGACGCCAAGGCCAACACGCGCCTCGACTACAAGAAGTATCACGCCCGCGCCCTGAAGCGTGCGCAGAAGTATGCCATCATTCTCGAGCGCTTCATCTCGCCCGAGGGCACGTTCCCCGTGGTGGGCCGCAGCACGCCCTACCGCCTGGCCGCCATGCAGCCGCTGGCGCTCATGGCATGGTACGGCAAGCTGCCGCAAGAGCTGAGCAACGGTCAGGTGCGTGCCGCGCTGACGAAGGTGATGCACCGCATGTTCGACGTGCAGGACAACTACAACGAGGGCGGATATCTCACCATAGGCTTCTGCGGCCGTCAGCCCGACACGGCCGACTGGTATACGAACAACGGCTCACTCTACATGACGTCGCTCGCATTCATGCCGCTGGGCCTGCCCGCATCGCATCCGTTCTGGACCGATGCCCCGCAGCCGTGGACGCAGGTAAAGGCCTGGGGCGGACAGCCGTTCCCGAAAGACCACCGCTGGGCCGACGACATACAGACAAAGGACAAGTGGTGAGAGGCTGACGCCTTATTACAATTGTATTACAAGGCAACAAAAAGGCCCGCAACCGGTAGGTATTCTCATTCTATTTCCGTACTTTTGCAATTATATTGAAAACTAAAACAAACGGAAATGAAAAAACTACTGATTGCGGGCCTGCTGCTGCCGGCCCTGATGCTTGCCACGCAGGCCATGGCGGGGTATGACAGATACTACAAGAATCTGCCCGTAAAGGTGAAGCAGGTGACGGAGTTCACCACTCCATCAAACACAGTAACGATAACCGACTTCGGCGGCGTGGGCGACGGCGTGACACTGAACACGGAGGCTTTCGCCAAGGCCATCGGCGCCCTCTCGGCAAAAGGCGGCGGGCGACTCGTGGTGCCGCAGGGCGTGTGGCTGACAGGACCGATAGAGCTGAAGAGCAACATCGACCTGCACATCGAGAAGAACGCCATCGTATATTTCTCGCCCGACAAGACGCTGTATATCGACAAAGACCCGAAAGCCAAGCGGGTGCTGGCGTGCATCAGTGCGGTGAGGTGCAAGAACATCTGCATCACCGGCGAAGGAATCATCGACGGCAACGGAGCACAGTGGCGGCCGGTGAAGCGCGACAAGGTGAGCGACACCGAGTGGAAGCGCTTTAAGGCCATGGGCGGTGTGGAGCGCCAGAACGGCGGCCTTTGGTATCCGTGGGAGATGAAGTCGGGATATGCCGACATTGCCGCCACGCCGGAGAAGCAGGAGAGCATGCGCAACGACATATTCAGAGTGCACCACTGCGAGAACATCATGCTCAAGGGCGTGACGATACAGAACTCGCCTAAGTTCCACGTTCACCCGTTCAACAGCCGTAACATCATCATCGACGGCATCACCGTGCGCTGCCCGTGGAACGCGCAGAACGGCGACGCCATCGACCTGAGCGACTGCCATCAGGCACTGATAGTGAACAGCACGGTTGACGCGGGCGACGACGGACTGTGCATGAAGAGCAGCAACTACAAGGAAAGCGCACTCGTGAACGGCTGCGAGGACATACTCATCGAAGACAACACGGTGTTTCATGCCCACGGCGGCTTTGTCATCGGAAGCGAAGACGTGTGCGGAATGAAGCGCATCGTGGTGCGCAACTGCCGCTTCGCAGGCACCGAGACGGGTCTCCGCTTCAAGAGCGGCATAGGCCGCGGCGGCAAGACGGAGGATATATACATCAGCGGCATCGTCATGACGGACATCATCGGCGAGGGCATCGTGTTTCAGTGCGACTACGTGAACCGCCCCGCAGGAGCCAAGGAGGACGGAAAGACAGAGAAAGCGGCGAAGCCCGAGTTCGTGCCCGAGTTCACCGACATACACATATCCGACGTTGTATGCCGCGGCGCCGGCACGGCAATAGCGGCGAAAGGTATTGAGGGTATGAAGTGCGTGCACGGCATCACGATAGACAACAGCACCTTCGTATACGACAAGAAAGGACTCGACATCGACGAGAAGACCGCCGAACTGAAACTCACGGGAGTGAAGCTGGTGGAGAACAAGAAGCAGTGATATAACCAAAAAAACGCAAAGGCCGCAAAGGCGCAAAGGTCATTCCGGACTATCCGGTAATACTTTGCGCCTTTGCGGCCTTTGCGTTTCAATTATGCTCCTGCCGCCTCCTGCAACATCTCGTTCACCGTGGGATGGGCGTGGATAATGTCGCGGAGCTGCGCGAGGGTGGTATCGCGGCACATCAGGGCACTTATCTCCTGCACCATATCTGCCGAATGTGCACCGAAGGCATGGCATCCGATGATGCGGCCATCGCTGTCGGCAATGAGTTTGACCATGCCGTCGGGCTCGTTCATGGCCAGTGCCTTGCCGTTGGCACGGTGGAAAGCCTTGGTGCAGGTATAGTCGAGGCCGGTTGCCTTGCAGAAATCTTCGCTCACGCCAACCGACGCTGCTTCGGGACTGGTGAAGACGGCAGACGGCATGATGTCGAAGCGGATGCTGTCGGCACGCCCGAGGATACCGTTCACCGCGCGGATACCCTGCATCGTGGCGGCATGGGCGAGCATGCAGCGGCCGTTGACGTCGCCGATGGCGTATATTCCCGGTACGTTCGTCCGCATGTTGCCGTCCGTCTTTATCCCCTTGGCATCATATTCAATGCCCGCAGCCTCAAGTCCGAGAGCTTCAACGTTCGGCGTGCGCCCCGTGGCGATAAGTATACAGTCGGCTTCCACGGTTTGAGTCTTGCCTTTGCGCTCGAACGTCACACACCCGGCGGCAACGGCCGTCACGGCAGATTGCATGAAAAACGTCACACCTTTGCGGGCAACAGCCTTACGAAGACGGCCCGCCACATCGCTGTCGAGCATGGGCAGACATTCTTTAAAATATTCTATCACCGTCACCTCACTGCCGAGACTGCTGAAAATGGAGGCGAACTCCATGCCTATCACCCCGGCACCGACGATGCACAGCCGTGCGGGAACATGGTCGATGGCAAGCAGTTCGTCGGATGTCACCACGGCACCGGCATCAAGCGACGGGATGGCGGGCAGCTTCGGACGCGCTCCCGTGGCAATGATGATGTGCTCTGCAGTATACTCTTCGGCTCCGACGGCCACCGTCTTCGGCCCTCGAAACACGGCGCGGCCGCGCACAAACGTTATTCCCGGCTGCGCCAGGATGTGCTCCACGCCTCCACGCAACTGCTCCACGACTTTCGTCTGACGCTCCCTTACGGCACCGAAGTCGACCAGAAAGGACAGGTCGCGAAGTCCGAGAACATCGCCGTCACGCAGGGTGTCGAGCAGTTCGGCATTGCGGCAGAGGGCCTTCGTAGGGATGCAGCCCCGGTTGAGGCATGTCCCTCCGGCCTCGCGCTCCTCTATGACGACAACCTGCAAGCCGTTGCGTGCGGCATACTCAGCGGCCCGGTAACCGCCCGGACCGCTGCCTATGATGATAAGGTCTGTATTCATAACACCAATATATAATATGTATAAGCACTAATTCCCCTGCTGTGCCATCATCTGCCGGTAGGTGACGACAGGATGCTTGGCCGCCAGCACGTCGTCGACACGCCCTATCGGGGTGTTGTGCGGAGCGCCCTTGACGAGGTCCGGCGTCTCGCGGGCCTCATCGGCGATGCGCCGCATCACGCTGATGAAGCCGTCGATGGTCTCCTTCGCCTCGCTCTCGGTCGGCTCTATCATGAGACTCTCGTGGAAGAGCAGCGGGAAATAGATTGTCGGAGCGTGATAGCCATAGTCGAGCAGGCGCTTCGCCACATCCATCGTGGTCACTCCGGTAGACTTGTCCTTCAGGCCGTCGAAGACAAACTCATGCTTGCACAGCCCGTCTATCGGCAGTTCGTATACATCCTTGAGCGACTCCTTGATGTAGTTGGCGTTCAGCGTCGCCAGCGGTCCGGCCATCCGGATTCCCTCACGCCCGAGGCTGAGGATGTAGGCGTATGCCCGCATCGCCACGGCGAAGTTTCCGTGATACGGGCTCACCATGGGCAGGAATTCCTCCAGTCCGCTGCGCACTCCCACCGGTCCGGCTCCCGGTCCGCCGCCGCCATGAGGCGTGGCGAAAGTCTTGTGCAGGTTGATGTGCATCACGTCGAAACCCATATCTCCGGGCCGGCATGCGCCGAGCATCGGGTTCAGGTTTGCCCCGTCGTAGTACATCAGTGCACCGCAGCCATGCACCAGCTCCGCAATCTCGGGGATACTCTTCTCGAAGAGGCCGAGGGTGTTCGGGTTGGTCATCATCATCGCGGCCACGGTGTCGTCGAGCAGGCCTCGCAGGTCGTCGACATCCACCGTGCCGTCCGGTCGGCTCTTCACCTCGACGACGTCGAGACCGCACACCGCGGCCGAAGCGGGATTGGTGCCGTGTGCCGAGTCGGGCACTATGACCTTGGTGCGGCGGGCATCGCCTCGGCTCTCGTGATAGGCGCGTATGACCATCAGTCCGGTCAGTTCGCCATGCGCGCCGGCGTATGGCTTCAGTGTGAATGCCGCCATGCCGGTGATTGCCTGCAATGAACGCGACAGCATGGTGCACACTGCCTCGGCACCGGCCACGGTGCCGCGCGGCTGCAACGGATGCAGGCCGGAGAACTCGGGCATTGCCGCCACCTCCTCGTCTATGGCGGGGTTATATTTCATCGTGCAGCTGCCGAGCGGGTAGAAACCGTTGTTCACTCCGAAGTTGTTGGCGCTGTGGTTCGTGTAGTGGCGCACCACTGTCAGCTCGTCGCACTCCGGCAACCGGGCATCTTCCTTACGGCACATATCTGCCGGAACTTTATAATCGCCGAAGCGGTTTTTAGGCAGCGAGCAGCCGCGCCGTCCCTCCTGTGAAAGCTCGAATATGAGACTTCCGTATAGTCTGTTGTTCATATCTGTATCGTTCTTTACGGTTAATAAATCAGACTGACGAGACGGTCTATCTCGTCTTTGGTGCGCTGCTCGGTGACGGCGAACATTATCGTGTCGGGCGCCACCTTGACGCCGCCGAAGAATCCGGCGGCGGTGAAACGCTGCTGCAGGGCATCGGTGTCGCCGTCGTAACGCACGCAGAACTCGTTGAAGAACGGCCTGCCGTAAGCCGGCGTGAAGCGGCCCGTGGCCAGCAGACGGTCGTAGAGATAGTGGGCTCCGGCATACGACAGCTCAGCCGCCTCGCGCAGTCCCTGCCGCCCCATGAGCGACATATAGACGGTGGCGAAGAGTGCCATGAGGCTCTCGTTGGAGCAGATGTTCGACGTAGCCTTCTGCCGGCGGATATGCTGCTCGCGGGCCTGAAGGGTGAGCACGAAGGCACGCTGCCCGCGGCTGTCGCGCGTCATGCCGACGATGCGGCCCGGCATCTTCCGTATCAGTTTCTCCGTGCAGCACATGTAACCGACATACGGACCGCCGAACGCCATGGGGATGCCGAGGCTCTGCCCGTCGCCCACAGCGATGTCGGCGCCCCATTCTCCCGGCGTCTTCAGCACGGCGAGGTCTGCCGCCACGCAGTTCATCATCAGCAGGGCCTTGGCCGAATGTGCCGCCTCGGCGAATCCGCTGTAGTCTTCGACGATGCCGAAATAGTTGGGCTGCTGCACCAGCACACCGGCCACGCCTCCGGCTGCCAGCCGGCGCTCAAGGTCGTCCTTGTCAGTAGCCCCGTCGGAGGCGTCTATCATCTCAATCTCTATGCCCTGAAAGTGGGCGTATGTCTGCACTACGGCGAGCGTCTTCGGGTCGACGGTCGACGAGACGAGCACCTTCCGGCACTTCTTCGCCGCCGCGACAGCCATCAGCACGGCCTCGGCCGTTGCAGTGGTGCCGTCGTACAGCGAGGCATTGGATATGTCCATGCCCGTCAGTTCGGCCATCATCGACTGATACTCGAAGATATAGTGGAGCGTGCCCTGCGATATCTCGGCCTGATAGGGCGTATACGACGTGAGAAACTCCGAACGTCCCACGATGGCGGGGACCACCGCGGGGGTATAGTGGTCGTAGACGCCGGCACCGCCGAAGCATACCAGCCGGCGGTTCTGCGCCCCGAGGGTGGCGAACAGCCGTCGCACGTCTATTTCACTCATAGCCTCAGGCAACTCATAGTCGCCGCGGAAGCGTATGCTCTCCGGCACCTCGGCATAGAGCTCGTCGAGCGAACCCACCCCGACCTTATCGAGCATCGCCTTTATATCGGCCTCGGTATGGGGGAAATACTTATACATAACTTTTTTAATTTTGAATTATGAATTTTGATTTACGAGTTGTCGGCCGGCGGCCGCTGAAGACTTGTTGAATTTAAAAATAAAAATCGGCATGGCCTAAAAGCCGGGTTAATACAAGTAAAGCCGAAAACCCAAGGCAAAACGTCATTCGTTAATTCCCAATCGGCCTACGGCCGACAACTCGTAATTCGTAATTCCAAACTCGTAATTCTTAATTCATTCGCAGAATGAAGCGTATGCCTTTGCGTCCATGAGGTTATCGAGCTCCGACTTATCCGTCATCTCCACTTTGATGATCCAGTTGGCGAACGCATCCTGGTTGAGCAGTTCGGGGGTGTCGTCGAGAGCTTCATTGACCTCGACCACGGTGCCGCTCACCGGTGAATTGAGGTCGCTTGCGGCCTTGACACTCTCAACGGCGCCGAACTCCTCGCCTGCCGTCACTTCATCGTCAACCTCGGGCATGTCTACATACACCACGTTGCCGAGCGCATGCTGGGCATAGTCCGTGATTCCGATATAACCGATATTGCCTTCTACTCTTACATACTCGTGCGACTCTGAATAGTAGAGTCCTTCTATTACATTTGCCATGTTATTGTTGTTTTAGGGTTATTATTGGCCCCTCCCAGCCTCCCCAAAGGGGAGGTGGAATGGAGAGGATTGATTATTTTTTATAATGCTTATCGTAAAACTTCTTCTTCACCACCTTGCCGGGGAACGTCTTTTTGCGTATCTGTATCTCTACGGGCGTGTCGAGGGCGGCGTGAGCCGCATCGATGAGTGCCATGCATACGCTCTTGTCTGTCGATATTGTATGATATCCGGTCGTCACCTCTCCTATCTTCACTCCGTCCTTGAGCACGGCATATCCGTGGCGGGGTATCGCCTTGTCGGCGAGTTCTATGCCCACGAGTTTCCGGCCGACGCCTTCCGCCTTCTGACGGATGAGGGCCTCGCGGCCGATAAACTCCTCCTTATCGAGCTTGCAGAAGATGCCGAGTCCGGCCATGATCGGCGATATGTCGGCCGAAAGCTCATCGCCATACAGCGGCAGGCCCACCTCGAAGCGCAAGGTGTCGCGGCACCCCAGTCCGCACGGCTTGCAACGGCCGCTCGCCATGAGCTTGTCCCACAGTTCACGGATATACTCGTGCGTGCCGTATATCTCGAAGCCATCCTCGCCGGTATAGCCGGTACGGCTGATTAAATGAAGAGTGAAAAATAAAGAATGAAGAATTTGCTGCCGCGGTAACTCTGCGCAGCCTGATTCTTCATTTTTCATTCTACATTCTTCATTTTCTGATTCTTCATTCTTCATTCTTCGCTCTTCATTTTTAAAAGTGTAGAACGCGAGTTCGGAACATCTGATACCCAGCACCTCCTCCATGATGGCCTCGGCCTGCGGCCCCTGCACGGCTATCTGTCCATAGCTGTCCGACTCGTTGCGCAGTTCTATGTCGAAACCGGCGGCCTGCTGCTGCATCCACTCCCAGTCTTTGTCTATATTGGCGGCATTTATCACCAAGAAGAAGCTGTCATCACCCAACTTATACACCAGCAGGTCGTCCACCGTGCCGCCGTCTTCATAGAGCATCATGCCGTAAAGTATCTTCCCTGCGGGCATGCCCGTCACGTCGTTGGTGAAGATATGGTTCACGTAGCGTTCGGCATCACGGCCGCACACCGTCACCTCACCCATGTGCGACACGTCGAACACGCCGCACGCCGTGCGCACGGCATTGTGCTCATCCTTTATGTCGCTATACTGTATCGGCATGTCGAAGCCTCCGAAAGGGCTCATCAATGCTCCGAGAGCCACATGCTTGTCGTAAAGACACGTCCTTTTGTTTTCCATATCATTATTCCTTTATTAGTAGTAATTCATTATTATATTAGCAGTAATTCATAATTCTTTCATTCTTCATCGCAGCGAGACGTACTGTTGAGTGAAGCGAAAAACAATTCGTAATTCCAAATTCGTAACTCGTCATTTCCTTCACTTCTCCTCCCCTTCGGGGAGGCCGGGAGGGGCTGCAAGCAGTTTAACAAGCTTGTCGCGGCTCAGGTTCATCACCACGTCTTCCGTCCTCTCGGGCAGGGCGGCTGTCAGTTCTGCCGCCGCGAGCCTCTTCCCGATGAGCGGGGCGATTATCATCGTGTCGATATCTCCCGTCTGGAAATAGTCGCCCATGATGTTGACGGCCTTGATGATGCCGTTCTTCAGTTCCATACGCACCTCCATCTCGCCCACGCCTTCAATCCTGCTGCGGCGCGTGACGGTGTAGCGCGGGTTGCGGCCGTATATGAACTCATCCGTCAGATAGCCGCGCTCGATGGTCTCGATGGCAGCGATGTCGCCGGCTGTGAGCATCACCTCGCCCGTGCAGAGGCTCGCGCGCACAAACGCCTTGAACTC
This sequence comes from uncultured bacterium, assembly GCA_905216025.1. Taxonomy (GTDB): domain Bacteria; phylum Bacteroidota; class Bacteroidia; order Bacteroidales; family Bacteroidaceae; genus Prevotella. The sequence continues at coordinate 1,140 of CAJMSE010000032.1, read as the reverse complement.
CTCTATATCCTTGTCTATATAGTCTTTGAGCAACGCTATGCGCTGGCGCACGCTCTGCACACCCTTGCTCAGCAGCTTGGCATCTGTAGGGGTGATGCTTCCCACCATGTTCTCCATATCCGTGTCGTAGAGCATCGTGCCATGCACGATGCTGCGGCCCGGCAGCTTATAGAAAGCGTTGCCCGACACCTTGCGGTCGCCTATCATTATATCGTTGCGGCCGTTGGCTCTTGCGTCCACTCCGAGACGGCAGAGCACGAGCGCCACCATATTTATATATCTGTTGAAGGTTAATCCTACGTTCTCCTCGGCCGTGACGTACGAGAACATGATGTTCTTCATGTCGGCATACACGCATCCCCCGCCACTCTTCCGGCGATACATCCGTATGCCGCGGCGACGGCAGAAATCAACGTTCACCTCATTCTCTATCAGCTGGTTGCGCCCGAAAATCACGCTCGGCTCCACCTGCCACATGAAGAAGCAATCGCTTTCATCCATGTGCCGGGCCACGTATTCCTCCATCGCGAGATAGAAGGACAGCCGTCTGATGCCGTTGTCCGGCAGGGCTATATAACGCATTGTTTTTCCGTTGTCAGGTTAGTGGTTTTGCAAAGATATGAAGAAAATATGTAAAAGAAGAGAGAGCGGCGGATTATTTTTAAGCAAAAACAAGTGCGCAAGTATCGTGTTTCGGAAACTTTTTTTATATCTTTGCACAGGATAATCAAAAAACTTATATCTGATTGAATGTCAGAGTAGATTGAGAGTAATGGTATTTTAAGGTAACGATTTAGCGAAAATGCAAGTTCACTGATATACTGCGGTTTGCTACTCCTAACAACTCTATTGCAAAGGTAGATATTTTATTTGAGAAGCCCAAAAATTGGGTGACTTATCTATCTTTTTATGTGTAATTCAGCATTTATTTTTCTGTAAAAGCGATTTTATTCGTCGGCACACCATCGTACAAAAGGATTTTGAACGACCGTGTGCCGACTGCCGCATAAGCGGAGAAAAGGGCTTTGCCTCACGCCTAAACAATGTTTAGACTGATGAAGCAAGGCCCATTTCTTTTGCGCTTATGCCAAAGAGGTGCTTTTACGGATTTCTGGCGATTTTTCTTTTTTTGCTGTCCCT
>CAJMSE010000031.1 GCA_905216025.1 uncultured bacterium | reverse complement strand
GTGCTTTTGAGCCGATGGGAAGGATTCGGACTTGCCATTGCTGAATATATGGCGGCAGAGAAGAATGTTGTTGCAACTCGCATCGATGCCATCCCGACATTGATTGAAGACGGCGTAGACGGCCTTTTAGTGGAAGTGGATTCTCCTGAAGATGCCTGCGGCAAAGTTGTCTGGCTTTATGAGCACCCGATGGAGGCGAGCTATATGCGGCAGGCGGCACTGAAGAAAGTGCGCGATAAATACGATATACAGCGCGTGGCAGAGCAACATGTGGATATGATAAGAAAGCTGTTTGAAAATCGCTGACCCAATACAATACGCACGGTTTGTTACCTGCCGCGGGTAACATCGTAACCTGTGGCGTGTTACACTGTTACGTGCGGCAGGTAACACCGTTACATGGGCCAGATAACATCGTTACGTGCGGCAGGTAACGGAACGGAACGTTATCGGAAACTGTCAAAAGTTGACCTGTACTAAGTCTGAAACACTATTTGGAGCTGTCTTTTCCTTACTTCAAAATGCTTTGAATGATGAGAGCAATCCGTCTTCATGACTACCAGAAATATATAAAGCAGCGGCTCGCCGAGGCGTGGCAGCGTCATCGCAGCGTGATGGTGCAGATGCCGACGGGCACGGGCAAGACGCATGTGCTGGCGGCGGTGGTAAATGAAGAAACTTCTTCGAATGAAGAATGTAGAATGAAGAACCAACGGCCGGTGCAAGCTGATGACGAATCGCCAGAGCAGGTCAATGGCTGTTCTCCTTCAGCCGCCGGTAAGCCACGGCCTGTCTACATCATCGCCCACAGGCGGGAGCTGGTGGCGCAGATAGAGGAGACTGTCGGGCGGTTCGGGATAAGCATGTCGAACGGCCGGGTGCGGGTGATGTCAATCCAGTGGCTGTCAAGGCATTGGGAGGAGATGCGGGCAGAGGCGGCGCCGGGACTCGTGATTATCGACGAGGCACACCATGCGGTGGCGGAGACATACAGGGAGATGTGGAGCCGATGGCCGGAAGCGAGGTTCCTCGGACTCACCGCGACGCCGTGCAGGATGAACCGGCGGGGATTCACCGGCCTGTTCGACACGCTGGTTACGTCGTGGAGCATCGCGGAGTTCATCGTGAAAAAGTATCTGTCGGCATTCGACTATGTGTCTATCCGGCCGGGGAGCGAGGATCAGAGGCTCGTCGACTCCCTCGGGAAGCGCGGGGCCGACGGCGACTACCAGATAAAGGAGATGGACGCCCGGCTGAACCGCAGCACTACCATCGGCCGGCTCTACCGCAGCATGGAGCGGTTTGCCGGCGGCAAGAAAGGAATAGTGTATGCCGTCAGCATCGGCCACGCGCGGAGTATTGCTGCATATTATAATAATAAAGGTGTCGCCAGCGCTGCCATCGACAGCCGCACTCCGGCGGCCGAGCGGCGGCGGCTGGTCAGCGACTTCAAGGCTGGCAGGGTGCAGGTGCTCGTGAACGTCGACATCTTCAGCGAGGGCTTCGACTGTCCCGACGTGGAGTTCATCCAGCTGGCGCGGCCTACGCTCTCGCTTGCGAAATATCTGCAGCAGGTTGGCCGCGGCCTGCGCAAGACGGCGGGTAAGGAGACGTGCGTGCTGATAGACAACGTGGGGCTCTACCGTGTGTTCGGCCTGCCCACCGCGGCGTGGAACTGGGAGGCGATGTTCCGCGGAGACGAGGCGGGGAAAGGGCGGCCCGCCGCAGGCTTGTATGAACAGGAGCAGGCGCTGGCAGCACAGGTGCAGGACGGCAGGATGCAGACGGCACGGCCGGCACAAATACCTGAGCATGAAGAGACGGCAAGCGACTGCGACATGGAGCTGGTCGTCGCTCACGACGAACTGCTGGCTGCCTGCGCGGCGCATCGGAATCAACCGCCTGCAAGAAGGGTCTGCGAGGAGAGGCTCGCAGCCTGGCATGACGTGCATTCCGGCCTGTGGGGACTGCGGCGCGGCCTGCGGCACGTCACGCCGGCATCATATACTGATGTCTTTGGCGTGCGTGGCGACATGGCGGCGGTGCGCCTCAAGGACAGATGCTGCGGGCTGACTGACGCATCGGGCGTCATCGTATGGAAAACGGATAACTGCCGAACGATGCGGTTTGCGCGAAACCATATCTTAGAGGTTGAGGCCTATGACGGCAAGATGCGGTATTTAGACCTCCGCAGCTTGCAGGTGTACGACCGGCGGCCGGAAATAAAACGGTTCGGAAGCGTTGAACTGCTGAAAGTGGGGCGGACGTACTACAGCCGGACGAAAAAGGTGTATGAGACAGACGGCGACATCGGCCGCGGGCTTATTTCGTCGCGTGAGTTTTATGCGGCCATATATGATTGCCGGTCATTGGCGTCGGGGGCTGCGCCCCTCTGCGGGGTTAATGGCGGCCAGTGTGCGTATGCCTGCATCCTGGCCGGCGATTACGACAGGTTCTATTGGATGTGCCGCTGGCTGGCCGACGGCAGCATCGTCGTGACAGACGGCGAGGGCAGATACTACCATGCCGGTGCCGGTAGCGGCAAGGCGTATATCGGATGTGATGCGTCGGAGGAGGACGGCGTGAAGTGCCGTGCTGAGATTGAGCGGCTGACCGTGCAGGCAAAGGCCGCGCTCCGTAGTGTTGAGGCCGGGAAGGCCGTGCGGCGGAGACTTATAGCCGGCCCGTCTGCCGAGGCGGTGCCATTCCGTTCCGGTATGAAGTGGGGGCTGCGGATAGGCAACCGCGTCACGGTACCTCCGGTTTACAGGATGGTGAGGCCACCCGTCGGCAAGTATTGTGCCGTTGAGAAGAATTACTGCCAGTGGGGCATAATGGCTTTGGACGGTACGTGGGTGGTGGAACCGCAGTATTCGGACATAGATATCAGCGCGCAGGGAACGTTCACGGGAACGAAGGTTACCGGCGCAAAGGTGTGTGCTGAGTTGCCATAGCGGGCCTCGTCGCTCAGTTTTCTATCTCGTATCTCAGGAAGTTCATGGAGTCTTCAATCTCGCTGCTCATGATGGCGTCTACCCTGCCGTAGTCTACAGGCTGCTGCCATGCGGTGCCGGCGTCGTCATCATAGTTCTTGTAAAGCAGTCCGTAGCGCCTCATTATGTCATACATGCGCGTGTTTTGCGAGCCGGCTTCGTTGTCGTCGTTCTTCATCGCATGCACGAACTCCTTATGGAACTTCAGGGCGAACATCACCGCGTGGAATGAATCCATGCATATATATGACGCATGGCGGAGCAGGTATACCCACTCGTATGGGCCGGCGTCTTGATAGGTCATGCCGTCTCCGTAGATGCGCGTGCGGTTGTAGCACTCCAAGGCTATGACCTTCTCTATGCCGGTGAAGCGCTTGACGTCCTGCACCATGCGCTCGTATACATCGGCCCGATTGTCGCCGACGAAATAGCAGAAGATGTACCGCTCCGGCACGTCGAACTCAATGTCGGCCTTGTCGCCGAAACTTTCCCACTCCTTTGCCGTCAGCAGGCATGTGGGGTCTACCACGAGCTTCACGTCGGTGCGGTGAAGCATGTCGTTCAGCATGTCTACCGAGCGCTGCTCCCTCACGGCTATGTGGCTGAACTTCTTTAGGGCACCGGCCATGCGCTCCCTTATGTCGGGATGAATCTCCGGCTGCGAGATGCTTGAGGAATAGCTGATGCACTTCGTCCCGTCGCCGACAAACTCGAGAAACATCATCGGGTTGTATCCTCCGCAAAAGGGATTCCATATCTGGTCGCTGCCGGTGATGAACATGTCGGCATCGTTCACGGCCGCGGCATAGTTGGACTTGGAGAAGAGCCGGCGCATCTTGAAGTTGCCGTCTTCAAAGGTGAACTTATAGACCTTCCGCTTCTGAAGGTTGTCGTAATACCGCCTTTTTGCCAGCGGCCGGTAAAACGGCAGACGGCTGATGAGCCCGAGCAGCCGGTGGTCGGGCAGGGATATGATGTCCGGCCGCGGCATCGCATTCTGTGAGGCGGATGCCGGCCGGCCGCCACTGCTCTCGGGCGATGTCTCCGGATGATTGGAGAAATGCTTTCTCTGAATCTTCTTAAGCGATTTTCTCATTCTCTGTATGAACGAGGCATGGTATGTCTCCCGTCTGTTGTAGATGAACTCCACGTCGTGCCCCATCTGTCTGAGCACATGGTTGAGCGCGTAGCTTTGCAGGCATGTGCCGAAATTGGGGTGCGGGGCAAATGTAACTAACTTTATTTTCATGTCTACGGCATTTTTATAGCGATGGTCTCCAGTCTACATTCTCTCTTATCACCTTTGCCGGATTGCCGGCAACGATGCAGCGGGGCGGCACGTCCTTAGTCACGACGGAGTTGGCGGCCACGATGGCTCCGTCGCCGATGGTAACGCCCTTCATTATCAGTGCACGGTAGCCTATCCACACGTTGTCTCCGATGCGTACCGGCCGGGCTGTCCTGTAGTCAGGACTCTCGATGTAGTGGCCGTCGTAATCCCTGATGGAGGCTTCTCTGGCGATGTGGGCATTCTTGCCGATGCGTATCTCCGAGGCGCATGTGATTGTAACCTTTTCATTTATAAAGCCACCGTCAAGAGTCAGATGGCCGGAGTGGGTCACCCAGATGTATGCCTCCTCGTTCACCATGAAGCTGCCGTTGACGGTGAGCTTCGCAAAGTCGTCCATCTGTATCCGTGTAGATACCTTATTCCCCCTCATCCTCTTGTATCCTATGCTCAGGTTGGCATTCAGTTCTATCTCGGAGTGCCTTTTCATCTGCAGCATCGCACCTTTGTAGAACTTTATCTTGCCTTTGCCGTTGGGGCGGATGATGCGACTGTCGAGAAAGCGGTACCTTATTCCCTGAAGGATGTTCTTCAGAGACTTGTCGCCCGCCAGTTTGTCCCTTGTCCTTCTCAGGCGGTCGGCGAATGTCTTTCCGAGATATTTCTTCTTTACGTACCCAAAGCCTTTATCGTCGAGTTCCCTGAAGAAGCGCTCCCTGACCCTGAGCGAGAATCCGGGTGCGGGGTCGTAGGGCATTATTATATGCGGGTTCCGCCTGACAGCCTCCTTGACAGAATGCTCTTCGATGACCATCTGTCCTTTTATGGCATCGAACATGCGCTGCCCTTTCCCGTTGTTTACAATCACGACCGAGACACCCTTGTCCGTATCCATCTTGCTGCATTCGCGTATTCCCCAGAAATCGCCGCACGAGATGTCGGCTGTTCTCGGGATACCCTTGAACCGGCATTCCACACACGACGGACGCACGACAAGGCCGGTTTTGACAAACAGGTACATGAGTTTATCGGTCCCTCCATGAGTGTATTTAATCTTGCCGTTGTCGAATGTATATTGTGTTCCGCATCTTCCCCACGGCAGTCTGTCGCTTTTGTACTTAGACCATACCGAGACACATTTTGCCCCGGCCTTTTTCTCCATATACTTTATGTATGCTTTCAGTGCCTTGTGAGGCAGGATGCCGGTACATACGAGGTCGCATGTGAACAGGTTGCTGTAATCTTTCCGCAGATATCTGTATAATCCGGCAATCTGGCATGGGGTAGTGCATACGAACACCTTTTCGCCCTTTTCGAGCAGCGTCTTGATCTCGCGATATGCAGTTCCTACTTCTGCCTGTATGTATTTCGACGTCTGTATGCGCTTTATGTCTTCCCCGTCTCTTGTGACGATGAGTTTCACCTTGAAGTCATCTGTGTATACGGCGCCGCAGATGTATGCACCTTCGCCGTGCATATATCGGGCCAGCAGTGTGGCAACGCCTCCCGACGTGCTTCTGAGCCGCAGGCCGTCGTGCCTGGCATAGGCTGCAAAGACTTTGGGCTTTCCGTCGTTCGGCCTCTCCGCGGGATGCAGCACGGGGCATGCCGCCTCGCATAGTCCGCAGTCCACGCATGTCTCTGCGTTCACTTCAGGATACAGGAAGCCCTCGTTGTCAATCTTCATCGTGATGCATTGCCTGGGGCATGTCTGCGCACAGGCATTACATCCGCAGCATTTCGTCTTATCAGCTATGGATATCATATTTACAAAACTATTCACAGAAAATAAAAAATCCCCTGTCAAGGCCGTGTGATGCCTTGGCAGGGGATTTCTGTTTGCCTGTCATTTCTCGTTCTTCTCGGCGATGGCCTGCATGATGAGAGCCTCGAGTTCCTCGCAGAGTTCGGGGTTGTCTTTGAGCAGTGTCTTTGTGGCGTCGCGGCCCTGTGCCAGTTTCGAGCCGTTGTAGGAGAACCAGCTGCCGCTCTTCTGTATGATGCCGTACTCTACGCCGAGGTCTACAATCTCTCCGATCTTTGATATTCCTTCGCCGAAGGTTATCTCAAACTCGGTCTTGCGGAATGGCGGAGCCACTTTGTTTTTCACCACCTTCACGCGCACCTGGTTTCCGATGACGTTGTCGCCGTCCTTGATGCTTGTCACGCGGCGTATGTCGAGGCGCACGCTGGCATAGAACTTCAGGGCGTTACCGCCTGTCGTCGTCTCAGGATTGCCGAACATCACGCCGATCTTCTCGCGCAGCTGGTTGATGAAGATGCAGGTGGTGTTGGTCTTGCTGATGGTGCTGGTGAGCTTGCGCAGCGCCTGGCTCATGAGCCGGGCCTGCAGGCCGACGACGTTGTCGCCCATGTCTCCCTCTATTTCCTTCTTGGGGGTGAGCGCAGCCACGGAGTCGACCACGAGGATGTCTATTGCCGACGACCGTATCAGCTGGTCGGCAATCTCGAGTGCCTGCTCGCCGTTGTCGGGCTGAGATATCCACAGGTTGTCAATATCTACGCCGAGCTTGGCTGCATAGAAGCGGTCGAAAGCGTGTTCTGCATCGATGAATGCTGCGATGCCGCCTGCCTTCTGTGCTTCGGCGATGGCATGGATGGCGAGTGTGGTCTTACCGGATGATTCCGGACCGTAAATCTCTATTATCCTTCCGCGCGGATATCCGCCTACGCCAAGTGCGGCGTTGAGTCCGATGCTTCCTGTGGGGATGACGTCTACATTCTCAATCTGCTCATCACCCATGCGCATGATGCTTCCTTTTCCGAAGTCTTTTTCTATCTTTGACATGGCTGCCTGCAACGCCTTGAGCTTCTCTTCGTTGCCGGTCATGCCTGTTCCTGTCTCTTCTTTCTTTGCCATATACTTTTTGAATTACGAATTTTGAATTTTGAATTACGAGTTGTCGGCCTGCGGCCGATGTTGAATTATTCAGTTACGAATTATTGCCTTGCGATACTTACCGAATTTGATTGCAGGGCATGGATTGTCGCCGTGCGGTGCGCTGCTGCTTGATGGCATCTTTCCGGCCTCTGAATTTATTACGGTTTTTTGAGTTACCGATTGCAGCCTGTCCGCAGGCAATTCGTAATTAGTTAACTCTGCATCGGCCTCGGGCCGACAACTCGTAATTCAAAATTCGTAAATCGTAATTCGAAACGTTACAGTTCAAGGTCGCCGTCGAACACTTCGTGCCATGGAAGGCCGTGCTTGTTGAGCTGCTCCATGAAGGGATCCGGGTCGAACTCCTCCACATTCCACACGCCGGGCTTGCGCCACAGTCCTTTGAAGAACATCATCGCGCCAATCATAGCCGGCACGCCGGTGGTGTAGCTCACTCCCTGCATGCCCGTCTCGCGGTATGCTTCCTGGTGTTTGCAGTTGTTGTATACGTAGTATGTGCGTTCCTTACCGTCTTTCAGTCCGCGTATGCGGCAGCCGATGCTGGTCTCGCCGTCGTAGTTCTCACCGAGGTCCTGCGGGTTTGGCAGCACGGCCTTGAGGAACTGCAGGGGCACGATCTTCACCTTGGCCGTCTTTCCGCTGCCGTCGGCCAGCGGAGCCTCATACTCCAGTTCGTCGATGCGGCTCATGCCGATGTTCTGAATGACGTCGAGATAAGTCAGATACTGCTGGCCGAAGGTCATCCAGAAGCGTGCCTGCTTGATTGTGGGATAGTTCTTTACGAGGCTCTCCAGCTCTTCGTGGTGCATGAGATAGCTCTCGCGCGGACCGATGTTGGGGTAGGTGAGTGCCTTGTGCACTTCGAGCGGCTCCGTCTCCAGCCATTCGCCATCCTTATAGTAAAGGCCTTTCTGCGTAATCTCGCGGATGTTAATCTCCGGATTGAAGTTTGTGGCGAAAGCCTTGTGGTGGTTTCCGGCGTTGCAGTCGACGATGTCGAGATAGTGTATCTCGTCGAAGTGGTGCTTGGCGGCGTATGCTGTGTATATCCCGCTCACGCCCGGGTCGAATCCGCATCCGAGTATTGCGGTGAGTCCGGCCTGCTCGAAGCGGTCCTTATATGCCCACTGCCATGAGTATTCGAAGTGTGCCTCGTCTTTCGGCTCGTAGTTGGCCGTGTCGAGATAGTTGCATCCGCATGCCAGGCAGGCGTCCATGATGGTGAGGTCCTGATAGGGCAGGGCGAGGTTTACGACGAGTTCTGGTTTGTAGTCGTTGAAGAGAGCCTTGAGCTGCTCCACGTCGTCGGCATCCACCTGCGCTGTCTTTATGTCCATGCTGTGCCCGGTCTTGTGGATGGCGTCAACGATAGCGTCGCACTTCTCCTTGCGGCGGCTTGCTATCATGAAGTCTGTGAACACATCGGGGTTCTGTGCTATCTTGAATGCGGCCACGGTGGCTACGCCGCCGGCGCCGATCATCAATACTTTTCCCATAGTCTTATTATTTGTTGTTTATTAATTATTGTTTCTTTGTTGATTGATAGGGAGAGATGGGAGGAGTGGGAATCATGAGAGTCTTGGGGGACAGAAGCGGATGCTTGACTGTAAGCCGGCTGCAAATTGATTCTTCTCTCTTCGTTCTTCCCTCTTCATTTTATCTCTTCAGCCATTATCCCCAATGCCTGCATCAGTGAGTATCCGAGGATTTCCTGACGGAAGTTTCCGCCCGGCATGGGTTGCATGGCGAATACGGTGACGTGCTTGTCGTCGTCAGAGAGGAATTTTCTGACTGTAGCTTTCACCCTGTCGTACGTGGTCTCGGCGTTCGGGATGACCATTATTCTCTTCGTATCCTTGCTGTTGCAGATTATCTCGAGCGATTCGATGAAGAGGTCGTCCTTCGTTGTCAGGCCATCTTCGGTAGGCAGCGAACTGATGAGAAACTCCCCGAGGCGATCGCTGAAAGCCTTGCCGTCGAGTTCTTCCGTGTAGTTTCCTGGCGTGAAGTTGTCCATTCCGGATTTGTTGCTGTCGTGTATCAGTATCACCTGCGTGCTGTTGGAGCCCTGCCGCAGTCCTCCGTCAAGTGCAATGCAGTCTATCCACCTTGCCATGTCGGCTTTCGGTATGCGCCGGCCGATCATCCGTTCAAAATTTACGATTAGGTCGAATGCCACCTTGTCGGCATAATCAGCATCTGCGATGATTATATTCTCGCTCCACTTTTCGTTTCGGAAGTTGTCGTTCATATTGCAAAAATACAATAAATCCTCTGACTGGCAAAATAAAACAACGGTCTTTTTATTATAAGGTGCATAAGGGTTGCCGTTGTTTTCGGTTTATTATCCGGTATTGCCTCCAGTGCAGCACCGGTCGTCCTGTGCTCCTCTTTATATATAATTGTAAGCGAGCCCATTTTGTTCTGACGGTTGATTTAAATCAATCCCGATGCCATTTATTTCTGTTCGTAAATCAAATAACAACGTTTTATGCTGATATTAAGCTATACCTTTGCACCACAAGTTTAATACAGCACAATAGTATGAAGAGTATATTGGAAGGTCGCCCGGCCTTGAAGGCTGAGGTTGATAAGATTGCGGAAGTAGCCGGCTATCTCTGGCAGAACGGCTGGGCCGAGCGTAACGGAGGTAATATAACAGTGAATGTCACTGAGTTTGTGGATGATGAGGTGCGTAACATGCCGGCCATAAGCGATGTCAAGCAGATTGGTGTCACCCTGCCGCAGCTGAAGGGCTGTTATTTCTATTGCAAGGGTACTGGCAAGCGTATGCGTGATCTGGCCCGCCGGCCGATGGACAACGGCAGCGTAATCCGTATTCTCGACGATTGTGCGAGCTATGTCATCATTGCAGACAACGCCGTGATGCCGACGAGCGAGCTCCCCTCTCACCTCACGGTGCATGCTCACCTCATCGAGAGCGGCTCTGCCTATAAGGCAACGGTGCATACCCATCCGATAGAGCTTGTCGCCATGAGCCACAACCGCGCCTTCCTCGGCAAGGACGTGCTGACGAAGATATTGTGGAGCATGATTCCCGAGACAAAGGCTTTCTGCCCGTTAGGCCTCGGAATAGTGCCCTACACGCTGCCCGGCTCAAACGAACTGGCAGACGCAACGCTGAAAGAGCTCGAAGACTATGATGTAGTGATGTGGGAGAAGCATGGCGTTTTCGCCAAGGGTCTCGACGTGATGGACGCTTTCGACCAGATAGACGTGCTCTCAAAGAGTGCCAAGATATACATCAACTCGCGCTGCATGGGCTTCGAGCCCGACGGCATGAGCGATGCGCAGATGGCAGAAATGACCAAGGCATTCAACCTGCCTAAGTGAAACAAGTAAACAACTACTGACTACATATATAATCATTATTACTTACTATTTTTGGTAAAAAGAGTCCCCGACGCTGTGAAGCATCGGGGACTTTTTTGTGACGGTTTCCTTACGGCCTGATGAATCAAGACTTGTGATCTGATGATTTAAATCTTGTGACCTGATATTTTAAACCTTGCAGCGTAGTATTTTATATCAGCTGCGGCAGGAAAGACGATATTATCAGTACGATGATACCCGTGATGAGCACGGCGATAGTCTTCTGAGAGCAGCCTTTCCACTCCTTGAGTATGATGCCCCATACATTGGAGAACACCACGTTGAGTGCCATGAGGATGCAGAACGACAGCGTCATCAGCGTGGGCGACTCGGTGAGGAAGCCCTTGCCGAGCGACAGGCCGAAGAACTGGCTGTACCACAGGGCACCGGCCAGGGCGCAGAACACCACGTTGTTCAGCCACACGTTACCTTTCTTATAGTCGCCCCATGTGCCGTTCTTGCTGTTCTGATAGAAGCAGTAGATGGCGTTTGTGACGAATCCGCCCAGCGTAACGAGGAACGTTGCGGGCAGTGTCTTGTACATGTCGGGCGTGAGGTCGCCGAAGTTTATTTCCTTACCGAACTCCAGACCTACGTTGAAACAGCCGCTCATGAATCCTGCGAGCAGGGCGATGGCCAGGCCTTTCGGGAAGTTGAAGTCCTTGACGGCAGCCTTCTTCTCCTCTTCAGACAGCGAAGCGGCCTTCATCGAGCCGGCTACGCCAATGATGGCGATACCTGCCAGCGTGACCACCACGCCGAGGATGACGGCGAACGTCAGCGACTCCAGTGCGTTTAGCTCGGGGAAGAAGATGTTGAGCAGCACCGGTCCCATTATCGTTCCTAATCCGGCACATGTGCCGAGAGCGATAGATTGTCCCAGTGCCACGCCCAGATAGCGCATCGAGAGGCCGAACGTCAGTCCGCCCACACCCCAGAGAACGCCGAAGAGAATGGTCATCCAGATGTTGAAAGAGCTGCCTGCGGCAAAGAGCTCGCAGAAGCTGTGTCCTTCCGGCACTGCCAGCATGGCGCCGAGCAGCGGCAGAATGAGCCATGCGAAGACACCCTGCACAATCCAGTAGCTCTCCCACGACCAATCCTTAATCTTGTTGATAGGCACGTAGCAGCTCGACTGGCAGAAGGCGCCGATGGCTATGATGAGTAATCCTAATATTATTTCCATATTCTATAAAAGTGAAGAGTGAAGAATGAAGAGTGGAGAATTTGCTACCGCTGTTGTATTTATGGACAGTGGTCTGTGCGGCAGCAAATCCTTCACTCTTTACTCTTCACTCTTAATTAATAATTATTATGCTCTTTTTGAAGTTACGTCAGCCTCGTATTTCTCTACTGCTGTGATGAACTCCTCGCCTACGGGCACGTTATTGCGTACGCAGAACTCGTCATATACGGCGTTCCAAGGCAGGTTCTTGCACTCCTCGAGCAGTGCCAGGCGCTGGAACTTCTTGTCGTCGAGCTCATACTGGCGCAGTGTTGCCAGTGGCTCAAGCAGGGCGCGGAGCATGCATTTCTGTGCTGCGCGGCTACCGATTACGTATGCACCGATGCGGTTGAGCGTGCCGTCGAAGTAGTCGAGACCGTAGTGAACGCGGTCGAGAGCGCCGGCGCGTACAATCTCGCTGAAGAGGTCCTGTGTCGGGTCGTCCATGATGGTAACGTGGTCTGAGTCCCAACGTACCGGGCGAGACACGTGCAGCATCAGCTCGGGCACGAACAGCAGCATTGCAGAAACCTTGTCGGCAACGCTCTCCGTCGGGTGGAAGTGACCGGTGTCGAGAGTTATCATCATGTTGTTCTTGGCTGCGTATGATGTGTAGAAGTCGTTAGAGCCTACCGTGTAGCTTTCAAGACCGATACCGAACACCTTAGACTCAACGCAGTCTTTCATGTTGTCATACTTCTGTGCGAAGATCTGGTCGAGCGAATCTTTCAGCAGTTCGCGGTACATCAGGCGGTTAACGGTTAGGTCTTTGCTACCGTCGTGCACCCATGTGTTCATTATACAGGGGTCGCCCTGAGCCTTACCGATGGCCTCAGAGATGGCGCGGCAGCGCTTTGAGTGCTCAATCCAGAAGTCGCGGATGCCCTTGTCGGGATTGGCGAGGCTGAGGTCGCCGCTCTTCGGGTGAGAGAACGATGTTGAGTTGAAGTCGAGCAGGGTGTTGTTCTCCTTACCCCAATCGATCCAGCTCTGGAAATGCTCCACTCCGCACTGGTCGCGGTCAACGTACTTGCCGCCGAAATCGCCGTAGATTTCGTGCAGGTTAAGACGGTGTGTGCCGGGGATGAGCGACTTTGCGTAGAGGATGTCTGCGCGCAGCTCGTCTATGTTGCGTGCCTTGCCGGGATAGTTGCCGTTTACCTGGATACCGCCGGTGAGGCTTCCGCCCTGATTCTCGAAACCTGCCACGTCGTCAGCCTGCCAGCAGTGCATGCTGAGGTGGAAGTTCTGCATCTGCTCCAACACTTTCTCTGTGTCAACACCGATGGCTGCGTAGCGCTCTTTGGCCACTTCGTATGCCTTTTTTACTAATTCTTCTTTCATTTGTTTCTTAGGTTTTTATTGTTATTTATTGTTTGTTCTTTTTGCTCTTGCGGGTGTTTTTTGAGAACTCTGAGAGCTCGGAGTCCTCTGAGGGCTCCGATCGCCCCAGGCGGCTGCTTACCCGGCCTTCTCCACAATCTCGAGGAACAGCTCGTAAGCCTTGTCCCATGTCTCTTTGTCTTTCGGCTCAAAGCGCTTCAGCTCGAGGCTGGCTGCGATGATGCGGCGCATTTCCCAGATGTCGTTCACGTCGCCAGAAGCCTTGGCCTGGAGCATGATGTTGCCGATGGCCGTGCCTTCCTGCGGACCGGCGAGCACCTCCACGCCGAGCGAGTCGGCCGTGAACTGGTTCAGCAGGGCGTTTTTCGAGCCGCCGCCGATGACGTGGAGGCGTTCGATTTCGAACGGCGCCAGCGAGCGGAAACGGTCGAGGACGAAGCGGTATTTGAGTGCGAGGCTTTCGAAGATGGCGCGGATCATGGCGCTGTCGTCGCCGGGCGCGGGCTGCCCCGTGCGCTCGCAGTAGGCGCGGATCGCCGCGGGCATGTCGCCCGGAGCGGCGAACGAAGCGTCGTCAGGGTCGATCATCGTGCGGAACGGCGCGGCTCCGGTGGCCATCTTCACGATCTCGGGATAGGTGTAGTCGCGGCCCTCGTCCTTCCATTTTCTGAGGCATTGTTCCAGAATCCACATGCCCGTGATGTTCTTCAGCAGGCGGGTCGTACCCTCCACGCCGCCTTCGTTGGTGAAGTTGTAGCGTTCGGTCAGCTCGTTGATGAAGGGTTCGCGGCCCTCGCTGCCCATGAGCGACCACGTGCCCGACGAGAGGTAGGCGAAACGTTCGTCGGCGGCCGGCACGGCGGCGACGGCCGACGCAGTGTCGTGGCCCGCCACGGCGATCACGGGAAGCTGCGGAAGTCCGCAGGCGGCGGCCAGTTCGGCGCGGAGCGTGCCGATCCGGTGGCCCGGCATCACGATCGGGGGGAAGAGTTCGGCCGAAAGGCCCATCTTCTCCAGCAGGCGCGCTTCGATGCGTTTCGTGCGGGGATTCAGCAGTTGCGACGTGGAGGCGATGGTGTATTCGGTGACCATCTCCCCGGTGAGCAGATACGACAGGGCGTCGGGCATGAAGAGCAGCCGCTCGGCAGCGGCCAGCTGCGACGAACGGTCGCGCTGCATGGCGTAGAGCTGGTAGAGCGAATTGAATTGCATGATCTGGATGCCTG
>CAJMSE010000030.1 GCA_905216025.1 uncultured bacterium | reverse complement strand
CAGGTTGTCGCCATAGGTGCGTGCCATGAAGCAGGAAAAGACGATCTTGTTTTTATCAATGCCCCGCGCGGTGCGCACGGCGCGGATGTAAGCCGTCCGGGCCGTTTCCAGGCACCAGCGGCTTATGGTGAACAGCGGCCCCGCGTGAATCAGCCGGGCCTTGATTTTTTTTACCAGCCCATTGCGTTGTTTCGACATATGTTCAGCATCTCCGTCAATCCCTGTTCCAGGGAGGTTCGGCTTTCAAAGCCCAGTTTTTCGATCTTTGAAGGATCCAGCACCGCCCGGTTCACCCGGGAATAGCCGGCCTTTTCCGCGTCGTCCGGGTTTTCGAAGACCACCTTCACCCCCGCCAGACGGGCCAGGGTTTCGGCGTATTCCCGGATGGAGTGCACCCAGCGCCCGGCCACGTTGTAGGCCTGGCCCCGCACGCCCTTTTGGCACAGCAGCATCAGCGCTTCCGCCGCGTCCCGCACGTACAGAAACGAGCGCACCTGACTGCCGTCGGATTTCATGACGATGTCTTCTCCGGATACGGCCTTCCGCAGAAACTGCGCGTCCGCCCGGGAATTGCTTCGGGCGATGGACGGGCCGTATACGTGGCACAGCCGGGCCACCAGCGCGTCGGTGTCATATTGCTTCACCCAGGCCGCCACCATGGTCTCCGCCGCCCGCTTGCTTTCCGGATAACAGGATCGGGGGTTCATGGGGTCGATCTGCCCGGTCTCCTCTTCCGTAAAGCCGCTTTCCGCTCGGGGGGCGCTGCCGTAGATTTCGCCGCTGGAGAGAAACAGCATCCGCGCCCCGGTCTCCCGGGCGTAATCCAGCAGGTTCATGGTGCCGGTGAGGTTGGCGCGCATGACCCCGGTGGGGTCGGTGGAATAGGCCAGAGGATGGGCGCTGCAGGCGGCGTGAATGATGTAATCCGCCCGGAAATCAAAATTCAGGGGTTTGGCCGCGTCGTAGGCCACGGCCCGCCCCCGGGCCCGGGATACGTCCCGCACGGCGGAAACGACCTCCGCCCCCGCCTGGGAAAAGGTCTCCGCCAGCGTCGAGCCGATGAGTCCCGTCGCGCCGGTAATCAGTACGGTTTTTTCGGAAAAATCCATGATGCGCTCCTTGCTGTCAGGGCTCCGCTTCCATGCGCAGATAGGCCTTGAACAGTTCCAAATCGTCCTTGGTGGTCAGCTTGATGTTCTTCTCCGAGCCGGGGACGATGTGCATCTTGCGTCCGCCCACCTCGGCTATCAGCGTGCACGAGGCCACGGAGTTGGTGATGCCCATCTCACGGGCTTCCTCGTGAGCCTTGATGATGTTCTTGAGGCGGAACGTCTGCGGCGTCTGCGTGCGTATCAGCTTGTCGCGCGGGATGCTCTTCTCGGCGCTGAAGCCGTCTTCGCTCTCAAGTATCGCCTCGCGGCACTTTATCCCCGTGATGGCATATCCGTAGGCGTTGCAGGTGGCGATGTTGCTCGAGATGATGTCCTGCGACAGCAGCGGGCGCACCGAATCGTGTATCAGTACCATGTCGTCGCCGTCACATCCCGCCTCTTTCAGTCCGTAGATGCCGTTGTGTATGGACTCCATGCCGGTCTCTCCGCCGGGGAATATCCACTTGAGCTTGTCTATGCAGAACTGGTTTGCATACGACTGGAGCACCGTCTCCCAGCCTTTCAGGCACACGACGGCTATCGCCTGGATGTCCGGGTGCACCTGGAAGCACATCATCGTGTGTATGATGATCGGGCAGTTGTCCACGTGCATGAACTGCTTGGGAATGTCTTGTCCCATCCGGTTGCCGGAGCCTCCGGCTATTATTAGTCCTATGTTCATCTTGATACTTGTTGTTTGCAGTCGCTGACAGACGGTGGTTGCCTGCCGGCTACGTTATAATTCTTCCAGTTCGACGCCGTTATATACCGGCGCCGGCTCTCCGAGCAGGTCGGAGTGCGTGCCCGTGCGTTGCAGGGTGATGATGCGCAGGGTGTCCTCACGCTGGTATATCAGCAGCCAGTCGGGTTCGATGTGGCATTCCCATGAGCCGGAAAATTCTCCCTTCAGCTTGTGGTTGCGGTATTTGTAGGGCAGGGACTCGCCTTCGGAGAGCATATTAAGCACCTCACGCAGCTCCTTCATGTTGAGCCTGCGCTTTCTCGCACGCTTCATATCCTTGATGAATCTTGCGGTATATTCAAGTCTGAATTTCATTTTGCAAGTTCAAGAAGTTCGTCGACACTATTGCATGTGAACACGTTTATCCCTTTCTGGGCGTCCCTTATCACCTGCATCGTCTCCTCGTTGAGATATCTTCCCGTCTCGGGGTCGTACAGGGCGTCGGGTGCCACGTGCTTTGTCTTGCCGATGTTCATCAGCCAACCCATCTTGCCGGCCAGCTTCTCGAGAAAGCCATAGTCGTCCGTGGGGATGGTGAGGGTGATATTTTCCGTAGCCATGGTTGATATTATATTAATGTGTAACAATGTCAGCACACCTTGCTGCCCGGCTTGACGTCGCGCATGACGGTGGTCACGCTGAGGTCGCCGTCGAAGTTTTCGGCAGAGAGAATCATGCCCTGACTCTCTATTCCCATTAGTTTGCGGGGGGCGAGGTTGGCTATGAACAGCACGTCGCGGCCGATAAGGTCTTCCGGATTGTAGAACTTGGCTATGCCGCTGACGATGGTGCGGTCGGTGCCGGAGCCGTCGTCGATGGTGAATTTGAGCAGTTTGTTAGCCTTCTTGACCTTCTCGCATGCCTTGATATGGCCCACGCGGATGTCTATTTTCTCGAAGTCTTCGAAGGCGATGTTTGCCTTTATCGGGTCAGCCTTGTATGCGGCGGCCTCGTTTGCCTTCTTCGTCTCTTCGAGCTTGTTGAGCTGATAGGCGATGGTCTCGTCGTCAATCTTCTCGAACAGCAGTTCGGGCTCGCCGAGCTTGTGGCCGGCGGCGAGCAGGTCGGTGCGTCCGAGGCTGCTCCACTCGAAGCTGTCGATGTTTATCAGCCTGCGCAGCTTGGCACTGCTGAAAGGCAGGAAAGGCTCGAAGGCTATGGCGAGGTTGGCCACGAGCTGGAGCGACACGTAGAGGATGGTCTCCACCCGCTTCGGGTCGGTCTTCCAGACCTTCCACGGTTCGCACTCGGTGATGTAGCGGTTGCCGATGCGTGCGAGGTTCATCGCTTCCTTCTGAGCCTCGCGGAACTTGAATATGTCGAGCTGCTCCTCGAGCTTCAGTCTCACGTCCTTGAACTCTTCGAGCGCAGCCTTGTCCACGTCGGTAAGCTCGCCGCACTCTGGCACGACGCCGTCCCAGTATTTCTTGGTCAGCTGGAGCGCGCGGTTCACGAAGTTACCGTATACCGCCACCAGTTCGTTGTTGTTGCGGTCCTGGAAGTCGCGCCAGGTGAAGTTGTTGTCTTTGGTCTCCGGAGCGTTGGCCGTGAGCACGTAGCGGAGCACATCCTGCTTGCCCGGCATCTCGATGAGATACTCGTGCAGCCATACGGCCCAGTTGCGCGAGGTCGATATCTTGTCGTTCTCGAGGTTGAGGAACTCGTTTGCCGGTACGTTGTCGGGCAGGATATAACCGCCGTGTGCGCGCAGCATCGTCGGGAAGACGATGCAGTGGAACACGATGTTGTCCTTGCCGATGAAGTGCACGAGGCGCGTCTCGGGGTCTTTCCACCATTTCTCCCACGAGTCGGGCAGGAGTTCCTTGGTATTTGATATGTAGCCTATCGGGGCGTCGAACCACACGTAGAGCACCTTTCCCTCGCCGCCCTCAACGGGTACGGGGATGCCCCAGTCGAGGTCGCGCGTCATGGCGCGGGGCTGCAGGTCGAGGTCGAGCCAGCTCTTGCACTGTCCGTAGACGTTCGGGCGCCATTCCTTGTGGCCCTCGAGAATCCACTCCTTGAGCCACTCCTGATGCTCGTTGAGCGGCAAGTACCAGTTCTTCGTCTTGCGGAGCACCGGTTTCGAGCCGCTGATGGCCGACTGCGGGTTTATCAGTTCGGTGGGGTCGAGGTCGCTGCCGCACTTCTCGCACTGGTCGCCGTAAGCCTTGGGGTTGTGGCAGTGGGGGCATTCGCCCGTGATATAGCGGTCTGCGAGGAACTGCTTTGCCTCCTCGTCATAGTACTGCTCGCTCTCTTTCTCTATCAGCTTGCCGTCGTCGTAGAGCTTGCGGAAGAAGTCGGATGCCAGCTTGTGATGCGTGTCTGACGTGGTGCGGCTGTATATGTCGAACGAGATGCCGAACTCCTCGAAACTCTTTTTTATCATCTCGTGGTAGCGGTCGACGACATCCTGCGGGGTGATGCCCTCCTTGCGGGCGCGGATGGTGATGGGCACGCCGTGCTCGTCGCTTCCTCCGATGAACACCACTTCCTGCTTCTTCAGTCTCAGATAACGCACGTAGATGTCTGCCGGCACGTACACTCCGGCAAGGTGGCCTATGTGAACACCGCCGTTTGCATACGGCAGGGCTGCCGTCACGGTGGTGCGCTTGAACTTCTTATCTTCCATTTATATCGTTTTTTATTTATTTACGGGTCTCGGTATACCGATGTTTATGCCTTGCAAAGTTAATAAAAAAAACGTGATTAGTGCGAAAAAGGCATACGTTTTAATGCTGTACGCATTTCTTTGATGTTTTTGGATTAAACCAAAAAGGATAGAATGAGTCTTATAAATGACGGCCGGAGCTTTATATGCTTATGCTTGTCTTTACCCGACGACAATACTATTACATTAAAATACTAATCATGACAAGACAATCTAAAAACCGTTTCATCGTATTGCTGCTATCCGTTTGTGCAGCGATGCAGGGCTACGCGCAAGACCCGCGCGAGCGAAATTACTATTATGAGATTCTCGAACCGAGGCACGAACAGAAGGCAAAGGTAGAGGGATATGCCACTGAACGCGTGAAGGAAAGCCTCGGCCGTGGCCTCGTGGCTGTGCCGGCAGATGGCGGAAAGAGCGTGTATCTGAGCTGGCGACTGCTCAATACCGATGCTGACGGAGCCGCTTTCCACGTATACCGCGAGGTGGCCGGCAAGACACGGCGCCTCACCGGCAAGCCCGTCACCCGCACATGCGACTTCACCGACAAGTCGCCCGTGGCAAAGGCAGTCTACAGCGTGAAGCCCGCCAAGGGCACAGGAGCCTCCGGCAGCATCGCCGTAGACCTCACGTCGCTCAGGAACTACACGTCGATAAAGCTGAAAGACGGCGACCGGCCGGGAAAGATTGCCATCGCAGACCTTAACGGCGACGGCGTCTACGACTACATCGTGCGAACTCCTGCGTCGAACGTCGACCCAGGAACGCCTGCCGACACGAAAGGTACGACGTATGAGATTTCAGCCTATCTCAGCGACGGCACGTATCTTTGGACATTAAACCTCGGGCATGGCGTGGAGCCGGGAGTGTGGTATTCGCCTTTCGTTGCCTACGATTTCGACGGCGACGGGCGTGCCGAGGTGGCGCTGCGTACGGCCGGCGACGACTTCGTGAAAGACAAGAAAGGCCATATCTGCGGCGGAAGCGAGTCGATGACGGTGCTCGACGGAATGACGGGAAAGGTGATTGCATCCGTTCCCTGGCCCGAGCGTAACTTCCGTTACGGCGACGTGAACCGGCAGAACCGCAACCAGATGGGCGTGGCTTTCCTTGACGGGAAGACGCCGTATATCCTCGCCGCCCGCGGAACATACAAGTTGATGACCACCGAGGCGTGGATGCTCAAGGATGGGAAGCTGACCCGTGCGTGGGCGTGGGACGGCGACGAGGAGAACCCGTTGGTGCGGAGCATGGGCGCGCACAGCATGGTCACGGGCGATGTTGACGGCGACGGACGCGACGAGATACTGCTCGGATCGTGCATGCTCGACGATGACGGTACGCTCTTATGGTCGTCGGGACTCGGTCATAGCGACAAGGCGTACCTCTGCAAGCTGCACCCCGACATGGAGGGACTGCAGGTGTTCCTATGTATTGAGCCGCGATGCGATACCGGTCGCGGTGTCTGCGTGGTCGACGCGAAGACCGGCCGGCATATTTGGGAGATTGGGCATACGACATATCACGTGGGTAGCGGCATGGTGGCAGACTTCAATCCCGAATGGCCGGGACTGGAATGTTTTGCCGCCGAAGACCGTAAGGGCGGCAGCACTGCCAAATATCTGCTCACGGCGGACGGCAAGAAGATAGGCGTAGAGCAGGATGATGTGCCCGGAATGCACCCGTGGGTGTGGTGGGACGGCGACCTGCTGCGCGAGACTTTCAAGCGCGACGGCGACAGGAGAGACTTCCGCCGTGCGCAGAGCGTATGGAAATGGAAGGGTGAGGTGCTCACCGACGGCATCGAAGGTGGCGTGCTCGCCACGGCTGATATTGACGGCGACTGGCGCGAGGAGATTATCACCGCACTGCCGGGAGAGCTCCGCATCTACCGCACGGCCATTCCCGCGCTCGACCGCCGTGTGACGCTCATGCAGGATCCGCTCTACCGCAGCTACGTGATGCACGGCAGCATGGGGTATCCCCAGTCGCCTGTCACCTCTTATTATTTAGGCGCACCGGTGAAGTAAGACTGTCAACCGGTATCATTTCATAACATAACGAGGCCCGGAACGCTCTGTGTTCCGGGCCTCGTTTGCATTGAACAGGCTCTTTTTTGCTCTTTTCGATAAATTTGTTGACGGGAAATTGCGCGCCTGTTTATCTTTGTGGCTCTAATCAAAAACTAAGAGTTATGGATGAAAAGAAGTTCAGCGATGTATATTCTTGCTGGAAAGAGGAGAAGAGCAGGATGGTGAAGCAGTCGACGATGTCGCTCTATTCATATCTGGCCGAGCGCTGGCTGGTACCTGCTTTCGGGGAGAGTGTGCGTATAGACGGGCGTGCCGTGCAGGCTTTTGCCGACGGGCGGCTTGCCAGTGGGAGCAGCGTGCGTGCCGTCAGGCAGATGCTGCACGTGCTGCGGATGATTGCCAGATATGGCGGCCGGCACGGGATGATGGAGTATGAGGCATGGAATGTGGTGCTGCCGCCGCAGCGGCATGCCTGCGAGGTGCAGGTGTTCAGCGTCGCAGACCAGCGCAGGATGATGGAGTGGCTCGACGGACATTTCTCGTTTCGCAACCTCGGCATATATATATGTCTGTGCACGGGCCTGCGCATAGGCGAGATATGCGGCCTGCGATGGACCGATGTCGATGCCGCCGAGGGTGTCATCCACGTGCGCCGCACCGTCAGCCGGATATATGTGGGCGAGGGTGTGGAGCGTCAGACGCGCATCGTTGTGAGCACGCCGAAGACTGAGCGCTCTGCCCGCACCGTGCCGATGGGCAGCGACCTGCAGCGCAAGATGCGCCGGCTGATGCCGCTTGTGAGCGGCGACTGCTATGTGGTGTCTAACGACAACGAACCGCTGGAGCCCCGGCGATACCGCTCTTACTATGCCGGGGTGATGCGCCGGCTCGGTCTTCCGCCGCTGAAGTTCCACGCGCTGCGTCACAGTTTCGCCACGCGGTGCATCGAAAGCCGTTGCGACTGCAAGACGGTGAGCGCCATCCTCGGCCACTCCACCGTCAGCACGACGCTCAATCTCTACGTGCATCCCGGCATAGAAGAGCGCCGCAAGTGCGTCAACAAGATGCTGCGCTCGCTGATGAAGTAGGGCGCTGCCGGCGTGTAGCTGCTCCGCGGAAATGAAAACATCCGCACCCCTCGGCCTGTTTTCGGCCTCCGGAGCGCGGATGCGGTTGTTGTCTGATGTCTGTGCTGCCCTGCGTGTGCGGTGGCGGCACGGTCAGCTGTTGTCCTTTTTATTTGTTGAGGAACTTCTTGCCGTTGCGGATTACGAGACCCTTTGTGGCGCGGTTAACCTGCTGGCCCATTACGTTGTAGGTCTTTGCGTTCTTAACCATCTCCTCGCGTGTGGTCGTTACCTCCTTGATGCCTGTAGCAAGGTAGTTGCCTTCGTTGAGGGTGATGGTCGTCTCGTCGGCATACCAGTTCTCGGCATAGCCCGAACCTTCAGCATCGAAGAGGCTGCACAGGCGGAAATACTCACCAATCGTGATGGTATTGCCATTTATCGTGCCGGTAACAGAAGGCTTGTCTGTGTTTGTAGATATGCCTCCATCGTTTGTAAGGTCAACTCCATAGAAGCTGATATAGCTGCCGTATACGGCTGCTTCCTCTTCTGTATTGTTCAGATCGAACATCGGCTGTCCTGTGGGGATGGTCACGGTACCGTCCTCATTGATGTCGATGGAGAGGCAGCCATAGCCGCAGAAGCCATATACGTTTACAGAGAAGTCGAAGTCTTCAACGGCAACAGGCATGCTGTATTCAGCCCACTGGTTTTGTGTCGAGCGTCCGTTGGTATGTCCGGCCTGTACTGCATTTACAGGAATGAAGTGTGTCTCAGTGTGCCAGTTCCATGTCTGGTCGATGGCTTCGGGGGCTGTGCTGTCGTAGATTACGAGGATATATCCGAGCTGGTCGAGAGAGATACTCTTGTCATCAGCCACTGTGAAGCTGAGATCTTCAGTGATGCTGAGCTTTCCTTCGTCGAGGTTCAGCTCTGAGATGCCGTAGATAGCGAAGTAATAGGTTGCCTTTGTCTGGGTGTTCGTGTATGAACCGCAGGTCTGTGCGCCGCAGTCGATGACGCCAGTTGCGGGATCATAACCTCCCTTTACCGTTGCGTAGCCATCGTCGAAGGTGATGATGGCGGAATCTCCGTCAAGTGTGACTGTTGCTGCTGAGCACTCGTGGAACTCGAAGTTGTTATCCTCGATGTAGTTGCCTGTAATTTCGTTGAGTGCAGGAGCTTTTGCTACTGTTTTGTTTACGTTTGCCATTACAGCGGAGTTGGTTGTTGTCATCTTGTTTACAACCTTCTGATAAAGCTGTTCAGACGAGGCAATTCTCATGTTTGCGACCTTCTGGGCATTCACTGATATTGCGCCGATTGCTGCAAATACGAAAAGTAAATACTTTCTCATAACTGATTAATTTTAATTGTTAATATAACTATTGGTGTTTCTGTTGTCGTCAGGATGATGTCCCGGAAGTGGCGTGTCATCTGCTGTCGGGCACATTTTTTAGCTTTACTGAAGCGTTTTTCCCGTATCTGCCCGCAATGTATTTGCGGTTCATGTGCGGACAGATACGAGAATGTGTCCCTACGGGGCGGGTGAGTGCCGTTTCCGTTAGAATCCTACTTTGGCGGTTATTGTTCTTCTTCGCCGCGGTCTCCGAACGGATAGTTCTTCTCCTCGGCCCAGAGCTTGATGACGTTTGTCGGGTCATCCATATCCGTGAGGATCATGTATGACGGGCGGCGCTCGTTGTCGGAAGTAATCTTGAAGTTTCTTCCCCTCGTGCCGACGAACGGTTCTATGGCCTCTTTCAGGCCGTAGCTGCTGTAGTATTTTCTACCGTTACTGTTGTTGTCTGCGGTCTTTATCCTCAGAGATATCTCATCTTCGGCCTCGTTCAGTGCCGTGATGGTGATACCGAGTCTCACGTAGTCGTTGCCGGCCTGCATGTGGAATCCGAACACTTTGTTGTAGAAACCGATGAGAGCCCAGTATACGGTGTTCTTCGAATGGTTGGGTCCGGCGGTCTTCAGCTTCTCGCGCATGGCGTCCCAAGAGGGCTTTGCGTATGGGCTGAGGTCATCATAGGTGATGAACCACATACCTGTTTCGAGCGCCTCGCGCTTTGTGGGCACGTAGGTATAGAGGCGTGCGCCTTCCACTCCGGCCACCGTGAAGTACTCGTCGGTCTCTCCGCGCTCTATCATGCTGATGTCAACGCCCGACATGTTCACCGTGTTATACAGCTTGTAGCCGTCCTTTGTGGTGATGTAGGGTGCGGCGAGAGACTGCAGCTCGCCCTTGTCGTCCTTGTAGGTGAACACGAGGCGGCGGTAGCTCTTCGTCACGGAGACAGGGTCTTCCACGCCGTCGACCACGAACTGGTATGAGCGTGAGCTCATGAAGTTGTCCGTCTCACTTATCTCGTTGAAGATGCTTTCCCAAGTCTTGTCTTTCTCTATCGGATACATGACGATGCGGGCCTCATGCTTCTTGCCCACCAGCTCTACCTTCTCGGGCGTTGCCGATATTACGCGGAACTCGAAGTCGCCTTCCATTCCGTCGCTGGCCGTACCGTAGTCGGGGTTGTTCGGCTCGGAGAAGTAGTGGAACACCTCGTTCAGTCCGTCGAACGAGAGAATCACTCCCTGGCTCTGGTCAATCTTGAAGTGTGACGTTGAGGTCACGGCCTTGCCCGTCGCGTCGATGCCGGCCTTGTGGTTTGCGCCTACCTTCTCGCTTGCCACGGTGACATTGTCGCCCTCAAACTTGCAGAGCACGTTGTATCCGCCGTATGTCGTGGCGGCGTAGTACTCCATCTTCCAGCCGTTTTCCGCACCGGTGAGCACCTCGCGGCATTTGGCCATCTGCTCCTTGACACGCTCGGCCGCACTCAGGTCGAAGGCATCCTCCACTTCCGGCGTGCAGGCCGCGAACGACACGACACCGGCGAGCAGCAAAATGATATTATATAACTTTGTTCTCATCTGTTGTTACCTTAGTCTAAATTATGTAAGTCGAGTGAAGCCACCTCTCCCGAGCGGCGGAGCACTATGTCGCGCAGGTCGTCGAGCTCGATGCCCCAGCTGTCGCGGAAGTACTCCTTGACGAGATCCAGCTTCTTGTTTATTATGGCAGCGCCTTCTGGTCCGGCGTTGTCGATGACCTTCTGCCATCCTGCGGGCGAGAGCGTCACGTATGTGGCGTATGTCTCTGCGAAGTCCTCGTTATACTCGCCGCTGGCGTATCCCGACACGAATCCTTCCTTGCCGGCATCCTTGTCCTTGACGTTTATCCAGTCGGTAGAGTGGTATTTGCCCACGCTGATGACGCGGAAGTCTGTCGAGTAGTTCTTCTTCTGCGTGAGGATGTGGCAGAACTCGTGGTGCATCGTGTGGAAGAAGAAGTAGTTGAGGTCGAGCGGCTCGGCGTCGTGCGACCTGTAGAAGTCTTCCGTGTTGATGTAGGGGTTGTCTATGTCGAGGTTGTTGATGCCGTAGAGCATCACCTTCAGTCCGCCCTCGGCCGTACCGAGCACTCGCGAGCCCGACTGGTTCCACTCGTATGAGCCGATGAGCTGTATGACACGCGGCGTGTAGGTCTTGATGAATGTCGGGCTGACGGCCTCGGCATAAACCTCGAGCCACATGTGCTTCACGAGCTTGGCGATGGCCTTCGACTTGTCGAAGTCTGCCGGGATGACATTATATGTATGGTCTGTCTCCTTGTCGTTATACAGGTAGTTGAAGCTGATGTTATATTCCTCGCTGTAGTTCTTGAGCAGCCACAGGTCGAACTCGTTGCGTTCCGGCGCCGTCGTGTCGAATACGCTGACCGGGTCGAGGTCGTCTTCGCTGCATCCGGTGAATGCCGTTGCTGCGGTGAGCATCAGCATCAGGCTGATATATTTTGCTTTCATAATCGTCTCGGTGTTTTGTTGTTATTCTTCGCGTGGGTTTGCCTCGAGTCCTGCCGCAATCACGTCGTTGGGCAGCTGGATGGCTCCTCTGAGGTCGCCGGGCTTGAACACGATGGCGTCCTCGCCGGCCACGTTGTGGCTGAACTCTATTCCGTAGCGCTTGATGTCCACGAAGCGCATGCCCTGATATATCGTTTCGAGGCGGCGCATGTGGAGCAGCAGCTGGAGAACGTTCTCCTGTGTGCCCTCGGCCACGGTGAATCCCTGCGGCGTCATGGGCTTGCGCATCGAGCGTTCGCGGTTGCTCTCGAGCACGGCGGGTGCGTAGTCGAGGTCTTCGATGAAGGCGTTGATGCTCTCTACTGTCAGTGTCGGGCGCTTCTGGTCGCCGTCTTCGGCCTTGCAGTGCGTGCTGATCCAGAGGTTCATGTCGTCCACTGCCTTCTGCGTGTTATCCGCGCCGCCCTTGAGAGCGTAGGCCTCGGCACGGCAGAGCAGAGTCTCGTCGCCGGTGAAGATGTTGTCTACGACGTGGGGCGAGCCCGTGCCGTTCACCTTGTCGGAGTATTCGAATATCTCGAGGAACTTCGGGAAGTACACGCATTCGTTCTTGCCGTACATCATAGAGGCATAGTAGAGCGTGTTGAGACCGCCCGAACCGCCGGAGCCGGAGCCCCAGGGAGCGCCCACCCAGAATGTCTCGTATGCCACGATGTTGTAGTTGTGGCAGAACCTCGGGTATGAGCCGGAGCTCAGGCAGCGGCCTGCTATCGAGTAGGCGGGCAGGAGCATGAGGTTTGCCTTCTCCGATGTCTGGATGTACTTGTTGCCTATGTCCTGTGCGCCGAACTGCGTGTAGGGCTCGAATTCGCGCATCACCGTCGTGGGGTCGTTGCCCAGCACCTTGTCCGCATACAGTATGCACTTGTCATAGTTCATGTAGTAGAGGTTGAAGCGGGTTGCGAATGCGTATGCCGCCTTCAGGTTGAAGTGATACTTCGGCACGGTGTAGTAGTCCTCGCTGATAAAGGGCAGGGCATCCTCGATGTCCTTGTCGATGTTTGCGTAGAGCTCGCGCAGCGTTCCGCGCTCATATTCTCCGTAGATGTCCTTTGCTGGTTCCTTGGGGTAGGGCAGTCCGAGATACTCGTCGGCCTTGTCCGGATTCCATGCCATGCAGAACGTGTTGGCCAGCATGAACATCGAGAATGCGCGGCAGAGCTTAGCCTCGGCCACCTGAGCCTTCAGCTCTTCGGTGGCGCCCATCTCCGCGATGCTTGCCAATACCTGGTTTGCCGTGGCCACGGCATTGTAGTATCCGTTCCAGATGAAGTAGGGAGAGTCGAAGCTCTCGTCTGTGACGGGCTGGAAGCGGTAGGTCTCTTCCATGAGCTGGCTTGTGTTGTACGACTTGCCGTAGTCCGACACGTTGTCCGAGCTGACCTCCATGATGAGGTCGTTCGTCCTCGTGGGATAGGCAGATACCAGCAGGTTGTTTATCTTCTCCACGGTGTTCACCTCCACACGGTCGTCCGGCAGCTTGTCGAGATAGTCGTCGCACGATGTCAGTGTGAGTGCCGCGCAGGCGGAGAAAGCAACATATTTAAATATCTTGTTCATTCTTTTTTGCTTTATTGACGTTATTCTTATATACCTGGACGCTGTTCCTTATATGCCTAAGCGCAGCGTGAAGGTGAACTGTCTTGCCATAGGCATGGCCACACCGCCGGTGTTGAAGAACTCGGGATCCTGTCCGTTCAGCTTGTCATCGGCATAGATGAGGAACAGGTTGGTGGCCTGCAGCTTGGCGCTGGCGTTGCTCAGTCCGAGGTGCGATATCCATGTCTTCGGGAAATCGTACGACAGCGATATCTCCTTCATGCGGATGAAGTCGCCCTTTGCGATGCGGTCTGTAGACATGTTGTAAGCGTTGTATGCCCTTGAGAGGTACTGGTCGTTCTGCTGCTGGCGCAGGTCGGCGATGGCGGGTATTGTCGTCCTGTTCTCGTCGCCCGATACCACCCAGCGGTTTGCAAACTCCTTAGGCATGGCGGTGAGGTCTGAGTAGGCCGATGCGAACGACGGGTCGAGGCGCACCACGTTTCCGAAGGAGTAGGTCATGAACACGTTGAGGTGCCATCCCTTGTATGAGAAGGTGTTTCCGAACGAGCCCGTGACTGTCGGGTCTGTCGGACCTTCGTATACGAGGTGGTCCGTGACGTACGACTGGAAGTCGATGTCGCTCACCGTCACCTCGCCGTTCTCGTTGACGAACGTAGGCATACCGAACTTGTTAAGGCCCTTGAAGTCGAGCGAGAAGAGCGCGCGGTAGGGATATCCCTCCTGCGTGAATCCCGAGTTAGACGTCAGGTCGATGACGCGGTTGCGTGCGTCGAGGTCGGTCACCTCGCTCTTGGTGTGCGAGAAGATGAAGTCCGTGCCCCAGGTGAAGTCCTTTGTGACGATGTTCTTCGTGCTGATGGTGAGTTCCTCTCCGTGCGACTTCATGCTGGCAACGTTGGCATACTTGACCACCGAGCCGTCAACACCCGATGTTCTCTTCGGGCCGATGAGGTCGTAGTTGTTTCGTGTGTACCAGTCGAACGACACGTTGATGCGGTTGTTCAGGAAACCGAGGTCCACACCGACGTTGAACTCGTGCTTCTTCTCGTATGTAAGGTCGGGGTTTGCGAAGTCGTAGATTTCCGAACCGGACTCCTTGTCCGACGAGAACGGACGCCACGGGTTGTAGCTTGTGATGATGACGTTCGAGTTTGTCACGGCCGGCTTGTCACCCGTCAGCGAGTAAGAAGCCTTCAGCGTGGCGTGCGTCAGCACCTTCTGGTTGCTGAACCACGGCTCCTCGTGTGCGTTCCATGCACCCGAGATGTTCCATGTGGGCAGCCAGCGGGCGCTGCGGCTCTTTCCGAGTCGGTTGCTGCCCTCGTAGCGCATCGTTCCGTTGACGGTGTAGCGGCCCTTATACGAGTATGTGGCCGTTCCGAAGAAGGACACCTCGCGGCTGTAGCCGTTGTTCAGCGAGTAGTATATCGAGTTCTCCTCGCTTGCCTGCTTGAAGAATGTGTAGTCGTAGTTGCCGAGCATTCCCATGCCGTACTGCATGCCGACGCCGTTGAAGAACGTCCTGTTGCGGTCGGTGTTGTTTATCTCCATACCGCCGTACACGTTCAGTATGTGCTTGTCTGCATATACGTCGTTGTAGCTTGCCGTGGCGCGGAAGTCCCAGCTGTTCATCTTATATTTCGTCTCGCGGTAGAAGCCTCCCACGGGGAGCACCGTCTCCGGCAGGTTGTTGGCATAGTCGGGGTCGGTGTAGAGCCACGGGTTGGCATCGCGGATGGTGGCGTCGTCCATTGCACGGAACGCCATCGCCTGGTTTGAGTTCTCCGTGATGTTGTGCGCCTGCGTCGTTGTTGATACCTTATAGGCGTACAGGGCCGACAATTCGACAGTCCTTACGGGCTTGTACTTCAGCTCTCCCTGGAACTTCATGTCGATGACATCGAGGTTCATGTAGTTGTTGTCCAGCTCTTCGAAGATGTTGAAGGCTGCATAGTTGCGCAGGTAGCGCTCCTTCGGGTCGAGCGTGCGCGACGTGTTGATGGCGTACGAGTAGGGGTTGATGTCGAAGTCGCGCGATGCGGCACCCGTCACGACGTTCACCTCGCGGTTGGCCGTACCCGGAGCCTCCTGCTTTCGGTAGCTTGCGTTTCCGATGAGGTTAAGCGTCACCTTCTTGCTGATGTTGTAGAGGGCGTTCACGTTGACGGTGTAGCGCTCCACCTTCGACTTCTTTGTCCATCCCGGGTCGTTCATGTAGCTGAACGAGGTGTAGTACTGTGCCTTGTCGGTACCCGAGCTCATGCTGATGGAGTGGTTCTGCGAGATTGAGTTCGAGAAGAGCAGGTCGAACCAGTCGGTGTTGCGGTACTCGGCCTCGCGCAGGTATGCGTTCATCGCCTCGGGGGTGTTCGGCAGTCCGAACTTGCCCGACGTGGCGTCGTATTCGTTCATCAGGTGATACATCTTGCCGAACACACCGCTGTTTGATGCGCGGTATGAGTTCATGAACGAGAAGTATCCGCTGCTGTACATCTCCTTGTATACGGCCATCTGCTCCTGCGAGTTCATGATGTTGAACTGCGAGTAGCTCGGCTTCAGGCGCATCGTGAACTCGCCTGTATAGCTTATCTTCGACGTTCCGGCCTTGCCGCGTTTCGTCGTCACAACGATAACGCCGGCCATGGCGCGCGCACCGTATATAGATGTGGCCGAGCCGTCCTTAAGAATCTGGAAACTCTCGATGTCGTCGGCGTTCAGTCCCGCGATGGCGCTGGAAATCAGGGTGGCGGCATCTCCGGAGGAGAGGGCGTCGGCGTCAACCTCCGTCACGTCCTCCATGATGACTCCGTCAACTACCCAGAGGGGCTTCGACGAGCCGTAGATAGACGTGGCACCGCGCACGCGGATCTTCGGAGCCGTACCGAACGTTCCGCTGACGTTCTGCACCGACACACCGGCAGCGCGTCCCTCGAGAGAGCGGCTCACGTCGGCCACACCGTCGAGCTTGGCGCTCGAGGCGTCAATCTTTGTCGTAGAACCGGTAAACAGTCGCTTGTCCATCTTCTGCATGCCCGTCACGACCACTCCGTCGAGCTGCGTCGCGTTGGCGGTCAGCGTTACCCTGAGCCCGTTGCGGGC
>CAJMSE010000029.1 GCA_905216025.1 uncultured bacterium | reverse complement strand
ATACAACAAAGGTAAGAAACTGACCGCATATTCAAAAGATTTTTATTAGTTCTTTTTTACCGACGCAAAGTTAAAGTGGGCTAATTATAGTCAGGTGGGGCATTCATGGGTCTCGCTTGTAATGAACGATGGCGCTACTTATACTGTATATGAAAAGGAGGAAGAAGCAAAACGCTATAATAAAATCGATGCATCCCTTTTCCCTGTCAGATATAAGATAGATCCACAAGATGACTGCCCGTTTGATGTGGCATCAGAGAAAAAGGTTGCAAAGATTTATAGGGTAGTTTATAACCATTGCAATGTTGCACCGGCCGGTATCCCGAAAGTATTGGCTGATTCTTTTGTCATGGATGTATCATCAGAGTATGGCCATTGTTGCGACGTATCAGTTCCATTTACTGATGATGGACCGGCTTGTCTTTGTGTCTTCCGTACCGGTTCGGGATGGATGCCTGTGGCGTGGGCATATCCTTCCGGTAGTAAGGCTGTTTTTAATGCGTCAGGAACAGGTGTCGTTTATGCAGTGGCTGCTGTCCGTGGCGGCCGGCTTGCAATTACAGGGCTTCCTTTTCTTTTAAGTGATGATGGGGGTGTGAGGACATTTGTTCCAAATGCCGAATGTCCGGAGAAAGTGACGCTTTATCGTAAGTATCCTTTGTTCTCTTATTTGACAAATCAATGGGGAAATATGAAAGGAGGTGTGTTTGAAGGTTCTGATAATCCATCTTTTAAGAATCCTGATACTTTGGGCATAGTTGATCGTATGCCGTATGGTGATATGGAAGTCCTTGTTTCTGATTCAAAACCAGCCTATAGGTATCTCCGTTACAAGACATCGCCAAATAGCAGGACTCCACTTGCAGAGTTGGCATTTTATTCTTCTGATGATACAGGCCGGGAATATAAACTGACCGGAAATCATATTGCTTATAAGGTGTATGATAAAAACATAAGACTTGCATTTGACGGTAAGCCGGAGACAGTGGCTTCTGCGAAGAGTACAAAATATTGGATAGGTCTTGATTTAGGAGAAGGTCAATCTCAAAGAGTGACAAGGATAAAATTTACTCCAAAGTCTGATACGAACAATGTTGAACCGGGACATTTATATGAACTCTATTATTTTGATGGAGGATGGCGTCTTGCGGGCCGTGAAGTGGCAAAGTGTAATTATCTTGTCTTTGACGGCATACCGACAGGTGCTTTATTGCTGTTAAAAGACAGGACAAAGGGACATGAGGAACGTATCTTTGAATATCGTGACAACAAGCAGATATGGTATTGACAGGCATTATCCTTTGCCTGTCAATGCTATATCCCGTCCGCTGTCGCCTTTTCTCCAGCACACGCCATACAGCTTTCCGTGATTCATCATGCGGAGCGTGGGCTGGCGGATGGTCATATAATATAAATAAGGTGTTGGTGAGTAGCTCGGCCGGACTCTGATAAAAACCGATTTTCTGATACACGGCGGTGCGGAGAAAAGAAGTCACGGGATTTGCCGTTTCCCTGCCTCCATGCACCGGAAAAAGGGCAGATTCTTTCCTTTCCGGCCGTTTTATCCCCTTTTAGGTTGACATAAATCAAAAAGAAATGCTAATAAGCAACAAACGATGTGAAAAGATTTGTGCGCGAGCACAGAAATGATTACCTTTGCAACGTGTTCGAGAGAATACATTGTTATTCATTAGGTTAGTAGTTAATAGATTTTAAGGTAAAGATTATGTTATTAGATTTTCAAACAACGGCCATGCCGGCGTGACATCCGCGATTGCGGGAACATAAGGAGATTCCTTATGTGTTGCGAAGGCAGCTGTTAGGGAGGAGCGCGGAGTGAGTGAGTCATACCGCGCTCCTTCTTTTTGTATATGTACGTTCCGGCAGCTTCGCAGATCCGCCGGGGCAGGGTAGGGAGGTGTCAGAAGGGGGCAGACAGTCTGCTGCTGCGGCCGTCACGGGCTGTCGGCAATTAAACTAACAGAACTTAAAATAATCCACATTATCATATAATTAACTTAATAAATGAATGAAAAGTGCGGCTATTTGCAGAATTGTGATTAAATTTGCAGCTAAAAATTAAAAACGAATAGATTAGATGAGAAGATACATCAGCCCTCTGTGCCTGCTGCTATCTGCAGTGTTCGCGCTTTCTTCCTGCGTGGATGAAGACGAGGTCGAGGTGACGCTATACAACGATATTGCCATCACGGCGTTCCAGATTACGAGTGCAAAGGCCGAGCGTCACACGCTCTCTTCGACGGGAGAAGACTCAGTCTTCACGGTCACGGACGAGATGCTGAAGTACTATCCGTTCAGCATCGACCACATAAAAGGGGAGATTTTCAACACCGACTCGATGCCGGCAGGCACCGACGCCTCGAAGATGCTGTGCTCGTTCAGCACGAGAAACAACGGCGTCGTGGTGATAGAGAACATCCTCAACGACTCTATCAAACTTCTCACTACGACAGACTCGACCGACTTCAGGGTGCCGCGCTATCTCACCGTCTACTCTTCAGACAACAGCGCGTCGCGCAGATACCGCGTCACGGTGAACATACACCGCGAGCGTGAGGGCGTGTTCGGCTGGAACCGACTGGCCGACAACGGCGCCTTCGCCTCGATGACGGGCATGCGTGCCGTGGTGCTCGGCGGCCGCATGACGGTGCTCGGCTGCGAGGGCGGCAGCACGGTGATATACAGCAGCAGTCTTGACGACGGAAACACATGGACCCGCTCGGCGGCAACGCTCGGCGGCGACGTATATAATAATGTGGCGGTGCGGGGCGACTCGCTCTTCGTCCTCGACGGCGGCATGCTCCGCGCATCTGCCGACGGTGGCTCGACATTCGCCGACGTGGCTCCGGTCGCAGGCGTGGCGCGCCTCCTCGGGTGCAGCACGGCCGAGCTGCATGCCATCGGCACCGACGGCACCCTGATGGTGTCTGCCGACGGCGGCCGCACATGGGCGCATGATGCTGAAGACATCGACCTCGACGGCGGCGCGCCGCTGATGCCCTCGCAGGACATCACCTACTGCTGCACGCCGTTTGCATACAGCGACAGCACAGACTACGTGCTCGTTGCCGGCAACCGCTCCGAGAGCGGCTTCCCGGCCGACGGCAATGCCGTGGTGCTGCGCAAGATTGCCGAATACTCTCACGGGAGCCGTCCCGGCCGCTGGATAAGCCTCGGCACCGACGGCTCATACGCCTACCGCATGCCGCGGCTGGCAGGGCTCAGCGTCTTCGGCTACGACGGCGTCATGCTCGCGGCGGGTCTCGGCGGCATCGGCACGTGCACGGCCTCACCGCTGTCGCAGATATACGAGAGCCGCGACGGCGGCATCACATGGAAGGCGAGCAGCACATACGTGATGCCCGGAGGCATAGACACGGCGGCAACGTCGCTTGCCGTGACGGCCGACGCCGGCGGCAACGTGTGGCTCTTCTGCGGCGGCACCGGACAGGTGTGGCGCGGGCGCCTCAGTAGTTTCGGCTGGAAGAAGTGAGGCCGATGAAGCATCTCGCCGCAGTCATAGCGATGCTCCTGCTCCCCGCCATGCGGGCTGCAGCGCAGGAAGACCCCGAATACAGGGCCGAGATAGGCGCCGGTGCGGGGCTTATGACGTATCTCGGCGACTTCAACGGCAGCCTTACGAAGGGCATGCAGCCGGCATACTCGCTCGTGGGCAGGTATAAGTTTAACCCGCGCATGGCGCTGGCCATGACCGTGAGCTACGGCAAGCTGAAGGGCTCGAGTGCCGATGTGGAGACGTGGTATCCCGGCATGGACGCTGCACCGGCCGACTTCAGCAGCACGCTCACCGACGTGGGCTTCCGCTTCGAGTATAACTTCTGGCCTTACGGCACGGGCCGCGAGTACCGCGGTGCGCGGCCGTTCACGCCGTATATAGCCGGCGGCATCGGCGTCACGGCAGCCAAGACCGATGCCGGGAGCGTCTTCACGGGCAACGTGCCCATCGGCGCGGGCGTGAAATACAAGCTCGGCGACCGCCTGAACATAGGCCTTGAGTGGATAATGACGTTCTCGATGAGCGACGGCCTCGACGGCGTGGAAGACCCCTACGGCATCCGCAGCTCGGGAATGTTCAAGAACACAGACTGCTACAGCACCCTCCGCCTGTCGCTGACATACGATATCATGGCGAAGTGCAAGACATGTAACAACGATAGAGACTGAATAAAACAAGATGAAAAGCCAAATAGACATGGAGCGCATACCGCGCCACATCGCCATCATCATGGACGGCAACGGACGCTGGGCGGCCGCGAAGGGACGGGAGCGCAGCTTCGGCCATCAGGCCGGGGTGGAGGCCGTGCGCCGCATCACGTCGGAGTGCACCCGCTTAGGCGTCAGATATCTCACACTATATACTTTCTCGACAGAAAACTGGAACAGGCCGGCCGATGAGGTGTCGGCCCTCATGGGGCTTGTGCTGTCGTCGCTCGAAGACGAGATTTTCATGAAGAATGAAGTCCGCTTCCGCGTCATAGGCGACATGGCGAGGCTGCCGGAGAACGTCGTGCGCAAGCTGCGCGAGACCGAGGAGCACACCGCCGGAAACAAGGCTATGACCATGGTGGTGGCCCTGAGCTACTCGTCGAAGTGGGAGATCACCGAGGCCGCGCGCCGCATCGCCGCCGAGGTGAAGGACGGGACGCTCAGCCCCGGCGCCATCAGCGAGGAGACGCTCGCCAGCCACATGCAGACGGCTTTCATGCCCGACCCCGAACTGCTCATACGCACCGGCGGCGAGCTGCGCATATCAAACTACCTGCTCTGGCAGATAGCCTACTCCGAACTGTATTTCTGCGACACCTTCTGGCCCGACTTCGGCGAGGAGGAGCTCCACGAGGCCATCGCCAGCTATCAGGGCCGGCAGCGCAGGTTCGGAAAGACAGGCGCACAGGTGGAGAAAGAAGACAAACGAAACGATAACAACGAATAATCATTATATGAACTGCCATATAAATAAGGTGTTGCTTCTGGCCGCCGTCGTGCTGGGCATGGCTGTCCGCACGCAGGCGCAGGAGAAGATTGTGAATCCGGACATATCCTACTCCGGAACGCCGCGCATCTGCTACATCGGCGGCATGACGGTGAAAGGTGTCGAGGGATATGAGGATTTCATGCTCACGGGCCTGTCGGCGCTCTCCATCGGACAGAAGGTGAGCGTGCCGGGAAACGAGCTTACAGAGGCGGTGCGCCGCTACTGGCGCCACGGACTGTTCTCGAAGGTGTCCATCGAGGCCGACTCCATCGTGGGAGACAGCATCTACCTGTGCATCAACCTGGCCATGCGCCCGAGGGTGAGCACCATCAACTACAGCGGACTGAAGAAGTCGGAGCGCGAGGATATGGACGCCAAGCTCGGCATCATGAAGGGCAGCCAGATAACGCCGAACATGATAGACCGCGCCAAGATACTGGCGAAGAAGTACTTTGACGAGAAGGGATACAAGAACGCGGAGATAAACATCACGCAGCGCGACGACGTCACGGGCAAGAACCAGGTAATCCTCGACGTAGACATCGACAAGAAAGACAAGATGAAGGTGCGCCGCATCATCATCGAGGGCAACGACGCGCTGAAGGATTCGAAAATCAAGGGCGGACTATTCAAGAAGGGAGCCTTCACCAAGACGCACGAGGCCGGCAAGCTGTCATCGTTCCTGAAGGCAAAGAAGTTCACCCCGGAGCGCTACGAACAGGACAAGCAGAACCTCATAGACAAGTATAACGAGCTGGGATACAGGGATATGGAAATCCTCGAAGACAGTGTGTGGAACAATGACGAGAAGCACGTGAACATCTATCTGAAAATCGACGAGGGACAGAAATACTACATCCGCAACATCTCGTGGGCGGGAAACACCGTCATCACGACCGACCGGCTGAACATGATGCTCGGCATGAAGAAGGGCGACGTGTACAACCAGAAGCAGCTCAACAAGCGCCTGAAGGAAGACGAGGACGCCGTCGGCAACTACTACTGGAACAACGGTTACCTCTTCTACACCCTTGACCCGACGGAGGTGAACATCGTCGGCGACTCGGTAGACCTCGAGATGCGCATCGTCGAGGGACAGCAGGCGCACATCAGCGCCGTGCGCATCTACGGTAACGACAGGCTCTACGAGGAGGTGGTGCGCCGCGAGCTGCGCACCAAGCCCGGCGACCTGTTCTCGCGAGACGCCCTCATGCGCTCCGCCCGGGAGATTGCCTCGATGGGATTCTTCGACCCCGAGAAGGTCGAGCCCGATGTGAGGCCGAACGGAGAGGACGGCACCGTAGACATCAACTGGCCTCTCGAGCAGAAGTCTAATGACCAGGTGGAGTTCTCACTCGGATGGGGACAGACCGGCGTGATAGGCCGCGTGTCGCTCAAACTCAACAACTTCTCGATGCGCAACCTCTTCGGACGCAACAAGATGCACCGCGGAATAATGCCTATCGGCGACGGCGAGCAGCTCGCGCTGAGCGCCCAGACCAACGGTACATACTACCAGTCGTACAGCATCAACTACTCCGCGCCGTGGTTCGGAGGCCGCCGCCCCAACGCCTTCAGCGTGGGAGCGTTCTACTCTAAGCAGACCGACGTGTCAAGCAACTACTATAATAACAACTGGATGAACTATTATTCCAACTATTATGGCGGTTACGGAAGCTACAACAACTACTATAACAACTACGAGAGCTACCTCGACGACGACAAGTACGTGCAGCTGCTGGGCTTCTCGCTCGGCTGGGGCAAGCGCCTGCGCTGGCCCGACGACTTCTTCCAGCTGTCGGCAACGCTGTCGTACCAGCGCTACATGCTGCGCGACTGGCGCTACTTCATCATCTCGAACGGTAACTGCAACAACATAAACCTCGGCATATCGCTCGCCCGCAACACCACGGACAATCCCTACTTCCCGCGCCGCGGCTCGGAGTTCATGGCGTCCGTGACGCTCACCCCGCCATGGTCGGCATTCGACAACAAGGACTATGAGCACCTCGCCACCGACGGAACGTCGGCGACGTTCGAGGCGGAGCAGCAGGAGAAGTACCGCTGGATCGAGTATCACAAGTGGAAATTCAAGACACGTACGTACACCCCGCTCACCAACGGAGCAAAGTGCTTCGTGCTGATGACCCGCGTCGAGTTCGGTCTGCTCGGCTCGTACAACAAGTATAAGAAGTCGCCGTTTGAGACGTTCTACATGGGTGGCGACGGCATGAGCGGCTACTCCACGGGCTATGCCCAGGAGACCATCGGCCTTCGCGGATATGAGAACGGCTCGCTCACCCCGTATTCTGCCGCCGGCTACGCCTACGACAGGTTCACGCTCGAGCTCCGCTACCCGTTCATGCTCGGCAACACGACCATCTACGGCCTTGCCTTCCTCGAGGGCGGAAACGCCTGGAACGAGACAAAGAACTTCAACCCGTTCGACATGAAGCGCTCCGGAGGAGCCGGCGTGCGCATCTTCCTGCCTATGGTCGGCCTCATGGGAATCGACTGGGCATACGGATTCGACAAGACACTGTCTACCGGCGTGAAGGGCGGAAGCCAGTTCCACTTCATCCTCGGACAGGAGTTCTAAGCGGGGTATGAGGTTTTTAGGTTATGAGGTGCGAGGTTATGAAGTCTGCCCTGGCGCTTGTAGGGACATAGCTTGTCTATGTCCTCCACACGCAAGGCATGTTTTGCCGTCCGCAAGGCCATGCCCCGTGGCACGGCAGGAAACCCGCGACGTGGAGACTACACCTTATTAATAATAAAAGGAGAAGGAAATATGAAAGCATTTAAGACAGCAATAAAGGCAGCGGTGCTGCTTGCCGTGATGACGGTGATGCCCGCTGGGGCAAGCGCGCAGAAGTTCGCACTTGTAGACATGGAGTATATCCTGAAGAATATACCGGCATACGAGCGTGCCAACGAGCAGCTCAACCAGGTGTCGAAGAAGTGGCAGGCAGAGGTGGAGGCCATCGCCACCGAGGCGCAGACGATGTATAAGAACTATCAGAACGAGGTGGTATTCCTCTCGCAGGAGCAGAAGAAGGCACGCCAGGACGCCATAGTG
Organism: uncultured bacterium; assembly: GCA_905216025.1. Taxonomy (GTDB): domain Bacteria; phylum Bacteroidota; class Bacteroidia; order Bacteroidales; family Bacteroidaceae; genus Prevotella. The sequence goes on along the minus strand of CAJMSE010000029.1, from coordinate 10,574 downwards.
GAGAAGGAGAAGCAGGCCGCCGACCTGAAGAAAAAGTATTTCGGGCCGGAGGGCGAGCTCTTCAAGAAGCGTACCAGTCTGATGACGCCGATACAGGAGGAAATCTACAACGCCGTGAAGGACATTTCAGACCTGCGCGGCTACCAGCTCATCCTCGACCGCGCGAGCGATGCCGGCATCATCTTCGGCAGCCCGAAGATAGACATAAGCAACGAGGTGCTGCAGAAACTGGGATACGCCAATTAGGGGAATGAAGAGTGAAGAGGGAAGAGTGAAGAATCAAATAGTGAAAAGTGAAGAGTTAAGAATGAAGAATTATTTTCCCATTCCTCCCATTATCTCCATCTCTCCCATCATTCCCATCCCTCCCATAAGATAATAATCATAAACTAAAAATAAAAAGAAAATGAAGAAATTATTTTTGATTCTTTTGATGTTCGCTCCGCTGGCAGCATTCGCCCAGAAGTTCGGACACGTGAACACGCAGGAAGTAATCCAGGCCATGCCCGAGTATACGAAGGCAAGGACGGAGATTGACGCGCTGCAGAAGCAGTATGAGGACGACCTGAAGAGCATGCAGGACGAGCTGACCAAGAAGTCGCAGGCATACGAGAAGGAGCAGGCCACACTGCCCGACAACATCAAGCAGCGCCGCGAGCAGGAGCTCCAGGAGATGTATCAGAAGATACAGCAGAGCTATCAGGATAACCAGCAGGCACTCGGCAAGGCTTCGCAGGAGAAGATGCAGGCCATCACCACGAAGATTATCGACGCCATCAAGGCTGTCGGCCAGGAGGGTGGCTACGTGTATGTGATGGACGTTGCAGGCGGCGTGCCCTATATCAGCACCACGCTCAGCACCGACGTCACCGCCCAGGTGAAGGCTAAGCTCGGCCTGAAGTAAAGTCAGGAGATACGGACCGCGGACTACGCAGGCCACCGGAGAGTCTCTTCTCCGCGGGGCGGTGCAGTCCGCGGTTCTGCCGTCAAGGCACCGCCGGCACGCCCGAGGCTCCGGCACATCAACGGATGCATAACCAAAGACCATATTATGAGACGATACCTTATCATTCTCGCCGCCGTGCTCGCCCTTCCGGCCGCCGCGCAGACCGTCGCCCAGCCGGATGAAATCCCGGCCGTGGCCGTTCAGGCCGTTAATGGCGATGCCCCGGCCATGCGCTTCGGATATCTTAGCTACGGCGATGCCCTGCGCGCCATGCCCGACTATGCCGTGGCTAACCGCCAGATAGAGGAGCTCCGCGCCAAGTATGCGGCCGAGAACCGCCGCGTGGAGGACGAGTTCAACAGCAAGTACGAGGAGTTTCTCGAGGGACTGAAAGACTTTCCGCAGACCATCCTTCAGAAGCGGCAGAGCGAGCTTCAGGAGATGATGAACCGCAACATCGCCTTCAAGGAGGAGAGCCGCCGCCTGTTGGAGGGCGCCGAGCGTGACGCCTTCGCACCGCTGCATGCCCGCCTTGCCGCCATACTGCGCGCCATAGGCGAGGAGCGCGGCCTGGCCTTCATCATCAATACCGACGGCAACGCGTGCCCGTTCATCAGTCCTGCGCTGGGCGAAGACCTCAGCGAGGCGGTGCGCGAGCGTTTCTGACAGCACCGTTAACCATCAGACATACCGCATGATGAACACCCTGCCAGCAAGTCCCGGTCCGATAGGAATCTTCGATTCCGGCTACGGCGGACTGACCATACTGCACGGCATACGCCGCCTGTTGCCGCAATACGACTACATGTATCTCGGCGACAACGCCCGTGCGCCATACGGCACGCGCTCGTTCGATGTCGTATACGAGTTCACGCGCCAGGCCGTGATGCGCCTTTTCGAGCGCGGTTGCCACCTGGTAATCCTCGGTTGCAACACGGCTTCGGCCAAAGCCCTGCGCTCCATCCAGCAGAACGACCTGCCGCTGGCCGACCCGTCGCGCCGCGTGCTCGGCATCATCCGGCCCACGGCAGAGATTATCGGCCCGTTCACGAAGACCCGCCATGTGGGCATTCTCGCCACCGAGGGCACGATACGCAGTGAGAGCTATAACCTTGAAATCAACAAGCTGTATCCCGACATAAAGGTCTCGGGCGTGGCATGCCCGTTCTGGGTGCCGCTCGTGGAGTATAACGAGGGCGACAGTCCCGGCGCCGACTACTTCGTGCGCAAACGCATCGACCAGCTTATGGCTCTCGACCCCGACATCGACACCATCATCCTCGGCTGCACCCACTATCCATTGCTGATGCCGAAAATACGAAAGTATACGCCCGCTGGGGTGAGCATAGTGCCCCAGGGCGACCACGTGGCCCAAAGCCTGAAGACATATTTTGGCCGTCACCCGGAGATGGAGCGCAAGTGTACGCGCGGCGGCCGCGTGCATTACCTCACCACCGAGAATCCCGACAAGTTCCGTGAGTCGGCCAGCATCTTCCTCCGCGAGCACGTGGAGGTGGAGAACATCACGCTGCCGTGAGGCCATCCGGCTGCTTTGTCCGGAACAGAAGAAAGTCCGTGGGTAAGGAACAAAGTTGTAGGGACAGAGTCTCGTCTTTGTCCACAGCCCGCGAGGGCTAATTCATGTTCAGCTGTGATATTCCCGTTTTATGGACAAGGACACTCCTCTTTCATACCCTCGACGTCTTTATTTTATTTAAATCCGCCGCATTACGGCGGATTCTCGCAAATTCTGTGTAAATTTGTAACTTAGTAATTAAAATGCAGAACAATGACACAGGAAGATAAGACAAAGATAGAAGAGAGAATCGTGGATGTGCTCAAGACCGTCTACGACCCCGAGATACCGGTGAACATATACGACCTCGGCCTTATATATAAGGTGGACGTGAAAGACAGCGGCGACGTGGATATCGACATGACGTTCACCGCGCCGTCGTGTCCGGCGGCCGATTTCATCCTCGAAGACGTGCGCCAGAAGGTCGACAGCGTGGAGGGCGTGGCCTCCGCCACGGTCAACCTTGTGTTCGAACCGGAGTGGGACAAGAGCATGATGACCGAAGAGGCACGCGTGGAACTGGGATTTGAGTGATGAAAAGTGAAGAATGAAGAGTGAAAAATGAAACCGGTATATTTCATTTCCGACGCCCATCTCGGCTCTCTCGCCATCGACCACGGGCGCATGCACGAGCGCAGGCTCGTGCGTTTCCTTGACAGTATAAAGCACAAGGCCGCCGCAGTGTACATGCTCGGCGACATGTTCGATTTCTGGTATGAGTACCGCACCGTCGTGCCGCGCGGCTACACCCGCTTCCTCGGCAAGGTGTCTGAGCTCACGGACATGGGTGTCGAGGTGCATTTCTTCACAGGAAACCACGACATCTGGGCATACGACTACCTCGAACGGGAGTGCGGCGTGGTGCTGCACAAGCAGCCGTTGACCACCGAGATATACGACCGCATCTTCCTGCTTGCCCATGGCGACGGGCTCGGCGACCCCGACCGCGGCTTCCGTCTCATCCGTTCCGTCTTCCACAACCGCCTCTGCCAGCGCCTCTTCTCGGCCCTGCATCCGCGGTGGGGCATGTGGTTCGGCCTCGAGTGGGCCCGCCGCAGCAGGCTCAAGCGTCCCGACGGGCAGGAGCCGCCCTACATGGGAGAGCATAAGGAGCCCCTCGTGCTCTATGCCAAGAGCTATATCCGCGAGCATCCGTCCGTCGATTACCTCATCTTCGGCCACCGCCACATCGAGCTCGACCTGCAGCTGAGCAAGAAAGCACGCATGATGATACTGGGCGACTGGATATCACAGTTCTCCTATGCCGTGTTCGACGGCGAGCACATCTTCCTCGAAGACTATGTGGAGGGGGAGAGCCAGGTGTAAGTGCAGTTGGGAATGGCGAGCTGATGAAGCACTGTCAGCTTTATTCTGAATTGGCCGCGGCCCATTCAGATAAAGACGGCTAAAAAGTGAGAAACCGTGCAATATCCGGCAATTAAATCGTGAGGATTTGTGCATTTACTGCTGAAAACATTTGGAGAATTCGGTCGGAACGGTTAACTTTGTACTCAAAGACAATGAAATATGGAGCACATTTTCAAGCGTAAGATATACGATAAGATGCTGGACTGGAAGAGGTCAAGCAACGGTGAGACGGCTCTTTTGATACAAGGAGCCCGTCGTGTTGGTAAATCGACTATCGCTGAGCAGTTCGCCAAAAATGAGTATGAGAGCTATGTACTGATAGATTTCACCAAATGCAGCAGGGATATAAAGACGTTGTTCGATGATCTTTCCGACCTCGACTTCATATTCAACCGCTTGCAGGTTAGCTCAGGAAAGGCGTTGACCCAACGGAAATCTGTCATTATCTTTGATGAGGTGCAGGATTGCCCTAAAGCAAGGCAAGCCATCAAGCACTTAGTAGCCGACGGGCGCTACGACTATATAGAGACGGGCTCTTTGATTTCCATCCGTCAGAATGTCAAAGGTATTCTAATCCCAAGCGAAGAACATGAGTTGAAGATGTATCCGATGGATTATGAGGAATTCCGTTGGGCTATGGGTGATACGGCAACTGTCCCGCTTCTGCGCCGTTTCTATGAGGAAAGGCAATCGCTTGGCGATGACACTAACCGCAAACTGATGCGTGAATTCCGCATCTACATGCTCGTGGGAGGAATGCCGCAGGCTGTAAGCAAATACCTTTCGACCAAGAGTCTGCTTGAGACAGATAAGGTGAAACGCACGATCATCAGCCTGTACGACAAGGATTTCATGCGCATCGACCCAAGCGGCAGGGCCTCAATGATGTTCAAGGCAATACCTGCACAGTTGAATAAGAATGCCTCCCGCTATCAGGTGTCAGGCGTTACGGAGCATGGACGTGCCGACCGGCTTGCCGAGACACTTTCAAACATGGCCGAATCTATGGTGGTGAACATGTCGTATCATGCCAACGACCCAGGGCCTGGCATGGCATTCCATAAAGACCCTGTCGCGTTTAAGATGTTTTTAGGTGACACTGGCCTGTTTGTCACGCTGGCATTCTGGGACAAAGACTTTACGGAGAACATCATTTACCATAAGCTTCTCTCTGACAAGCTGAGCAAAGACCTTGGCTATGTATATGAAAACGTGGTGGCGCAGATACTGAAAGCCTCCGGCATGGAATTGTATTATCATACTTTCCCCACCGCGAACGGCAAGCACAACTATGAGATTGACTTCCTCCTGCCCGCTGGCGACAAGGTCAATCCGATAGAAGTGAAATCTTCCGGTTATAAAACCCATGCCTCTCTTGACGCTTTCTGCGATAAGTTTCATTCGCGTATCAAGCAGCAATATATAGTTTATACAAAAGATTTGCGTAAAGACGGCATGGTGACGTTCTTGCCGGTGTATATGACCGGTTTCCTTGGGAATTGATGGTTGAAAGGCAATCAGTTTCAGGAAGAAGAGTATTATAGAGAAGAGAACTATAATATATATTATCCGTCAGATTTGCATTACCAGCAAACAATTATTCCCGCATTATGCGCCGGCGGCCTTGCGGCTGCCGGCGCATAATGCGGGAATAACTTTTTTCTTATATAAGAACTCTTATCTTATTCTTCCTCTAAATTCCAAATGCTGAAAGAATTTGAGGAATGACCTTTTGAACGGTCGTATTGGTTTTCATCATTCTTATCAAGAGTATAACCGTTGTTTGTGCCGGGACTTGCTGCGAGTATAGGGGAAACTTCCATTTCGATTATATCTATTTCGGGCTTTATATACATTTTCATATTTTTTTGTTATTATTTGTTGTTTATTTGTTTATGATTTTCTTGCCGTTCTTTATCAGCAAACCTTTTGTGCCGTTGGCAACACGTTGCCCTGTGAGGTTGTATATTGGAACGTAGGAATCTGTTTTGGTGGCGTTGATGTTGTTGATATCTGTTGTCTCGTCGTCGAAAGAAATCTTCACACCTTTAGCCGTACTTGTTGTAGCATTAACAAGAAGATATGCTTTGTTGGCTTTTATTTTACTGCCGGCGGGCTTGCGAAAACCTAATATATTGTCTTTCACTCCGAGTGTAAGCACAATCTGTCCTGTTTTTGCAAGTGAGGTAACCTCGGTGTCTTCAGTGACGCCTTTAAGGTCGCTTGTCAATTCTGCGGTTTCAGTTGTCTTGTTGAATGTGAAGTCGCCAACAGCATTACTCTTAACGAGTACACCACATCCTGCAGGAATGACGCAGCCCTCAACCTTTGTCAAATTCAGTGTGGTCTCATCTTCGTTCAGCTTACCTGTGTATGCAGTTATTCCTTCTGGAATTGTGTAGTTGTAGTCGAGATACAAGCTGTAAAGGTCATTATCTTCGGTTGTGAGAGTGTATCCAGCGGTGTATTTTTCACAGAAAACCACATTTAAATTGATATCTGAATCAGGATCATCAAACGACAGCTTATTATTAATAATATTCTCTATGATGTCTTCTCCATTGCATAATACGTGGTGAACTTTATATCCTTCCCCAGGAATTATTGATAATTCAAAGGGTATATAGGGCTTAAACATAAAATCTGATGTGCCTGCAGATATTTTCGTGTCATTGTAAACAATCAATCCTTCACCTTCTACGGTTATAGAGAGAGTTCCAAACTCTTGAACTTTGGGTAATATCCAATTTGCTGTTCGGTACTTGTTTGCTGTACCAATAGGGATATTTAGACAACACTCTGAGTTTACGTTTTTAAACGGTAGGTCGTTACTCCAATTGTTATATGTCGTAAGTTTAATCGGATTCTTTTGTAAGGAGTATACATTTTTTAGTGAAGAACAATTATTGAAAGCACCTGCTCCAATGACTGCAACACTTTTGGGTATTGTTATTTCTTTAAGAACTGAACAATTTTTGAATGCATCATATCCAATTGTATCCAGCAATTCTGGTAATGTTATGCTCTCAATAGAACATCCATCAAAAGCCGCAGCTCCTATACACTGAATAGTTGATGGGAGTGTTATAAATTTCAGTGACGAGCAATTTCGGAACATAGCATCAGATACCTTGGTTATTCCTTCAGGTATTGATATTGTTGTAAGTGGTGCTCCGTTGTAGCTCACTTCTTTGGCGTAATTCATCGGACTGGACGTGATGCCGTTAAACGAAGACTTTAAATAACCTTCTAAATCTTTAATTTCAAGTTTCCAAATGGGATAATATGGTTCAAGCGAATTACTAAGTGGATTAAAAAATAGATTTTCACCTGATTTATGGATACAACCATTGAAAACTATATCCTTGATATTGCTCTTTTCTTTAATATTATGGAATGTTGAAGAACCGATATTTTCAATATCTCCATTAATGATAATAGTTTCTAAATCATAACATAGATTAAATGTATTTTTACCGGTTATATTGCATCCATTGCCAAGAATGACTTTCTTTAAATTGTTGTATTCAAAAACATTGTCACCTGTTATGTTTACATTTCCTAACTTTACCTCCTCTAGATTAACAACGTGCCAGAATGCATTTTCCATAATTTCTATTCCATTGTCAGGAAGAATGAGTCCATTTATTAATGTTTGTCTTACAGCATCAGGACCAATCTGTGTACATGTGTTTGGAATTTCCAACGTTCCCATTATCGGCCTTTTAATTAATGCACTTTCCCCTAATATTTTTAGACTATTTGGCAGCTTGATATGACATATTGTTGAAGGAATCATACCGGAAGATATTTCATCAATATTGACCTCTTCCAAATCTAAGTCATAGAGTTTTTTCATTTCTTTTATCGTAGACCAGTCGTCTGCATTTAATTGTCCTAAAAGTTTTAGCCGGTACGAACTTTCTATCTGAACACCTTGAGCTATTAATCTTCCATATAAGGTTCCTGGTGTTTTTACATTTACGGTTACTAACCCATCGTTTGGATCAATTAATGCGAATTTTCCCCAAAAAGAATCATTTTGATAGGCTTCTCTTGTACCGGCGGGAATAGTAATCAATAAATTATTGACTTTATAATAAGGAAGTGGATATTTCTTATTCTCCTCAAAAGGAGTAGCGGGAGGTATTTCTGCTTCCGATTCAATAGCATTAAACTCTATTCCATCTGGTCCTGTCAAGGCGTTTGCACCTACATATTCAAGAGTTGCAGGAAAGTTAAGCGTAACTGTTCCGTCCATGGATGTTCTATAAAAAGCCTCATCATTGATTTTTTTCAAATTAGGAGGCAGCACAAGACATCCTCCAATGCTTCCGTTATAAAAAGCATTTCGCGGAATTTCTGTCACATAGTCCCCGAAAGTAAGCTTTTGGATCCGTTGAGTTGATTTGACTTTAGCGCCGCCAGTATTTGTGTAAAAATTTGAAGTATAAGTAAATGGGCCGTATACATATCCATCAGAATTAGCATCCAGTATCAAATCTCTGCCCCAATGCACCTCTTTAATATCTGTAGCATCTCCAAACATGCCTCTCAAGCAATAGCCTGCTGTTCCTTCATAAGATAATCCTTTTGCATTACAATGTCCCATTTGTAGAGGTGTCGAGCCATCTTCAATTGTTATCTTTTCAAGTTTTGTGCACCAATTGAACGCCTCGTCTTCAATAGATGTACAACTTGCCGGTATAAATAGTTCTTTGGCTTCTGTACAGTCTTGGAAGGCATAGCTTTCAATTGTCCTGACTTTTTGTGGTAAAATGATTTTGGTTAACTTATTGCATATTTGAAATGCACATGATGATATTACTTCCAAATCGGCAGGAAAATCAAAATCTGTGAGATTTACACAAAATCCGAATGCTTGATAATCAATCCGTCGAATTGTTTTTGGCAAAGAAATATGTTTGATCTCAGTACTCTTATAAAAAGAGTTAGCTGATACCGAGGTGACAGTGTATGTCTCATCATTATATATAATTGTACTTGGAATATCTATATTTTCCCAAACTTTCCAGTACTCAGTGTCACATTCCGGGCTTCCAAATTCTGGATATAATAATGCTGTATGATCAGTACTTGTGCTTCCTGTACCTACAGCAGCTTCTTTTGTGACAGTATTTAAAGTAAAAATTATCCTGCGTTGCTGATCTTTGTAGTAAAGTTCGCCTGTGTCAAGAACACGAGACCATAAACTATTAAGATTAAAAACAATGACGGTAAGAACAAATAATCTTTTGACCATCAGTAAATCATCCACCCTGAGATTTTGTTGCCAAGGTAATGTCTTAGTAGACTTTAATGATAGATAACGACTCATAAACTTTTCATGCCTCGGTCATCCCCTCGTTGGCTTTAAATATTTATGCAAAAAGCGTAGGAATCTGTACCTGTCACCGTCTTACTATCAGAGGCTTCTCGCATTGCCTTATTCATGTCGGACGGCAACGCAGAAGCCCACGCTTATATATGTAAATAACACACTAGCCTATGTTTCTGATGAAACATAGCGCCAGATATGAGATATTACATATCCACGGGCATCTACCGTTGCTTAATCCTTGACATGAATATGAAATTTTGCGAGAATTTCTGATAGCCAAGAATCAGCGCGGATAAACGCTTTCTTATTATGTCTTTACATCCCGCCCATGCTTAACCCCAGACCGGGGCTTCTGCTAATGACGGTCTGCGTGGCAAATTTACAAATTATTTTTTCTTCTCACAACTTTTTGAAGTGTTTTTTATTCTTCATTGACTTCCTCTATTTTTATTTCTGCAATGCCATGTGGCAGGAGGAACTCTCTCGGTGAGATTAGGTAGAGCAATAATTAATACTTTGTGATTTTACAACGGGATATTTATTATGAAATAATGAGATATTAATTACCTCCTCGCGCATGTTGGCTTGGTTCTCTCCTACGTCGCAGCTGCATCCATGTTTTCGATGATCGGATAGAGTTCTTGAATCCAGGCGGAATGCCGATGCCGTTAGCAGTAATGGAAAGTTCCTTTGAGTCCCAGCCTCGCAATCCGGTAATAGCAAAATTGTTCCGGCTTGCCCATCTGTCGGAAAACCTTGGCTATGGTCTCCGTAAACTCAAGAGATGGCAAGACGTGACCGGTCGCCCGATGCACATTGAAACGACAATAGATTCAGTAAAAGTTGTTTTTTATCTCCCGACAAGGGAATCAGCGACAACCGATGTCGCTAAAAATGTCGCTAAAAATGTCGCTAAAAACTTAACCGAACGCCAGCAACAGATAATAGAGCTTATTACCGAAAACCCGCAGACAACACGTGCCGAGATAGCGTCGGCAATCGGTGTCGCGACAAAGACAATAGAACGTGAGCTTGCCGCACTTTCCAAAACGGTCCGCTATGTAGGTCCTAAAAAGGGAGGGCATTGGGAAATAGTCTCTGATTAGCCTTTTTGATAGATTGTATCTCTTATTAGTAGCATAACATTTGGTATCTACTCACCGTCTACGACAAAATTTTATGTACCGGTTCAGACGGTGAAAAAGAGTTCGAAGAAAAAGGCGCGTAAGAATAATGATGATTGACACGCGGATGTTATAGCAAGAAGGGGGTGTATCAAAATTAGGTTTTTGGTACACCCTCCATTTTTTAAGCCGCCTGAGAATCCGATTAACAGGGAGCAG
>CAJMSE010000028.1 GCA_905216025.1 uncultured bacterium | reverse complement strand
TCATGTAACATCGTCGGTGCATGATTTATTGTTCCGGGTATGAAAAAATTGTCTTCGTGCGTTCGAAGGGTTAAGGCCTGCCGCAAAAAATATGTCTGACCTATTTCAAAATATGTCTGACATATTTTAAAATATCTCAGAGATAATTTTTCTTTGCTCCTTACACCCGTTTCGAACAAGGCACGAACCCCGTCGGGGAATTATGGAAAATTACAGTTCCGAGCACAAAAAGCATGTTCTTTCGCATGCGGCGGGCGAGTTGCCCCTGCAGGAGTTGGGAATGTCGGAAAGAATTAGTACTTTTGCATACAAATTACAAGGCTTTTAAACATGAATGTTTTAGAACTCAGCGAGCAAGAGCTCAACCGCCGCGAGAGCCTGGCGGAATTGCGCAAGATGGGCATAGAGCCTTATCCTGCAGCCGAATTTCCAACGAATGCTTTTTCAACTGAAATAAAAGAAAGTTTTGAAGACAATGCCCCCGCCCGCAACGTCAGTATAGCAGGACGGCTTATGAGCCGCCGCGTGATGGGCAAGGCCAGCTTTTTCGAGCTTCAGGACTCGAAAGGCAGGATTCAGGTGTATGTAACCCGCGACAATATTTGCCCGGATGAAAACAAGGACCTTTATAACGTGGTTTTCAAACGGTTGCTCGATATTGGCGACTTTGTGGGAGTTAAAGGCGAAGTGTTCCGCACGCAGACGGGAGAGATTTCCGTGCGTGCCGATGAACTGAAACTCCTTTCGAAAAGCATTAAGCCGCTGCCGATAGTTAAGATGAAAGACGGCGTGGAATACGACCGTTTCGACGACCCTGAGCTGCGCTACCGCCAGCGTTATGTTGACCTTGTGGTTAACTCTGGCATAAAGGAAACATTCCTTAAACGTGCGCAGATATACAAGAGCATGCGCGCACAGTTCGACGCAGACGGATATACCGAGGTCGAGACACCAATACTGCAACCTATCCCCGGCGGCGCGAGCGCCCGCCCGTTCATAACGCACCACAACGCGCTGGACATTGACCTGTACCTGCGCATAGCCTGCGAGCTTTATCTCAAACGGCTCATCGTGGGCGGATTCGAGGGAGTTTATGAATTTTCAAAGAACTTCCGTAACGAAGGCATGGACAAGAACCATAATCCCGAGTTTACTTGCATGGAACTCTATGTTTCATACAAGGATTACAAGTGGATGATGTGCTATACCGAGAAACTGCTGGAAAGGATTGCGCTTGACGTGAACGGTACGACCAAGGTCGTAGTGGACGGAAAGGAAATAGACTTCAAGGCTCCTTACCGACGTGTCACCATGCTCGACTCGATTAAAGAGAAAACAGGCTACGACCTTACCGACAAGACAGAAGACGAAATAAGGGCTATATGCAAGGAACTGAAGCTCGACAGCGTGGACGAGACTTTCGGCAAGGGCAAGATGATAGACGAGATTTTCGGAGAGTTCTGCGAAGGCACATACATACAGCCTACCTTTATAATAGATTATCCTATCGAGATGAGCCCGCTAACAAAGAAACATCGCGACAATCCCAACCTTACCGAGCGTTTCGAACTCATGGTGAACGGCAAGGAGCTTGCGAATGCTTACAGCGAGCTTAACGACCCGATAGACCAGGAAGAACGCTTCAAGGAGCAGTTGCGCCTGAGCGAAAAGGGCGACGACGAGGCCATGTTCATCGACCAGGATTTCCTGCGTTCGCTGCAATACGGAATGCCGCCGGTTTCGGGAATAGGTATAGGTATCGACAGGCTGGCAATGCTCATGACCGGGCAGTCTTCGATACAGGAAGTGCTGTTCTTCCCGCAAATGAGACCCGAAAAGAAACCGCAACGTGATTCGAATGAAAAATATACGGCTCTCGGCATAGCCGAAGAGTTGATTCCCATACTGCAGAAGTCAGGCTACAATACGGTTGGCGACATGCGCGAGGTAAACCCGCAGAAACTGCAAATGCAGATAGGCGAGGTTATAAAGAAGTATAAGCTCGATGTAGCAAAGCCAAGCGTATCCGAAGTGGAAACGTGGCTGGAAAAACTGAACGCGTGAAAATTTCCTGCGTTGCGGGATGAGCAGTGAAGTCGTATTAATATGTCCGGAGCAGCAAGTGTTATGTCAGATTGTGGAAAAATAGCCATAATAGGCGGCGGCAGCTGGGCTACGGCGATAGCCAAGATAGTTCTCGAAAAGGCGGGCCATTTGAATTGGTATATCCGCCGGCAGGGAAATATCGACGCATTCATACGTCTGGGGTATAATCCCTCATATCTTACCAGCGTCAAGTTTGATACCGGTAAGATAACGTTCAGCAACGACATAAACGAAATAGTAGAGCAAAGCGACACCGTAATATTCGTAACGCCGTCGCCTTATCTCAAACAAGTGCTGAAAAAACTGCATGTAAAACTTAACGACAAGTTCGTAGTTACCGCAATAAAAGGAATCATTCCTGAAGAAGAACTTGTTGTAACCGAATATTTCAGACAGATATACAACGTTCCAGATGATAGCCTTGCGGTAATAAGCGGGCCGAGCCATGCAGAGGAAGTAGCGCTCAACCGTCTTACTTATCTTACAATCGGTTGCCTGGACCGAGCCAAGGGCGAGGCATTGGCCGCTGTGCTTTCGAACAATTACATAAAGACTTCGGTAAACGACGACGTTGTGGGCATAGAATATGCCACAGTTTTGAAGAATGTGTACGCCATAGCGGTAGGCATTTGCAAAGGTTTGAATTATGGCGATAATTTCCAGGCAGTGCTGACTTCGAATGCGATAATCGAAATGAACCGTTTCCTGCGTGCGGTGTATCCTATAGAACGCTGCGTGGATGCAACGGCATATCTCGGCGTAGCCCTCGGGCACGTGCTGGCCTGTCTTGCGGCAATATTCCTGTATGGCGCCGACCATCGACGCGGGGTTGGCGAACATGGCGTCGTCGGGGTTGATGATGCTTTGGAATGCCGGCTGCTTCATGGCCTCGGCCTGAAGCTCGGCGTGCGATTTCGGCGCGTCTGTCCACTCCTTGCGGCAGCGTTCGTAGAGCCACATGCCGCAGATGTTCTTGAGGAAGCGTGTTGTTCCCTCGATGCCGCCCTCGTTGGTGAAGTTTCGTCCGTAGCTCAGGTCGTCGATGATGGCATCCTTTGTCTCTATGCCCATCAGGCTCCACGTGCCGCTGCTCAGGTATGCGAACTTCTCGTCCTTTGCCGGCACGGCTGCCACGGCGCTTCCAGTGTCGTGTCCAGCCACGGCAATAACCGGCAGGGCGCCCAGTCCGGTGATCTTCTGTACCTCTTCGGTCAGCGTTCCGATCTCCACTGCCGGGTTTGTCATCTCTCCGAAGTTGTCCTGCGTCAGTCCCACGCTCCCGAGTAGCTTCGGGTCGAGCTGCTTTGTCTTCGGGTCGAGCATCTGGCTCGTCGATGCGATGGTGTATTCGCATACCATCTTTCCCGTGAGCATGTAGCTCAGCGCGTCGGGAACGAACAGTATCTTGTCTGCATTCTCAAGCGCAGTGTTTCCGTTCTTGCGCATGGCGTAGAGCTGGAACAGCGAGTTGAAGTTCATGAACTGTATGCCCGTTATGTCGTATACCGTCTTCTTGTCCACGGCATTCGCGAAGTAGTCTTCCATCATGCCGAAAGTGTGCGGGTCGCGGTATGCCAGCGGGTTGCGCAGCAGTGCGCCGTCCTTGCCCACGCATACGAAGTCCACTCCCCACGTGTCGATACCGATCGAACATATTGGAATCTCCCGCTGTGCAACGAGCTTGAGACCTTTTATTATCTCGTTGTAGAGTGCGTAGATGTCCCAGTAGAAGTGTCCTCCGGTCTCTATAAGGTTGTTGTCAAACCTGGTCAGCTCCTCAAGGTCGATGCGTCCGTTGCTGAGCGTTCCTATTATGGTTCTTCCGCTCGTGGCGCCAAGGTCCACCGCGAAGAAATATCTTTTGTTGTTCTCCATTGATTTGTTTGTTAGCAGTATTTAAAAAACTTTCAATTGCAAAGATAGCATATTATTGCCAATACAGAACTTAATTATTTGTTTTAGTACGTGTAATTTTGATTCATGCCGTTGCCCGCTGTTAAAAGCGCTCCAGATGTGGGGCGCAGAATTATACCGGGAAAACGATTACGTGATTTTTTTCATGCTCTCTTGCGCGCATACCGATTTTATTATTATCTTTGCAAACCGAAAAACAAACTAAAAACAAAATCAAATAGTATGACTACATTAACGCTTTCAATTGTCATCGTCTTTGTGATAGGCTATCTATGCATAGCTGTCGAGAGCCTGACAAAAATCAACAAGGCCGCAGTCGCCCTGCTGATGTTCGTGTTCTGCTGGACGCTTTTCATGTGTGATCCCGGCAGTTATATCGCCGGAGCTGTGGGCGATGCCATCCCACAGGCCGTCAGTGAGGTGATAGAGAAGCATCTCGGCAGCACGTCGACGACGCTCTTCTTCCTCATGGGGGCCATGACCATCGTGGAACTGGTAGATCAGAACGGAGGATTCAACTTCGTGCGCGACATGATGCAGACGCGCAGCAAGAAGGCGCTGCTATGGCGCATCGCCGTGATGACGTTCATCCTGTCGGCCATCCTCGACAATCTTACGACCAGCATCGTCATGATCATGATTCTGCGCAAGCTCGTTGCAGACAAGAAGGACCGTATTATATACGCTTCCCTCGTTGTCATTGCTGCAAACTCGGGCGGCGCATTCTCGCCTATCGGCGACGTGACGACCATCATGTTGTGGAACAAGGGACTGATAACGGCGCTCGGCGTGATCAGCGAGATTGCCGTGCCTTCAATAGTGTCTATGGTCATTCCGGCATATATCCTTTCGCTGTCGCTCAAGGGCGAGCTCGTCCCTGTTGACGAGGCGGCCGATGAAGCCGGCGACGACGTTCTCTCGGCATCGCAGCGCAAGGCCATATTCTTCCTCGGTGTGGGCGGTCTTATCTTCGTGCCCATCTTCAAGTCGATAACCCATCTGCCACCGTTCGTGGGCATATTGCTCGTACTGGGCGTGCTCTGGACGGTCACTGAGATATTCTACCGCAGTCTGCCGCACGACAATGAGGACGGCGAGGGCGCCGGAATGCAGAAGCGCATCACCAAGATGCTGGCCCGCATAGACATGGGAACGATTCTTTTCTTCCTCGGCATCCTCATGGCCGTGGCATGTCTTGAGACTGTCGGCGTACTGACTATGCTCGGCGAGGGACTCAACGTGGCATTCGACGGAAACCATTACCTCGTCACCGGAATTATCGGAGTGCTCTCGAGCATCGTCGACAACGTGCCTCTCGTGGCCGGATGCATGGGCATGTATCCCGTCGAGGCTACCGGAGACATGGCCGTAGACGGCATCTTCTGGCAGCTTCTGGCCTACTGTGCCGGCGTGGGCGGTTCGATGCTCATCATCGGTTCGGCCGCGGGTGTGGTCGTAATGGGACTGGAGAAGATAACCTTCGGCTGGTATATGAAGAAGATAACGTGGATAGCCTTCGTCGGCTACCTTGCCGGAATCATCGTCTACTGGCTCGAAAGGACCTTCATCATGGGTTTATAAGAATGCGAAAAGAGGCTGTATCTGTTACAGTCTCTTTTCTTTTAATTAAATAATAAAAAGAGACCGTCCGGAAACGGACGGTCTTTCTGTTTCATTTCTTACCTCTAAGGTCGCTCGGTTTGCGTCCGGTCTTTATCCTGAACTTGGCCGAGAAGTAGTCGGGCGAGTCGAAGCTGAGGCGGTATGCAATTTCCTTTATGCTCATGTTTGTCGTCGTCAGCAGTTCCTTGGCCCGCTGGAGCTTCAGGCTCTGCTGGTAGTTTGCCGGACTGATGCCCGTGTATTCCTTGAACAGCTTGCGGAAGTTAGAGTAGCTCATGCCCATCTCGTCGGCAATCTGCTGTATACTCAGGCTGCTCTCGAGAGACTCCCTGATGCGCAGTCGTGCCCGGTTGACCATGTCGATGCGCTTGTGGCTCCTGCTCAGCTCTATGTTACGTTCCAGTGAATACATCATTCCGATGAGGTTGTTGACGATTCCTGCGAGAATCTGCTGCGAGAAAGCCGGTTCCTTGCTGGCTGTGTCGTATGCCGATTTATACAGGCGTATTATTTCTGCCGAGTATCCTACGTGGTATATGGGCTTTTCCGGAGAGAGGAATCCCGCAGTCACGCGGTCGTCCATGTTGCGCCCCTTGAATCCTATCCAGTAGCTCTTCCATCCTATGTCGGTCCTCGGGTGGTAGGTGTGCCATTCTCCCGGGAAGAGAAGGAACATGTCACCCTCGTTCAGTTCAGCGTTCTTCACGTGTGTGCTGCTGAACACTCCGCTGCCTTCTACGATGTAGAGCAGCTGATATTCATTCAGTTCACGCCCCTCGTCGACGGTGAAATAGTATCCGTCAGCATGTCCGCGTGTGGGGTAGGGGGCGCCCGGTCCTATCTCTTCATAGCCGATGGTGCTTGCTGTCAGTCCCCACTGCTTGTCTCTTTCGTTGGCCAATACATATTTGCTCTGTTGCATGTTCTCTCTTTTTAAGGTTCAACATTATAGTTAGGACACGGCAGCCACACCCAGAAGGTGGAGCCCTTGCCCGGTTCCGACTCTACGCCTATCCTGCCGCCGCAGCTGTCTGCGATGGCCTTGCAGATGTTGAGGCCGAGGCCCGTGCCCTGCACGAAGTCGTTGAGCTTGACGAACCGGCGGAATACATCGGCGCATTTCTCCTTCGGTATGCCTTTCCCCGTGTCTTCACAATATATATATATACCGTTGTCCTCTATCCTGTAGCCCACCTTTATGTGGCCCTGCGTCGTGAATTTGACCGCGTTTGTGGTGAAGTTTATTATTATCTGCTGTGTGCGTTCGATATCGAGTTCGGTGATGAACTGCCTGTACGGGTTGTCCTTGATGAATTCCACGCCGGTGTCGGCGGTCTGCTGTTCGAGCGTGGTGCACAGGTCGTCGAAAGCCTTGGCGAAGTCGACGCGCTTCGGGTTTATCTGAGGTCCGTCGGCATCCATTGTCGATATTATCAGTATATCGTCCACAAGGTGCATCAGCAGGTCGCAGTTCTTGCGTATTATCCTTATCAGTTCGCCGCGCTCGCTGCTGTCGTCTATTGCCGGCAGCAGGTCGCAGAAGCCTACGATGGCATTCAGCGGCGTGCGTATCTCGTGACTCATGTTTGCCAGGAACATGCTTTTCTGCTTCTCGCTGTCGTTGGCGCGCATGGTCTCCTCCTTGAGCTTTTCCTGTGCTTCCATCAGTTCGGTCATGTCGCGCATCAGTCCGAAGCATCCCACGGGTGTGCCGTTGTCGTCATATTCGGGTATGCGGTTTATTGAATACCATTTCCTCTTCGTCCCTGCAGTGGGGAAGTCGGTGACCTGTATCGTGACCGTCTGTGGCGTTATGTTGTCTGCCTGCGGGTCGATGAATGTCCGCAGAGCCTCCTGCGCGTCGCCGCCGCACGCCTTTTCGATGAAGTCGTCTATGGTCATCTCCTTCTCCTTGATGCGCAGGTTCTTATAGAACGATATCCTGCGGCTGGCGAGCGATGAGCGCCAGATGCGTGTCTTGCTCTCTTCGAGCAGGTAGCGCAGGTTGTTTTCGTACTTGGTTATTTCCTCGTTCACCCGGCGTATGTTCCTGTTGTTTTCTTTCTGCTGCAGGTATAGCTGCCGCTCCTTCGTGATGATGCGCACGGTTATGAGCACGTAGAGCAGCTCTCCGTCGCTGTTGTTTATCGGCCGCACGCGTATCTCGATATATTCCGACACGCTCCGTTCCGGGATGTAGCATTTCGAGCAGAACGTCCGGTCGTCGATGTCTGCCATGTTCGAGCATACGGTGGACGCGAGGAGGGCTGTCAGGTTCTGCTTGTAGTAGAACTCGTCATATTCCGACCTGAACTTGAGTATGCGGCGCATCTGCCTGTTCGTGTTTATGAGCGTGCCGTGCCTGTCGTACAGTGACAGTCCCACTATCGAGCTGTCGAATATGCTGCTGAATTTTGCGGCCAGCTCCTTGTCGTGCTGCTCTTTCTCGTGCACTTCGGTGATGTCTGTCAGCGTGCTGATGATGTGCTGCTTGCTGCTCTTCTGGTCTTTCTCTATTATAGACTGGTTGTGCAGCAGTATCCATTTCGGTGCCTCGGCGGTGCCGGCGTTCCATCTGTATGTCTGTCCCTGCTCGGTGCCTGGCTTGCCGTTTAGTATGTCAACGGTGTAGTCATACATCAGCTTGCTGTCATCGGGGTGAATCTTTGCCTGATACTGTTCGGGTGTCATTCCTTCCGGGGGAAGGTGCATCCCGTATATGTTCCTTACCGTTCCTCCTTCGAGGTCGAGCCTCACCACATAGTTGCCGTTCATGTTGAGGGCCTCCGTCATTATCTTGGTCCTTTCAAACGTGTGCCTTGTCCCGTGCTTGATGCGCAGTGCTATGAAGTGGTTGGTCACGATGAACGCGCCTACGATGATTATCAGTACTATTATTATGATGAACACCACAGGCGAGACGTCGTTGTCCGGCTTCTCAGGATGAAACCATTTGTTGAATATCTTGCTGACCTCTCCCGACTGGTCGAGTCTTGCAAACTGGTCGTCAATATCGTGGATGAGGTCCCTGTCGTGGCTGACGAACCGCATGTCGCCCGACGGGATGTCGATATCGCACATGTCGATGTCGTTGTATCCGAGATTCTTGAGCATCTCTTTCATCGGAGCCTCGCCCCAGATAAAATACCTGTATCTTTTGTTGCTGATTTCCGTGAGGCATGTCTTGGGCGAGTTTATGCGCAGCTGCTTCTTATTGATGCCGCTGCGTTTCATGACGTGGATGGTGGAATAGTCGTATTTCTTCAGTGCGAGCAGGTCGCCGTTGCCGAGCTGGCTCAGTTCTTTCAGTGGCGGGGTTCCCCGCTTGTATGCCGCCTTTATCTTGTATGGCGCAAGCATTTTCCTGCTGTAGTATCTCTTGGCTTTTGTGTGCGGCATGTCGCCCACAGGGTAGACGATGAGGTCTGCCTTTCCCTCGTTGAACGTCTCGATGGCCTGGCTCCACTCCCTCATGAGGAAAACATGCGGTATGTCTAAGCGGTTGAGTATTTCCCGTATTATCTCGACGTTGTAGCCTTCGGGTTCTCCTCTGTCGTTGCTGTATTCGTATGGTGCGAAATCCCAGTCGGATACGACTACCAGCGGGCGTTCCTTGGTATAGGCCGTCCGGTTGCCGTCTGCTGCGGCGCGTGCCTTGCCCTGTCCGGCAGCCAGCATTGAGATGACCGCCAGCAGGCTGATGATGATATGTCTTGTTCCGTGCCTTGCCATGTCGTATGCCTAAATTAGGATGTTCTTTTTCTTTATGGTCGTTGCCTTGCAGGGTATCCTTATCCAGACGGTGGTTCCTTTACCTGATTCCGACTCGATATCCATTGTCCCTCCCATCTTCTCCACAATCTTCTTGCATATCTGTAGCTTGAGCCTTATACCGCATTCTTCGGTATTCTCGTTCATGTTCATGTTTGTGAAGATGGTTTGCAAAGCCTCGCGGGGGATGCCGATGCCCGTGTCTTCGATGCTTATCTCAAGACAGTCGTGGTGATATTCATACCGTCCGCGCACCATTCCGCTCTCCGTGAAGTGTGCGCTGTTGAATGCCAGTGTCTCGATGACGTAGCCGATGCGCTGTGAGTCGATGTCGATGACGAGCTGCTCGTAAGGATCTTCGGTGACGGGCTTCACCCCGTCTTTCAGTCCGCGCGACCATCCGGCCATGCAGTATGGGGCGAACGTGCATGCGAAGTCCATCGGGGCGGGGTTGAATTCCACCATGTTTGCATCGAGTCGCGACAGGAACAGGATGTCGTTGATGAGGTTGAGCAGCAGTGTTGAGTTTTTCCGTATCTCTTCCATGAACACTGTCTCGTCTTCTCTGGAGTGCTCGAGGTTGAACATCTCGGCAAATCCCATTACCGAATACAGCGGCGTGCGTATCTCGTAGCTGATGTTTTTCATGAATGCCGTCTTCACGTTCTCGGCCTCGCGGGCCTTCTCCATCTCCTGTGTCAGCCGCCTCTCGGTCTCTTCGAGCATGCTCACGTCGCGGCATAGTCCGAAGTAATGGTCCACCTTGCCGTCGGTGCCGCATATCGGGATGTTGTTGAGCTGTATGTGTATGTTTTTTCCTTCTTTGTCTTTCAGCCTTGTCTTCAGTTTTACGGATAGTCTCTCAGCCACGCCCTTGTCCATCCTGTTGATGATGTTTACAGCCTTGATTCTGTCTGCCGGATCTATCATCACCACGCATCTGAGCTGTGATATCTTCAGCGCGGGCTCTTCGATGTTGTGCGTCATCTCGAAGGTCTTGGTCTTCGGGTAGTAGTTCACGAGCCATATTTGGCTTATTTCGAGTGCGTAGTTTATGTTGTTGACATATTCGTGCTGCCTTGCCGTATTTGCCGTGATGCGCTGTTCCTTCTTATGCTCGGCCTGGATGTTGCGTGTCATCCATGTCACGTCCCTGCCTATGGTGAGTATTCCGCGCAGGGTGCCGTTTTCCTTGAATATCGGCAGCACCATGTGCTCATAGTATTTTATTTCTTTCGGTATCTCGGGTATGGACAGGTTGCCGTCCGTGCATTTCTTGCTGTGCTCCTTGATGATTATCGACGAGTGGTATTTCTCCGGCTTGCTGATGTCGAAGTCGGAGTAGGGCGGCATGTCGTTGACGGATATTTTTCCGTCGATGAGGCTTTTCTTGTCCGTGATGCCGAAAGTCTCGCATGCTTTGTCGTTGATGTCTGTCAGTATGCCGTCGCTGTCGAAGTAGGCCATGTCTTCCGTGACGGTATTGAATACGGTGTTGTATCTGATTATCAGGTTCTTCATCTCGATGTGCCTCCGCTTCTCGCCGGTGACGTTCTGCTGTGTCCCGAGCAGCGTGCAGGGCACTCCGCCTTTGCTGTGCAGCACGGATATCTTGATTTCGAAGTAGTGATCGTTGTCTGGCGTTGTAGGCTTGTGGCAGCGTGTCAGGGTGGTTGCCGTCTTCTTCTTTCTCGAGGCAACGTCGTCGATGGCGGCGCACAGCTGCCTGTAGTCGCTGCCGTTGAAGAACACGGAGAATCCCAGCCGTGTGTATTCTTCCTGCTTCTCACCGTCCGTTCCGTATGTGCAGAACATGTTTAGTCCGGTGTCATACGTCCACAGGCTTATCTTGCCCGTCTTCAGGTACAGTTCGAGCCGTCGGCTCTGGTTGTTGTTGGCCTTGTTTATCCTGTTTATCTGTATGTGGCAGATGCGGTTGTAGATTATCAGCAGGAGTATTATTCCGGTGAGGAACCATACGATGTACCACACGAGGTCCGGGATGCCGCTCGGTTTTACGTCGGGGTAGAACCATTTGTTGCGTATCGGCTGCAGCTCCTCGTTGACCATTATGCTCTCGAACACGCTGTCCACGCGCCGCAGCAGGTCTTCGTCGTGCGACATGAAGCGGTATTCCCCGTTTGGCATGTTTATCGGTGTGACGGCCAGGTTGTCAAGTCCGTGCAGCTTGATGACATAGTTCAGCGAGAGCGTGTTCCACAGCACGAGTCCGCTGTCCTTTGCCGCTGTCTGCTGGATGATGTCGTATATGTCGTCGTGCGGGATTACGTTTTCGGCGAGACCCTCGCTCAGTGCCGTATGATGGCTCACGCTGTTGTTCTGCACGGCCACCTTCGTGCCCTTGATGTCCTTCAGTTCCCTGAAGCCCGGTTCCATGCCCTTAGGGTGTGCCACGCCGTGCGTGAACAGGGCGACGACGGTGTTTCCGTATTTTCCGAACTGCGAGTGGTGTTTTGTTTTCATGCCGAGCATCAGGTCCGACTTTCCTTCCTTGAGGTCGTTGTATGCTTCGGCGGTGTTTTTCAGCTTTATGATATAAGGTATGTCGAGTCTGCGCAGTATTGTCTTTATGAGGTCGATGTTGAATCCGGCCGGCTCTCCGTCTCTGTTAAGGAAGGTGTAGGGCGGCAGGTCATAGATGTCTTCATATACCAGCGGATGCTCCGTAGTATATTCGGTGGCTTTCGGCTCGCTCTGTTCCGATGCCGTCGCTCTTCCCGGCCACAATACCATTGCCGCAGCGAGGCATGGCATCAATGATTTTGCGCGTATCAACTCCGATTAGTAGTAAATGGTTTTCAATACGCTACAAAGATAATATAAAATGATTGAAATGCCAAAATTTATGGTTCGTTTTTTTTCTTCAGGGCGAAGACGAAGCACAATCCGCCTTCTTCAGCCTCTCTTGCTGTGATGGTTCCGCCGTGTATCGCCACTGCATTCTTCACTATGGCAAGGCCCAGTCCGGTGCCTCCGAGCTGCCGGCTGCGTCCTTTGTCCACGCGGTAGAACCGCTCGAAGAGCCGCGGCAGGTGTTCCGGGCCGACGCCAGCGCCGTTGTCGCAGAAAGTGAAGTGCCAGCAGTCGCCGCCGTCGTGCGCGCCGATTCTCACCGTGGTGTTTTCTCCCGCGTATGCCAGGGCGTTGTCGGTGAGGTTGCGGAAGATGCTGTATATCAGTCCGGGATTGCCTGTCATGGGCATGGAGTCGGGTATGTCGGTGACGAGTGTCATGCCGCGCTGTTCCAGGTCTGTGGCCGTCTCGCCGGCAATCTGCCTTATCGTGCGTGCCACGTCGAGTTCCTCGGTGGCCGTCAGCTCGGGTGCGTCGTCCATCCTGTTCAGTGCCGAGATGTCTTCAAGCAGTTTTGAGAGCCGCATGCTTTGGGCGTAGCACCGGCTGATGAATCGGTCTCGCGTGGTGCTGTCCATGCCGGGTGTCGACGTGATGCTCTCGAGATAGCCGCGGATGCTGGCCGTAGGCGTCTTCAGCTCGTGCGCGATGTTCTGTGTCAGCTGGCGTTTCAGCACGTTCTGCTCTTCTTTCGTGGTCTGCAGGCGCTTGTAGAGCTTGATGATGTGTTCCGATATCTCGCCGAGCTCTCCGGCCGGGAACGCGGCGAGTTCCTCGGTCTCGAGGCTTTCGTTGTTGTCGGCGCGGCGGGCGAAGATCCGTAGTTTGGTGATCACGGCTCCGAGGCTGTGGGTGAAGCGGTAGAGGATGGCCGTGAGGGCGGCCACGACGAAGAGTGCGAACCAGATGTAGTGGCGGTCGGCTGCGAGCGACTGCGCGAGGTCGTTGTTATAGGGCAGTGCGCTGCGCACGATGTAGCCGTCGTCTTTCATGTAGGTGGCCGAGTAGAAGTACATGCCGTGTATGGTGTGGCTTTCGCGGCTGATGTCGTATCCGGTGCCCGTGGCCAGCGCGTCACGTATTTCCTTCCGCCTGCCGTGGTTGGGTATTCCGCTGTAGTCTTTGCGGCTGCTGTCGTAGAATACGTTGCCGTCGGGGCGTGTCAGCGTGACGCGCAGTCCGCCGATGCCGCATCCGGCCACATACCTGTCTATGGCCTTGCTGTCGGCCGTGCCCATGAAGCGGAGTGCCTCGCCCATGCGTATGTTGTAGTCTTGGAGGCGCAGGTTGAGCATCTCGGTCTTGAATTCCTTTTCCCTTGCCTGCTGGAACACGATGAACAGCACTGCGAAGAGCAGGAAGAGCGACAGCACGCTCCAGAACAGCCGGCGTCCTACGGTGGTAGTGTTGTTCATCGGCGTGTCATTTTTCGTTGAAGTAATATCCGAAGCCGAGCCTTGTGGCGATGCATGCCGAGTAGGGGGCGACCTTCTTGCGCAGTCTTGTGATGTTGACGTCTACGGTACGGTCGAGCACGAGCACGTCTTCCGGCCACACGGCGTCGATGAGCTCCTGCCGCGAGAACACCCTGCCGCGGTGCTGCATGAGTGTGCGCAGCAGGTCGAACTCGGTCTTCGTGAACGGCACGTCGCCGCCGTCTACGCTGACGGTCTTCTTGTCGAGGTCGAGCACGAGTCCCATATAAGATAAGGTGGCGGTGTCCTGCACTTCGTCCTTTGATGCCGTGCGGCGGAGCACTGCCTTCACGCGCATCATCAGTTCGCGTATCGAGAACGGCTTGACGATGTAGTCGTCTGCCCCGAGACTGAATCCCGTCAGGGTGTCGTTCTCCGTGTCGCGTGCCGTGACGAATATCACGGGGATGTCTTTCGTGGCGCCGTCCTGCTTCAGCATGCGTGCTAATGAGAATCCGGACATGCCTGCCATCATCACGTCGAGCAGCAGCAGGTCGTATCCTGCCGGCCCTGCGGCCAGGGCATCCTCGGCCGAGCCCACTGTTGTCACGTCGTACCCCTCGGTCTCGAGGTTGAATCTGATAATCTCGCAGAGGTCCTGTTCGTCGTCGGCCACGAGTATCCTGTATTTCCTTTCCTGCATGGTTAAATGTCTTTGATGCTGCAAAAATAGTGATTTAAACCGATAGTGCAATGGCGGTGAGGTTACAATTGTGTTAAAAAAGGGAAGCCCCTCACGGCCCTCCCATGCCTCTCCCGCATGGCCTCCTCCCCTTAGGGGAGGTCGGGAGGGGCTTTCCTTTGAGGTCGGGAGGGGCTTGGGGGCTTTTGAGGGGCTCCTTTTGATGGTGTAATGAGCACCTTCTGACGGTGTAATCAGCAGCGTTTGACGGTGTAATCAGCAGCGTTTGACGGTGTGATCGGTTGCCCGCTGATGTCTTCCGGTTGCTTCCAAATGCGTTTGTGCCCGCTATCAAAAGTGTTTTTGAAAGCTGGGCTAAGCGTTTTTGAGAGCTGTCAAAAGTCAGAGCGGATAGCCGTCAAAATCGTAGAGCACCGTCGAGAGGTAGCGCTCGCCCGTGTCGGGCAGCAGCGTGACCACCATGCGGCCCTCATTCTCAGGCCTTGCCGCAATCTCGGCAGCGGCGAACGCCGCTGCTCCGGACGATATGCCGACGAGCAGTCCCTCGCGTGCGGCGAGGAAGCGGGCCGTGCGTATTGCGTCGTCATCGGCCACGTCGAACACCTCGTCGACCACCGTGGCATCGTAGATGGCTGGGGTGAAGCCGGCCCCGATTCCCTGAATCTTGTGCGGACCGGCCTTGCCGCCGTTCAGCACGGGCGACGACAGCGGTTCGGCGGCAACGATTTTAATCTCCGGGTTCAGCTCCTTCAGGCGCTTGCCGATGCCCGAGACGGTGCCTCCCGTGCCCACTCCGGCCACGAAGACGGCAACCTTCCCGTCCGTGTCGGCCCATATCTCCTCGGCCGTGGTCTCGTAGTGGCGGCGCGGGTTGGCCTTGTTCTCAAACTGCTGGAGTATCACCGCGCCGGGCGTCGCGTCGCGCAGCCGCTCCGCCTCCTCGATGGCTCCCCGCATTCCGGCGGCTCCCGGGGTGAGCACCACCTCGGCGCCGTAGGCCTTCACGAGGTTGCGGCGCTCGATGCTCATTGTCTCGGGCATGGTGAGGACGAGGCGGTAGCCCTTCACGGCGGCCACCATGGCCAGTCCCACGCCGGTGTTTCCGCTCGTCGGCTCTATTATCGTCGCCCCGGGCGTCAGTGCTCCGCCCGCCTCGGCATCCTCTATCATTGCCAGTGCGACGCGGTCTTTCACGCTGCCGCCAGGGTTGAAGCGTTCAATCTTCGCTACGACGCTACTCTTGAGTCTTCTCTCTCGCGACAGCGCACCGAGCTCGAGCATCGGCGTACGGCCTATAAGATCTGTGAGTTGTTTGCTTATTCTTGCCATGATGATTGTGTTTTGTGTGTTGTCTGACGTTGCAAAGATAAATAAAAAAATGGTACTGTGATGCCTTCGCCGCACTTTTTTTGCACGCCTGCCCTGCTGTATGTATGCCAAAAACTTGCCGGTATGGATTTAAATGCTTATATTTGTGGCTCAGAAAATAAATAACTGTACAGATATGATAGACGTAAAAGAAACATTGGCCGCCGCCGAAGAGAAGATGGAGATGGCCGTTATGTATCTCGATGAGCAGTTGTCACGCATCCGTGCCGGCCGTGCCAACGTTGCAATACTCGACGGAGTGAGGGTAGAGTCTTACGGCTCGATGGTTCCGCTCAACCAGGTTGCCACGGTATCCACGCCCGACGCCCGCTCGATAGCGGTGAAGCCGTGGGACAAGAAGATGATAAGGAGCATCGAGAAGGCAATCATGGACAGCGACGTGGGCATCACGCCGGAAAACAACGGCGAGATTATCCGCCTCGGAATACCGCAGCCCACCGAGGAGCGCCGCAAGGAACTGCTCAAGCAGTGCAACAAGATAGGCGAGGGAACGAAGGTGCAGGTGCGCAACACACGTGCCGACGTGAAGGACAAACTGAAGAAAGCCATCAAGGACGGACTCTCCGAAGACCTCGAGAAAGACGCCGAAGGCGAGCTCCAGAAGGTGCACGACAAGTATATCAAGAAGATTGACGACCTGCTCGCAGAAAAGGGCAAGGAGATAATGACGGTTTAAGTTTAAATGAAGAATGAAGAATGAAGAATGAAGAATAGGCTGCGCAATGGCTCCGTAAGACATTGCGCAGCCTATTCTTCATTCTTTGTTCATAATGGGGCAGGCTCTGTCGTGTGATTCTGAGCCTTTCATCTTTATATGATACTATATGCGTTTTTGTATAATACACCATGCGTATTTATATAATATGATATGCCTCACATGTCCAAGCTCCACTGCGTAGCTGATTCTTCATTCTTCACTCTTCATTCTTCATTTACCCAATGAAAGGTTTAGTAGTCAAGAACACCGGCAGCTGGTATACAGTGAAGACGGACGACGGCAGGCTGGTGGACAGCAAGATAAAGGGAAACTTCAGGCTGAAGGGGATACGCAGCACCAATCCGGTGGCTGTGGGAGACCGCGTGGAGATACTTGAGAACAACGAGGGCACGGCCTTCATCACGGAGATTGGCGACCGGAGGAACTACATCATCCGCAAGTCGCCGAACCTGTCGAAGCAGAGCCACATCATCGCGGCAAACGTAGACCAGGCTTTCCTCGTGGTCACGGTGAACAGGCCGCAGACCTCGACGACGTTCATAGACCGCTTCCTCGCCTCGGCGGAGGCCTACAGGATTCCCGTCGTGCTGGTGTTTAACAAGAGCGACATCCTCGACGAGGATGAACTGCGCTATCAGCAGCTGATGATAGCCTTATATAATAATGTGGGATATGAGTGCCGCGTGGTGTCGGCGGCAACGGGCAGCGGCATAGACGCGCTGCGCGGGATGCTGAAAGACAAGATAACGGTGCTCAGCGGAAACAGCGGGGTGGGCAAGTCGACGCTGATAAACGCCATCATCCCCGACGTCAACCTGCGCACGGCGGAAATCAGCGACGCCCACAACACCGGCATGCACACCACCACGTTCAGCGAGATGCTCGCCCTGCCGGACGGCGGATATATAGTGGACACGCCGGGGATAAAGGGCTTCGGCACGTTCGATATGGAGCCGGAAGAGCTCACGGGCTATTTCCGCGAGATATTCCACTTCTCCAAAGACTGCCGCTTCAGCAACTGCACGCACCGCCACGAACCCGGCTGCGCCGTGCTGCGGGCCGTGGAGGAGCACTACATCGCGGAGAGCCGCTATAACTCTTACCTCAGCATGCTCGACGACAAGGACGAGAAGAAATACCGGGAAGCCTTCTAACGGCTTCTCATCCGGTATATCTTCACAGTGTAGAAGGCTATCACGGCGAACATCATCACCGCGCTGACGGCAACTGCCGGACCGGCAAACCGTCCGACAGCAGTGCCCTGAAAACCGATGAAGAGCACGATGAGCACGAACATCAGGGCCGTAATCAGTGCTATGATGCGCATCAGCCGTATGCCGGCTGCATACTGTGCCGCGCTCCGCATCCGTACCGGGATGTTGAGACTGGATGTCGGGCGGTATGCGCCGGTGCATAAGAGCACGGACACCGCGGTGGCGACGACACCCATTATAATAAGGTCGCTCCGGTCTCCGTAGCCGTCAGGCTGGCCCGTGATGTCGAAATGGGTCGGTATCGTCTCCGGCACATGATGCCACATCCAGGCTATCAGGCCCCACATCACTATCGTGAGCACTGCCACTGCCGCCTCGAAAGCGGTGCCCTCGGCGGTCCGTCCCACTCTTATTACAGGGCCGTTTCCGTTGTTTCTGTTCTTTATGACCATAGTCTGCTGTTTATTGTTCTTCCTGCTTCTTCCTCTTTGGCAGCCGTCCGGCCTTGCGCAGCGCCTCTGCTATTATCCATTGCAGCTGGCCGTTGGTAGACCGGAACTCGTCGGCCGCCCACGCTTCGATGGCATCCATCGTGTCGCTGTCTATGCGGAGGATGAAGCTTTTATTCTTTGTCTTCCCGTTGTTTGCTGCCATTTATACGGTTTGTGGTTGTTTATTTGACGTCGCTTGTCGGTTCGTGATTTGAAAATTTGAATCGCTGGAATCCCCGGCGTTAATTCATAATTAAACAATTCGTAATCGGCTCTGCCGACAACTCGTCATTCGTCATTCGTAACTCGTCATTCCTTAATGGTTCAGCGTCCCGGTGTTGATTACGGGCTGCGCCTGCTCGTCGCCGCAGAGCACCACCATCAGGTTGCTGACCATGGCTGCCTTCTTGTCGTCATCCAGCTCGACGATGTCTTCGTCGGACAGTTTCTGAAGCGCCATCTTAACCATCGATACCGCTCCCTCCACGATCTTCTCGCGTGCAGTGATTATCGCGGCGGCTTGCTGGCGGCGCAGCATCACGGCGGCAATCTCCGGAGCGTATGCCAGATAGTTTATCCTTGCCTCCACGATCTCTATTCCCGCCATGACGAGACGCTCGTTTATCTTCTGCTCCAGCTGCTGGTTGATTTCCTCTCCGCCGCTGCGCAGGGTCAGTTCTTCGGTCTGGCTGTCGGTGTCGTCGTATGCGTAGAGGCCCGCCACCTGTCTGAGGGCGGCGTCGCTCTGTGTCCTCACGAAGTTCTCGAGTGCGTTCATCACTCCCGTCACCGATGCGCCGATGGTCACCTGGCCGGAGCTCTGTCCCGACTGGGCCATCGTCTGGGTGTCGATCTCGAAGATAGCCTTGTACGTATCCTTCAGTTTCCATACCAATACCATGCCTATCATCACCGGGTTTCCCGTCTTGTCGTTCACTTTGATGGGCTCCGCGTCAAGGTTGCGTGCGCGCAGAGAGATCTTCTTTGTGGTGAGAAAAGGGTTCACCCAGAAGTATCCCGTCCTGGTGAACGTGCCGCGGTATTCTCCGAAGAACACCATCACGCGGCCTTCTCCCGGCTCGAGCATCACGAAGCCGGCCCACAGGAAGAGCGTGGCGATGAGCACGGCGATGCCCGCGCCCACGAGCCAGCCCGACAGGTCGTTGTCCAATACGATGGCATAGACTATCGCTGCTATCGCTGCGAAGTTCAGGGCGAGGTTTACAAACAGCATCATGAAGCCGTTAAGGGTAGTCCCGCTAAATGCAAATTCTTTCTTTTCCATATTCATTGAGTTATTTGTTGAAATCTTATAAATGAGTCTTATAACTCTTATATCTCTTATAAATCTTATAATGCAATCCTATATTGCTGTCCAATGAGTATTATATCGCAGTCCAATGGGTTGTTTATTGATATCATTTTGATATCGCAAAGATATATAATTCCCCTCTCCCAGCAATGCTTCGGACCATAAATTTAATATTATTTAAGCATCCGCCGGTTGGTATCACGCGGCAAAAAGCAAGCTACGGGGCAGCTGTTCCACGTTTTTTGATTATCTTTGCAGAATAGCCGGCTGTGCGGAGTATTCCCGCCGGCCGTGCAAACGCCATGCAAGGGCATGAAATTACTGACTATCAGCGATATGATAAAGACAGAAGACCTTACAGACAAGAAGATTGCCGTGCTGCTCTCCGGCGGTGTTGACAGTTCGGTGGTGGTTTACGAACTGGCCCGCCGGGGGCTGCACCCCGACTGTTTCTACATCAAGATAGGTCCCGAGGAGCAGGAGGAGTGGGACTGCACGAGCGAGGAAGACATGGAGATGGCCACGGCTGTGGCCTCACGCTACGGCTGTAGCCTGCAGGTGGTCGACTGCCACCGTGAGTATTGGGACGGGGTGACCCGCTACACGATGGACAAGGTGCGGTCCGGATACACCCCGAACCCCGACGTGATGTGCAACAGGCTTATCAAGTTCGGCGCCTTCCACGAGAAGATGGGTCACCGCTACGACCTCATCGCCACCGGACACTATGCCCAAACGGAGACCGACGGCGACGGACGGAAGTGGCTCGTGACCAGTCCCGACCCCGTGAAAGACCAGACCGACTTCCTCGCGCAGATATACGAGTGGCAGTTGCGCAAGGCCCTTTTCCCCATAGGACACTATATGAAAGACGAGGTGCGCGACATTGCGGTGCGCGAGCACCTCATAAACGCGCGGCGAAAGGACTCACAGGGCATCTGCTTCCTCGGCAAGATAAACTATAACGACTATATCCGCCGCTATCTCGGAGAGAATCCCGGCGACGTCGTCGAACTGGAGACGGGCCGCAAGATAGGCATGCACAAGGGCCTGTGGTTTCATACCATCGGCCAGCGCCACGGCCTCGGCTTCGGCGGCGGCCCGTGGTATGCGGTCAGGAAAGACGTGGCGGCAAACATCCTGTACGTCAGCCACGGCTTTGAACCGGCCACGGCATACCGTCAGGACTTCCCCATCCGCGACTTCCATTTCCTCACCATGCCGGTGACGATGAAGCGCGTGACGTTCAAGATACGCCACACCCCCGACTAT
This sequence comes from uncultured bacterium, assembly GCA_905216025.1. Lineage (GTDB taxonomy): Bacteria > Bacteroidota > Bacteroidia > Bacteroidales > Bacteroidaceae > Prevotella. The sequence goes on along the minus strand of CAJMSE010000028.1, from coordinate 2,683 downwards.
CACCCTGCCACACTCGAGCAGACCGGCGACGGAGCATACACCGTGCACGCGGAGAAGCCCATACAGGGTGTGGCCCCCGGCCAGTTCTGCGTGGTCTATGACGAGAACCATCACCGGTGCTTCGGTTCGGGAGAAATCACATGCTGACCCTCACGTGGTGTCCCGGTCATCTTTCCTCTCCACGCCTCCCAGTCCTTCCCAGTCCCTCTCAGTTTTCCCAGTCCTCCCATCTCAACCCTCAAAATCTCAAAAATCTCAATGAAACAGCTTTTCTTCACCTTCCTCCCGGCGCTCCTGCCGCTATTCTCTTACGGCCAGTGCCCCACACGCCTGACCACCGACCTCATCGAACATACCGACCGCGTGTTTATCGGCGGCTATCCCTCGACCATGTCGCTCGTCGATGCCGGCAGTGCCATAGAGCCGTGGCAGGTGGCTGAGATACGCACCGCCCGCCCTACGCTGGGCTGGGTTGTGAACGGTCCGGCATCCACGGTGCAGCGTGCTTGCCGCATTCTCGTCGCCTCGTCGGAGGCGCTTCTGCATGAGGGCAAGGCCGACATGTGGGACAGTGGCCGCATGGAGGGACCGAACTCATCCACCGTCGGTTATGGCGGTGAGCCCCTGAAGCCTTCCACGGTATACTACTGGAAGGTGAAGACATGGGACAACCACGGTACGGAGAGCGGCTATTCCGCCGCCCGTGCCTTCATGACGGCTGCCGTTCTCGACGACGGCGTGTCGTTCTCGCCCCTCACGAAGACCGACGGCCGCCCCGTCGCTGTCAGCCGGACGGATGCCGGCGGCAGCCTGCTCGACTTCGGAACGGATGCTTTCGCCCAGCTCTCGCTGACGCTCACGGCCACTGGCGATGCCGACACCGTCACCGTGCATCTCGGCGAACAGTGCGCCGACGGACGTGTGAACCGCCGTCCGGAGGGCTCGCAGCGCTATGCTTGCTACCGCCTGCCACTGCTCAGGGGAACACATACCTACCGCGTGAAGATGCGCAAGGACAGGCGCAATACGGCCCCGAAGCAGAACGAGAGCGGCGTAGACCCGATATTCATGCCAGGATACATAGGCGAGGTGTATCCTTTCCGCTATTGCGAGATTGAAGGTTATGGAGGCAGTCTGAGTTGTGGAGATGCCGTGCGCCATGTCGTCAGCTACCCTTTCGACGCCTCGGCGGCCTCGTTCACCTCGTCGGACAGTATATTAAATAAGGTATGGGACCTCTGCCGTCACACCGTCATGGCCACGTCGTTCACCGGGATATATGTCGACGGCGACCGTGAGCGCATCCCTTACGAGGCCGACGCCATCATAAACCAGCTGAGCCACTACGCCGCCGACCGCGATTTCGCCATGGCCCGCCGCAGCGTGCGCCACCTTATATATAATCCCACGTGGCCTACGGAGTGGATTCTGCAGTCTGTCATCATGGCATGGAACGACTATATGTATACCGGCGACGCACGCCTGCTCGCATCGGTATACGGCGACCTCAAGGCCAAGACGCTGCTCGCCCTGCGCGACGGCAACGGACTGATAAGCACGCGGACGGGCAAGTCCGGCCGCGAACTGTACCGGACGATACACTTCAAGGGCAAGGGCATACGCGATATAGTGGACTGGCCGCAGACGGGAGCTGCCGGTGTGGAGAAAGAGAGTGGGGGAGAGGCCGACGGTTTCGTATTCACCGATTACAATACGGTGGTGAATGCCTACCACTACGAGGCGCTGTCGCTGATGGAGCGCATAGCCCGCGTATTGGGAAACAAGGCCGACGAGGCTTTCTACCGTGGCGAGGCGCAGCGTGCCGCAAGGGCGATAAACACGCTTCTGACCGACCCCGCGACGGGATTATATAAGGATGGGGTGGACACGGACCACAAGTCGCTTCACTCAAACATGTTCGCCCTATGCTTCGGACTCGTAGACAAGCGGCGCGAGCGGGCCGTGACAGACTTCATCAAGAGTCGCCGCATGGGGTGCAGCGTATACGGAGCGCAGTTCCTCCTCGATGCACTGTACGATGCGGGTGAGGCCGGCTATGCCCTGTCGCTGCTCAACTCGGTGGAGCGCCGCAGCTGGTACAACATGCTGCGCATCGGTTCGACGATAACGACGGAGGCCTGGGACAACGTCTTCAAGCCCAACCAGGACTGGAACCACCCGTGGGGTGCAGCTCCGCTGAACGTCATATCGCGCAAGCTGATGGGCATAGAGCCGCTCACTCCGGGCTTCGGCCGCATGCGGATAAAGCCCCAGCCCGGACCGTTGGCCGAGGCATCGATAGACGTGCCCACGGTGAAGGGTACGGTGAGCGTGGCCTTCAGCAACGTTCCCGGCAGCCGCTTCACCCTCGATGCCGACATCCCGGCGAACACCACGGCCGATGTCTGTCTGCCGCTGCTCAGCCGCCACTGCACCGTAGACGGGGTGAAGACAAAGGGACGGGCCGACGGCCGCTTCCTCGTCGTCACCGTCGGGTCGGGCCGCCATCATTTCGAGATAGCGCGCTGAGGTGCCCGGAAATGGCGGCGGATTGCAAATCCGCCGGAAAACAGCTGTTTATGAATCAGGGTCACGCGGCATGTAGTGGCAAATTATAGGATTTTTTAGCGGTGTAAAAAAAAATATTAAAATAAAATTTTTAGGGGAAAAAAGACAATAATTA
>CAJMSE010000027.1 GCA_905216025.1 uncultured bacterium | reverse complement strand
TTATAACCTAATAACCTCAAAACCCCAAAACCTTATAACCTCATAACCTTATAACCTCATAACCTCATAACCTCATAACCTTATAACCTTATAACCTTATAACCTCATAACCTCATAACCTTATAACCTTATAACCTCATAACCTTATTTATATATCAGCGTCGTCGTGAGTTCGGGGGCGAACAGCTCCTCGGCCGTGCGGCGGAGGTCTTCCGGCGTCAGGGCGTCTATCCTGTCGAACGTGGCGGCGATGTCCTTGCCGCGGCCGTAGTGCAGGAATGTCTTGCCGACGTCGAGGGCGAAGCTCTCGCGGTTATCGCACGCCACGGCAATCTGGCCCTTTATCTGCCGCTTGGCGGCGGCGAGACGGGCTTCAGACAGCGGGCGCGAGGCCATGCGGTCGAGCTCGCGGCGCACGAGGCGGCGGCAGCGCGAGATGTCGTGCGGGTCGCAACCGAAGTAGATGCACCACATGCCGGTGTCGGAGTAGCTGACGATGCTGCTGTCTACGGTGTAGACGAGGGCGTTGCGCTCGCGCAGGGCGATGTTCAGCCGGGCGTTCATTCCCGGACCGCCGAGCATGTTGCTCAGCAGGCAGAGGGCCATGCGGCGGCTGTCGTGCATGCTGTATGCCCTGCTGCCGATGAGCACGTGCGACTGGTGCGTGCCCCGGTTCACCACATGCACGCCGGCGGTATAATCAGGCAGCGCCGCACCCGCCGTACGCACCGGCATCGGTTCGGCCGGCGCAAAGTCTGACGTGGCACGCCGCAGGAAGGTCGTAAGGCTGCTGAAACTGATGTCGCCGCAGGCGAAGAACACGGCATTGCAGGGCCGGTAGCGGGCGGCGGTGAAGCGGCGGGCATCCTCCGGACCGTAGGTGCGCAGGCGGTCGGCCTGCCCGAGGATGTTGTGTCCCAGCGGGTGGCCGCTGAAGATGATGTTCTCGAAATCGTCGTATATCAGTTCGGCGGGCGAGTCGTTGTAGCTCTCAATCTCGTCGCATATCACGGCGACCTCCTTCTCCGTCTCGGCCTGCGGGTAGGTGCTGTGGAAGACGATGTCCGTCAGCAGGTCGGCGGCACGCCTGACGTGGTCTTTCAGTATGGCGGCGTAGTATACGGTATGCTCCTTCGTGGTAAAGGCGTTCAGCTCTCCGCCCACGCTCTCGAGACTGTTGATGATGCGGAGCGCGCTGCGGCGGGCCGTACCCTTGAAGGTGACATGCTCGCAGAAGTGGGCCATGCCCTCCTCGCCCGGCAGCTCGTCGCGCGTGCCGGCACTGATGGCATATCCGCAATAAACCACCGGCGAGGAATCCTGCCGGTGGATTATGCGCAAGCCGTTGGGAAGCGTTGCTGTGTTATACTGCATGGAGCTGCTCTTACTTGGCGTTAATCTCCTTCAGCAGGCGGTCGGCATGTCCCCAGCGGTCCATCATGAAGAGCACGTAGCGGATGTCTACGCCGATGCAGCGGGCCAGCTTGCTGTCGAAGAAGATGTCGCTCGAGAGGCTGTCCCAGTTGCCGTCGAAGGCCAGTCCGATGAGTTCGCCGCGTCCGTTGAACATCGGCGAGCCACTGTTGCCGCCCGTGATGTCGTTGTTGGTGAGGAAGCAGAGCTGCATCTTGCCCGTGGTCTTGTCGGTATAGGGTCCGAAGTCGGTGGCCGAGAAGAGGGTCTTCATTATCGGCTCGGCGAAGTAGTCGATTACTTTGTCGCCCTTGTTCATCTTGTCCACGATGCTGGAAGCCTCGGTATAGTAGCCCGAGGGGCGTCCGCCGAGGGTGAATCCGCCCACCTGTCCGTAGCTGAGGCGCATGGTGAAGTTGGCGTCGCTGTAATGGGGCATGTCTTCTTCCATGCGTATCTTGGCCGCGCAGAGATAGCGCTCCTGCACGTCGATGGAGTCGATGGATGCCGTGAGCGGCTCGCCGAGGGTGGCATACATGCTCATTATGTCGAGCCCCATCTGCACGCCGAGGTCTTTGTTAAAGCTCTTCTTGTTGATGTATATTTTCTTTCCGCTCTTCATGAGCATCGAGTTGGCATACAGGTAGTCCACATATTTGGCGTAATCGCCGCCGAAGCGGCTGTCGATGGTCTTGTAGAAGTCGGGCAGATACTTGGCGTCCACCTGCTCGCGGTAGTTTTTCAGCAGCACGGCATAGACCTCCCTGTCGAGTGCCTCGTCCCACTCGGCACTGTTGTCGGCAAACTCTATATACTGCTTCGACTTCTTGCCCTCCGGTCCCTTCACCTCGGAGCCGTTGTGGGCGCGGAGCGCACGGCTCGCCAGCTCGTTGGTGCGGAAGAACGTCTCGGTGAAGACGGTCATCGCCCGGCGCACGGCTATGCGCTTGTCATACAGGCGCGACATGACGTCGAAGTCGAGCTTGCCCTTCAGGTAGCCCGTAGAGTCCTGATAGTGGCGTATCTTCGCCTCGAAGTCGGCCTTCTGCCGGATGAGTCCGATGCTGTCGATGCACTTGTTCATGCCGAGCGAGTTTTTCCAGTAGTTGGAGCTTTGGGCGTATTTCGAGTCGTACTTGATGCGCACGGCCTCATCGGCGCGCATGTGGCGGATCATCACGTCCTGCTTCACGCCGCGCACCTGGGCCCGCGGCTCGTTGATGGCGTCGCGGCGCTGGCGTATGCCGTACGAGGAGAGATAGCGGTTGGTGCTGCCGGGATAGCCGATGGTCATCGAGAAGTCGCCGTCCTTGTAGCCTTCCATCGACACGGGAGCCCACGACGACGGGCGGTAGGGCACGTTGTCCTCGCTGTATGCCGCCGGACCGTTTGTCTTCGGGTCGGCATAGATGCGGAACACGGAGAAGTCGCAGGTCTGCCGCGGCCACATCCAGTTGTCCGTCTCGCCGCCATATTTTCCCATCGACTTGGGTATGGTGAAGACGAGGCGAAGGTCGGTGAAGTCGCGATAAGTGGTGGCATAATACTTGTTTCCCTCATAGAACGGCTTTATCTCGAGGCGCAGGGTGGAGTCGTTCGCCTTGACGTCTTTCGACCAAGCGTTCTCTATCGAGTCGAGGAAAGCCTCCTGACGCGACGGCAGCATTGTGTTGATGCCCATGCTGTCGAGCTTCGACGTGATATCCTTCTGCTCCACCATGAAGCTGACAAACATGTCCTTGTTGGGCAGTTCCTCGGCGTAGCTCTTGGCGTAGAAGCCGTTGAGCATGTAGTCGTGTTCCACTGTTGAGTGGCTGCGGATGGCCTCGAAGCCGCAGTGGTGGTTGGTAAACACGAGTCCGTCGGGCGACACTACCACTCCCGAGCAGTATCCGCTGAAGTTGACGACACAGTTCTTGATGGCATTGCTGCTCTTGTAGAGACCGTCGTAGGGCATGGTGAAGCCCTCTGCCTGCATCTGCTCATAGACAGCCTGCGGCAGGTCGTAGAGTGTCCACATGCCCTCATCGGCCTTTGCGGACGTCACGGCGAGCATCGCCGCCGCGATAAAAGTGATTCTTTTCATTATCATATTGTTTTTATTAGGTTTTCAATTTTGGCCCCTGAGGGCCCCTCCTGACCTTCCCTAAGGGGAGGAAGCCATGCGGAGGGTAATGGGAGGGCTGGGAATTCTGGGAGATGATGGGAATCATGGGAAGCCAGGAGAGCACTGCACCGATGGCAATCACATTCCTTCTCATGCCTCCCATCTCTCCCAAGGCTCCCGTTTCTCCCAGCGATGCCGGCCTCTCTCCCTTTCTCCTCCCCTTTGGGGAGGTCGGGAGGGGCTTCACTTTGAGGCCGGGTGGGGCTTCTCCAGCTTCGCCACCACTCCCGCGAACACCGCCACGAGCACGGTGTTCACCGCCAGAGCCGCCCACAGGGCAAGGCCGGCGTTGGCCACCGTCATGCCGTAGAAGAGCACGGCGGCAAGGAGCACGTAGGCCGCGATGCGCCCGAGGGGATAGTCTATCGGGTAATAGCGGCGGCCGGCGATGTAAGACAGGGTCATGGCGGTGCCGTAGCCGGCCACGCCCGCCCATGCGCAGGCCATATATCCGCAGCGCGGAACGAAGAGCACGTTCACCGTGATGAGCACGGCACAGCCGATGCCCGAGAACCATGCACCCCAGATGGTGCGGTCGGTGAGCTTGTACCAGAACGACAGGTTGAAGTAAACGCCCATCATTATCTCGGCCGCCATCACTATCGGCACCACGCGCAGGCCGCTCCAGTAGTCGCGCCCGATGATGTACTTCAGCAGTCCGAGGTAACCCGTGACGATGAGGAAGGCCATCAGCGTGAAGATGATAAAGTATTTCATCGCCTTGGCGTAGGTCTCGCGGCTGTCGCGGTCCTTGGCCTTGCCGAAGACGAAGGGCTCGTAGGCATAGCGGAAGGCCTGGGTTATCATGGCCATGATCATGGCTATCTTCGAGGCGGCGCCGTATATTCCGAGTTCGCCGTGGGCGTTGGGCCCGTCGTAGAGATAGGGGAAGAGTATCTTGTCGGCCGCCTGGTTCAGTATGCCGGCGATGCCGAGGATGAGTATAGGCCAGCTATAGGAGAGCATGCGGCGCAGCAAAGCACGGTCGAAAGACACGCCGAACGCCGTCTTTATCTCCTTGGTAAAGCAGAGAGTCACTATTATCGAACATGCGAGATTGATATAGAAGGCATAGCCCACATCGACCGGACAGCCCGCAAAATCGGGCAGTACGACGAAGAACAGTATGTTCAGGACGATGTTCAGGATGATGAAAAGCAGCTTGAGGGCGGCAAACTTGACGGGCCGCTTCTCGTAGCGCAGGCGGGCAAAGAGTATGCAGTGGACAGCATCTACCGCCACGGTGACGGCCATGGTCCATATATATGCCGGATGACTGCCGTAGCCCATGGCCGCGGAAAGGGGCGAGATGAACGCCAGCACGAGCACGATAAACATCAGTGAGGTGACGGAAACGGATTTCAATGCTGTTGAAAATACTGTATCCGCGTTCTCACCATCCTTGTTGGAGTAGCGGAACAGGGTCGTCTCCATGCCGTAAGTGAGTATCACGAGTATCAGTGCCGTATAGGCATATACATTTGTTATCACGCCGTAACCGCCGCTCTCGGCCGAGAGCCGCGCCGTATAGAGCGGCACGAGAAGATAGTTGAGGAAGCGCCCCACGATGCTCGACAGGCCATAGATGGCTGTGTCTTTTGCCAGTGATTTTAATGATGCCATTGTTTTCTTTGTTTTATTATTATGATGGGAGGGAGAGAGAAGTAAGGGATGGTAGGGTTTGGGTAGGGAGGATAAGGCCGGTTAGGTGTTGTAAGGTCCCTAACGACCCTACCCTCCCTACCAAACACCTACCTCTTCCCTACCAAATTCCTGCTTCTTCCCTACCTCTCATTACCTTTCTTCTTATCTCTTGCCTGTATCCTTGCCTTGTATCTCTGCTCTCTTATCCCTCCATTTTCAAGAAACAGGCGGTCTTGCCGGTCTATGAGTCCACGCAGCAGGGCGAGAGTCTGGTATATCACTATCAGCGCGATGTTGGCTATATCCTCCGCGCCGCGGCCTTCAATCTGCCGCCGGTAGTATGCGCTGTCGTTATGCCGGCGGAACAGCGGCTGGCAGGCCTTGTATTTCCAATGCTGCGCATCCCATATCTCCATGTTGTGATTGCGCAGATAGTCCTTATAGTCCTCTTTCAATTCCTCAAGGCTTCCCTTCGCAATCACGGTCAGCTTGTGTTCCGATTCGGTCGAGCCTCCGGCGTCGCTGTATCCCTTGACGATGTTCTGCTTGCCCGAGCGGGCGGCCTGCTGCATCTGATCGGCCGTGCGGTCGTGGCCACGGTCGAGGAAAACTCTGACAAAATAGAATGTTATGTCATACACACACTCCGCCTTCCGGTAGACCGTAAGGCTCTTGTAGCTGTCTATTCTCTTCTTGCCGTCGTCCATGCGTGTATGGTTCTTATTTGGTTTCTTCTTTTATTCTATTGTTGCTTTTCAGCTGTTTCAGCAACCTCGGTCACCCGAAGAACAGATACCCCACCCCTATCGCCGCCATCACGCCGGCGGCATCGGCAAGCAGTCCGCAGGTGACTGCATGGCGGGTGTGGCGCACGCCCACGCTGCCGAAGTAGACGGCGAGGATGTAGAACGTGGTGTCGGTGGAGCCCTGGAAGATGCAGCTCAGGCGGCCCACGAACGAGTCGGCGCCGTAGGTGCTCATGGCGTCAACCATCATGCCGCGCGCCCCGCTGCCCGAGAGGGGCTTCATCAGTGCCGTGGGCAGGGCGCCCACGAAGTCGCTGTTGCCTCCGCAGGCCTCAACGGCCCAGCGGATGCCGCCGATGAGCAGGTCCATGGCGCCCGAGGCGCGGAACACACCGACGGCGACGAGGATGGCAACGAGATATGGGATGATGCGGACGGCCGTGCTGAAGCCTTCCTTCGCGCCGTCGATGAACGCGTCGTAGACATTTATGCGGCGGCGCACACCGGCGAGGATGAAGCACACGATGATGGTCAGAAGGAGGATATTGGCCGCGGTGGTGCTGACGGTGCCCATCATCTCGCGGTCCATGCTGCCGAAAAGGCATATCACCGCGGCCACGGCGGCGCACATGCCGCCGAGGAACAGCAGCATGGTACGGTTGATGAGGTTTATCCGCTGATAGATGCTCGTGACGACGATACCGGTCAGCGTGGAGAAGAACGTGGCGAGGAGAAGGGGCACGAAGACGTCCGTGGGCGCCGCGGCACCCATCTGGGCTCGGTAGACCATGATGCTGACGGGTATCAGCGTCAGCCCGCTCGTGTTGAGAACGAGGAACATTATCATCGGGTTGGTGGCCGTGTCTTTCTTCGGGTTGAGCTCCTGGAGCTGCTCCATGGCCTTCAGGCCGAGCGGCGTGGCGGCGTTGTCGAGACTCAGCATGTTGGCGGCGATGTTCATAAAGATGCTTCCCGTGACGGGATGGCCCTTGGGAATGTCGGGGAAAAGACGCACGAAGACGGGACTGAGGGCACGGGCGAGCAGGTCCGTGAGACCGCCGCGCTCGCCTATCTTCATTATTCCGAGCCACAGGGAGAGCACTCCGGTGAGGCCGAGCGATATCTCAAACGCAGTCTTCGACGAAGCGAACGTGGAGTCCATGATGGCGGGAAACACCGCCGTATCGCCGAAAAAGACAAGCCGGACGACGGCCACGGCGAACGCAACGAGGAAGAACGCTATCCAAATATAGTTTAGTACCATCTTGCTTCTTTTCCCTCCGGGGCGCAACGCCATAGCGGCGGCTGCGCAAACCGGCAGGACACATATTTATATAATACGGTGCAAAGTTAATCCAATTAAGGTTAACGGCAAAATAAAAGGAAGAAAAAAGCGGCCGATGCATCACGCACCAGCCGCCCCAACAAAAAAATTAACCTTAAATCTAATAGTTGTTTGTTCTTTCTTTATTTCATTACTGTTCCTTCTACGAACTCCGTATACCATGCCATATTCTCGTTCTTGCTGTTCACCCAGGCTGCGAAACCGGGGTAAGCGGCCTTGATGCTGGTCTTCTCGATACACCAGCGGAACGTCGTCGGCACGCATATCTTCTGCGGAGCCTCGCCCACCTTGGCATCGAGCACGTGCACGGCACCGTTCGTCTCCTTGACGGTAATGTTGATATCCTTGATACTTTCAGTGCCCGGGATGCGGAAGATGGCTATCGGACGGCTTACGCTACCGCCGCCGGTATTGACCATCGTGCCTGTCGGCACGCCGAAAGCCTCGTGTATCTCCTTACCGCCGACACTCAGAGAGAGCGTTCCTCCGGCTGCATGAGCCGTGATAACCCACTGTCCGTCGGCCTTGGCAGCGTCGAAAACTACATCGTTGAAGTCGAAGTCGCCAATCGTTCCGAGGTCCTCGCATACGATGCGGCTTGCTCCCTGATATACAGCCGGACTGATCTTAACAATCCAGTCGTTATATATTCCGTCGCCGTCGGCGTTCCTGTCGCCATAAAGATAGCCCTTATTCTGACGCTCGTCGCTCGTGAAGGCATTGAAGTCGAAGCCCACATAGTATGAGCCGTCTATCTCAAGGATGACGTATTCGCCGAAGCGTATATTATTGTCGAGGCTGTTATGATAGCCGAAACTCTCGGTGCCGCTGTTCTGCATGAGCATGATGCTGCCGTTGGCAGCGTTGAAATTGTTGACGTGCTCATCCACGGCATTGCCGTTTTCGGTCTTCCTCGTATAGAGATGGTCCATATAATCGCCGCCGACTATGTCTTTCACTCCACCGTTCTGGTCGGGCCATGTCTTGGTTGTGACCGTGCCTTTATGTACATGCTGCACGAAGAAGTCGGACCAGTTCACGTTCTCGCTCTCATCGCGAGAAATCTCGCGGCTGAACGCTGCAAGCACCTTGTCGTGCTCTTCCTGAGTGATGGGCGCCGGCTCCTCCAATGCATAGTAGTTAGGATCAAACCACTGGTTAAGGTTCGTGTTGGCTCCTCTCGTACCGCCGAATCCCCAGTCCTGTGTCGGGTCGATGGCGCCAAAAGTGTTTTTGAAAGAAATTTCATACTGATTCTTCTTTGCATCGCTACTCCCGTCGAAGAAATCATCATGGCTTGAGCAACCCGACACTGCCGCACAGACTGCCATCACGGCAACTGCATAGGATAAAATACCTTTTCTCATAAATCTTACTTATTATTAGTTAATTGCACTTTGGCGCTTATCGAAAAGACGTCGAAGCTTAGTTTTCTACTCTTTTATCCGGTAGCGGGAAATCACCGATACGACTGATGAAAAGCCACTATCCATCCTTTTGTTTGCAAATGTAAACAAATACGACGGTTATCGTATCTTTTTTACGGTTAAAAAAACTTAATACAGCTCTTTTCTTGTCGTTTTCTCATACATCTGCAAATCTGTAATACGCATAAAAAAATGCGCAATACATCATCTAAAGTGCCAAAAAGCCATTATATGCCTTTTCCAGTTATCTCCTTATTTGCTTACAAAGGCGTCTGTGTGCCACTGAATTCCGGCCATACGGTAAATCCGTAAGAAGTACTGGACGTATTGGAATGTCCGCACAAATGATATCCGTTTGCTATTTCCGTACCGCTGCCTATGTTATATTTTCTTCTGTTATCAGCGTAGAAAATCAAACACCTTCCGTTGGTTTGAAGTGTAGTTGTCGCGATATATGTCACGTTACTGAATGCCGGCCATGTTGAATTTAAATTAAAAGCGGATGGCCTGGACGGCCAATTGGCTGCTGTCAGGCAATAGTCGCGCACTCCCGTTGGATAAATTCTCACCTTGACGCCTTGGTTCCCGTATTCTGTGGAAGCAACCCAGCATTTTGAATCGGAATCCCAATAGAAGCTACCGTCATCGGGCATTTTATTATCATAATAATTCTTGAATATCTGACTTGCCATGCCCCTAAAAGCGTTTGTGTTAGGCACGTTAAAGCCCGGCGGGCATGGGTCGTAAATGGTTTTTGTCACTTTCTGGTTATTATAAATTCTCTCGGCTTCGTTATAAACGCCTCCATACTGATAAGCGGTTGAATTCCAAATATTATGCAATGTTGTATCCGTAGCCGCATAATTGGCACCCCTCAATGAGTGCCAATAGTTGCGGAATTTGTCTACGCTCTCAGGAACTGTCGGATTTCCCATTGTAAAGGCGTACGGATGCCGGATTGTCTCGCCGATATTCATTCCTTTCTCATAACCGATCTTCACAGAGCTGCAAAACTCATATCCTTTATATTGGTCGTATATGGGTTTGTTATACATGGTGAACTCATATACGTTTGGTGTATATGTATAAGGTTTCGAAAAAGCCTTCTCATATACACCGGGGAGCATGGCATCCTTGCGCCCCCACTGATAGTACGTGTTGTCGCCGGAAACAGAGGCCATGATGGCATCCTGCTGACCGTCAAAGATAATCTGACTGCCGGTAACACCTTTTAATTCAAAGTCAAACTTCACCTTCAACGGCCTCGACTTATTCGCGCCATGTGAGGGGGAATACCCGAGAGTGGAGTTCATAAGATGATACTCCGTCTTATTGCCGGAGCCGCTATCTTCCTCTGAGCGCGTTATCACAGGCTCGCTGCAGTGATTTGACCTTGTCACCCATATATGCCAGCTCCACACAATATCATATTTGTCGCCGTTTTTCTTGCGCAGTGCTATAACCGCATTACCGTCTGCAATGGAGCTTTTCTGTATGCGGAACTGTATTTTTCCCTTGCCTGATGATTTGTATTCCACTTTATCCACTAATCCGGGAGAGTCTGACCACAACAATATGGCGTCATACTCCCCACTGCCTAACTGGTCTGTTATATACGGTCCGTTTATTTTATTGTTGTTATGGTCTACAAAATGCGACAATCCGGAAACTGCCGGAGTTGATGACGGGTTTACGGTGTATGCGCTTGTGTTATTTGTCTCATTTTTCAGAGCATTGCCGTAAACGGCAGGGAAGGAGAAATATCCCGGGTCGGTAACGATATAGCAGTTGGCGGTTTCGTTTTCATGACCGGCAGGATGGTTGTAAGTGCCTGACAGGTCTGTCGGGATTTGATATGAGCCTTTCACGGTGGAAGAGTATGCCGAATGAATACCGTTAAACACGCTCTGCCCCTGCAGCACCAATGAGCCACGTCGTGGCTTTGTGCAGTCTGCCGGTTGCGTTTCGGTCTCATCGTTATCCCATGAGCCCTTTATCCAGGTTGTTCCGCCGTCAGTGGATGAATACACGTCTACATCAGCGGGCACGTTCTTTATATTGGTCTCCTTGTTGTCGCTGTCATACTGGAAAACTTTAAGATAAGCCGTCATATCCAGACCATGCATGACACCGGTAAAAGGTATTTCCTCTTTCGCCCCGGTGAAGAGCGATGCGTTGTCTTTCTTTATTTCAAGCACAGGAGTAACTATCACTCCTGTCGAGGATATGGAGTAAGTATACAGTTTGCCGGCATCCCATTTTTTCCCGCCTCCTCCTATGGGCGCGGAAAGTGTGCGCTCCGTGGCAGATACTTTGTCGGTAAATACGATAGTGAGCTTGGCATCTGCTTCAAGCTGCTGCGGTATCATAAAGAAAGTAAGGCCGTCATCCGTTCCTGCTATGTTCAGGTTGCTGCCGGTATATGGATTCTTGTCTGTATCATAGCTTAGGGATACTTCTGTTTCCGCGGTATAAGCGGCATCCGCATTGCCGGAAACAGTCCATGTACCGGTGTTTAGTTCCAGTTTGCCAGAACCGTGAACGCCGGAGATAATCACCTTGCTTATATCGCCGGCAAGCATGGCGTCACCGGTGCGTATCGTAATGGCAGACAGAGCATGGCTGAAGTTCAGTGCCACGGCGTCATCCTGCCTGCCGGGAGCGTCTGCTTTTGCCGTAAGCAGGTCTGTCTGGTCTTTCACTTCCGGATTTACGGTAAAGTTCAGGCACGGCATCCCGGTGGTTGAATAAGATATATTGCTTTTTTCGGGCGTGTACGGAGCGTATGCGTTGAAAAGCAGGCGTCCTGTTCCAATCCATTCGAGTCCGTTCCCGTCCGCCTGCCACAAATTGCCGCTGCCGTGCTTTTTAATTTCCACATTCCGGGCATAAATGGTTCCTTGGGAGCTGTTCATCTGTGAGTCCATGTCATAACAGATGGCGAATAATCCGAAACTCAACGGGAAGGTGCTTTCCGTGATTGTGGTGCCGCGTGTCTTTGCATTGCAATCTGTAGGGGCGGAATAGGTGTCCAGTGTTTCCAACTCTGTCACGAGATAGAGCTGCCTGTCATTGCCGCTGTCTGAAATCTTTTCTATATTTATGTCGGTGGTTTCGCTACGCGTGGTCACATTTCCTTTATTCCATGACGAATTTACATGCACATCAAAGGTGGGCTGTGCTGAATATATGCCGCTTTCCAGATCATCGTCACATGATACGAGTAATGAGGCCGCAACAACTGCCGCATATCTGAAACCGGCGCAGAACCTATGATAAATGAAATGTGCCATACTCCTGTTTATGTTTTGTATTACAAAGGCAAGGAATGCCGCACCCGACTATCGTGCGGCACTCCTTACGCTATCTATTTATTAATTATACTATCAACAACTGCGTGTACTTGCACTGTTTGATGTCTTGTTTATTGTTCATCGACAGTGTTTGTTTTGTCACTGCCGTTAACCCATGTTTCACCATTATCCCAGTTACTTACCGATACATTGAACTGGATGGGATCGTCAAGCACATAGTCTCCTATTTTCTTACCTTCCGGTACGTCGGTAATAATATGCACACTTTCTCTTATACTTTCGGGAATGAACTTTGCAAGATAATCAGCCACTGTTCCGTCTGTAGGTATGTTTGGCGGATACTTTCCGGCACCCGTATTGTCACCGCACATATCGAGACTATATGTATATTTCTTGCCGATAGCCCAATCTACAGGGATTGGTATGGCGGAAAGTCCATAGGCAGCCTCGTCATAAGAATCCATTACGGGGAAAAGCTGGTGATAGTGATACCCTGTCTCGTCATTAGGCTGATATATAGGCTCACCCGGTTCTACTGTAACTGCTCCGGTATGCTGCAGCTCTACACGGCAAAGCAACAGCAGGTAAGTACCGGTCGTGGTTGTGCTTACGCCATCCCACTGGGGCATCTTCTGCGGGATAAGCATCAAGTTACCGCGTCCGTTGATACCCAGAATGTTGAGAGGTGTCGTTGGTGTTGATGAACCTTGAATACTTACCGGCACTTCTCTATCTTCAACATAGATTGTACCATACGATTCCAACTTATCTTCATCTGTAACAGGAGTCCATACCGGTTTGTCAATAGCTTCCTGAGTTTCTTGCTTATATGAAAATCCGGCACTAAGAGTTCCGTATGGTGCCAAGTTTACTATCCACGCTCCCTTTATCGTCACCTTGCGGCTGTTGTTCTTGTCGTCCGACAGGCGCTTGCTGCTTGCCGTAATCTCTATCTGGGAGAGAAGATGATGGAAATCAAGATTGACGTGCGGATTCTTGGTCTGCTGACGGAATGCGCTCACAAGGTCTCTCTGATTGTCTCCGTCATACCATCCCTGATCGTTAGTCACCACCTTCTTAAGGTCTTCTTTTGTCGGAGTGTAGTTTTCTATCGAAGGACCGGAGTAATTGTCAAATTTCACCACACCATTCACACAGAGGCCGCTGGCGGGGACATCTTCGCCTACATGCATGTCGGAAAACGCCCAGAACAGCGCTTTGTCAATGTCGGAAGGCCAATAAACATTCTTTCTAAGAGTCCATTTACCGGAAGTTCCAGAAACGGCACCTCTCATTGCTACTTCCGGCTTACCAGTGGCATTGTCACCTACAAGAAACGGACTGAACAAAGAACCGCTGTTAACGTGAATGCCTTTGGCATACACATTGAAAGAGCCGAGATTGTTGATCGTTGTTGTAGTAGCACGCGTCGTCCCGACAGAAGGCCGGAAATCAATAGCCTCGCCTATCGGGTCGGCATTCGTCTCCACAACCTCTTCATTTGAACAGGATGTAGCAATTACCGTTGCCAACATCGCTAAAGAAAAATACTTGATTCTCATAATTAACAAATTTTATTGGTTATTTCTTACATTTGAATATCTACATCTTCAGATTGTCCCCAGTCTTTTACCGACACGCCCATGCCGTCGCTTTCGTCCGGCAGCGTGACACCGCTGAGGGTTATATCTATATTGTATGGGTCGGTAGCAGAGTGTATCTGCTCCGTAACATCAAAGTCATAATAATACTTCACTGATGTGTAGAGCCTGAACCTGTGCAGTATGTCATGCGGGGCATTGTCGCCGAACACCTCCGCGCTTCCTTTAAGACTGTTCGGACCATCTGGGGTGAGCAACAGCGGCACAATGACATTCCTGCCGCCGGGCATGCCGGTGCACGGAAACCATGACTCGGCAAGTCCCGATATCACAGCACAATATTCCATTCCGGGCACCATGTTGATAACATTCTCTATCTTCACGTTTATCACCGTACTCTTTCTACACGGTTTCATTACTATCACCGTCGGGTCGCCGTCATTCGGTTCCAACAGCACCGGCTCCGGAACAGTATATGTATATAGCCTGCTCGCCTGCGCACGCACCGGTTGGCCGTCTGTCTCTTCCGGCCGCGGCGCATTGTCAGACCTGTTGAGCGGGGCCAGCAGTTTGTCGTCGTATGTGGTTATGTTGTATTCGGAAAAGATTTCGCCGTTCTCAATATTATTTTCCGTATCACCATTATGGCATACAACATAGTATGCTCCTTCCGGCACCTTGATTTCGGAATTAAAGCAGCTTCGCGTACCGGACCCGTCACTGCTCAGTTCAACGCGCATATACTGTGAGTTGTCGACAGGAAAGAAATAGACCACCATGGTCGTCGGGTCCGCGTCCGGAGCCTCAGACCAGTCAAACTCTATTCTTACATTTGCCGAGTGAGAATGGTCATAGCATAATTCGCGCTGCGTGCATCCCGTAAACAAGAGCATCGACAGAACGCATGCCACAAAATGGCGGATGCGGCATTTTGACAACAGATTATCCAAGTATCCGAGACCGTTCATCTGCCGCCTCCTTTCCTGCTGTCGGTTATGGAATTTCCTATCAGCCACACAAGCGAGACTCCGGCTCTTGTGGGGCCGAACCATCCCATCTTATGTGTTGACAACCAAACATCGCAATCGTCGATAGGAATGTGTTTCTTGTAGGTACCCCACAAATAGCCGATGCCGAGACTGAAATCTATGTTGAGACGGGTGGCTACCGGCATCGAGTATGTGTATGACACACCCATGGCATAATTGTATTTGTCCGAGAGTACGCCTTTATGGTTGCGCCCTGTCTGAAAGTCATAGCAGGCCATTGAGCAATAGACGCCCACATGATGACCGGCAAGCGGAGAATGTCCAGAGCGTTTGCCTATACGGTATCTTGCCTCTATATCGCCGCCATATATCCTCCAATATCGCCGCTTGTCGCGGTTGCTCCACCATGCGCACATCCAGTCGGCCATGACCGTGATTCTGTCGGTGACGCTCATGCCGACACCTATGTTCGGAACAAGTGCCGCATCATATAGCATATTGGTGGTGAGGAACAGCCTGTCGCTTATGGACCCGCATCGTGCGGCAACAGGATTGCTGTCCGTGGTTCCGTTATCAACGGTCGTGCCCCTATCGGCATTCACCGCGTCAATGATGCTTCCGGGGTTTCGTACGGCATTTTCTTCCACCGGCGAAATAGTGTCGTTTGCTGTTATATTCTCCCGGATATTCTGATATACGACCTGCAACTCTGCAAAACGCTGTTGCTTGAAATCTTTGCCCCGCAACGGATGGCTGATGGAAGTCACCGGGTTGAGAGACGGATTTAATCCCTTTACGATATCGGCCATTGCCGAAGCGCGCGCCTTGGCCAGTCTGGTGTTGAAAGCATATTTCCCCTCCGGAGAATAGGAACCTATAACTTTCACGCTCAGGAAGTTTCGCTTTTCGGAACTTGCAAGGAAAGAACCAATTGAATCTATATGCAGGTGATTTCCGGCAAAATCGCATGAAACGACAGCAGAGGCTTTCGGAAATAATATTTTACCGATAAATATGTGCGTCGTATCTGGTAATTGAATCGGGGGGGGGTAAAAAAGCATTACATGGCAAAGATGCAAACAGCATCAAAAAAAGCGATAATACGCCCCTACGGTAAGTAGCCCTTGTTTTTGATTGATGAAATAATACAAGCAAGTCCATACAAACAAAGTAACCTATCTATAGTTTTCGAAATGCTTTTATATCAAGCGTTATGTAGTAAGTCGGTGGCAAAAGTATAAAAAAAAGCAATTTCTTGCGCGCTTAAAACAGTTAAATAATATTAACCAGTGCGTTCCTTGGCTTTCTTTTAATACATTTGCAGATTAATAATTACGATAAAAAAATGCACAAGACATCATCTACACTGCTTTTCACGGCCGCACTGACGGCCTTCAGCGCCTCATCGTGCAAGGACAAGGACTACTTCGACAAGGATGAATACGAGGAGCTGGTGGCTGCCGCTTTCCCTGTGACGGACATCGACCCGGGGCACGACTGGCAGACCATCGCCGCCACGACGGTAAGGGCCAGGGTGGAGACGGCGGCGAACGGGACATACCGCATATACGACCGAAACCCGCTGACAGACCGTAATGTGACGCTACTGGCCGAGGGACGGGCGTACGCCGGCAGGACAATAGAGACGGCGCTGAGCGTCGAGGCGACGGCAGAGAGCATATACATAGCGCTCACCGACGGCGACGGCAAGACCACGATATACCGCCGCGCCATCACCGCCGATGGCATAAGCACATCCATCGGCAGCGGCGACAGCGAGGGAAGCCGCACGGGACTGAACGTGAAAGAGACGCCGATGAGCCTGCAATACTGCTTCGAGGATGCCTTCCCGCAGCCGGACGACTTCGACTACAACGACATCATCATGACGTTCACGCCCTCGATAGTGCAGGACGAGCCTTACAAGATGCGGCTCACGGTGAGCCTCGACGCCGTGGGCAGCACCAAGCAGATTGCCGCGGCGCTGCGCCTGAAGGGCATAAGGAGAAGCGAAATACTGAAGATTGAGACCGACGGGGAATGGTTTGACGCGACGAAACGCTCACCGGCAAGCGTCGGGATAATAGAAGCAGACAAGTCGATGCAGGTCGGCGGCAAGCTGACGGACGAGGCCGTGATATACCTCTTCAACGACGCGCACTGGGCGATGGACCCGGTAAAGGCGATGAACGGCAGCGTTTTCCGCCCGTACTACAACACGAAGCGCGACAACACGGCTGCCGGAGGCAACAAGAAGGAGGAGCTGCTGACCGACGCAGCGGATATTAGCCCACGCACATGCACGATGACGATAATGTTCAGCAGCGAGCAGACGGCACGCAGCGTGAGCGCCGCAAACCTCGATGCGTTCATCGTAGAGAGCTACAACGGCATCAACTGGGAGGTGCATACCTTCCCGTTCAAACTCGACAAGGTGCTCTACGACTACGACACGAGCGCATACAAGGACAGGTTCGCATGGGCACTGCTCCTCCCCGGAGGCACGCGGCACGCAAGGGAGGGCAAGGCCATAGGCTCGTATTCGGGCGCAAACGTGCTCGGCGGCGCCTTCCAGACATTCGGCCACTCATTCGCCGAATGGGTGCAAGACCGCAACAAGGCCCGCGACTGGTACAGATTCCCGCTGGCAAGCATGACATATTAAAGGTATATCCCAATTAAGGATAATGCCTTTATATCAGTATTCCCGTCTTTAAGATGTCTGCGTATAAAGGATTGTTCATGTCCTCGGTAAGTAACACCGGCTCTATAAGATTGCTTATCTTACGCTTCAGCTTCCACAATAAAGGTGTATCGTCAAAATAATTGTCGCTCATGCGCTCCACAACAACAGCAATGTCTATATCGCTGTCCTCCGTATGGTTGCCTTTACTGTATGAGCCATAAAGGTAAAGAGCTTTTAAAGGTAACTGCTTTGCAAGTGCTGCCTTATAATGTTGTGCCAGTTTTATAGCTTGCTCTTTATCCATATCCTTAATTTGTCTGTTTGTTCAATCAAATATTCACAACGGTCTGCCGTCATATCAAGTGCAAATATATAGAATTCCTTGAGAAACAATCATCTGAAACAAAAAAGACTATCAGTTCATCATGGGTCATTATAAAAATCCGTAGGTAACGAGCTAAGAGTAGGGACCTATTCTCGTATTTGTCCGCAGCCCGTAAGGGCTAATTCACCGTTCATTCTTCTCCCCTTTGGAGAGGTTGGGAGGGGCTTCAACACAAATCCCCGCCTTGCGCATGCCTGCAAGACGGGGATTATCTTTATCAATCACATAATGTTATTTCACTACTTTATCTTCAACGTAGTTCTTGTACCACTCGTTATCGTTGCTGTCCTTAACCCAGCTTCTGAACATCGGGTAGGCTTCGTATATCTGCGTGTGCTCCTTCGGCCAGGCCCATGCACCGGGCAGGCAGAGCATCATCGGGGCCTTGCCGGTCTCGTTGCCCATGGTGATGGAGCGGGAGTCGCCGTTACCCTCGACGGTGATGCTGAACTTATGGTTTGTCATGCTGAAGTTCTCGTCCACAACGATTGTCAGCGGGTCGCCTGCGGGAACGTTCGTAAGCAGCGGATATGTACCGTTGTCGCCTGCAGAGACGTTGGGCTGCAGGAGATGGTGTATCTCTGCGTTGTCTGCAACGGGCTGCCCGTTATACTTCACCGTAGAGGGAAGATTACCACCGGCAGCGAGCGGGGTAATCGTGGCTGTGTTAGTGCCGCTCACATGGCTTACGCTGAACACCACGTCGTTGAAGTCGATGTCACCTGCATCGCCAAGATCCTCGCATGCAATGACCCATGACTGTGCCTCGGGCTCGGGAACAGGATCGGGATCGGTCGTCGGCTTGTTTCCTTGACCAGTACAATCACCGGTAGGGATGGAATAGTTTGCCTCTCCAACCTTTGACATACCGAGAATATTCTTAGACTGCTCATTTAACACATTGGTAGCATCATCTACATTTACTTGTCCGCCAACTCCAATTGTATTGGTCTCGAAATAAATACGTCCGGACATAGCAAAACCGCCGGCACCAACATTGATATATTTCACATTGTCAGTAGAAATAATCGCGGCCTGCTCTGCCTTTCCTACATAGCTTATATCAGTCAGGTTTGCATAGAACTCATCGCAACGCAAAATAGAGTTCTCTCTCAATGTCACGTAACCTTGGAAGTTAAGTTCCTTGCATCTTAACTCGCTGTTAGCTGCAAGGTTAAGGTTACATACCTTGAACATGTCTTTTACAATAAGGTTACATCCGTTGTTAACTGTACCCTGATTACCATTACCTGTAATCTGATTGGTTACAATCTTACCATAGTTGGTTATAGCTGTATTTGAATTGTTGAAAACAATTATATCTGAATTAATTACACCTCCATCGGCATTATAAAGTGCTGAAATGCCTCCCGTTCCATTGTTAAGATTCATAACCGGAACGTTCATTGTTCCTGCATTATAAATACCTATACCTTGGAAATTAATACTATAACTATATTGGTTCTTATTGGTGCTGTTATCTATAACTTTACCACCAGGCATAACTATCAGACGGCTGTTCTCCCCTATATAAATAGGCTGTGCTGTCAAATCAAGCGTACCGCCGTTGGCAACGATGATATCAACACCACTCCAACGCTCTTTCGGTGTATAAACACCTCCATCGGCAATAATAATCTTATTCTTACCTGCCTCACAACCATATTCTGCTTCCAGATTTAGCTCCGGAGTCATCGTAGTCGTAATTTTTACAGTATTTAGAATATAATTGGCACCCTTGCTGTTTCTATCTTTTATAACTTTATTCAATCCACCGTTTCCTCCTTCATAATCAGCGATACTATTGATATACATATCATCTGCTGTCGGATTATAAGGATTAGGATAGTTCAATCCATCTTTCAAATCATACGCATTGGCAATCATGTTGTTCACCTCTGCAAGTGTATACGGGCATGCCATTGTGGGCAAGTCGTGCGATGTAATCTTACCATCGAAGTCTCCTCTTGTCACTGCCTTGGCTGCATTAGTTATATTAGTTGCGATACCAAAATTAACATTGACACCATCAGCTGTAATATCAGCAGCTTTCACCACGCGACGGTTTACAGCATCTATGCGCACTGCATAAACCTGAGTCGCAGATGTCAGAACGTCAAAG
Source organism: uncultured bacterium (assembly GCA_905216025.1). Taxonomy (GTDB): domain Bacteria; phylum Bacteroidota; class Bacteroidia; order Bacteroidales; family Bacteroidaceae; genus Prevotella. Next base: position 9,160 of record CAJMSE010000027.1, on the reverse strand, counting down.
TCAAATGATACGCTTGCCTTGCCTTGAGCGTCTGTCTCTACATTGTAGTTTGCCAGCAATCTTGCACTTGCATCATAAAGAGGATTAGCAGAAAACAGCTGGAAGGTATACTTTGCAAGAGCGTCCTCCGTAATGGAGATAACAGCCTGCTTGCTTGTTGCCATGTTCCAGTTCTGGTTCGGGTCGATTTCACCGAACTTGTCACCCCAGTTTTTCTCGTATGCCTTTATGTTTGCATTGGGGTCTGAGAAGTCCATCTCCTTTGAACATGAGGAAAGGAGAGCCGCGCCTGCCGCTACAGCGAACAGGTAGGATTTGTTGAAACTAATCATAATGTTATCGTTTTAATATCTTGTTATTCACGTAGTCATGAATCACTGTATGCTGCAAAGGTATAAATAATATTTACAGCAGCAAAGAATTAAACGTTAAAAATCAGGATATTAGAAAAAAAATACTCTCCGGCCCCATGTTGAAGAGCAAATCGAGGATGCTCAGATTGGGCATGAAGCCGTGGCGGCGCTCATATACCTGATAGTAGCGGCGCGGCGAGAAAGTGCTGTCGGGCAGGGGGCGCTTCGGGTGTATGACGTCGCGGAAGTCGTCTGTGGCGCCTAACGCGGAGGCGTCGCGCACGTAGCTGTCCGTATATCGGATATCGGGATGGATGTCGAGCAGCTCGCACATCTTGCGGCAGATGGCCATGTTGAAGTCGTGCAGCGGCACGGGCTCATCGCTGAAGAACGGGCGCAGGTCGTCGGCATAGTAGTCGAAGAAGGGTGAATCGCCGTAGGCGGTCATCAGCGCATGCCAGTGCACGCGCGGCCAGTTGGCGTGCGGGCTGACGCGCATGGCGTCCGAGCCGCGCTCCACCGGCACCGTCAGCACCTGCGGGCCGTTCGCCGTGGCTATGACGCAGCGGTTGCGGTAGGTCTGCTTGCAGTAGCTGTCGTGGCGCTCGATAAGTATGCGGTCGTAGCGGGCCAGCTTCTGATACCACTGCACCGGTCCGAAATATGTCGTTGAAAGCAATGCCTGAGTCATCGTCTACACCTTATTATATTATAGGGGCTATCTTATGTTATAGCTATGGCAGCTATTTTATCTACAATAGCCGGCTATTTCATCATAAAGAGCCTGTCGGCGGAATATCCTTCGTATACCGGCAGGGCGTCGTCGTGGCTGTATATCACCATGCTGACGCGACCGATGATATATCGTTCGGGCACGGGGCCGAGCACGCGGCTGTCCGTGGCGTTGCCCTCGCCCACCGCTTCCATCCAGTAGCAGTCTTCGTCGGCGCATATCACCTTGCCCGGCACCACCATCACGCCGCCTGCCGTGCGCACGGTATCGCCCGGCAGGGCCGTGCACCGGCATACGAGCACGCCGGGAATGGAGTCTGACGGACTGTCGAAGGCTACGAGGTCGCCGCGCACGGGCATGCGGCGGCAGAGCCGCCCGTAGCCGAAGAGTCCGCCGCCGGCGCCCGTTCTGAGCCCGTAGCTCCACCGGTTGACGAGCACGCGGTCGCCCTTGGTCAGCTCCGGGGCGAGGCCGTAGCCCCCGACGGTGTATACCGTGAAGGCCAGACTCCTGAAGGCGAGCATCAGCAATGCCGCCACAGCAAAGGCGAGTATGGTCTTCAAGGCTGCTTTCATCGGGGCTTCAGGGGGCTGAGACTATGGTAGCCATGACAGCTACCATAGCTATCATGGCTATTTTATGTTATCCACAAAGTTGAAGAGCCTGCTCCACCGGATGCCGCCGATACCTCCGCGGTCGGGGTCTGACGACCACCAGATGAATATCGGCTTGCCCACGATATGGTCTTCGGGCACGAATCCCCAGTAGCGCGAGTCGGCGGAGTTGTGGCGGTTGTCGCCCATCATCCAGTAGTAGTCCATCCTGAAGGTGTAGCTCTGCGCCTCCTTGCCGTTGATGAGGATGCGGCCGTCGCGTATCTCGAGGTCGTTCCCCTCGTAGACGCGTATCGGGCGCTCATATATTGCGATGTTGTCGAGCGTGAGGGCGATGCTCTTTCCTTTGGCCGGAATCCACACGGGGCCGTAGTTGTCGCGCGTCCAGTGCATGTTTCCGTTGAGCGGATATGTGTCCGTGTCGCTTGCCTCGGTGTTCAGCTCGATGCTCTCCACGATGTCCTTATGCTGCGAGAGGGCGCTCACGGCGCGCTTCGTCAGCGGCATGTAGCCGGCGGTGTTCAGGCTGCGGAGGTCTTCCATGGAAATGCCGAGCTCCTCCATCAGCTCGTCGGGTATGGCGCGGCGCAGCTTCACGTAGTATGTATACTGCACGTTGTCGGGCTCCTTGTTTGCCTTTCCGTCGAGATATACGATGCGGTTCTTTATCTGAAGCGTCTGTCCGGGCAGTCCCACGCAGCGCTTGACGTAGTTCTCGCGGCGGTCGGCGGGGCGCGTGATGACCTCGCCGTACTCGGCGGGGTTACGGCGTATGTAGTCGCGGCCGGCGGCATATACGCCGTCGAAATATTCCAGGCGGCGGGCTGCCGTCATGGAGTCGGGGCTCACTGCGGGCTGCGGCACTATCTGGTAGCCCAGCCCGTAGCACATCAGGTAGTAGTCCATAGCCTGATACTGCGGTGCGGAGCAGAGCGTGTCGCCCGCCGGGTAGTTGAACACGACGATGTCGTTGAGCTCCACCTTACCGAGGCCCTTGGCGCGGCGGTACTCCCACTGCGGCCACTCTATGTACGACTTGCACTCGAGCACGGGCAGCGTGTGCTGCGTGAGGGGCATGGTGAGGGGCGTCTGCGGCACGCGCGGCCCGTAGCTCACCTTGCTGACGAAGAGGTAGTCGCCCGTGAGGAGCGACTTCTCGAGCGAGCTCGACGGTATGACGTAGTTCTGGAAGAAGAAGAGGTTGATGAAATATACGGCGACGAGGGCGAAGACGATGGCGTCTACCCACGACATGATGAACCGCACCTCGGCCGAGGGCGAGTCTTTCCACCACTGCCAGTTTATCTTCTTCGATATGTACACGTCGTATATGAAAGGTACGACTATCAGTCCGAGCCAGCTCTCCAGCCAGTAGATGAAGAGCAGGTAGAGCAGAAGGACGACGATAAACTTCATCCATTGCTTGCGCATATTTATTTCTTTTTTCATTGGCTTTTTTATTTGGGAGTTATAAGAGTATGGGAGTTAATGGGAGTAATCAGAACTCTTCACTCTGCACTTCTCCTCCCCTTTGGGGAGGCCGGGTGGGGCTCCCTAAAACTTGAACATGTCGCTGATTGTCAGCAGTCCGCTGTGGTCGCGCGTGTACTCTGCGGCGAGCACGGCGCCGAGTGCGAATCCCTTGCGCGAGTGTGCGTCGTGGGTTATTGTGATGCTGTCGGCCTCGCTGTCGTATGTGATGCTGTGTATTCCCGGCACCTCGCCGCGGCGTATGCTGTCGATGCGGAGCTTGCCGGCGGGCGTGTCCTTCGTGCCGTCCACGGTGCCGTCGGGGTTTGTCACCGTGCCCACGGTCCACCCGTCCTTACGTCCTATGCCCTCGACGATTTCCTCGGCCAGGGTGATGGCCGTGCCGCTCGGGTGGTCGAGCTTGTGCACGTGGTGCACCTCTTCCATGGCGACGTCATACTGCGGGAAGCCGTCCATTATCCTTGCAAGATAGCGGTTGACGGCGGAGAACACCGCCATGCCCACCGAGAAGTTTGACGCCCAGAAGAGGGTGTGCCCCTCTTCGGTGCACATCCGTCGCACGTCGTCACCGTGGTCCTTCATCCACCCCGTGGAACCGCTGACCACCTTCACACCCTTGGCGAACGCCTTGAGGTAGTTTCCGTAGGCGGCCTGCGGCGCCGTGAACTCTATCGCGACGTCGGCCGAGGCGAAGGCCTCGCTCTCAAAGTCGGCCTGGTTGTCCATGTCGATGATGCACACTATCTCGTGGCCGCGGCTCAGAGCGATCTGCTCTATCATCCGGCCCATCTTGCCGTATCCTATCAATGCTATTTTCATGTCTTTTCGTTTTAACTGGGCAAAGTTACTGATTTTTAATGACAAAGGGGAAAGAATGCTGCGGATTTTTAGCCTAAAAGACATAGGCCACTCCCATCTGTGCCGTGAACGTGCGGGCGCTGACGTCCTCGTGGCAGGCGTAGTGCGTGCGGCGCCAGTAGTAGGACACGCTGGTGTCGAGGGCGAGGTGCTCGCCGAGCGTCAGCCGCATGCTGGGGCTCACCACGAGCAGCTGGGCGTTGCCCTTGTCGCCCTGTGCGTTGAGATACAGGGGGTCCGTGGTCTCGAGGTCCTTGCCTTCATAGCCTTTCCAGGTGTATATGCGGTAGTAGTCTGCCATTATGGTGAAGCGTCCGGTGCTGCCGAACTCCATCGCCGTGTTCATCTTCAGGCTGTATCCGCTGCCCATGTTGTAGTCGCGGTCTATCACGTTGTAGTAGTCGCTGAGCGATCCGCCGAGGAGTATGGCGTCGATGAAGACGCGCTGCTCGAGCGTCGTGAGGCTGCCCGTCTTCGGGAAGCGGTATATCAGTCCCGGACCCACGGCCGCCGCCTCCGAGATGCGGAAGGGCACCATGCTCGTGCCGTCCTTGACGGGCTGCGAGTCGTAGTAGTTGAAATGCTGGAATATTCCGAACTCGGCCTGCATCTCGTTGCCCGTATACACCGGTGCGCTCCACAGGCGGCCGAGCAGGTGCACGCCGCTGATGAGCGGCTGGTTGGAGCTGAGTCCGAAGGTGATGTCGGCCGTGAAGTAGTCGTAGGGCTTGACAGACTCCTCGTCGAACGGGTCGCCGTATACGAGGTTGACGTTCACGTAGGGGTTGCTCTCGCCGCGGAACATGGCGTTGTCGTCGGCCAGATAGCGTAAGCCGGCGCCGATGCTGAGGTTGACGGGCAGCCGCTCGTAGTCGTGATACTTATATCCTGTGGTGCGCACGCGCCACGCGTCACCCGTGATGATGCGGTTCAGGGCGCGCATGGGGCATACCACTGCCCCGAGCAGCTCGCGTGCGAAGCGGCCCAGTCCGCGCTGGCGGTCGTCGTAGACGAGGTCGCTGATGCGGTGGGTGACCTCGCCGATGCACACGCCGCCGACGGTGGTGGCGATGAGGTCGTTGATGGCCGGCGGCTCAACCTCGCACACCGTCTCCCACATCAGGCTGCCGCCGAAGGCGTAGGGCACAGACTCCCAGAAGTTCATGCCGTTGCTGCGGGCGGCGTTGAAGTATAGGCCGCCGTGGTAGGGATGGGCGAAGAGGTTTGTGGAAAACTGGTCGTTGTCCCACACGAAGCCGTTTTTGATGTTGTGGCGCACCGTCCGCGCGTTTATCTTGGCAAAGTCGGCATCGAGCACGAAGCGGTCGAAGCTCAGCACGAACACGTTGATGCCGAAGGCCTGCGCCGCCGCGAGCCAGGGACGTTTGGGGGAGGGCTCACCCCTAAGGCCCCTCCCGGCCTCCTGAAAGCCCCTCCCGGCCTCCCCTAAGGGGAGGTGAAGCGGTGGTGTCAGGGCGACAGACTCTACCGGCAGGCTGCACTCGGCATCCGGCCCGCAGTCTGTGCGCCGGCTCCGCACGCGGTCTTCATCGACCGCGAGGGCGAGATAGTGCGCCGCCATGCTGTCAATGGAAAGCCCCTCCCGGCCTCCCCTAAGGGGAGGTGAAGCGGCGGACAGGATGGTGTCTGCTGTTGTTTCCGACACGGAAGACAATGCGCGAGCCTTTTCTGCCGTCACCGAAAGGGATGAGAGGGCAAGCAACAAGGCGGTGGAGAATATGCGGTTCATATAATACAACGTATTTAAGCCATTAGTATATATTAATGTATGCCTCTGCACTCCGTTTCTCCCCTTTGGGGAGATTAAGAGGGGCTTCTCACCTCCTCTTAGGGGAGGCCGGGAGGGGCTTTCCCTGGGAGACAGTGAGGGGCTTCAGGGCCGTCTCAGCGTCACCCCTGCCTCGAATATCATCCTGTCGCGGTAGCGCAGCGAGTGGTAGTAGTGGCGGGTATCGCCGTAGCCGCAGGTGACGAAGGCGCCCACGGTGCGGTTTATCTGCAGGTCGAGGTTCACGCGGGCCTGAAGCGAGTAGAGGCGGGCGGGCTTGGCATCGGAGTGCTCCTCGAACGTCTCCACATGGAAGTAGCCCACGTCGCCGCTCAGCGTCAGTGCGCGGGCGAGGCGGAAATACTGGCCTATGCGGTAGAAGACGGTGCCGGAGAACTTCTCGTCGAGACCCATGTAGTGGGTTCCGAAACCGATGATGCTGTACGTGCTGCGGTTGCGGAAGCGCACGGCCACGTTCGTCTTTGCCGACGAACCGCCGTAGACCATCAGGTCGATGCGCGTCCGCGGGTTGACGTTCACCAGTCCTATCTTGTGCGCCACGGTGTCGCGGCTGTAGTTTATCAGTCCCACCTGCACGCCGCGCGGGTGACTCACGCAGACGTTGAACAGTCCTATCTGCGAGCCGTTGAGCGTGTCGGCATAGTTGTATGCCGCGGCCTGTATGCCGCGCATGTAGGATGAGCACACATTAGCCGCGGCCGCCACCTGCATGCCGCGCCTCACGCCCATAGATATGTTCGTTATTCCGGCGAGCTGGATGCCGCGGAACGGCGTGGTGCACACGTTCGTCATCAGCGACAGCTGCACGCCGTTGGCCTCGTGCGCCATGTTGACAATGCCGCTGACCTGCACGCCGCGCAGGCTTCCGCCCACGCTGTTCATGATTCCGGCCATCTGCACGCCGTACATCGGGCCGTGGCTCATGGCTCCCAGTCCGCCGATGCTGACGCCCCGCGCCGCCGTGCCCGTCACGGAGGTGAACGCCCCTACCTGCGCGCCGCGCAGCACGTCGGTGGCGGAGAACAGTCCGAGACCGGCGCCGGTATGCTTCAGCGCCCCCTCCCTGCTGCCGATGCTGATGCCTATGTCTGGCGGGCGGCGGTGTACGGCTGCCGAATCAGCTGCCGGCGGTACGGCGACGGATGAGTCAGACCTCGCCGATAACGTGCCGGCAAAGGCCTCGTGTGCGCCGGGCAATGCCATGACGGCAAGCACTATAAATGTTTTTCTGATGTCCATAACCTTGCAAAAACTTTTCCGTAGACCGGAGTTTTGTCTGCGCAAAGATAATAATATTTTTCGGGTTATGGTGAAAATGATATGAAAAAGGCATGTGAGGGCCCCACCCTCCCAGCCTCAAAGGGAGCCCCTCCCGGCCTCCCCAAAGGGGAGGAGACCATGAACGCCCCTGCTCCGGTAGGGACATAGCTTGTCTATGTCCTCAGACAACAGCCTTAACAAGGCGGCAACACCTTAGCCCTCACGGGCTTAGGACATAGACGAGCTATGTCCCTACCGGCACAGAAAGACAATCACAACGGCGCAGAAAGACAATCACAACAATTCAGAAAACCAATAATAACAACCATAACCCCCAACCACAGCACCCCCCAAATCCAATAAAATCAATCAGAGCTCCATCCCATCCGTTCCCGTTCCTCCCATGATTTCCATTGCTCCCATGCTCTCCCAGCCTTCCCTTTCACGGTTCCTCCCCTTTGGGGACGTTAGGAAAGGCCGCTAACGCCGACAACGCATACTACACGCTGAGCGGAATACGCACCGAAGCACCCGTAAAGGGCCTCTACATCAGGAACGGAAAGAAAATAATCGTGAAATAAACAGCATATAAGAACAATCTAAAAACAAAACAGCAATGAATAAAGCATATTATATCAAACCGGCAATCGAGATAACAGAGATGAGTATTGAGCACGCCATACTCGCCGCTTCAGGCGAGGGTGAGAACAATCTGCCCATCAACGGCGGGCAAGGCACCACGACCGTGGGCACTAAAGACCACGCCTTCAGCGTCAACGTATGGGGCGACGACGAGGAATAAGACTGCCGGAAAGAAACAGGAAAGGCTGAAATTATTTTTCAGATAAAGTGGTTTAGTTAATATTCCACAGACATTTTTAGTTTAGGTCAAACGCCGCTGCTTGTGAAAGCAGCGGCGTTTTCTCATCATGGTAGACGTTATCATGGTAGATGTTAGATGTCAGATGTTAACCTGCGGCGTGGTTGTCATTCAGTATGGGCTCAACATCAGCCTGGCATTTAACATCTGACATCTAACATCTACCATGATAACATCTGACATCTAACATTTAACATGATAACATCTAACATGATGCCATCTGACATGATATCATTTTTTCTTCGGCTTCCTCCTTGCCCATCCTTCCTCGCTGAAGTCGGGTTCGTCGCCTATCAGCTGGATGTCGTGGCCCTGGAAGAACTGGCGCCAGTCGTCCTTGCGGCCGCTTTCCATGCGCGCCTCACCGCGCGTGCCGCGCTTTCCGGTGCGGCCGCTTTCCTCGGAGCGTGCCTTCGACTTCTTCTCGTATGCCTTGAAGCTGTCGCCGCCATGGCCGCGGGTATCGCCGCTGCGGCGTCCGCCGCCGCGCTCACTGCGCTGCGAGCCCTTAGCGCCACGCGACGGGCGGGCCTCGTCGGCATCGTTGCAGCGCACGTCGCGACCCTTATAGCGGGTGCCGTTCAGCGCGCGGATGACCTTCTGGGCGTCGGCCTCGGGCACTTCGATATACGAGAACTTGCTGAGCAGGTCGATATGGCCCACCTCAGGACGGCCCGGCACGTTGCGGTTGAGATACTGCATTATCTCGCCGGGATAGAAACCGTCGGCCTTGCCGAGGTTGATGAAAAGCCGGCGGTAGCCGCTCTCGGCCTTGCGGCGCGCACCTGAGCGGCCTGCGCCGCGACTGTCGCGGCCCTCTTTCTTCCCGTCGCGTTTGGACTTGGTCTCCACGATGCCTATCTCGGGGGCATCGGCATAGTAGGCGAGGAAGCGGCCGAACTCGCGGCTGACAATCTTCTTGATGACGTCTTCCTTGTCGACGAACTCGAAATGGCGGTTTATCTCGGCCATGAAGGGAGCTATCTCCTCCTCGTTGACGTCTACCTTGACTATCTCGTCCATCACCTTGTAGAGCTGCTTGGTGCATATCTCCTGCGGCGTGGGTATCACTCCGGCGACAAACTCCTTGCCGATGATTTTCTCAACGGCGCGTATCTTGTGGCGCTCGCGCGAGTGGATGATGACGATGGACGTGCCTTT
>CAJMSE010000026.1 GCA_905216025.1 uncultured bacterium | reverse complement strand
CCCCGTACACATTATAAAAAACCCCAACCGCCCCAACCCCCCAACACCCGGTTCTTTTTATAAAGAAATAATACGGGACAGGTCTTTGCGTCTTTGCGGACTTTGCGTTTTTATAGATAAAAATGTTTGCCGAGGTCTGCTCGGATGGTTTTGCTTAGCTCTCAAAAACATTTTGTTTAGCTCTCAAAAACACTTTTGATAGCTCTCAAAGACTCATTTGGAAGCACTCATGCAGCATCAGCGGGTAACCCATCGCACCGTCGCGGGCGCTCCGTTGCATCGTCAGAACGGCTCCGTTGCATCTTTAAGAGTGCCTCCCCGCATCTTCATGCAGGCGTGGCAGCGGTATATGCAGTGTCAGAAAAACAAAAGGGACCCGTCAAAAAACGGGCCCCAATGAAAATCAAATGGTTCTTGTGCTGGCTTATTCGTCCCAATCCCACAGGCTGTTGCCATGGCTCTTAGAGTCGCCAGAGGTCGGTATGTCTTCTGTCGGGTCGCCGAAAGCGATGCCTGTGTCTCCTGACAGTTCTGTGATTGACGCTGTGTTCAGCATCAGTTCGTCGCTCAGTTCTACTTGCTCTATTGCAGGAGAAATATATCTTTTCTTGTTCATAATGTTCTTTTATTTATTTATTTTACAATGATTTTCTTGTTGTTGAGGATGTATACACCCTTTGCCAGCTTGTCGGCAGCGACACGCTGTCCGGCCATGTTGTATACGGCAGCATTGCCATTCTTTTCAACCAGCACTCCGTCGATAGCCGTTGCCTCGTTGCCTCCGATGCTGAAGCGTACAATCTTTGCATTGGAATCGGTTGCGTTTGCAGAGATGTAGGCGCGTGTGCCCTTCAGTGTGGTGTTTCCTTCAGAGCGGTAGAGCTTGCTGCTGCTGATGAAGTAGTCGTTCTCGGGCACGGTGCAGGTTGCCGTGTAGGTGCCGGTGAAGCTGAAGTTGCTGCCTGCGACCTTCGGCGTTGCGCCGTTCAGTGCTTTTATTGTGCGGCCGGTGAATGTGTATTCGGTTCCCGCTGTTGCGGTATTCAGCAGCACGGGGACGTTTGCCTCAATCGCAGCGCTTGTGGCGATGTTGAATGAAACGGTGGCGTTCTGCGCGTCATCGCTGTTTTCAGAGAATGTTGCCACCTGTGCATCGTTGCCGAAAGCAGCCTTTGTCTCGCCGTCGGTGAGGTCGAATGGCAGCACGATGGTGTTCCATACGTCGGCCTTGATGGTGCGGTTGAGCGTCACCTTGGCGTTCTCCACGTCGTTTACAACGCTGAAGTCATTAGCCTCATCGATGGTCACAGGGATGCTCGTGCCATAGTAATAGAGGCGGAAATTGTCGAAGAGAGTCCATGCAGCTGCAGCTTTTTTGCCCTTGAAACCGAGCTTGAGGTCACCCTCGACGCTTGTCAGTATTTCATTGTCATACATGCCTTTGTCGAAGTAGAGGGCTGCGCCGGGCATGCCGTTGGGGTGCCAGTGGCCTTCTGCGTCTTGATAGTCTATCCAGCTTTTATTACCGGCAGTTGCTTCATTGCCGGCCAAAGCTACATCGGAATATTCGGACATTACGTTCTTAACCTTAGTCTGGCCTTCATTGATGTATATATATGTGTCAATGATATCCGTGCCAGCTTTCCATGCCGTGTATGCAGCATCATTGCCGCCGGGGCGCTGGAAAGCCTGTACTTTCAGCTTATAGTTACCTTTCGGCATGCCTGTCAGTGTCTGGTTGAAGTCAAAGTCTTTCTCATAATATTCGGCGTTCTTGCCTGTTGAGTTATATCCGGGAGCCACAGTGTATGTCCAACCATCGGTGGCATTATTGTCGAACGACGGGTTTGCAATGAGCGTTGTGATGTCAAAGCACTTTTCATCGTTTATATCCACAGCCGACATGAAAGTCTTTGCGGCAGCAATCAGTTCGTTGCCGTTGTCCTTAAAGTCATTAGCTTCGATGCAGTTGTTTGTTTTTGTCACAATGCCCGCTATAGCATTCTCGGCTGTGCTCTTTGCATTGTCCTTGTCCGTGTATACGCCTGTCTGCGCGATGATGCCTTCTGCGATGGCTTTGGCCTCGTTGAATATTGCGAGCTGCGCTGCGTTGGCTTTGGCGGTATTGATGGCAGCCTTTACCGCATCAATGGCTTTCGTGTAGTCTTCGATGGTGGTGTATGTCTTGCCTTTATAGTCTTGGATGGTCTTGGCCAAAGCGTTGGCACATGCTGTTGTCAGTGTTGACTGGTCTATGGCCTCTGCTGCCGTAATGCTGGTGTTGAGCTGTTCGGCGTATGTCTCCAAGTCTGTGCCGTAATAGGTCAGTTGGAAATTGTCGAACACGACCCAGTCGTCACCGTTGGTCGGAGATATCGTGCGTTTGATTCCGATTGTGAGGTCACCGCCTGTATGTGCGAATTTACCTGTTGTGTTGCCGGTATATTCACCATTTACAATCGCATCGAGTCCGTCGCTGAAGTTAGCAGCAGGGGTGGTGTTCTTGAAAGGTTGTTCTGTATTGCCTGCGTAGATAACAGTTTGACTGGTGCCTCTTTTGTCGAATCCCTGCACGGTCAGCTCATACACACCGGCCGGGGCATCGGTAATCACCTGATGGATGTCAAATGTGTTGTTCCAGAATTCACAACCGAAGGATTTCCGGTTTCCATTGTTATTAGGACCACCGGCAACAGTCACGTTACCTCCTGACTTGGTATAAGGCCATGCTGCTGCAATGCGTGTGTCGTTGCGCGTGAAATCCGGAGACGTAATCAAGAATGTGGCGTTTGCGGGTTGCTCTTTTGTGGCGCCGCTTATGGCTTCTATCATTTCGCTGCGTGATAAGAGCTGCCATTTCTGTGAATCATTGTCGGCTGCAGTGGCAAAAGACACGGTATTGCCTTCGCCGGTGAGGTATGTGTCACCGGTGCTGATGGTATAGATGTTGTTTCCTACAGGGGTGAATTTGTACTTCGTTGCTGTGCCGTCAAGCCATAAAGTGCTTGCCATAAAGTGATTATTGCCTCCATTGCTGAATTTTGTGTCGATGGTGCAGCTGTCTCCTGAGGTTGCCAAGGTTACGTCAATGCCCCAGTCTGCAGTCAGCCAACCGTGCGTTCCCCAATTGTTTTTGGGGTCTCCGGCATTCAAAAATTTACCCGTACCTATATTATATAGGTAGAAAGTGCCGTCCGAGACGGCGTTGCCGGTCCATTCGGCTGCTTCCATTTGCACCGTACAACCGACCAGTAATGCGGTGATGAATAGTTTAAATTTTTTCATAAATCTAATGTTTTGTTAATGTTTAAAGTAAGTTTAAATGTTATTTACGTTCGCAAAAGTATATAATTATTGACAAATTACCCCCCTGAACGTTAAATAACCTTAATATATAATACTTTGTTACATGTCCGCAGATTGGTGTCAGATGTCCGTCTATGTCATGCGGGTACCGCATTGCTCTGCGTCCTTACGCGTACATTATATTAATAAGGCCACTTTCACTCGTTGCTTTCTTGTACCGGCTGTTTCATAAAGTGCTATAAATACATCCATTGCTTGCCAATACCTTTCTATATATAACTAAATGACGCCGTTTTGGTTAACGCAGTTAAATTTAAGATATTTATTTAACGGAAATAATTTGACCTATAATAAAAACGCTTATCTTTGCCGATATGAAGAAATCAACGATATGGACAATAGCGGTCGTAATGGGATTATCGTTCCTCGGACTGCTCTTTCTCCAGCTGTCATACATAGAGGATATGGCAAAAATGAAGAAAGAGCAGTTTGACGAGTCCGTGAACCGCAGTCTGTATCAGGCTTCGAGGAATCTTGAACTGACGGAAACGCTGAAGTATCTCGAGCGCGACATCAACGAGAATGAGAGGCGTGGATTGCGGGGAGACTCATTCAAGACCCGTTCCGGCAGAAAGAAGGGGGCCGTGCTGCCTCCGCACCAGTATTCCGAGGCTGGCAAGGACGGCATGGTGTACTCCTCGTTCCAGCTGAAGACGATAGCCACGAATCCGTCGGCAGTGCCAAAGGCAATGATACTGCATTCCGACAAGAGCACGTCAGGAGACGCATCGATGTCTTTACAGGATGTTGTGAGAAAAAGGTATGTATATCAGAAGGCCCTGCTCGACGAGGTGGTGTTCAATGTCCTTTACGAGGCAAGCAACAGGCCGCTTAACGAGCGCGTCAACTTCAAGTCGCTCGACAATGACATACGCATGGAGCTGATGAACAACGGAATAAACATCCCTTATCATCTGCGAGTGTCGAAGTCGGACGGCCGTGAGGTATACCGTTGCCTTGACTATACCGACGAGGGCGAGGAGAACAGCTATTCGCAGGTGCTCTTCCGCAACGATCCGTCCTCGAAGATGGGACTTGTGACGATACATTTCCCCGGAATAAACAAGTATATCTTCTCGAGTGTGCGGTTCATGATTCCGTCTGTGGCCTTCACAGGCGTGCTGCTGATAACGTTCGTGCTGACGATAGTGCTGATATTCCGCCAGAAGAGATATTCGGAGATAAAGAACGACTTTATCAACAACATGACCCACGAGCTGAAGACGCCGATAGCCAGCATATCGCTTGCGGCACAGATGCTCAACGACGAGAGCATATCGAAGAGCCCGAGCATGCTGAAGCATCTCGGAGGAGTGATAAACGACGAGTCGAAGAGGCTGCGCTTCCTCGTGGAGAAGGTGCTCCAGATGTCGATGTTCGAGCGTAAGAACGCCGTGCTGAAGAAGAAAGAGCTCGACCTCAACGAACTCGTCGAGAGCGCGGCGCATTCGTTCTCGCTGCGTGTGGAGCATACCGGAGGAAAGATATACACTCAGATAGAGGCTGTCGACTCGGATATATATGTGGATGAGATGCACTTCCAGAATGTAATATTCAACCTGATGGACAACGCCGTGAAATACTGCGACCCGAACAGGCCGCTGGATATCTACCTGCGCACGTGGAACGACGGCGGAAGGGTGTACCTGTCCGTGCGTGATACAGGAATCGGCATCAAGCGTGACAACCTTAAAAAGATATTCGACAAGTTCTACCGTGTGCATACCGGCAACCGCCACGACGTAAAGGGATTCGGTCTCGGCCTTGCCTATGTCAAGAAGATGGTGGACATGCACAGCGGAGACATACATGTGGAGAGCGACTACGGCCAGGGCACGACCTTCGTCATATCGCTCCCTGTGATATCAAACTGAGAATGAGAGAAAAGTAACAATATTATCATCAACCATTAAAAAACTACGATTATGGATGAAAATTTGAAAATTCTTCTTTGTGAAGACGACGAGAACCTGGGTATGTTGCTCCGTGAGTACCTGGCAGCCAAAGGCTATTCGGCTGAGTTGTGCCCGGATGGTGAGGCCGGTTACAAGGCTTTCCTGAAGAGCAAGTTCGACATTTGCGTGCTCGACGTGATGATGCCTAAGAAGGATGGATTCACCCTGGCGCAGGAAATACGTGCCGCCAATGCGGAGATTCCCATCATCTTCCTTACGGCAAAGACCCTGAAAGAGGATATCCTTGAGGGCTTCAAGATAGGAGCGGATGATTATATAACCAAGCCGTTCTCTATGGAAGAGCTTGTGTTCCGTATAGAGGCGATACTCCGCCGCGTGCGTGGAAAGAAAAACAAGGAGAGCACGATATACCATATAGGACGCTTCACGTTCGACACTCAGAAGCAGCTGCTCAGCATCGACGACAAGCAGACAAAGCTGACGACCAAGGAGAACGAGCTCCTCGCACTTCTCTGCAGTCACGCCAACGAGATTCTGCAGCGCGATTTTGCCCTGAAGACGATATGGATCGACGACAATTACTTCAATGCACGTTCGATGGATGTATACATCACGAAGCTGCGCAAGCACCTGAAGGACGACGACCAGATAGAGATCATCAACATACACGGAAAGGGATACAAGCTGATCACTCCGGAGGAATGAGCCGGCGGCCCTATATATAAATAAGGTGGCGCTGCCTGCACTATGGGTGCGGGCGGCGCCACCTTGTTTTTCCGGCAGCCTGCTGTCAGTATCTGCTCTCTCTCTTGCATACCGCCGTGTGCACGGCTATGCCTGCGGCGATGAGCGCAAGGGCGGTGAAGAGCGCCGCGTTCGTCTCTGCCCATCCGGCAATGGACCTCAGCATAAACAGTGCCAGACCGGCAAAGATAAGCGCCAAAGCGAGAAATTTCATGTATTTCTTCATGTAAACAGTTAAATTTCAGTGCAAAAATACAAAATAATCCATTACGGGGCGTTGGTAATTGAATAAAAATTAGTAACTTTGCACCGCAATTTTGCAAATTAACATTTTATTAATAATTAAAGGTATGAATCAATACGAAACCGTTTTCATTTTGACTCCCGTTTTGTCTGATGAACAGATGAAGGAAACGGTCGCTAAGTTCAAGAAGGTTCTCACCGACAATGGTGCTGAGATTCTGAACGAAGAGGCCTGGGGACTGAAGAAGATGGCTTATGCTATTCAGAAGAAATCTACAGGCTTCTACTGCCTGATAGAGTTCAAGGCAGAGCCTGAAGTGATTAAGACTCTTGAGGTGGGATACCGCCGCGATGAGAAGGTTATCCGTTACATGACGGTTAAACTCGACAAGTATGCAGCACAGTATGCTGAGAAGAGAAGAAACAAATATGCTAAAAAAGAGGAGGCTTAAGTTATGGCACAGGAATCAGAAATAAGGTATTTGACCCCGCCCTCAGTGGACACGAAGAAGAAGAAGTATTGCCGTTTCAAGAAGAGCGGTATTAAGTATATCGACTATAAGGATCCTGAGTTCCTCAAGAAGTTCCTTAACGAGCAGGGTAAGATTCTTCCCCGCCGTATCACAGGTACTTCATTGAAGTATCAGCGTCGTGTGGCTCAGGCTATCAAGCGCGCCCGCCAGATAGCATTGCTGCCTTATGTAACTGACTTGATGAAATAATAGAGGAGGAGACAGAATGGAATTAATACTGAAAGAAGATATCATCGGTCTTGGATTTAAGAACGATATCGTAAACGTAAAGTCTGGATATGGCCGTAACTACCTTATTCCTACAGGTAAGGCTGTAATCGCTTCGCCCTCTGCAAAGAAGATTCTCGCAGAGAACCTGAAGCAGCAGGCTCACAAGCTCGCAGCTATCAAGGCTGAGGCAGAGAAGAAGGCAGAGGCAATCAAGGACGTTGCTCTTGTCATCACGGCTAAGGTCAGCGCTACAGGCGTTACCTACGGTTCTGTAAATGCAGCTCATGTAGCAGAGGAACTGAAGAAGCTGGGTCACGAGATTGACCGTAAGATTATCGTGATGCGCGACATCAAGACTGTCGGCGACTATATCGCAACCGTACATTTCCACAAGGAAGTGATGGTAGAGGTGCCCGTAAAGGTTGTTGCTGAGAATGCTCCCAAGGCAGAGAAGGCAGAAGAGGCACCCGTGGCTGAGCCCGTAGCAGAGGAGACTCCGGTACAGGAAGAGGCCGCTCCCGTAGCAGAATAATTTTCGCTGTAAAGCAAAATCATTTTTATTATACGGTAAATCCCCGTTGCTGATGCAACGGGGATTTTTTTATGGGTTCATCCCGGCAATCTTATGGGTTCATCCCGAGGAGCAGTAAAAAAATCTGTGTGGACCTACACAGAGGTGATGGTTATTATCAATCATATACCAAAAGTCCGCTAAGCGGTTAGGCTTAGCGGACTTTTGATCTCTCTTAGTCTGAGTTGTAGCTTGTGATTAAGCAACTGAGTCAGTAGCAACTGAATCTGTAGCAGCTGAATCAACAGCAGCAGAATCTACGTCAACAACAACAGTGTCAGAGTCTACCGGAGCAGCCTGCTCTGTTTTGTTACCACAAGATGCGAATGAGATAGCTGCCATAGCTACGAACATAAATACTAATTTTTTCATTTTCTTTGCTTTTTAAATTTCTGTAAAACAATCATTTGTTTATTAAAACGTTGCAAAGGTATACATTTTTTCGTTACGTTGTTCATTTTTTTAGAACTTTTTTAGCCCTATTTTTGTAACTTTTTAGTAATCTGCTGATAAACAACGGATTATGAAGTGTTAAAAAACACATTGCCATTTGCTCCCAGTTATAAATACCGTCACATTACCGTTGATTCGTGAAAAATGTGTACCTTTGTACTAAAGAAGTAACACATTATTATATATGATAGACTCATCTGCCTTTCAAGGCAAGAAAGCGGCTTACTATACGTTGGGCTGCAAGTTGAACTTTTCCGAGACGTCGACGTTCGGCAGGATGTTGCAGGAACTGGGGGTCTGCATAGCCGGCAAGGGAGAGACGGCCGACCTGTGCCTCATCAACACATGCTCCGTCACCGACGTGGCCGACCATAAGTGCCGGCAGGCCATTCACAGGCTTGTGAGAAACAATCCGGGAGCTTTCGTTGTCGTCACGGGATGCTATGCCCAGTTGGAGGCTGAGACGGTGAGCAGGATAGAGGGAGTGGACCTCGTGCTCGGTTCGAACGAGAAGGCAAACCTCGTGCAGTACCTCTCTGATGCGTGGAGCAGCCGCACCGGGGCTGCGTCCGGGGGCAGCATGGAGCATCTCCACCGTTTCCACGCCGTGAAGACAAAGGATATAAAGACGTTTGCACCGAGCTGCTCGCGAGGCAACCGCACGCGATATTTCCTCAAGGTGCAGGACGGATGCGACTATTTCTGCACATATTGCACCATCCCGTACGCACGCGGCTTCAGCCGTAACCCTACTATAGCCTCTCTCGTGGCGCAGGCAGAGCAGGCCGCTGCCGAGGGCGGACAGGAGATAGTGCTCACCGGCGTCAACATAGGCGACTTCGGGAAGACCACCGGCGAGAGCTTCACAGACCTTGTAAGGGCGCTTGACGGGGTGGAGGGAATACGGCGGTTCCGCATCAGCAGTCTCGAACCGGACCTGCTCAGCGACGGGCTCATAGACTACTGCGCGCGCAGCAGGGCCTTCATGCCCCATTTCCATATACCCCTGCAGAGCGGCAGCGACGCGGTGCTGAAGCTCATGCACAGACATTACGACTGCGCCCTGTTCGCCGACAAGATACGCCGCATCAGGCAGGCCATGCCCGATGCGTTCATCGGGGTGGACGTGATGGTGGGTTGCCGCGGCGAGACACCGGAGTGTTTCGAGGAGACATACGCTTTCCTCGACGGTCTCGACGTCACCCAGCTGCATGTGTTCCCATATTCTGAGCGCCCCGGCACGGCAGCCTTGAAAATCCCGTACGTCGTGGACGACAAGACGAAGAAGGAGCGGAGCAAGCGCCTTCTCGACCTGTCGGATGCAAAGACGCAGGCTTTCTATGAGCGTTTCATCGGCAGCGATGCAGAGGTGCTCTTTGAGAAGGCGCCGCGTGGCAAGGCCATGCACGGCTTCACGGCCAACTATATACGCGTGGAGCTGTCGCCGTCGGAGGCTAAGGCAGAGTATGACAACAGATTGATAAAGGTTCGTCTCGGCGGTTTCAACCACGACCGGACGGCGTTAAAGACAGAAATGTTATGGACAGAGTAGCCATTGTTATTCTCAATTGGAACGGTGCGGATATGCTGCGGCGCTATCTGCCGTCGGTGCTCCGCTATTCATCGGACGAGGCCGTGGTGTATGTGGCAGACAATGCCTCGACGGACGGGTCGCTGGACATGCTGCGCAGCGAGTTCCCCGCCTGTCGCCTGATAGAGCTTGACCGTAACTGGGGCTTTGCCGAGGGCTACAACAAGGCTCTGGGTCAGGTCGATGCGGAGTATTATCTGCTGCTCAACTCCGACATAGAGGTCACCCACCACTGGCTAACGCCGTTGATAGAGTTCATGGACACTCATCGCGATGTGGCAGCCTGTCAGCCCAAGCTGCTCTCCATGGCCGACCGCGACAGCTTCGAATATGCGGGGGCGAGCGGCGGATTCATCGACCGTTACGGATATCCCTTCTGCCGCGGCCGCATCTTCGATACCGTGGAGCGCGACGACGGGCAGTACGACTACTGCCAGGAAATACTCTGGGCCACGGGTGCCGCCCTGATGATAAGGGCTGAAGACTACCGGGCTGTGGGCGGTCTCGACGGCCGTTTCTTTGCCCACAACGAAGAGATTGACATGTGCTGGCGGCTGCGCATACGCGGATGCCGCATCTTCTGCATACCCGAGAGCGTAGTGTATCACGTCGGAGGCGGCACGCTGCCCAAGAGTAACCCGATGAAGACCTTTCTCAACTTCCGCAACAACCTGACCATGCTCTATAAGTGCCTGCCCGAACCGGAACTCCGCCACGTGATGCTGATGAGGTGGTTTCTTGACTATCTGGCAGCCTTCGAGATGCTCGTGCTCAAGCACAGCTGGGGCGACTTCAAGGCTGTGTTCCGTGCCCGCCGGGCTTTCAGCCGATGGAAGTCCGGCTTCCGTGCCGACCGTGAGGCTATACAGGCCGGCCGTGCCGGCACGATGGATACTGGCCGTTGCGGCTTCTCGCTGCTGTGGCAGTACTATGTGAAGGGGAAAAAACGCTATTCGGATTATTCAGGGATGTGATTCCGGTTGTTCCGGTTTTGTTACCTGTCGCGCGTAACGTTGTTACCTGCCGCAGGTAACGCTGTAACCCGTTGCGCGTCGCATCGTTACCTATGGCAGGTAACAGTGCGACGCGCAACGGGTTACATTATTACAGATTGCCGGTAACGCACCGGCAGATTATTCGATGACCACCGGCTCGTCCAGTTCCTTCTTCCATCCGGCAAGATATTCAAACCATTCCTTGGCGCTGTGATATCCGAACGACTCGTTGTCCGAGCCGAAAGTGATGTTGTAGTGCAGTTCGTCTGTGGCGTTTCCGATGACGTAGGGATAGTTGTCCTTGTTTGCCGGAAGCTCGCTCACCACGTTGGCGGCCGGTATGCAGATGCCCAGGCCCACGGTCTCGCGCTTGTGTCCGGCCGAGTCTTTCTCCGATACGGGCCAGTCTGTGCCCCAGCATCCGCGCAGTCCCTTCTTGTCAGACATCTCTTCGGAGTTCTTCACGTTGATGATTCCCGTGGCAAACCTGTATTCCGGAACAGCCTTGTTGAACCTGACGTCCACGAAGCAGTCGCGCCGTCCGGCATAGAGGGTGTAGCGCGTGGTCATGTCTATCTTGTCCTTTCCGGGGTTCATCGTGTTCCATCCCTCGTCAATCACCTCGACGATGGTGCGCAGCGGACCGCGGGAGATGAGGCGCAGGGTGCGGTGGTCTACGTCCTTGAGCATCTGCGGGGCGTTGCCGTCCCAACCGCGCAGGGCTCCGAGGCCGAATGTCTCGCCCACCCAGAGCACGTCGTCGCCATATCCGGCCGCCTTCTGCTCCTTGTCGGGGTAGAACTGCGTGTCCTTGATCTCCAGTCCCTTACGGTATTTTCCGTATGTGTCCACCGTCTGACGGTGGTCGAAATATATGCGGTAGGCCACCATCTCGTTCTCAAAGGCCGGTCCGTGGTGGTGCAGCATCCAGTAGGGGTTGGTACCGTTGTCCACCGTGAGGCTGCTGATGTATAGGTTCTGCTTGTTCGAGCTCTTTATCTTCTTGTTCGACATCATCATCTCCGCATATACCTGAGGCTTGTATTCGCGCGGCTTTCCCTCGTCCATCAGCTTGACGCTGAATGTCTGCCGCTCCTTCTTCGCCATGTCGGTGATGAAGCATAGCTCGTCGAACCTGCCGTCGCCGTTGAGGTCGTCGAGCTGCGAGGGTATCTCGGTGCCGTCTTTTGTGACCACGGCCGATTTTACGTCGATGCCGTGCTTGCTCAGGCTCAGTACCACGGGGACTGCCTTGCGGGCGTTTTTCGACTTGTTGGTGACATTCACGTCAAATGTCTTCTGTGCCATCGATACGGATGTCATGGCGGCCATGGCGGCCATCATCCAAAGTGCTTTATTCATAATTGTTTCTTATTTGTTTTATAGTTAGCTTTCAGTCCTGCCCTGTACAGGCCGCCGTGACTGCAGCGTGAGATAGCAGCGCCAACCTTCCGGCCGGTTCGGGTTTAAGTCATACAAAGTTAAGGAAAAAGGCTTAAAAAGCATTCTGATTTTACACAAATAAACAAATAAGCGCTAATATCCTGTCTGATTTTTATCTTTTTTAGCTTAAATCTTTGTTCTTACAATGTTTTTTAGTAATTTTGCAGATATATTTAACATTCATCAATAGATATTCGGAGTTTGTAAGTGCAAAGGTTTTGCTACATATTTACCGCCATCATGCTGGCCTTCCTCGGGTGCAGGCATGGCTCGGAGCTGGACGGAAGCGATGCCGGAGTCGAGCTGAAGGTGGAGCGCTACGACCGCGTTGAGATGCAGTATCTCACCACGGGCGATTTTTCGGCTTTGCAGCAGATGAACACCGGATATTCGGTGCAGACCCGTATGCTGATAGAAGACATCCTGCGCATCGGCTATGTGAACGACCCCGACATAAACGCGAAGTTCCTGAACTTCTATCAGGACAGCACCCTTCAGTGCATCTTGCGTGAGGTGGGCTCTCAATATGCCGACATGGATGATATAGACCGTGAGCTATCGGATGCTTTCGGCCGTCTGAAGCGGATACTGCCTGATGTGGACGTACCGATGATATACACCCAGATTGGTTCGCTGGACCAGAGCATCGTGGTGAGCGACGATATGCTCGGAATCAGTCTTGACAAGTATCTCGGTTCCGGATTTCCCCTATATCTGAAATATTATCCTGTGTCGCAGCGTGCCCAGATGGAGCGCTCGATGATTGTTCCGGACTGCATGATGTTCTATCTGTTGAGCCTTTTCCCCGTTCCTCACGAGGAGCAGATGGCCCAGGCCGAGCATGACGTGCATATAGGGAAGATACAGTGGGTCACGAACAGGGTCACGGGGCACGATGCCTTTTCCGGCAAGTACATTTCCATGGTCGACGACTATATGCGCCGCAACAGGCACATGACTATGGCGCAACTGCTTAGTAAGGACATCTGCCATGATATCATAGCCCGCTGACGCCGTACAGGTCGCCTTGCGCGTAGTTGTTTTCGGCAAGGTAATTGTTCAGAAGATTGGTGAATTCATAGTTTTTCAGTCCCCAAAGGGGAGCCGTCAGGAGCTCTTTCGGCGACTGCGAGACGAACCGTTCTATCACGAGGTCTTTCCTGAGCCGCCTTATATAGCCGGCTATGAGGCGGATATACTCTTCTGCGGTGTACAGGCGGAAAGGCTCCCTGGCATATATTTCGTTCAGTCTCGTGCCTTTTATTATCTGCATCTGGTGTATTTTCAGTATGTCGAGGCGCAGTGCAGATATGTCTGCGGCCTGCCTCAGCGACTCTTCGGCATCCTCTCCGGGCAGTCCTATGATGACGTGTCCGCCGGTGGTGATGCCTCTCTCTGCCGTATCCCTTATCGCCCTCTGTGCGCAGGCGAAGTCGTGCCCGCGGTTTATCCGCCGCAGCGTGCCGTCGTTTGCCGACTCTATGCCGTACTCTACGATGAGGAATGTCTGCCGGGCCAGCTGCTCAAGATATCCGAGCAACTCTGCCGACACGCAGTCGGGGCGCGTGCCGATGACGATTCCGACGACATCTTCCGTGCCGAGCGCCTCCTCATACATGGCCTTCAGCTTCTCCACGGGGGCGTATGTGTTTGTGTATGCCTGGAAGTATGCGAGGTATTTCATGTCAGGATACTTGCGGCTGAAGAAGCGCTTACCCTCTTCGAGCTGCTCGCGGATGGAGCGGCGGCTGTCGCAGTACGACGGGTTGAACGTGCGGTTGTCGCAGAATATGCAACCGCCACGGCCGATGCGCCCGTCCCTGTTGGGGCATGAGAAGCCGGCGTCGATGGATATCTTCTGCACCCTGAATGGGAACCTGGTGCGTATCCACGTGCCGTAGTCGTTATATCTCGAAGATGTTGAGGCCATTGGTGTGGGGGTGTAATTATAATAGAGGCCCCTCCTGACCTCCCCAAAGGGGAGGAAAGCCATGCGGAAAACGGTTTTCCGCCCCTTTGGGGAGGTCAGGAGGGGCCTCTATTTGCTGTTTCAGCGCAGGCTCTCCTTGTACCAGTCAAAGAGTTTCTGCACTCCGTCCTCTATCTCGACCTTATGCGTCCAGCCCAGCGAGTGCAGTTTTTCCACGTCGATGAGCTTGCGCGGTGTTCCGTCGGGCTTCGACGTGTCGAACTCCACCGTCCCCGAGAAGCCTACGGTCTTGACCACGAGGCCGGCCAGCTCGCGTATGGTGAGTTCCTTGCCGGTGCCCACGTTGATGTGGCAGTTGCGTATCTCGCCCAGCGACGGGATGGCACCGCCGCGTCCGTCGCTGTTGTTGCGGTCTACGTCGCCGTCTGTCGTGGCGCCGTAGAACACGGAAGAGTATTTCTCAATGCCGATGATGTCCTTGAAGTCGACGTTCAGCAGCACGTGCACGCTGGCGTCGGCCATGTCTTCGCTCCATAGGAACTCGCGCAGCGGAGTGCCCGTTCCCCATAGCGTCACCTTGTTGTCGCCGATGCCGTATTTGGCCAGCACGGCCGTTATCTCTTCCTTGCTGTTGCTTCCCGTGACGCTCTCGACCGGTCTCCGGTCCATGTCGGTGCGTATGTCGTCCCAGTTTCCGTCGTGCAGCAGCTTTGCGAGATATATCTTCCGCATCATTGCCGGCATCACGTGGCTGTTCTCGAGGTGGAAGTTGTCGTTCGGTCCGTAGAGGTTTGTCGGCATCACGGCTATGTAGTTCGTTCCGTATTGCAGGTTATAGCTCTCGCACATCTTCAGTCCGGCAATCTTTGCGATGGCATATTCCTCGTTGCTGTATTCTAACGGCGAGGTCAGCAGCGCGTCCTCCTTCATAGGCTGTGGCGCGTTCTTGGGGTATATGCACGTCGACCCGAGGAAGAGTAGCTTCTTCACGCCGTGCGAATAGGCATTGCCGATGACGTTGCACTGCATCATCATGTTCTGCATGATGAAGTCGGCGCGGTACAGTGAGTTGGCCATGATGCCGCCGACGAACGCCGCCGCGAGCACCACGGCATCGGGGCGCTCCTCGTCGAAGAATGCCTTTACGGCCTGCTGGTCGGTGAGGTCGAGCTCTCTGTGCGACCGTCCCACGAGGTTGTCGTATCCCCTTGCCTTCAGGTTGTTCCATATCGCGGAGCCCACGAGGCCGTGGTGTCCCGCGATATATATCTTGCTGTTCTTGTCTAACATTATATAATATATATTGTCCGGCCCTTGTTATTTCACGAGTCCTTTCTCGAGATATTCTGCGAGGTTTGTCCTCATCACGCTTGCCACGTGGTCTGCGGCCACTTTCTGCATGTCGTGCTTCACCATTATGCTGACCAGCTCTTCGAAGGTGGTCTTCTGCGGGTTCCAGCCCAGTTCCTTCTTGGCCTTCGTCGGGTCGCCCCAGAGGTTTACGACGTCTGTCGGACGGTAGAAGTCGGGCGACACCTCGATGATGCACTTGCCGGTCTTCTTGTCGTAACCCTTCTCGTCCATGCCCTCTCCCTTGAACTCAACCTCGATGCCTGCGGCCCTGAACGCATACTCGCAGAACTCGCGCACGGAGTGCTGCACGCCGGTGGCGATGACGAAGTCTTCGGGTTTGTCGTGCTGGAGGATGAGCCACATGCACTCCACATAGTCCTTGGCGTATCCCCAGTCGCGCAGCGACGACAGGTTGCCGAGGTACAGCTTGTCCTGCTTGCCCTGTGCAATGCGGGCTGCGGCGAGCGTTATCTTTCTCGTCACGAAGGTCTCTCCGCGGCGCTCTGACTCGCGGCGCAACAGTATTCCCGAGCAGCACAACATATCGTATGCCTCGCGGTACTCTTTCACGATCCAGAAACCGTACAGCTTTGCCACGGCGTATGGGGAGTAGGGGTGGAACGGTGTCTTCTCGTTCTGCGGCACTTCCTCCACCTTTCCGTAAAGCTCTGAGGTGGAAGCCTGGTATATGCGGCATGTCTTCTCAAGGTGGTTGGCACGCACTGCCTCAAGCACGCGCAGCACTCCGGTGGCGTCTACGTCGGCCGTGAACTCGGGAGAGTCGAACGATACCTGCACGTGGCTCTGTGCAGCGAGGTTGTATATCTCTGTCGGCTGCACCGCACCGACAACCTTCACGAGCGACATGGAGTCGCTCATGTCTGCATAGTGCAGGTGAAACTGCGGGTGTCCTTCAAGGTGTGCGATGCGCTCTCTGTAGTCTACTGAACTGCGTCGTATGATACCGTGCACGTCATATCCCTTCTCTATGAGGAATTCTGACAGGTAAGAGCCGTCCTGTCCTGTCACGCCGGTGATTAAAGCTACTTTTCTTTCCATTACTATTATTTTTGGTTTTCTTTGTCCCTGTTATTCAATATGTATCTGTCAGTCTTGTCCGGAGAATTGTTTTATGCGCTGTTCTTCCGACAGCTTGCAGATGAGCAGAGTGTCGTTGTTCTCGGCCACGATGTAACCGTCGAGTCCCTGGATGACCACCTTCTTCTCCTGAGTGGTGTGAATCATGCAGTTGTGCGTCTCGAACAGGTTGATGTCGTTGCCGATGCAGCTGTTTCCGTAGAGGTCTTTCCTGGTCTGGGCGAGCAGTGAGCCCCATGTTCCGAGGTCGCTCCAGCCGAAGTCGGACGGGCATACGAATATCTCCTCTGCCTTTTCCATTATCGCGTAGTCCACCGAGATGTTCTCGCACTCGGGGAAGAGGCGGTCTATCTCTTCCTGCTCGCGGTCAGTGCCGTATACGGGCATGAGCGATTCGAATATCTTTGACATTGTGGGCTGGTATACTCTGAACGCGTTTACGATGGTGTTCACGTTCCAGATGAATATTCCTGCGTTCCAGTAGTAGTTCTTCTTCTGTATATACTGCTTGGCCGTCTCGATGTCGGGCTTTTCCCGGAACGAGTCTACGCGGTATATCTCTTTGTTTCTCAGAGAGCTGGTCGACAGATCTGCCTGTATATATCCGTATCCGGTCTCCGGCCGCGAGGGTTTTATTCCTAATGTCACGATGGAGTCGGTCTCGCTTGTGAACTTCATGCAGGCCGACACGATGCGGGCAAATTCGGCCGTGTCCGTCACTATGTGGTCGCTCGGAGAGATGACGATGTTTGCCTTCGGGTCTCTCGACTTTATCTTCCAGCTCACGTATGCGATGCACGGCGCGGTGTTCCTGCGGCACGGTTCGCAGAGGATGTTGCCCTCGGGTATGTCCGGCAGCTGTTCCTTCACGATGCCGGCATAGTTCTTGTTAGTCACCACCCATACGTTTTCGATTGGGCAGATGGTCTTGAACCTGTCGATGGTGAGTTGCAGCAGTGACTTGCCTACACCGAGAACGTCGATGAACTGCTTTGGGTTCTCCGATGTGCTCATGGGCCAGAAGCGGCTTCCGACGCCTCCCGCCATTATTACTAAGTGGTTGCTTGATTTTGCCATAGGGCTTTCTTGTGATTTTATTGTTTGTCTGAGCCGTTGCGTTTCTTTATGATTCTCCTCACGATGAGGTAGCCTGCGGCAAGTGCCGCCGCCGCAACGAAGAATAGTTGAATCTGTCCGTTATATTCAGAGATGCTCTCGTTGAGCTTGTCTTCCGGCACGATTGAGTGCAGATACCATCCGAGTGCGGCGAGGATGCAGTTCCAGCAGCCCGCTCCTATGGTCGTGTAGAGGATGAATTTCCAGTAGTTCATCTTGGCCAGTCCGGCCGGAATGGATATCAGTTGGCGTATCACGGGGAGCAGACGTCCCGTCAGTGTGGCAATCGTACCGTGGTCGGCGAAGTACCGTTCGCTCTTCTCCACCTTTTCCTGGTTCAGCAGGCACATCCTGCCCCATCTGCTGTTGACGAAGCGGTAGATTATCGGGCGTCCGAGATAGTATGCCGCCGCATAGTTCGCCGTGGCGCCGAGGTCGGCTCCGATGGTGGCGAAGAGCACCACGAGAAATATGTTCAGTTCTCCGGCGGCGGCATGGTATGCCGCAGGGGCCACGACGACCTCCGACGGGAAAGGGATAGCACTGCTTTCAATGAACATCAGGAATAGAATAGTCCCGTAGTTCAGATTGTCTAACAATGTTGAGATAATGTTCACGTTACTTTACGGTTTAAGTTTATTAATCATGTAATTCAGGTAATCCTTCACTTCCATTTCCTTGGGAAACAGTCCGTCGAGCACAACCTTTGCTTCCTGCGGATTGCGTTTCACGGCTATTGTGAGATAATGGATGAACTCGTCTGTCTTCTTCAGATCCCAGCAGCAGAGCGCCATGTAGGAGTAGCCCTTGTCGTAGTTACCCTCCGTGAGGGCAAATAACTTCTTGAACATGCGGTATGCCGCGTCGAGGAATTTGTTGTCATAGAGCGATACCGTCACCCTCAGTATGATGTCGGGAGCGTTCTGCGCCTCGGCTATCGTCTGCCTGAACACCTGCTCCGCCTCTTCGATAAACCCGTTTTCGAGGAGTATGTGGCCGCGCAGCACGTCGACGTCGGCCCTGTCGCATTCGATGCCGGCTGTCTTGTCGAGATATGCCATGGACTCCCTGACCATCTTCTTGGCACTGTATGCGAAAGCAAGCTCCTGATATATGGGGAGCAGGAACGACGAGTCGGGTGGGGCGACCTCCTCTGCCCGGCGCAGCTTCTCTATCGCCTTGTCGTGCTGCGACAGGTACGTGAGGCACGTCCCCTGGCTCAGCAGGCCGAATTCATCATCCGGAACGATGTCCGAATATCTCGCATAGTAGTCCAGCGCCTCCTCGTATTTTCCGAGCCTGTAAAGTGCGTTGGCCTTTGCGAGCAGTCCGTCGGGGTCTTTCGGGTCGATGGCTATGGCATATTCGCTGCTGGTTATCGAGTCGTCGAACTTCTCGTTCATGAACTGTGCGCTGGCGAGTGCGTTCCAGTAGTTTTTTGAAAACGGGTTCTCGTCAATCAGTTCGTTGAAGATGCGTGCGCTGTCGTCAAACTTTCCCATGCCGAACAGCGTCCTTGCCATCAGTTCCTTGTAGTCCGGATTGCCGGGGTTTTCGGCCTTGACAATCCATCTGTACGCCTTGTCGTTAACTCCGTAGTCAACATATAGGTTGGCTACGTCGAGCACGAAGTCGTCGTGTTCCTCCGCACTGATGGTCGAGTAGTAGTCGAGCAGGTATCTCTCTGCCTCGTCAAGCTTGTTCTCGGCAATGAGTATCTCGGCTTCAAGGTATCTGAAGTCCGGGTCGTCCCTGTCCGTCACCTTTTCCGCCAGCTCCTTGGCTTTGGCTATGTCGCCGTCTCTCAGTGCCTCGCCGGCCTTGAATACGAGCGGTGAGGTGGCCTCGGGATACAGTTCGAGCGCCTGCTCGATTATATCCCGGGCCATGTCTCTCTTGCCTTTGTAGTTGTAATAGTCGGCGATGTCAACCATATCGTCCACGTCCATGAACATGGGTATGCCCGATTCGGCCGATTCCTCGTACGAAGCCAGTATGTCCCGGAACTCCTTACTGTCGAAATACTCGTCGTCTATCTGCATGCTTACTTGTTGATCTTAGCCCACGTGTCCTTGAGGCCGACGGTGCGGTTGAATACCAGCCGCTCCGCGGTCGTGTCCGGATCGATGGTGAAATAGCCGATGCGTTGGAACTGGAGGAAGTCTCCGGCCGCCTTCTCGCGCACATACTTCTCTACATAGCAGTTTGTCAGCACCTTCAGCGAGTCGGGGTTGAGCAGCTCGCGGAAGTCGCGTTCGTCTGCGCCGGGGTTCTCCACGCTGAACAGCCGGTCGTAGAGTCTCACCTCTGCCGGCAGGCTGTGTGCCGTGCTGAGCCAGTGCAGCGTGCCCTTCACCTTACGGTTGGCTCCGTCCATGCCGCTCTTGCTCTGCGGGTCATACTCTGCGTATATCTCCTCGATTTCTCCGTCGGCGTTCTTCTTGCATCCCGTACACATTATTATATATGCGTTCTTCAGGCGCACCTCTTTGCCGGGGGTCATTCTGAAGAACTTTTTGGGAGCGTCTTCCATGAAGTCTTCGCGCTCAATCCACAGCTCGCGGCTGAATGTTATGGTGTGCGTGCCGTCGGCTTCGTTCTCCGGGTTGTTCACCGCCTCCATCTCCTCGGTCATGTCCTCGGGGTAGTTGGTGATTATCAGCTTCACGGGGTTCAGCACGGCAGATACGCGGCATGCCCTCTTGTTCAGGTCGTCGCGTACGGCGGCCTCGAGCAGGGCGTAGTCGTTCAGTGCGTCGAACTTGGTGTAGCCTATCGAGCGTATGAAGTTGCGGATGCTCTGGGCCGAGTATCCCCTGCGTCTCATGCCGCATATAGTGGGCATGCGCGGGTCGTCCCATCCGTTCACGAGGTGCTCGTCGACGAGGGTGTGCAGCTTGCGCTTGCTCATCACGGTGTATGTGATGTTCAGGCGGTTGAACTCGATCTGCCTCGGCCTGTTGTCGGCGATGTTCTCTGTCTCGCCCTTTGATTCCTTCAGCAGGTCCACGAGCTTGTCGTAGAGCGGGCGGTGGGGCACGAACTCGAGCGTGCAGATGGAGTGCGTCACGCCCTCGAAGTAGTCGCTCTGTCCGTGTGCGAAGTCATACATCGGGTAGGCGTGCCATGCCGTGCCGGTGCGGTGGTGCGGCGTGTGTATTATGCGGTAGATCACCGGGTCGCGGAAGTGCATGTTCGGGTTGGCCATGTCCATCTTGGCCCTCAGCACCATCGAGCCCTCAACGGCTTCTGGGGTGTTCATCTTGTGGAATAGCTCGAGGCTCTCCTCCACCGGACGGTCGCGGAACGGGCTGGCCTTGCCCGGCGTTGTCGGCGTGCCTTTCTGCTCGGCAATCTGCTCTGAGGTCTGCTCGTCGACGTAGGCGAGACCGTTCTTTATCATCCACACCGCGAAATCCCATAGCTGCTGGAAGTAGTCGGATGCGTAGTAAACGTTGCCCCACTTGAATCCGAGCCACTTGATGTCGTTCAGTATGGACTCTACATATTCGGTGTCTTCTTTCGATGGGTTGGTGTCGTCAAAGCGGAGATTGCATATTCCGCCGTAGTTCTCTGCCACGCCGAAGTCCATGCAGATGGCCTTGGCGTGCCCGATGTGGATATATCCGTTCGGCTCAGGCGGGAAGCGGGTCTGTATCCTGCCTCCGTTCTTTCCTTCGGCAAGGTCGCTTTCTACCATCTGTTCAACGAAGCTGAGACTCTTTTTCTCTTCGTTCTCGCTGCAATTCTTCTCTACCATAATGATTCCTATGTATGTATTTTGTATTTATGGATGCAAAGATAGCAAATATTATTCATAATAACTGCCATGCAAAGGTACTAAATAAATCTGCAAACCGGATTCACTGCACTTCTTTTATCACATTATTATAATAATAGTCTACACCGGCGGCGTAGTACCATTGCATCCTGCTTATCGTTCTGTTGTAGTCGTATGCCGTGTTGAAATAGTCAAATTCCCTTTGCGGGAAAAACATGCTCATGCCGCCGTACCGTGCCGCATCATCGCCGAATACAGTATGGTATGCTCCTGCTCCATATTCGCATTCGAGCAGGTTGCTCGTTATCCACTGTCCCGTCCACCTGCCGTATACAACGGTCCTGTCCAGCTGGGCTTTCCACTCTGCGTATGCCCTGCTGTCTTTCAGGTTCTGGCGCATCACGTCGTTGATGTCCGGCATCACCCTGAGCCATCCCGGCGGCACCCTCAGCCCGAGATAGTAGTACGTACTGTCTTCCATGCAGACGGGACCGGCATCAGCCAGTGCTGGCATTATGGCGCGTGTGGCTGCGGCCAGGTTCTCCATCTCGGCCGTCTTGATGACAGACAGCGGCACGCTGTATCCGTACCATATCTGGCTGAAATATGCGTCGACGACCGGTTTGTAGAACTCTTCCGACGTGTCTGCCAGCAGAGGAACGATTTTGTCGTACGGAGCTCCGATACCTGGAATCTCTGCCGGCGAGCCTATTATGTAGTCTGCCGCGCCGCGCAGTTCGTATGCCACCTCGGCGCACTGGAAGTTGCAGCAGTCGGCAAAGATGAAGCTCAGCCGTTCCGGCAGTCCCTCAAGAACCTTTGCCAGCGTCGGTATGTTCATCCATTTGCGTCCGCTGCAGCCCGGCGTGTCCGTGCCGTCGTCATATCCGTATGCCCTGTGAGGCTTGCTGCCGCTGATGGAGTCGCGCTCTATGAGCCATCCGCCGGCATGTCCCCACAGCACGAGACCGTAGTCGCCGGCCGGATATCTGGCCATCATGTAGCTGAGCGCCTCCTGCATCCGTTGCGGGTCAGAGGAGTAGAAGTCGTCCTTACCGGTGTTGTATCCCGTGTCGGGCGTAGCCTTGCCTCCGGCAATCTTCCTTATCTGCGGGTGGCCGTCGCGTCCCGTCGCGTCAGTGAACACTATCAGGTTCACGTCGGCTGGCAGGCTCTGCGAGCCGCGTATCATCTCGTTTATGTCTGAATCCGTGAATCCGGTCAGGTTGTTCTCCGCCGCCATGTATACCATCACGGTGCGTCTGGCCTTCTCCGGAGCCGTGCCGCCGCCGTCGCCGCCATCGTCGCTGCTGCATGCCGCGAGCATCACGGCGGCGCAAATCATGGTCAATAAATGCCTCATATCTCAATATTTTCCGGCAAAGTTACATTTATTTTATCAATAGTTAGTATCTTTGCATTCTAATTTTGCTTTCATACAATGAAATATTTGACGATAATATCGCTGCTCTTAATATCCTTATGCGCCCGGAGCCAAGACTTTTATGAGCAGTGTGAAGATACTTGCACGCATGTTCACGGTATAGACCTGAGCCACTATCAGGGGGAGGTGTTCTGGGAGACGGTGGGCGAGAACACCAAGATGGCCTACGTATACCTGAAGGCTACCGAAGGCGGCGATAGGATTGACGACAGGTATGAGCGCAACATAGAGCTCGCTCACAGATACGGCCTCAAGGTCGGCAGCTACCATTTCTACCGCCCCAAGACCGAGCAGGCCAGGCAGCTGGAGAACTTCAAGACTCAGTGCAGGCCCGGAGAGCAGGACCTCATACCGATGATAGACATCGAGTCGGCGGGCGGATACAGCACCGAAGAGTTCTGCGACTCGCTCTTCAAGTTCCTCACCCTCGTGGAGGAGGCTTACCATCAGAAGCCCCTGCTCTACACGTATACCAACTTTTACAACAAGCACCTCCTCGGAAAGGTCGACGACTACCAGCTCATGGTGGCCCAGTATACCGACCGTGAGCCTGAACTGGCCGACGGGCGCGACTTCGCCATGTGGCAGTATACGGGCAAGGGGCGCATCAACGGTGTGAACGGATATGTGGACAAGAGCCGCTTCATGGGCCGCCACGGCCTGCGCGAGATACGGTTCATACACAAGAATACCAAGGATACGGAAAAACAAAATCAATAACGATATGGCAATAATAAAATGTCCGGAGTGCGGCCATCAGGTCAGTGACCAGGCCAAGACGTGCCCCAGTTGCGGCATAGAGATAGCCGGAAAGGTGGTCCGGTGTCCCGAGTGCGGCGAAATAGTGTTCAACAATCTTGATGTATGTCCCGGATGCCACCATCCGCTGCATGTGACAGCACCCGGAGCGGCAGCCGAAGGCAGTGCACCGCGCATCGTGCAGGCGCATGCGCCGCAGCCGGAAGAAAATCCTTCTGCCGGCGGAACCGGCGGCGGTGGCAAGGCGCCGTCGGGCAAGAAGACCTATACCGTGGTGGCGGTGTCTTTCGTGCTGGTGCTCATCGCCGTGTTTGTGGGACTGTATTTCTACATGAATGTGCAGCAGCGCAACGAGCAGGATGCCTATGACAACGCCATGCTCAGCGAGGAGCCGGCCGTGCTTCAGAACTATCTCGACATGTATGCAGACGCCCCCGCGGAGCACCGCGACTCCATTGCGGCTCATCTTGAACGCCTCAAGCAGACCGACCTCGAGTGGAACGACGCCGTGGTGAGCGGGTCGAAGACGGCTCTCGAGCGTTACGTAAGGCTACATCCCGGCAGTATGCACATACAAGAGGCAAAGATAAAGATAGACTCCCTCGACTGGATTGCCGCCTCGACGGCCGACACGCCCGAAGCCTATCAGGCATACGTGGATGCCCATGCCGACGGAATGTATGTCGACGAGGCCCGCGACAAGTCGGAGAAGCTGGAGGCAATGAAGGTCGGCGATGCCGACAGGCAGCGCATCAGCGCACTCTTCACCACATATTTCAATGCGCTGGCAGAGGCCGACGAGAACGGACTCACGGCCGGAGTGGATGCCGTGATGACGAGTTTCCTGCACCGGGCGAACGCCACCAAGAGCGACGTCATCGCCTACATGCACAAGCTGCACGCCGACGAGGACATCGCGGGCATGACTTTCCGTCTCAACAACGACTGGAAGATAGTGAAGAACAAGACCGAGAGCGGCGACTTCGAGTATGCCGTATCCTTCTCCGTCGACAACCGGATAGACCGCACCGACGAGTCCAAGGACAAGTTTATCACCTATAAGGTCGAGGCCGTGGTGTCGCCCGAGGGCAAGATCAGCAGCCTCAACATGAAGAAGGTGGTGCAGTAATGCTATGAATGGGGACGCTCCCGACTGTGGAGCGGTTATGACCCGAAGATATGATGGAGCCGCTATGAAGGTGCGGCGAGGCCGTTTTGAAGGTGTAACGGGTTGTCCGCGACGATGCGTCGGGCAACCCGTTGTTGTATTCTGACAGCTTTCAAATGTGTTTTTGAGAGCTGTCAAAAGTGTCTTTGATAGCTGGGCTAAGTGTTTTTGAGGGCTGGGCAAGCATTAATAAGTGCCAGATATGGACTGGTCCTGCACCAGTAGGGACATAGCTTGTCTATGTCCTCATGGCAAGGGGTAGGGGAATGCCTTTGCAGGATAAGGACATAGGCAAGCTATGTCCCTACTGGCGCCTCCACTTAGATGAGTTCAGGCTGGGCTTTTTTTGAGTTCAAACTGGGCTTACAATCTCCAGAAGTTTCGCAAAATCGTCGATGATATAGTCTGCCCGACCGAAGTCTTCGCGCTTGCCGTTGCCGTAGGTGACGGCGCAGGTGCGTGTCCCGGCGTTCCTTCCCATGTCTATGTCGAACACGGTGTCGCCCACCACGAGTGCCTCCGCGGCGCTGCACCCCACGTGTCCGAGGGTCTTGACCACCATCTCGGGTGCCGGTTTGGCCTCGGTGACGTCCCAGGCAGACACTATATAAGATATGTAGGGGCTTAGTCCCATTGTCGTCACGAAGTCCGTGAGCGAGTCGCGGCCGCGGCTGCTCGCTATGGTGAGGGTCAGTCCGCGTGCGTGCAGCTCATGCAGCGTCTCCTTCACGTGCGGAAAGAGGGGCACGGCTCCGGGGATGTTGTTCTCGTTGAACAGCTCCGTGTACGTCTCCTCGCAGCTCCGTCCCATGGCGTCGTCCATAGGTATGAGTTCCGTGAACGTGCGCTTCAGCGGCAGTCCTATCATGGCGGCACACTCACCGTCGGTGCGCGGCGGCAGTCCGAGGCGTTCTATCGTCTGCTGCATGGTCTTGACGATGAGGCTGTTGGTGTCGCCCATCGTCCCGTCGAAATCCAATATTATGGTCTTCATATTTAAGTATTTTGGTCTTTATCTTCCAATACCGAGGTCTTTACCCCTTTTCCTTATTGTAAATACCCGACAGGTACAGGCCCGCGAAGGTGATGAGTCCGTTCAGCATCAGCAGTTCGTAGCCGAAGGTGTAGCCCGTCAGTGAGCCCACCGCCCTGTCGATGATGAAGCATGCCACCGGCGAGGCCACCGCCACATAGGGCACCCATGCGTCGCAGGCGCGGCGTCGCGTCAGCAGTCCGAATGCGAACACGCCCAGCAGCGGTCCGTAGCTGTAGGAGCAGATGATGTAGATGGCGTCTATCACGCTCGTTGAGTTCACCGCGGTGAAGAGCAGGATGAACGCCGCGAAGACAGCGCACATCGTCAGGTGCACCCTGCGGCGCAGGCCTTCGTCTCCCTCGCGGCGGCGTATGTCGACGCAGTAGCTCGTGGTGAGCGACGTGAGGGCCGAGTCGGCGCTGCTGAACGATGCCGCCACGATGCCCACGGTGAAGAGCACCACGACCGCCGTGCCCATGCGTCCCGTGGCCGCGAACATCGGCAGGATGTCGTCGGCGGCCTCCGGCAGGGCCGTACCCTGCTGTCCGGCAAGGAGCACGAGCAGCACGCCGAGCGAGAGGAAGAGCAGGTTTACCGGCACGAAGGCGAAGCCGTAAGTGCACATGTCCTTCTGCGCCTCGCGCAGAGTATTGCATGTAAGGTTCTTCTGCATCATGTCCTGGTCGAGTCCTGTCATTACTATCACGATGAAGATGCCGCTCAGAAACTGCTTCCAGAAGTTCTGCCGCGACATCCAGTCGTCGAAGACGAAGATGCGGCTCATCGGACTTTCCGCCACCGTCTGCACCGCTTCGGCCGCATCTAATCCGAGAGCGTCCGCGGCATTGGCGGTTATCAGTACGACGGCCGTCAGCAGGCAAGCCGTCTGGAAGGTGTCCGTCCATACGAGCGTCCTTATCCCGCCGCGGTGGGTGTACAGCCATATCAGGGCCACCATGACCGTCACTGTGAGGCCGAAGGGCACTCCCGTGCCGGCAAGGACGAAGCGCTGCAGAATCATGCACACCACGCCGAAGCGCACGGCGGCCATGGCCATCTTCGTCAGCAGGAAGAACCACGCCCCCGTGCGGTAGGCGCGGTCGCCGATGCGGTCGCCCAGATAGGTGTATATCGACGTGAGGTTGCGGCTGTAGTAGAGCGGGAGCAGTATGAAGGCCACGGCAAAGTAGCCGGGAATGAAGCCGAGGCAGGTCTGGAGGTAGGTCATGTCCGTGGCCGTAACCATGCCCGGCACCGACACGAAGGACACCCCGCTGACCGAGGCGCCCACCATCCCGAAGGCCACCATGTACCACGGAGAGCGCCGTCCGCCGCGGTAGAAAGACTCGTTGGTGGCTCCGCGGCCTGTGACCCTGCTCAGAACGAAGAGAACCGCGAAGTAAATAAGTACGGTAATAATCATTATCATGGTGCAAAATTACTCTTTTTCTCCCTATATTAGCCTTTTTTACACTTTTTCTTCAATTACTTCCCCAAAAGTTGCGGGATTTAAAATAAAATGCTTACCTTTGCACCGCATTTGAGAGAAATGCCGTCCGCAGCCTGCGACAGGCAGGCAGAAGACGACAGATTACGGTCGATTCATCTAATGGTTAGGATACAAGATTCTCAATCTTGGCATAGGGGTTCGATTCCCCTATCGACTACAAGGTAAGTCCCCGGAGTAAGGCTCCGGGGACTTTGGCTTTTCTTGATGGTATATTGCGGGCGCTGTTTACAATCCTGAACTTCACGGATGAAGAAAACCAGGATAATGCTTGCCCGTAAGGGAATAAAGGATTACTTTTGCATAACGAAAAGAACAACGGTAAACAATAACATTTTAAAGACACAGTAATTATGAAAGCATTACACACAGAGAAGGCTCCCGCAGCCATAGGTCCGTACAGCCAGGCCATCGAAGTGAACGGAATGGTGTTCGCATCTGGTCAGATACCCCTCAACCCCGCCACCGGCGAAGTGGTGGAAGGCGGCATCAAGGAGCAGACACGCCAGGCGCTCACCAACGCATCGGCAATCATGGAGGCTGCCGGACTGAGCCTTGCAAACGTCGTAAAGACAACGGTGTTCATGGCAGACATGGGCGACTTCGCCGCCATGAACGAGGTTTACGCCACATTCTTCAGCGAGCCGTATCCCGCCCGCTCGGCCGTGGCCGTGAAGGCACTGCCCAAAGGCGTGCTCGTGGAGGTGGAGTGCATCGCCGCACGGTAAGCCGCTGCGTCGTTACCTGCGGCATGTAGCATCGTCACCTGCCGCAGGTAACACTGTTACGTGCCACGCGTCACACCGTCACTTGCGGCAGGTAACACCGTTACGTGTGGCACGTAACATTTCCACAACCACCTGCTTACATCTCCGCCGCCATCTCCATACATCTTTTTCTCATATTTTTTGCAGTCCGTTTAGGTGAAAACGGACCGTCATCCGTATTTTACTATAGAAACAGCAAGTATATAATGACATATCTTTACTTATTTATCAACAGCAGTAGTATTTTATGGAATTTGATTAGTTAATAGTCTTTAGGCCTGTTAAGGGAAAAAGATTGTTCAGGATTAACAGAAAAAACACATTACAGCGGCCGGACCGTGAAATGCCGGCCGGACCGGCGTCAGCACATTTTCATTTATGCAATTTAATGCGGACAATTGCATTTTTCTTACAGAAAATCATTATATTTGCACTAAAATAAGATATCCATGCTGCACCGCCTGTGTATAATCATATATGTTATGCTTCTCTCCGGCACGGCCAGGCTTTATGCCGGCGACATGTCGGAATATGAGATAGCGGCCATGGGCAACACCACCACAGCCTTTTTCCGTGACAACCACATAAACACGGTGTACAAAGACTCGCGCGGATTCATCTGGGTCGGCACGGGAAGTACCGTAGAACGCATAGACGGCTACGGCACACTGGTGTATACGATGGGGCAGATGGAAGGCGTGACGCCGTCGCCGTTTTTGGTGAACGCCATCATGGAGGGCGGCAAGGACACGTTCTGGATTGGTACGGAGCAGGGCCTATGGCGGCTGAACCACAAGACAGGCGAGGCAGAAAGGTGCTTCCCGGACGAGATAAACTTTCCCGTGCTGGCCCTTGCGGGTGGCGAAGGGGAACGGCTCACCATAGGTACGGCCAACGGGCTGTATATGATGAGCGGCGGACGCGTGAGACGCGTCAGCCTGAACAAGAAATCGCAGGACGAGGGCAACACCGTGCTCGACATATACGTGGAAAGCCGTCATGAGGTGTGGACGCTCATGCCGAACGGCCTTCAGCTGTGTGATCCGGAGTCGGGAGCGGCAAAGACTTACATGGCTGCGGCGGGAGACAAGTTCAGGTGCATGGCCGCATCAGGGGGATGCATATTCATCGGCACCGGAAAAGGCGCGGTGCACAGGTTCGGAATAAAGGGACGCAGGCCGGAAGCATCGTATGCCGGCAACAGGTTCGCTGTGCAGGACATTGCAGCCGGGAACGGCATGGTGGCCGTGGCGACGCATGGCGGCGGACTGTATATGCTGGACATGGAATGCCGCCGGCCGCTATATACGGCGGTATTCAATCCGTCGGACCCTAAGGCAGGACTGCTCTCGAACAACATCTCATCAGTGCTGATATCCGACGGAAATGTCTGGTGCGGCACGGAATTCTATCTCGGACTGAACATCCTCCGGAAGAGGAGCAGCATGATAAGCCTCTATCAGAAAGGAAGATACGACCTCGGAGAGATGGTAGTGCGCAGCAGCATCAACACGGGAGACCATACGCTGATAGGCACGCGCGAGGGATTCTACTCCGTAGACAACCGTACCGGAGACACGCACTATGTGGACAGCCGCTCGGAAAAGAGCGGCATGCTGCGCTCTAACATCATATTCTCCATGCACAGGCTCGGGAAGGAGATACTTATAGGAACGTGTAATGGCGGCGTGGCGCTGTATGACCCGGACAAGGGGACGTTCCGGGCAAACGGGCTAACGGAGACACTCACATCGAACGACATATTCTGCATCATCGACGACGGAGACCGGATATGGCTGGCAACGTCAGACGGACTCTACCGTTACGGCAGGCACGACGGTACGGTGAAGGAATACAACGTGGCTAACGCCGGAATACCGGGCAGCCTCGTGTTCGGGGTGATGAAAGACTCGAAGGGACGGCTGTGGCTGGCAACAGACAAGGGAGTCGCCATATTCGACAGGAAGACGGGGCGGTGCACACGCAAGGGCGTGCCGGCGGCTGTGCGCGGCATACCGATGCGCACGGTATACGAAGGCCGGGACGGTACGATGTTTTTCTGCACAATGGAAAACAGGCTTTACGTGGCGGATAAGGACATGAAAAGCGTCGGCACGCCGCTGCCAGTGGCAGTGCACAACATAGTGCAGGACAGGCAGGGAAACTACTGGATGGGAAACTACGACGGCGTGATGCGCATCGACGAGAGGCTCGAGAGGGCCACCCTGTGCACTCCTACGGACGGACTGCCGCAGGTGTCGGTGACGCCTGGAAGCCCCATGCGCCGCGATGAGGACGGCATCGTATGGATGTGCACGTCAAAAGGACTATACAGGATAGACCCCGATGTGAGGCTGAAGCCATCGCCGGTGAGGCTGACAGAGATAACGGTAAACGGCAGTAAGGCCGCCGACGACTACGGATGGCGTGCTGCCGGCGGCGTGCTGAGGCTGGGCAGCGACGAAAACAACGTGTCGTTCTTCTTCACATCGCTCGGTTACGAGGGACTGAACGCGGGTGCGTTCGAATATATGCTGGAAGGTAAGGACACAGCGTGGATTCAGAAGCGCGATACTGAAAGTATTTCATACTATGGCCTTAAACCGGGGAAATACAGGTTCAAGATACGCAAGACCATGAACGACGGCACGCTTGACAGCGTCGGAATAGAGATTGAGGCGGGCAGCGGATGGGCTGCTTACACGGCCGGTGCCATATGTCTGTTGGCATTATGCCTTATCGCCGTATATATGAAGAAGAGGAAGAAGGCGGAATCGGACGAGGAGAAAGGCGGCGAGGGCACCGCCACGGCTGATGAAGGAGCAGGGGAGCGGCAGGCCGACGAAGCGCAGGCAGGCACCGCCGCGGCATACGTGAAGCTGACCGAGGCTGAGGCCGCCGCGATAATAGACAGGCTCAACGCATATATGGAGACGCATGAGGCATATCTCGACACGGAACTGAAGCAGTCTGACGTGGCTTCTGCCCTCCACATGTCGACGTATGTGCTTTCTGCCGTGTTCACCCATTACATCAAGATGGGCTATTACGACTATATAAACAGATACCGGGTGGAGAAGTTCAAGCAGTCGGTGGAGAACAGACTGCACACGAGATACACGCTGGTGACGCTGGCGGAGAAGTGCGGATTCAAGTCGAAGGCATCGTTCTACAGGGCCTTCAAGAAGTTCACGGGCATGACGCCGAACGACTATGTGACCGGCAAGAACGGGCAGGAGCGTTGACCGCGGCACAAAAAAAAGACGCAGGGACACGGTGGCTGCGATGCCGGCCCTGTGTCCCTGCGTCTTCTTTATCGGCCTGATGCCGTGCCGGCGGCTGTCCGGCTATCCTATTTCAATCTGTCGTGCCACCTTCACCTTGGTCTCCACAACCTTCGGGAGCTCTACGGTCAGTACGCCGTTCTCAACCCGTGCGGCAATCTTCTCCTTGTCCACGTCGTCCGGCAGGATGAGCGTCTGCTCGAACTTAGAGTATGAGAACTCACGGCGCAGGTAGCGCATACTCTTGTTTTCCTCCTTTGTCTCCTGCTTGTTCTCCATCTTCACGATGAGGTTACCGTCGTCGTTGATGTGCACGCAGAAGTCCTCCTTCTTCATTCCGGGAGCGGCCAGCTCCACGGTATAGCCCTTGTCTGATTCCATCACGTTGATTGCCGGTGCCGTCGTGTTTGCCTTCGGCATGAATCCCGGCTCGAAAAAGTCGTTGAATACGTCCGGCAGCCATCCTGAGTTTCTTCTTACTGGTGTCATAATCTTTCCTCCTGTTGTTTTTATTTGTTTGTTATCGGTTTTGTTTCCATACCCCGCCAGGTGCTCTTCGGCATCCCGCGCGATACTTTTCTTTTCTCTCTTTGAGGGCCTCAACCTTTGTATCGGCCTTCACCGGTAACTTTGCAATTAGCATACCAACAGGTATTTGTCTGTCAAAATGACGTAACGGTAAGACAAAATGGCATGAATAGTGGCGCTTCCGCTACATCGTGATAAGGCTTTGCGTCTTTGCGCCTCTGCGTATTGCTATATAATAAGGTGCTTTCCTGCGCCTCTCAGTCTTTTATTGCGGGGTATTTCCTCATCCATCCGTCCCAGCGCAGCCGCATGACGCCGAAGAAAGCCTCTCCGAAGATGCCGCCGCTCATCTTCGACACGCCCTCGCGGCGGTTTACAAAGATTACCGGTACCTCCTTTATTCGGAATCCGATCTTGTGTGCGGTGAACTTCATCTCAATCTGGAAGGCATAGCCCTTGAAGCGTATCTTGTCGAGTTCGATGGTCTGAAGCACGCGCCGGCGGTAGCATTTGAAGCCTGCCGTGGTGTCGTGCACCTTGAATCCGGTGACCATCCTGACGTATTTCGATGCGAAGTAGCTCATCAGCACGCGCCCGATGGGCCAGTTGACGACGTTCACCCCGCTGACGTAGCGTGAGCCGATAGCCACGTCGTAGCCTTCGTCGTGGCATGCGGCGTAGAGGCGCGGCAGGTCGTTCGGGTCGTGGCTGAAGTCGGCATCCATCTCGAAGATGTAGTCGTAGCCGTGTTCCAGTGCCCATTTGAATCCGGTGATGTATGCCGTGCCGAGGCCAAGCTTGCCGCTGCGCTCGATGATGAACAGGCGGTCGGCCATCTCCGTGTCTATCAGCCGGTGGACGATGGCAGCCGTGCCGTCGGGTGAGCCGTCGTCGATGACGAGTATGTGGAAACACTTGTCGAGTGCAAACACCGCGCGGATGATCTTCTCGATGTTCTCTTTCTCGTTGTATGTCGGGATGATTACAATGCTGTCGCTTTCGTGCATAGCTGTCGTCTTTTTATTATTATACCCACAAAGGTATATCAAACCGTCCTAACTGCCAAACGGTTGGCCGTTTTTATTCATATTTAACGTGAGGGGAAGCCCCTCCAAACCTCCCTAAGAGCCCCTCCTAACCTCCCCAAAGGGGAGGGATGCCGTGCGGGAAGGCCGTAAAACCGTATGCAGATATCATGCATCTGGGCTATATGTGGATGTGAGGAACTATCCTCGGGGTTGTTTTTATATGACATCGTGCATGCCTGTGTTTTGTATTTTCCTTGAAAATCAGTATCTTTGCAGCTGTTTTCGCGATGAATATACAGGATTTACAAGCAATGTATGCCAAGCTGCCGCAGGTAGGGGCGCTTGCAGAGATGATGCGTGACCGCTCGGTGACGACGGTTTCGCTTGAGGGACTCGTGGGGTCGGCTGCCCCGATGGTGTTCAGCAGCCTTGCCGCGAAGTGCGGAATGACGGTGCTCTTCATCCTGAAGGATGCCGACGAAGCCGGATATTTCTATCACGACCTGACCCAAGTGATGGGGCAGGAGAGCGTGCTCTTCTTCCCGTCGTCGTACCGCCGTGCGGTGAAGTACGGTCAGCGGGATGCCGCCAGCGAGATACTGCGCACGGAAGTAATGGCGCGGATAGGAAGGGAAGAGGGAAGAGGGAAGAATGAAGAAGTTGCTGCCGCTGTGGCTTTTAAAGATGAATCGCCTGTTGTCACGGCAGCAGCAACTTCTTCATTCTTCACTCATCCCTCTTCACTATACATCGTGTCGTATCCCGAGGCCGTAGCGGAGCTTGTCGTCTCCCGCCGTCTCATGGACAGCCGGACGCTGGAACTGGCCGTAGGGCAGACCGTGGATGTGGCCGGCATCATGCGGACGCTGCGCGACTTCGGTTTCCGCGAGGTGGAGTATGTCTATGAGCCGGGGCAGTTCGCGCTGCGCGGTAGCATACTCGACGTGTATTCATACAGCAGCGAGTATCCTTTCCGCATCGACTTCTTCGGTGACGATATCGATTCGATACGCACGTTCGAGGTAGACACGCAGCTCTCGCGCGAGCGGCGGACGGAGATAAAGATAGTCCCCGAGCTTGCCGGCATGACCGAAGAGCGCGTGCCGCTGTTCTCGTTCTTCAGCGACGATACGGTCGTCGTGATGAAAGATGGGGCCGACATTCGCGACGCCGTAGGGCGGATATACCAGGACGGCTTCTCGCAGCAGGCCATCGCCGAACGCATGGAGGGCGCCACCGAGATGGAGCAGCACGCCATCATGCAGCAGATGCGCAAGGAGGTGCAGCTCGTCAGCGGACCGCAGTTTGCTGAGGCCATAGCTCCGTTCCGCATCATGGAAATCGGACACCGCCCGTTCCGGCAGCCTGAGGCCATACTGCATTTCAACATATCGTCGCAGCCGCTTTTTCATAAGAATTTCGATATGCTGCGCCGGTCGCTCGAAGACTACCGGCTGCGCGGCTACAGCGTCTTCATCCTTGCCGACAGCCGGAAGCAGAACGAACGGCTGAAGGAGATACTTGGAAGTGAAGAGGGAAGAGTGGATAGGGGGGGAAGATTTTGGGGCCGGGGCGAAGGGGGGGGGTTTTTTAAAATCGCCCAGGGCCCCCCAAGATTGCCCGGGAGGACGTGC
>CAJMSE010000025.1 GCA_905216025.1 uncultured bacterium | reverse complement strand
CTGCATATATGAGTGCATAGAGGTATGTTAAAGAATTGTTAATAGGACGATTCCGCTTGGTTTGTAACATAGAAAGCTGTAAATATCTGATTTATAGCGCATCTTTTCTTGATAATATTCTTTTCTTTACGGAAAAACACGTATCTTTGCTCCGAAAAACCGTCACATGTGACAGTTTTTCGGAATATACGCCGTTGCCGGCACTTGCCGGCAGTTAATCTATGTTTAGGTAATTAAAGATAAACCATTTTTGATAAACCTTATAATCTTATATTTGGTGTCTCTCGTTTTCATGCCTATCTTTGCATTGTCTTCCATCGCCGGGCATGCCGGGAGAGCGGCAGTGCCGGGCGGTGAGACGCGGAGAGAAGTAAAAGTATTGTTTAACGCTTTAAATGTTAGTAGTTATGGGATTAATCGGTTCAATCATTATCGGTGTTCTTGCCGGATTCCTTGCCGGTAAGATAATGCGTGGCGGCGGTTTCGGCTGCCTGATAAATCTTGTTCTCGGTGTTGTCGGCGGTGCCTTCGGAGGCTGGCTGTTCGATTTCATCGGAATGCCGTGGGGCGGCGTTCTCGGCCAGCTCTGTACTGCCGTGGCGGGCGCGGTGGTGATATTGTTTATCGCATCATTGTTTAAGAAAAGCTGAAGGAGGTGTTCTTGGTATCTGCGTCTGCCGCCACGGGTGAACCGTTCACCCGTGGCAGCGGACTTTTTATAGCCCGTGCGTCATGCTGCTACAGTACAGACGGAAACCTTTGAGGCTTTTTATAATGTAAAAGTACCTTATGATTCAATCTTTTATAAATTCCCAATGGCCTTCTTTGTCCGAACCGATGCGGTGTATCACCATCCCGTTCAGCTTCTTGATATGCCGGGCAACGGTGGCACGGCCGATGCCAAGCACTTGTGCGTAGTCGTCGTAAGTATACTCAGGATGTTCCCTGATGATGGCGATAAGCCGTGAAGTAGTGTCATTTGGCCTTACAGTATCATTCGCATTATCATTTACAGTATCACCCGTTGTCTTTTGATACTGTAATATTCTGCTTTCCAGATTGGCTATATGCTGTTTCATCATCACATCCTGAATGATGTCGCTGTCTTCGTTTTCCCGGCTGTCTATCAATGCCTGTATGTATTCTCCCTTTGTCTCTTTCGTGACAATGGACGGGATTAGCCCCAGTTGCCG
Organism: uncultured bacterium; assembly: GCA_905216025.1. Lineage (GTDB taxonomy): Bacteria > Bacteroidota > Bacteroidia > Bacteroidales > Bacteroidaceae > Prevotella. Next base: position 42,954 of record CAJMSE010000025.1, on the reverse strand, counting down.
TTGCACCATGTTCATCAACAGGCGTGTGGTACGGCCGTTGCCGTCAACCCATGGATGAATGGTGACTAAGCGGAAATGCGCTTCAAAGCTAAGCCTGTAACAGGCGGGCATGTCGTTTTTGTCAACGGATGATAATGCTTCGTTCAGCCATGTGCAGAAATCGGCGGTCGCCTTGGGTACTTTTTGGAAAGCCATATAGCTCTTTCCGCCGATGCCGGCACTCACATTGCAGCGCCGCAGGTCACCTTTGGATGAGTCGAAAGTGCCGCTTAATGTAGAATACTCCGAACCGGTGCGCCGCATTACCTTTGCTGATAGGCTGCATAAGAACTCGACAGTGTATGGCGCGGCGGTCTTTGTCCATTCAAAACCGAAGAGATAAGCGTTTTTAAGGTCCACGTTCATCATCTGTTCCATGAGGCTTCTTCCTTTGGCGGCAATTCCCTCGTCGAACAGCAGTTGGTTCTCGACCTCGGTAACGGTAGAGCCTTCAATGGCTGTGGAGTGTGTGATAAGCGAGTATAGGTAGAACTTATCATAATCAATCTGCTGTTCTATCCCCGAATTGGAGTATCGGCTGATAGTGTCTGTCAGCTTTTTATCTATCTCTTTCATCGTGCTGTCTTATAATTAGAAATAATATTGCATCCGTTTGGCAGTATGTGGTATCCGTTTAAAGATATCCGCCGGTCGGTTAATTGCCGTTCCGTCAGAATACAAAGGTATGAATTTATTTTGTAATAGAAGCCGGCCGGTGTGCAAAAACACGTGCAATGGCGTCAGTATCTCGGAAAAAAAGAGTAACTTTGCGGCGTAATTACAAATGCCGTTACTGGATAAGATGACCGACAGCAATATCACGAACGGAACTCTGAGAATGCCGGCCGAGTGGGAACCACAAGGCGCGGTGCAGCTCACATGGCCGCACGAGGCTACCGATTGGCAGCCCATACTGGCCGAAATCACCACGACTTATGTTGAGATGGCAATCGGGATTGTCCGTCGCCAGCCGCTGATAATCGTCGCTCCGAATCCCGGTGAGGCTTTGGAGCAGATCCGTCGCGCGGGTGCCACGGACGGGATGATGCGCCGTATCACGGTGCTGGCCTGTCCGACGGACGACACCTGGGCGCGCGACCACGCGTTCATCACCCTCACCGACGGCCGCGGAGGCTGCCGTCTGCTCGACTTCTGCTTCAACGGATGGGGCCGCAAGTTTGAGGCGGCGCTCGACAACGCCGTCAACAGGCGGCTGTATGAGGCCGGGATTGTTGCCGGAGAATACGAAGACCACCTCGACTTCGTGCTCGAGGGCGGCTCGATAGAGAGCGACGGTCGCGGCACGGTGTTCACCACGACTGGTTGCCTGATGGCGCCCAACCGCAACCAGCCGCTCACCCAGGCCGGAATCGAGGCCGAGCTGAAGCGCCGCCTGCACGCACGCCGCATAGTGTGGATAGAACACGGCAACCTCACGGGTGACGACACCGACGGACATATAGACACGCTGGTGCGCGTGGCACCGGACGACACATTATTATATATAGGGTGCGACGACATTCACGATGAGCAGTACGCCGGGCTGCGGCTGATGGAAGAGCAGCTCATGGCGTTGCGCACGGATGCCGGACGGCCTTTCCGCCTGCTCCGTCTGCCGTCGCCTGCGCCCATATACGACGAGGACGGCGGGCGCCTGCCCGCCACATACGCCAACTTCCTCGTCGTCAACGGTGCCGTGCTATGCCCCACATACGCACAGCCGGAGGCCGACAGGGAGGCTATGCGCACAATCGGCGAGGCCTTCCCCGGCCGCGAAATAGTAGGCATAGACTGCCGGAGCATCATCAGGCAGCATGGCTCGCTGCACTGCTGCACGATGCAATATCTATCCGACGTTTTCCCTTCTGCCACCTAACATCTACCATCAGCCATCTAACATCTACCATCTTACATGAAAATAGGATTCTTACAACAGCACAACACCGCCGACACGCGCGGCAACATACTGCGGCTGGCCGAGGGCATCGCCGACCTGGCGAAGCGCGGCGCACAGCTGATAGTGCTTCAGGAACTGCACAACTCGCTCTACTTCTGCCAGGTGGAGAGCGTGGACAACTTCGACCTGGCCGAGCCTGTGCCCGGTCCGTCGACCGATATGTTCGGTGAACTGGTCCGCCGCTACGGCGTGGTGATAGTCACGTCACTTTTTGAGCGCCGTGCGCCGGGGCTCTATCACAACACCGCCGTGGTGATAGAGAGCGACGGAACGATAGCCGGCAAATACCGTAAGATGCACATTCCGGACGACCCTGCGTACTACGAGAAGTTCTACTTCACGCCCGGCGACCTTGGTTTCCGCCCGATAGATACGAGCGTCGGACGCCTCGGCGTGATGGTGTGCTGGGACCAGTGGTATCCCGAGGCCGCACGGCTGATGGCCCTGCGTGGTGCAGAGATTCTCATCTACCCCACGGCCATAGGCTACGAGAGCAGCGACGCGCCCGAGGAGCAGCAGCGCCAGCGCACCGCATGGCAGACGGTGCAGCGCGGCCACGCCGTGGCCAACGGCCTGCCCGTGGTGGCGGTGAACCGCGTGGGGCACGAGCCCGACCCGTCGGGGCAGACCGGCGGCATCACTTTCTGGGGCACATCGTTCGTCGCCGGACCGCAGGGCGAGATATTCTACGAGGCTTCGCAGGACGAGGAGGAGAGCATCATCGTCGACATCGACATGAAGCATAGCGAGCAGGTGCGCCGCTGGTGGCCGTTCCTGCGCGACCGCCGGATAGAAGAATACGGCGGGATAACAAAGAGATATTTAAGGGAAGAGTGAAGAGGGAAGAATGAAGAATAATTAAATGAAGAATGAAGAGTGAAGAATGAAGAATTTGCTGCCGCACAGACAGTGCGTGCTTTAAACGGTTTAGCCGTGGCTTCTGCACTTTGTAGGGCCAGAGTATTGTCTTTGGTCGCAGCCCGTAAGGGCTATGCTGACAACGAATCTAAGGCAGGACTCACCGCGGTAGCAATTACTCACTTCGCTCATCAACACGTCTTCATTCTTCATTTAATTATTCTTCACTCTTCATTCTTCATTCTTCATTAAACTAACGGATAGATAAAATGTCTTCAAACTTAAGATTTCAGGTAGTAGAAGAGGCCTTCAAGAAACAGGCCGTAGAAGTGAAGACCCCGGCCGAGAGGCCGTCGGAGTACTTCGCCAAATACGTGTTCACACGCCAGAAGATGTATAAATACCTTCCGGCCGACGTATACGCAAAGCTCATCGACGTGATAGACAACGGCACGCGACTCGACCGTTCCATCGCCGATGCCGTGGCCGCAGGCATGAAGCAGTGGGCCATGGAGATGGGCGTGACCCACTATACCCACTGGTTCCAGCCGCTCACCGAGGGCACGGCAGAGAAGCACGACGCCTTCGTGGAGCACGACGGAAAGGGCGGAATGGTGGAAAACTTCAGCGGAAAACTGCTCGTGCAGCAGGAGCCGGACGCCTCGTCGTTCCCCAACGGCGGCATCCGAAACACTTTTGAGGCCCGCGGCTATTCGGCGTGGGACCCCACGTCGCCCGTCTTCATCATCGACGACACCCTCTGCATTCCCACCATCTTCATCTCATATACCGGCGAGGCGCTTGACTATAAGGCACCGCTGCTGCGTGCGCTGCATGCCGTAGACCGTGCCGCGACGGACGTATGCCGCTATTTCTACCCCGAGGTGACGAAGGTGAAGTGCAACCTCGGGTGGGAGCAGGAGTACTTCCTCGTCGACGAGGGCCTCTACTCAGCACGCCCCGACCTCATGCTCACCGGCCGCACGCTGATGGGACACGAGAGCGCGAAGAACCAGCAGATGGACGACCACTACTTCGGAACGATACCCGACCGCGTGCAGGCGTTCATGAAAGACCTTGAGATACGCTCGCTCGAGCTGGCCATACCCTGCAAGACACGCCACAACGAGGTGGCGCCGAACCAGTTTGAGCTGGCCCCGATATACGAGGAGTGCAACCTCGCCGTAGACCACAACATGCTGCTGATGTCTCTGATGAAGCGCGTGGCCCGCAAGCACGGCTTCCGCGTGCTGCTCCACGAAAAGCCGTTCGACGGCATCAACGGCTCGGGCAAGCACAACAACTGGAGCCTCTGCGCCGACAACGGCGTGCTGCTCCACGCCCCCGGCAAGACGCCCGAGGAGAACCTGCGCTTCGTGACGTTCATCGTCGAGACGCTCGTGGCCGTGCACCGCCATAACGGACTGCTGAAAGCGAGCATCATGAGCGCCACCAACGCCCACCGCCTCGGAGGCCACGAGGCCCCGCCGGCCATCATCTCGTCGTTCCTCGGCAAGCAGCTCAGCGAGCTGCTCGACCATATCGAGACGTCAGACAAGGACGAACTGTTCAACCTGAAGGCGAAGCAGGGCATGGAGCTCGACATCCCGCAGATTCCGCAGCTCATCATCGACAACACCGACCGCAACCGTACGTCGCCCTTCGCCTTCACCGGCAACCGCTTCGAGTTCCGCGCGATAGGCTCAGAGGCTAACTGTGCATCGGCCATGATAGCCCTCAACTCGGCCATGGCCGAAGCCCTCGTCAGCTTCAAGGCACGCGTAGACGCGCTCATGGCCAAGGGCGAAGGCAAGATAAGCGCCATCCTCGACGTGCTGCGCGAAGACATAAAGGCATGCAAGCCCATCCGCTTCGACGGCAACGGATACAGCGAGGAGTGGGTCGAGGAGGCCCGCCGCCGCGGACTCGACACCGAACAGAGCTGTCCGATAGTGTTCGAGCACTATCTCACGCCCGCCAGCATCGAGATGTTCGAGAGCACCAAGGTGATGACGCGCAAGGAGCTTGAGGCGCGCAATGAGGTGAAATGGGAGACATACGTGAAGAAGGTGCAGATAGAGGGCCGCGTGATAAGCGACATGTCGATGAACCACATCATCCCCGTGGCCACCCACTATCAGAGCACGCTCATCCGCAACGTGCAGAGCATGAAGGCCGTCTTCCCGACGGAGAAGGCCGAACGCCTCTCCGCCCGCAACATGAAGCTGATAGAGCAGATAGCCGGGAGCACCGAGGCCATAGAGCGCCTCGTGGACGAACTGACCGAGGCGCGCCGCGTGGCAAACCGCATCGACAGCATACACCAGCGCGCAATAGCATATCACGACACGGTGGAGCCGAAGATGCAGGCCATCCGTCAGGAAATCGACGGTCTGGAGATGATTGTCGAGGACGGCCTGTGGACGCTCCCGAAATATCGCGAGCTGCTGTTCATCAGGTAGTTTTAAATGAAGAATGAAGAGTGAAGAATGAAGAATTTGCTGCCGCATAGAAAGGCGTAAGGCAGGACTCAGCGCGGCAGCAAATTCTTCATTCTTCACTCTTCATTCTTCATTTAAAATGTTACGCATGGCGCGTCACACTGTTACGCATGGCGCGTCACACTGTTACGCATGGCGCGTCACACTGTTACGCATGGCACGTCACACTGTTACGCGTGGCACGTAACAATCCAAGGATCACCTCCCGGCTCCGCCGCCCGCAAACCGCGCCCCGTCAGGGCATAACCTGCAATATATCTGCCGCAGGCCTTTTAAATATCCATTTTATTTTGTTTTTCATCTAATTTGCCGTAAATTTGCAAATTAAAAACAAGTTATTACCTGCTTATATATGGAAATTAAGAGTGCGGAATTTGTCCTGAGTTCTCCCATGGTGTCTATGTGTCCGAAGGATACAAAGCCCGAATACGCGTTTATCGGAAGGTCAAACGTGGGTAAGTCGAGCCTGATAAACATGCTTTGTAAAAACAAGAAGCTGGCAAAGACTTCCGCCACGCCGGGCAAGACCCTGCTGATAAACCACTTCATAATAAACAAGGAGTGGTATCTCGTGGACCTGCCGGGCTACGGCTTTGCCAAGCGCTCGAAGAAAGAGATTGCAAAACTGGAGCAGATGATAAACGGATACATCCTTCAGCGGCCGCAGCTGGTGAACGTCTTTGTACTGGTAGACATAAGGCTCGAGGCACAGAAGATAGACCTCGACTTCATCAACTGGCTCGGAAGCAGCAGCATACCCTTCTCGATAGTGTTCACCAAGGCCGACAAGCTGACGGCGACGAAGGCGCAGTCGAACATCGCTGCATACAAGCGCGTGCTCAGCGAGACATGGGAGGAGCTGCCCCCGATGTTCGTCACCTCATCCGAGAAGCGCACCGGACGCGACGAACTGCTTGGGTATATCGGAGAAATAATGGACTCACTGAACGGATAAGCGGCGGTAATGGCAAAGGAAACACCATATCTCGACGTGCAGAACCTGACCAAGTCGTTCGGCTCGCTGGTGCTCTTCGAAGACATCAGCTTCAGCATCGCCGAACGGCAGAAGGTGGGACTGATAGCCAAGAACGGCACGGGCAAGTCGACACTGCTCTCGGTAATCGCCGGCAAGGAGGGCTACGACTCGGGCAACATCGTCTTCAGGCGCGACCTGAAGGTGGGCTTCCTCGAGCAGTCGCCCGTGTTCGACCCGGCGGAGTCGGTGCTCGACGCCTGCTTCAACCATAAGGGCGAGCAGGAGAAGGTGCTCCGGGCGAAGCAGATTCTCACCCAGCTGAAAATCCGCGACCTGTCGCAGCCCATGGGACAGCTCAGCGGCGGGCAGCAGAAGCGCGTGGCACTGGCCAACGTGCTGATAACGGAGCCCGACCTGCTGATACTCGACGAGCCCACAAACCACCTCGACCTCGAGATGATAGAGTGGCTCGAGGGCTTCCTCGCCCGCGGAAACAAGACCCTGCTCATGGTCACCCACGACCGCTTCTTCCTCGACCGGGTGTGCAGCGTGATTCTCGAACTCGACGACAACACGATATATACATACCGCGGAAACTACAGCTACTATCTCGAGAAGCGGCAGGAGCGCATCGACGCACGCCGCGCCGAGATAGCCCGGGCCAACAACCTCTACCGCACTGAGCTCGACTGGATGCGCCGCATGCCGCAGGCGCGCGGCCACAAGGCGCGCTACCGTGAAGAGGCCTTCTACGAACTCGAGAAGGTGGCCAAGCAACGGCTTGAGGAACGGCAGATAAGGCTGAAGTCGGGCAACGTCTATATAGGCAGCAAGATATTCGAGTGCCAGTATATATCGAAGGCGTGGGCAGACGACTGCGTCATAATGAAAGACTTTTACTACAACTTCTCGCGCTATGAGAAGATGGGAATCGTGGGAAACAACGGCACGGGCAAGTCGACATTCATCAAGATGCTCCTCGGCTTTGAGAAGCCCGACGAGGGCCGCATCGTGATAGGGGAGACCGTGCGCTTCGGCTATTTCTCGCAGGAGGGCCTCGTGTTCGACGAGCAGCAGAAGGTGATAGACGTGATAACGGACATTGCCGACTACATCGACCTCGGCGGCGGGCGCCACATGACGGCGTCGCAGTTTCTGCAGTACTTCATGTTCACGCCCGAGCAGCAGCACAACTACGTCTACAAGCTGAGCGGCGGAGAGCGCCGCAAGCTCTACCTGTGCACGGTGCTGATGCGCAATCCCAACTTCCTCGTGCTCGACGAGCCCACCAACGACCTCGACATCGTCACGTTGCAGATTCTCGAGGAATATCTCGCCGACTTCCCCGGCTGCGTCATCGTCGTCAGCCACGACCGCTACTTCATGGACAAGGTGGTGGACCATCTGCTCGTGTTCAACGGCAACGGCGAGATAAAGGACTTCCCTGGAAACTACACCCAGTATCGCAGCTGGAGCGCGCTGCTCCCCGACAGTGAGGCGAAGAAGGAGCCGCGCGAGGAGAAGGCCGGCGCAAAGAGCTACCGCAACAACATGAAGCGCAAGATGACCTATAAGGAGAAGACCGAGTTTGCAGGTCTCGAGCGCGACATCGCGGCACTGGAGAAAGAACAGAAAGAGATAGAGGACGCCCTGTGCAGCGGCACGCTCAGCGTCGGGGAGATAACGGAAATGAGCCGGCGGCTGCCGCTTCTGAAAGACGAGCTCGACGAGAAGAGCATGCGCTGGCTTGAACTTAGCGAGATAGAAGACTGACATGGCAATGGAACAGCAATATCCGTCGAAACTGCTCGAGCGGGCGGTGGGAGAGTTTTCGAAGCTGCCCGGCGTGGGACGCAAGACCGCCCTGCGCCTCGTGCTTCACCTGCTGCGGCAGGAAGAGGACAGCGTGGAGGCCTTTGCAGAGGCCGTCAGCCGGATGCGGCGCGAGGTGAAGTACTGCTCCGTGTGCCATAACATCAGCGATACGGACGTCTGTCCGATATGCTCCGACAGCCACCGGGATGCCGGCGTGATATGCGTTGTGGAGAATGTGCAGGACGTCATGGCGGTCGAGAAGACCCAGCAGTTCGGCGGTCTCTACCACGTTCTCGGCGGAGTGATATCCCCCATGGACGGCATCGGCCCGGGCGACATCGGCATCGACTCGCTCGTGGAGCGGGTGGGACGTGGCGGCGTCAGGGAGGTGATACTCGCGTTGAGCTCCACGATGGAGGGCGACACGACCAACTTCTACATCTCGCGCAAGCTCGCGCCTTACGACGTGAGCCTCAGCGTGATAGCCCGCGGCATCTCTGTGGGCGACGAGCTCGAATATACGGACGAGGTCACGCTCGGCCGTTCGATACAGAACAGAATACCGTTTGAAGGAAAATAATGATTATGAAGAAAACAAGATATATGCTTACCGCAGCGTTCGCCGTAGCCGTGGCCGCCTTCGTGGCCGTCGTGCTGCTGTTCGAGACGGGTGCCTTCAGTGGCGGCTGTCTCGCGGCCGAGGCCGGTGCCGAGTATGCCGCGCGCATGGTGATGGAGCTGTCGGTACTTGTCTGCATTCCCCTTGCCCTCCGCCTGTTCCGCTTCGGCAGGGTGCAGGGCGCGCTCAGTGCCGGCGGCAGCAGGGCGCTGGCCTTGTGGGGACTGCTCCGAATCGCGCTGCTCGGTCTTCCGCTCGTGCTGAACATCGTGTTCTATTATCTGTTCGGCCAGCCCACATACGGCTATATATCGCTGATATTCCTCGTCAGCATGGTGTTTGTATACCCTGACAGGAAGCGCTGCGAGAACGAAACGCAAAACCGGGAGGAACGATGAAGCTGACCGTCGTAATAGTAAACTACAATGTAAAGCACTATGTCGAGCAGTGCCTTCACAGTCTTGAACGGGCGCTCGACGGCATAGAAAGCGAGGTCTTCGTCGTCGACAACCACTCGAAAGACGGCTCTGTGGAGTATCTCCGCTCGCGCTTCAGCAATATAAACATAATCGAATCGAACCACAACCTCGGCTTCGCACGGGCAAACAATATAGCCATCCGGCGCTCGTCGGGAGAGTATGTGCTGCTGCTCAATCCAGACACGTTCGTCTCGGAGCAGGCCATCCGCGAGGTCATAGCCTTTGCCGATGCCCATCCGGCTCTCGGCGGGGCAGGGGTGAAGATGTATAACTCCGACGGCACGCTGGCCATGGAGTCGCGCCGGGGGCTTCCCACGCCGATGACCTCGTTCTACAAGATGTGCGGCCTGTGCTCGAAGTTCCCCCGCAGCCGCCGGTTCGGGAAATACTATATGAGCTATCTCGGCTGGGACAAGCCCGAGCGGATAGAGGTGATAAGCGGCGCCTTCTTCTTCGCGCGCCGTTCGGCACTCGACAAGGTGGGGCTGCTCGACACCGACTTCTTCATGTACGGCGAGGACATAGACCTGTCGTACCGCCTCCTGAAGGGCGGCTACGAGAACTGGTATCTGCCGCAGGCCGTGCTGCACTACAAGGGAGAGAGCACCCACAAGACGTCGTTCCGCTACGTGCACGTGTTCTATCAGGCCATGCTCATCTTCTTCCGCAAGCATTACAGGCATCTCGGGCTGTGGGTGTCGCTGCCCATAAAGCTCGCCATATACTTCCGCGCCTTCATGGCCCTGACGGCGATGGTGACCGGACTGCTGCGCCGCTCGCTGGGATTCGCCGACAGACGCAAGGCCGAACCGAAGTATGTCTTTGTAGGAAGCACCGAGATGATAGGGCAGTGCCGTGACATATCGTCGCGGATGGGCATGACTTCGGAGTTTCACGAGGCATGCAGCGTGGACGCGGTGGAGCGCCTCGGCCTGTTCGACGCTGGCGTCAGGACCGTCACATACCTCGTGCTCGACACGTGCGTGTTTGCATACGCCGACCTGCTCGCCATCATGTCGCGCCGCCCCGTGGTGGGCGTGAAGCTCGGGACATACAGCAGCCGCACGCGCACGATAATAACTCCGGAAGAGATAATAAGATGAAGCATAGCCCGATGTATACCGAAGACAGTCCCGCGGTGAGCCTGCGGGCGATGGAGCCGGAAGACCTGGAGATACTTTACCGTATCGAGAACGACGTCAGGCTGTGGAACGTCGGCACCACCAACGTGCCGCATTCGCGCTATGTGCTGCACGACTACATCGCGACGGCCACCGGAGACATATATACCGACCGGCAGGTGCGCCTCATGGTGGAGAACGGCAGCGGTGACGTGGTGGGCATCGTAGATGTCGTCAACTTTGACCCGCAGCATCTGCGGGCAGAGGTGGGCATAGTCATCATGGAGCCGTACCGCCGCCGCGGCTATGCCCGCATGGTCCTCTCGCGGGTCGCATCCTATTCGCTCGATATCCTTCACCTGCATCAGCTGTACGCCTTTATCGACAAGTCGAACACCTCTTCACTGGCCCTTTTCCGCAGCATGGGTTACCGCGAGGCAGGCGAGCTCCGCGACTGGCTTTACGACGGCAAGACATTCCACGATGCATTGCTGATGCAATTATTTTTGTAAAATCACCCATAAAAAGTTTGGTAATAAGAAAAATATTCATAACTTTGCACCCGCAATGCGATAAACGATTGGTGCGTTAGTTCAGTTGGTTAGAATACATGCCTGTCACGCATGGGGTCACGGGTTCGAGTCCCGTACGCACCGCCTCTCAACAGAGCATTGCAAGCGAAGTCCTGAAGTTCTAAACTTCAGGACTTTTCTTTTCTGTGGGCATTCTAAAAACGGTGCAGGATATATAAATAAGAATGCAATAAGTATTGAATTAATTGGTTCCTAACCTGTGGAAAAGTGGCCATGAGAACGGTTTTATACACTTTTCCACGAAAGATTCGTAGATTTTAACACATTTAATTTGTGGGTATTACGAAAGTTTCGTAATTTTGCGGTGTCGTTAGGAGAAAGTGGAGGCATGGCCATGGCGATATAAGAACCTGGTCATGGAAGTATAAGAACCTGGTCAAAGGGATGTCGAGACCAAGTAATGGCGATATAAAACAATCGTTACGATAATCATAAAGACAATATAATATAAGGTATGGAGAAACTGACGAAACAGGAAGAAGAAGTGATGAAGTGCATCTGGAGCTTGAACAGCTGTTACATCAAGGATATCGTGGAGATGCTTCCCGAGCCCGCTCCGCCATACACCACGGTGGCGTCGGTGGTGAAGAACCTGCAGCGCAAGGCGTTTGTGGAGGCCGAGCGCACGGGAAACACTTACCGGTATACTCCCAAGATAGGGCGCGACGAGTATAAGCGGAACTTTGTCGGCAGCGTGGTCAGAGACTATTTCAAGGACTCTTACAAAGAGCTTGTCACGTTCTTCACGCGCGAACAGAAAATATCGCCCGACGATCTGAAGGAGATAATAGAGGAGATAGAGAAGAATAGGCCCCTCCCGACCTCCCCAAAGGGGAGGGGAAGCGATGGCAGATGATGGCAGATATGATAGTGAATAACCGAAACAATGATATGAAATAACCTGAAACAATGATTTATCTTATAAAACTCAACATTGCAATAGCCCTGTTCCATGCAGCTTACATGCTGCTGTTCACGGGCGACACGTTCTTCCGTTGCCGTCGGGCGGCCCTTATAGGGGCGATGGTGCTCTCGGCCGTCATCCCGCTGGTGTATGTCGTCATGCCGGCGGGCGTGGATGTGGCGGGAAATGCCGTGGCTGCGGCATACGCGGCGGAGGTACTTCCGATGCTCACGGTGACGGCGGAGGGCGGTCGTGCCGGTGCGGATGCGGCGGACTGGGTAGGGCTTGCATGGATAGTCATGGCGGCCTATCTTGCCGTCTCGGCGGTGCTTGCGGCGCGGCTCGCGTGGCGTGTCGTCTCGGTGGTGCGCTTAGCGCGGCACTCCCGTAGGGTGACGGTCAGCGGCGTGGAGGTGCGTCTGATAGACGGCTGCGGCTCGGCGTTCTCGTTCATGCGGTGGATATTTGCCGATGCGGCAATGCTCGGCAGCGTCAGGGCCGCCGATGTGCTGAGCCATGAGCGCACGCATGTGGAGCAGTGGCACACGGCCGACGTGTTGCTCAGCGAACTGATGTGCGCCGTGTGCTGGCTGAACCCCGCGGCGTGGGCAATGCGGCGGCAGGTGAGGATAAACCTTGAATATCTGGCTGATGAGCGCGTGCTGGCGCGCGGAGCCGATGCCCGCTGCTACCAGTACAGTCTGTTAGCGCTTGCCTGCCCACAGGAAAGAAATATCGCGATATCAAATAACTTTAATGTTTTACCTTTAAAAAAGAGAATCAAGATGATGAACAAGAAGAGAACAGCCCCGCAGAAGAGGGCGAAATATCTGTTGCTGCTGCCGATGGCTGTGATAATGCTGGCTGCAAGCAACGCCGAGTCGATGGCCCGGAGCGGTGCAGGGCTCAGCATGCCGGCTGATAATGGCGGCCGACCGCTCGTCGTCATCGACGGGAATGTGATGGAAAGCAATGCCGCCACGGGCGCGGCCGACCCGCTGTCGCAGGTGAATCCGGCCGATATAGAGTCTATGACGGTGCTGAAGGATGCCTCGGCAACGGCCATCTACGGCAGCCTCGGTGCCGACGGCGTCATCGTTGTCAAGACAAAGAACGGGGATGCAGGAATCTCAAGCAACGGGAATGCCGGTGAAGCACAGGCTGCACGGCCGGTGGAGGGGCTGCCTGCCGTGACCGTCAACGCCGCGGCTGCCGCCGATACGGTGCATTCGGTTGTTGAGCAATTGCCCGAATACGTAGACCGCGCATCGGGAAAGAAAGGCGTCGGCGCGCTGATGGAATATCTGAGCCGGAACATCAAGTACCCCAGAATAGCCATGAAGGCAGGTATTGATGGCAGGGTGATGGTGAAGTTTGTCGTGAACACCGACGGAACAGTGTCCGACATTACCGTCTTCAAGTCGGCTGCTGCCGGCCGCACGCAGCAGGAGCTCGACCACGTGAAGGCTTATAAGCGTGACAGCGGCGAACCGTTGGTCACGGTGCGCGATGCCTGCGCCGCCCTCGATGCCGAGGCCGTGCGCGTGATTGGCGGCACGACGTGGAATCCCGGCCGGCAGAAAGGCAAGGCCGTACGCGTATATTTCACGCTGCCGGTAAGCTTCAAGCTGAAGTAATATCGGCCTGATGCAGAAAAAAGACGCGGATTATACATCTCTTTTGATACTGTAGCATGGAGAGATTGTATAATCCGCGTCTTTCTTTTTATTTCCCGGCCCTTGTCCGCCGGCGCAATACCTTGCCCACGGCCGTCCACGACGGCATCCACCGGTGCCGCTCACGGGTGAACGGAATGTCGTAGAGCAGCACGCCGAGCAGGAGTATTATCGCCGCGTAGGCCACGATGCCGTAGAGCTGCTTCACGCCCGCCACCTGGAACTGAGCCATCAGCATGCCGATGTGCCGTGGTATCTCGTGCGGCGGCATGCCGATGCTGTCGAACCATCCGCCGTAGCGTGCTATGCTGTCGGCCACGAGATAGCGCACGCCGAAGGCATATCCCGCCGCCCCGACGACGCCTCCCACGAGCAGGTGGAGCGTCTGGAAGATGGCCAGCGACTGGAAGAACACCATGAAGTTCATCGCCGACTGTATCGTGTAGAGCAGCACCGCGCCGAGCAGCGTGGCCGCGAAGCCGCGCAGGAACATCGGCAGGTAGAGCTGGCGGATGCTTATCTCCGTGGAGACGGTGAAGTAGAAGCTCAGCACGTAGGCGATGAACACGGCCAGTCCGATGGCTATGAGCCGCACGCGGCCGCGCTGCCATACCTTCAGCCACAGCAGGGCGAAGAGGCAGGCCAGCACCACGCCGGCCATCGTCGGGTAGTTGAGCACGGCCGTGGTGTGGCTGTGCCACTCCATGCCGCTCTCGTAGAACACCTCTTCGAGCACGTGCTCGGTGGCGAGCAGCGCCTCGATGAAGAAAGCGAGGAAGAATATGGCCGGCAGCCGGCGGTTGCGCCACATCTTAGGCTCTATGTAGGGATGGCGGATGAGGAACATCCTCGCCACGGCGAGGGCCAGCGTCAGCGCCGCCGTAGCCGTGAGGGTGCATATCACCGGGCTCTCCCACCAGTTGTAGAACTCACCGTAGCAGAAGATATATACCACCTGCATCACGCCCAGCACCCACAATACCGCGCCCAGCCAGTCGACGGCGAGCAGCGGCAGCGGCTTCATGAAGCGGAAGTGGCGCGTGCAGACGAAGAGCCACAGGGCGTTGAAGAGCATCACGCCCGTCATCAGCCACGCCACGTAGTGGAATGTGGCCGTGTGGCAGAACCACGCCGAGAGCAGGTCGGACACCGATATGGACAGCATTATCCACAGGTGGAGCAGGGGGAAGAACACGCGGAAGTCGCGCTTGGGCGTCATCCAAAGCTGTATGTTCGACATGCACTCGAACGTGCCCTGTATCTTCAGGCAGCCCGCAATGAAGCATATCACCCACAGCAGGGGCAGGCATGTGACGAACATGCCCGCTATGTTGCACGCCGCGATGCCCAGCACGGACGTGAGCAGGAGCGTGCGGTTGGTGAAGCGGAACTTCGTGCGGAAGAGTATCGGAAAGGTGAACGCCAGTCCGCACAGGCCCGCATAGAGACACATCAGCAGGTCTTCGCGCATGAGCGACATAGAGCCCATCATCTCGTTGAGCGCCCCTATGTAGACGCCGCCCGAGAGCTGGAACGTGAATGCGAGGCAGACGTAGAGCCAGGGGCGGAGCGTCTCCGGCACCCAGTCCTTGAACATCGGCATCGAGAAGCCGCCGCCCCATCCGCCGCCGTTTTTGTTTTCAGCCATGACGGATCAGTATTTAACCTCACATTCCACACTCATGCCGGCGCGCAGGCGGGCGTATGTCTCACTGCTGCGGTCGTCTATCATGATGCGCACGGGGATGCGCTGCTCCACCTTGACGAAGTTTCCCGTGGCGTTGTCGGTCGGAATCATCGAGACGGCCGAGCCCGTGGCGTCTGCTATCGAGCTGACGGTGCCCGTGATGCGGCATCCGGGCAGTGCGTCTACCGTCATGTCGACCTTGCTTCCCTCGGCGATGTTGTGCAACTGCGTCTCGCGGAAGTTGGCCACGATCCACTTGTCTCCCGAGTCGACGATGTCCACCATCGTCTGTCCGGGCTGCACGAGCTGTCCCACGTTGATGTCCTTGCGTCCCAGCACGCCGTCGCACGGAGCCGTGATGACGGTGTACGAGAGGTTGAGGCGTGCCAGGTCGAGTGCCGCCTGTGCCACGCCGATGCCGGCCTCGTTCTGTTCGAGGCGGTGTCCCTGCTCGTTCTTCACGAGCGATGTGGAGCGGCGCGAGCGCATCATCTGGTCGTAGCGTGCCTGTGCGGCGAGCAGTGCCGTGTGCACGTTGTCATACTGCTGCTTCGTGACGGCCTTGCGCTCCATCAGCCGGCTGTAGCGCTCGTCTTCGCGGCGGGCGTTGTCCAGCTGTGCGCGGCACTCGGCGATGGCCGCGTCGTTCACCCCGATGTTGCTCTGCACCGTCTCCACCTGCGTGGCCGATGCCTTGCGGCCGGCAAGGGCGTTGCTCAGGGCCGCCTCGGCCTGTGCCACGCGCAGGCGATACTCGGTGTCTTCGATGATTAAGAGCGTGTCTCCCTTATGCACGGGCGTGTACTCGTCGAAGCGTATCTCGCGGATGAAGCCCTGCACGCGGCTGTTTATCGGCGTGATGTGCTGGTGCACGTAGGCGTTGTCGGTGAACTCCACGCGGCCGAGGTGGATGAACTTTGAGGCCACATAGCCTATGCCGCAGACCAGCAGGGCTATCACTGTGATGTTGTATATGCGTACTTTTGTCTTTCTGTCCATAGTGTCTTTGTTATTTATTATAATGTATTAGTGGTGTATTTCAGTCGGTAGTAGCAGAAGAGCAGCCTCGTCCGTGCGTTCTCTAAGCCTATCTCTGCGGCCAGCCGCACGTTGGCCGCGTCCACCATGTCGGTGACGAGGGCCATGCCTTCGGCCATCCGGTCGTTCACGATGGCGTAGTTTTGCCGTGCCAGTTCGAGGCTCTTCTCCTGCGTGCGCAGTTCGGCCGTGGCCGTGCGCCAGCTCTCGTAGGCCGCCTTCACGCCGTCCTGCGTGTTCTCGAGGGCCACGCCGTAGGCCTCGCGGCTCTCGCGCTCGGCTATCCGTGCGCGGCGCATGCGGTGGTTTGAGGTGTATAGCGACGCGATGTTAAAGCTGATGTTGGCGCCGAATCCCCAGTACATGAAGTTCTTGTCGAGCACGGGCACCTCGATGACGATGGGCGAGTCGAACCTGCCGTAGGCGAAGAGCGACAGCTTCGGGCGGCGTTCGGCTGCCACGAGGCGGCGGCTTGTCTCGCTCATGGATATGCCGAGCTCAGCCTTCTGCAGGGCAATGCCCGATGTGCAGGCGTCGCGCTGCCAGCCTTCTTCGGCCTTTATGTTCAGTGCGCCGTCGGCAGCGGGCAGCTGCGGGACGAACTCCGTCGTGCCGGCGGGGTAGCCGAGGGCGTTGGCCAGCTTGTAGTCGGTGGTGCGGACGGCCTCATCGGTCTTCTCGCGCTGCAGCATCAGGTCCTGGAGCTGAAGCTCATACCGCGTGATGTCGTTCTGCAGGGCCACGCCCTCGTCGTGGCGCGCCTGCATGCGGGCTATTACCTGGCGTGCCAGTGCTATGTTCTCGTCTATCACGCGGCGGCGGTTGTGCAGGCACTGCAGGTCTATCAGCCACCCCAGCAGCAGGAAGCGCACCTGCTGTCGGCTCTCCTCGAGGTCGAGTCGGGCCATGCGCGCGTTGAGGTCGGCCATGCGTATGCCGGCCGACACGGCTCCGCCGCTGTATATCAGCTGCATGGCCTCAAGGGCGAAGTTGTTTGCCGAGTGCGGGTTGTGCACTGCCATGCCGTCACTGAAGTCGCGGTCGGTGAGGTAGCCGTTGCCTAAGTATCCCACCGAGAGCGATGCGCTGAGCTGCGGCAGGCGGCTGCTTCGTGCCTCGCCGGTGCCCGCCGTGGCCTCGTCGGCGTTGAGAGCCTTCAGCCGTATGGTGCGGCTGCGGTCGTCAATGAGGCTGAAGAGGCTGTCGACGGAGAGGCTGATGCGCTGTGCGGCGCACGGAGCGATGCCGGCATCTCCCAAGAGCGTTGCCGTGAGCAACGCCAAGAATACAATCTTTCGTGTCATTAATGCTTTATTTTTGATGGTTATTTATATCCCAAACCGTTGCTGAATCCACGCGAACTGATTTGACATTAACCATCAAAAATTATACGATCGACGGAATCCGACCATGCCCCTCCGCATCGGGCGGATAGGCAAAATCGGCTGCAAAGGTACAAATTTTACTTAAAAAGGCGGCTATGCGGTTAACTCTATTTAACAAACTATATGCCTGCCGCAAACCGGCGGCCTGCCGTCTTTTTTGCTTTCCCGCCCCGTGTAAGCGGCGGTGAAAGCGTATTTATATATGAAAGCAAGAACAAACAATAATATCAAGAGAATATGAACAAAGGTATTTCAAGGCTGGCGGTGCTGCCGGTGCTGGCCAGCTTTTTCGTAATGGGTTTCTGCGACATCGTCGGCATATCGTCCGACTATGCGGCTTCGGCCTTCAACTGGTCTCCGACTATGACGGGACTGATTCCGTCTGTGGTTTTCGTGTGGTTCTTTCTCATCGGCGTTCCTGCCGGCGGACTGATGAACCGCATAGGCCGCAAGAACATGGTGCTGCTCTCTATGGCCGTCACCGCCGCAGGCATGGCCCTGCCGATGGTGCACTACGACAGCACGGCGGTGCTTGCGGCATACGCCCTGCTCGGCATCGGCAACGCCATTCTTCAGGTGTCTGCCAACCCGCTGATGCAGAATGTGGTCGCAGACGAGAAACTGCTGACGAGCAGTCTGACGGCCGGGCAGGTGGTCAAGGCCGTGTCGTCGTTTGCCGGTCCGTTCATCGTACTGGCCGGCATAAGCCTCTCCGGCAGCGGCGACGAGGCCGGGTGGTACTACTGTTTCCCGATAATGGGGGCCGTGACCGTCGTCACGGGGCTGTGGCTGCTGCTCACCCCGATAGAGCGCGAGGAGAGCCGGACCGTTTCCGGGCTGTGGCAGACGCTGGCTCTGCTGGGCGACAGGACGGTGATGCTGCTCTTTCTCGGCATCTTCTTCGCCGTGGCCACCGACGTGTCGACAAACTTCATCAGTTCGAAGGTGATGATTTCGCGCTTCGGCTACAGCAAGGAGATGGCCGGACTGGCGCCCCAGGTCTATTTCATCTGCCGCACGGCGGGCGCCTTCATCGGCATGTTCCTGATGACGCGGATTTCCGGTCTGCGCTATTTCCGCATCAACATAGCGGTCTGTCTGGCCTTAGCCGTCGCGCTGGCCTTTGACGCCGGCGACGTGGCTGCCTTCATCTGCATCGGCGGCATAGGCTTCTGCTGCTCGTGCGTGTTCCCCATCATATATGCGATGGCGCTGAAGAGCAAGCCTGGCAAGGCCAACGAGATAAGCGGACTGATGATTATGGCCGTGGCCGGAGGCACAGTGTCGTTCCTCGTAGGGGCGGCCAACGACAGCTTCGGCATTGCCGGTGGCGTGCTTGTGGTGGCCTGCTGTATCCTATATCTGACCTATTGCGCCTTTTTCGTGAAGGCCGGTTAAATGCCGCGGGCTGCCCGCGATGATGCCGCGAGGCCGTTTTGAAGGTGCAACGGGCAGCCCGTGACGGTGCAATCGGTTGCCCGTCATGGGTGCGTGCTGCCTTTCAAAAGTGTCTTTGAGAGCTATCAAAAGTGTTTTTGAGAGCTACCAAAAGTGTTTTTGAGAGCCGTCGGAAGTGCCGTTGCCGCTATTTGACCCGCCGCCGGCCATTTTGCAGGTGCGGCATGCGTGCGTTTATCCTTTTTTATAGTAATTTTGCAGCGTGATGAGCCGCCCCGCAGTCATGGTCAGTCCGTGACTGCGGGGCGGCGGAAAAACTTTTATCAGACTTATGGATACAGATTTTGAAAAAGCCGTGCGCAAGGACCTGCACACCTATCTGCACGGTCTCGGCCGGGTAGACAGCCGCCTGCCGGAGTGTCCCGACGTGGAGGAGTTGTGGGAGAAGATAGGCCGGGCCTACCTGCCCGACGGCGTGCGCGAGTTCGGCGGCTACCCCACGGTGTCGCTCGGGTGGATGATGTATGTGGGCATGGCCGTGGCTAAGCTGTGGGATACGGAGTGGGAGATATACTCAAAGATAGACGACCTCTACGCCTACTTGCGCGACAAGCGCGGATATGACAGTATGGACGAATACATACGCGGGGACGTTCTCAGGCTCGACGCCGGCGGATATGCCGATATGGAGCGCCTCGTCGGCGAGTGTGCCTCGCGCGTATACAGCGCCCTGCGCCGCCACTGCGTCGAGCCGGGCACGCCCGAGGCTTTCCGGGCATACGTGTCGTGCCTGCACCAGCTATACCTCATGGGAGCCGCCGTGCAGCTAAACGCCATGGGATATCACATGACCCTGATGTCGTGAGCCGTGCCTCAGGCGATGCGGCGGCGGTAGATAATCGTCTGCACGGCGCCGCGCGAGGCGAGATAGAGCGTCATGGCGAGCCACAGGGCGTGGTTGCCGAGCGACGGGAATAGGCTGAGGAAGGTGGCGAAGAACACTGCGGCCGATACGGCCAGCGAGACGAGCATGCCCCGCGTGGCGGTGATGCCGATGAAGATGCCGTCCCACACGAAGGCCGCCATGCTGCAAAGGGGGATTACGAGAGCCCACGGGAAATAGGCGGCAGCGGCGCCGATGACGGTCTCGTCGTCGGTGAGGAGGCGCAGGAAGGGCGTGCCGGCAGCGGCATAGACGGCCGTGAAGGCCACGGCCATGACTGCTCCCCATGCGAAGAGGCGCCTCACGGTGTCGCGGAAGGCCGCCATGTTGCGCGCGCCGTAGTGGCGGCCGCCGAGCGCCTCGCCGGCATTGGCGAAGCCGTCCATGATGTATGAGAAGAGCAGGAACAGCTGCATGAGCACCGTGTTGACGGCGAGGACGACGGCACCCTGGCGTGCTCCGGCCGAGGTGAAGTAGAGATTGACGGCCACGAGGCAGAGGGTGCGCAGGAATATGTCGCGGTTCACGGTGAAGAAGCGGCCCAGCTCGCTCCGCAGCATCACGCCGCGCCACACCATGTAGCGTCCGAGGCGGCTGTAGTGGCGCAGCAGTAGCAGCAGGGCGGCGCCGAGTCCGGCATACTGCGCGATGACGGTGCCCGTGGCCACGCCCTCCACGCGCATGCCCATCCCGTAGACGAGGGTGAGGCTGGCGCAGATGTTGACCACGTTCTGTATTATCGATACGGCCATCGGCACGCGCGTGTTCTGCATCCCGACGAACCATCCCGTCAGGCCGTAGAGCCCGAGCACGGCCGGCGCTCCCCAGATGCAGATGCCGAAGTAGGTGCGTGCCAGCGGCTCCACGTCGGCCGTCGGCTGCATCAGCCGCACCATCAGCCACTCTATCGGCCACTGTGCCGCCATCAGCAGCGCACCCACCATGAGGGCCACGGCGAGCGAGCGGGCGAGCAGCTGGGTGACGCCCGTGAGGTCGCGGCGTCCGAACGCCTGCGACGTCATGCCGCTGGTGCCCATCCGCAGGAAGCCGAATATCCAGTAGATGAGGTTGAACGTCATCGAGCCCACGGCGATGGCGCCTATATATGCGGCGTCGCCGAGATGGCCCACGATGGCCACGTCTACGAGTCCGAGCAGCGGCACGGTGATGTTAGACACTATCGAAGGACCTGCAATGCGCAGTATCCGGCGGTCCGTTTGGCTTATAGTCATGGTCTGTATGGTGCTTGATTTATATGTGAAAACGGTGCAAAGGTAGACCGAAAACCGTCAGAATCCAAAATTCTTATAAGATTTTTGGATTCCATTCCGTAAATTCTTTAATAATTTTGGATTCCGTTCCGGATTTCTTCAGGCAGCCGCCTGCGGGGAGAGAGCGGCCGGCGGCATCCTTTTCCGCTTTGCGAAATGTTAAAAATGATGTGCTGATGATGTTTTTTCAAACCTCCGCCACTATATGGCCGAGGCTGCCTCTACCTTTGCATCAGATGTCGGGGATGAACGGCTTAAAGGCCGTGTAAGAGACCGGCACATGGATTCAGATAAACAGTGAAAAGGAAATGACGATGGAGACAAGAAGCATTAACGGGCGCACGGTGAAGATATGGGCCGGCGATATAGAAGAGTCTGCCATGAAGCAGATAGAGAATCTGACAACCCTGCCTTTCCTGTATCATCATCTGGCGGTGATGCCGGACGTGCATGCGGGAATGGGCATGCCCATAGGCGGAGTGCTGGCGTGCGAGGATGTGGTGATACCCAACGCCGTGGGAGTGGATATCGGGTGCGGAATGTGTGCGGTAAAGACAAACTGGCGGGTGGCCGACATCAGCACAGACACTATCCGCGGCAAGATAATGGCCGGGATACGCGGGCGCATTCCGCTCGGCATGACCCACCATGCGGAGGCGCAGGACGTGAAGTATCTGCCGCAGGGGCATGACATCGACAGGCTGGAGGTGGTGAGGCGGCGCATGGGGTCGATTCCCTGCGAGATAGGGACGCTTGGCGGCGGCAACCATTTCATTGAGCTGCAGAAAGACGAGGCGGGCATATTGTGGGTGATGATACATTCCGGCTCGCGCAATCTCGGGAAGCAGGTGGGAAGCTACTACAACAAGATTGCCGCATCGCTCAACAAGCGCTGGCATACGGTGGTACCGGCAGAGATCGGTCTTCCGTTCCTGCCTGCCGGCAGCCCGGAGTTTGATGCCTATTGGGCCGAGATGCAGTATTGCATAGACTTCGCCCTGTGCAACCGCCGGCTGATGATGGAACGCATAAAGGAGGTGCTGGCAGACGCGCTCCCTGGCATCAGGTTTGAGCCGATGATGAACATCGCCCACAACTATGCCGCATGGGAAGACCATTTCGGCAAGCGGGTGGTGGTGCACCGGAAGGGGGCCACGCTGGCAACGAAAGGTATCACAGGAATAATTCCCGGGTCGCAGGGCACGGCGTCGTATATAGTGAAAGGACTCGGTAATCCGGAGTCGTTCCGTTCATGCTCTCACGGTGCAGGACGCGTGCTCTCGCGCACGAAAGCCATCGACACGCTTGACATGGCCGAGGAGATAAGCCGGCTTGAGGCGCGTGGCATAATACATGCGATACGCTGCCAGCGCGATATGCAGGAGGCCTCGTCGGCATATAAGGACATCGACGGGGTGATAGCGGCGCAGGCCGACCTCGTGACGGTGAAGACACGGCTGTTGCCTGTGGCGGTGATAAAGGGATGATTCATAAGAAAATATCAGGAAATGGCCTGTCGGGTGCATGCTCTGCGCCAAGCGATGCCGTCGCGTCCGCAGATGTTCAGATGCGGCATGACAGACTGCTGATTTTTTGAAAAGTATAATAAAGGTCCAAGATCGGCTTACTATATGTGTTAGAAAGAGTGACGAATGTATAGCTGCTCAATTACCTTTAAATATTAAAAGTCATGGAGAAAGAAGAGTTATTGGTTGTTTCGCTCCGTTATAGGGCTGTGTATTTGAATGTCAATAGGAAATATATCTGTATGGATTCCGAAGTTTCCGCACCCGTATTGGCCTTTGTTGCCAGACTGAAAGAAAACGGGTTCTGTGTAACCGAGGAACTCCTGCATGCTCTATGCAATGTCAGTGTCGATACACTCTTAAGCATAACGGGTGTAATAGATGAAGTAATGGGAGTCCGTCTCAATTGGGCGCCGCTTGTCAAGGGATGGGATGTGCCGACAGGCGAAAGCGGCGAAGACCATCTGATGACATTCATTGTTAACCTTTTCGCGGATAAAGACTTGAAGAGGGGGCCAGTCTTGCCTTGCGGTCATCAGATACCTTACGGCACGTTCCCTATCGAGCGGTATAATGGCTGTCCGTTCTGCGGTGCCCAGTTCAATCTTACCGGCTTTGTATATACAGGTCAAGGGAGCAAATTGAAGGAGCTGCGCCTGTTTACGGACGAAGATATGGTCGGGGTGTACCATTCCCTGCTCAGTTCCAAAACTCCGCTCGATGCCACTCAGAAGGATAGCTTGCAGCAGCTGCTCGCAATCTATCCCGTGCCGGAAAATATTAAGATAGATATGAAAGAGACCGTTATGCTTGTGATACGGGCTCTTCTATTGAAAGGCAAGAGCGGACAGGTAAGCAACTTTTTCAATACTCCGACGGACATACTGCGTTATCTCTGGTTTGAAAAGACTGGGCATTTGCGGATTATAGAGCCTAAAACATTACTCCGGCATGCGGCAAGAGCACGTTCTTCAAGTATTGTTGCCGGCAAAAAAAAGTCGCTGCGGCTTAAATACAGCCGCACGACGTGCCGGCATGTGGCCGCATGGCTCAACTCAATACCCATGTCGGCGGCAGAGGCGGCAGAGGATATGAATCCGAAACGCGGCATGTGGGTGCGGATGATACATGCCCTCCGGCTCGGCGAATACTCGCGGCGCAAAGGGTATGAGCGCCTTGCGGAGATTCTTGACGTGTTCTACAAGAAGGAATACACCACGTGGCAGGGCGCTATAGACAAGGCGGCAGATGCGGATGCGGTTCTGGAAATGCTGGAAGAGCGCCCCGGTTTGTTTGCCCGTTGCCTGTTTTCAACGATGTTGCGCTTTGGTGCTGAGGCGACGATAGAAGCCTTTAATGAAATCTCTTTCAAACTTCCGCCACGTCTGCTTCTGTCGCTTGGCAATGTTGCCGAGAGCTATTTTGACCCTGAGCAGTCGCGCCTGGCCCGTCCGATAACAGGCGGAACATACAGGATTCCGGCCAATAAGTACCTCAGTCTTTATAGCAAGGAAGACCTGGATGCGATGGTCAGGATGGTGAACGGTGCATGCAAGGCTTCCATGTATGGGAAAATGGCAGAGGCAGCTACTGATGCAGAAACGATATATATAGCCCCGGAGTTGTATAATATCCCAATCAGTGTCGGCGACCGTACGGTAACGATACAGGATACGGCATGTGCTTTGATGGGCACGCGCTTCCCGGTAGAAGGCGACTCGGTACGCCTGTTTCTCCAGTGGGGGCAAGGACTGCCGGCTCAGCACCTTGATATGGACTTAAGCTGTTATATATGCTTTGATAAAGAGAGGGTGACGGAATGCGCATATTATCATCTGCAATGTGTCGGCGCAAAGCATTCGGGCGATATAAGGCGGATACCTGAAAAGGTGGGCACGGCGGAATACATCGAACTGAACATGCCGGAACTGCTTGGAGCAGGAGCTAAATACGTTACTTTTACCTGCAATGCATATTCTGACGGGGTACTCAATCCAAATCTTGTAGTTGGTTGGATGAACTCAATCTATCCGATGAAGATTTCCAAAGAGACAGGCGTGGCCTACGATCCGTCATGCGTTCAGCACATGGTCCGTATCAGTAATGATAACCTTGCAAAGGGTTTGGTATTCGGAGTACTTGATGTACAGAAGCGTGAGATAGTATGGTTGGAGATGCCTTTCATGGGCATGACTGTGAGAAACTGTGATAAAGCCTCGGTCGAACTGTTGCTGAAACGGCTCGAAAACAAGCTGACTATAGGCGAACTGCTTGACGTGAAGGCTGAAGCGCAGCATCTCACGATTGTTGACGACCCTGATAAGGCAGACGAGGCATATACCTATGAGTGGGCACTGAATCCTGCGGAGGTCAGTCTTCTGCTCGGCGTATGACATTATTATATATAGTATCATGGAGGAAAGACTTTTTGAAAATATCTTAATCATTTTCTGAAAAAATCTCAATCCTCCGCCACTATTTGGCCGACCCCGTTACTATCTTTGCATCAGATGTCGGGGATGAATGGCTGAAAGGCCGTTGAGAGACCGGCACATTAATTATAATTAACAGTAAAAAAGGAATTGGCAATGGAGATAATTGCTATATTTGCAAACGTTTCAATCTGCACAGCATGTGATGTGTAACTGCTGATTCCTTGAAAGGATATTATTAATAGGTTCAAGAGCGGCTTATGATGTTCGTTCGCCAATGGGGCGCATGGCCCCGCTTAGAATAACATTAACAGCCGCTCAATTACCTTTAACCAAATAAAGAGCTATGGAAAGTAATGTTATATTAAAGGCCTCACTCTATTATGATGCTGTGTATTTGAACGTAAAGAGGGAAGATATAGATATGTCTTCCGCCGTGTCGTCTCATGTTTTGATGTTTGCTTTCCGGCTGAAGGATAAGGGTTATTGTCTGAGTGAGGAACTGTTGCATGCTCTATGCCTGGTGGACACTAAAGAACTTGAACGTATTTCAGAGGTCATAAGTACCGAAAAGGAGATTGATCTGTTCTTGCATCGACATTTAAGAAAGTCTAATAACATCATATCGACGTCAGATTCTGCCCGTTTTGATAAATGGATACAATTGCTTTTCGGACGTAAAAGATTGTCAAAAGGTACCGCTCTTCCTTGCGGTCACCATATACCTAACGGCATTTTCCCGCTTGACAAGTATCATGGCTGCCCCTTTTGCGGTGCTCAGTTTCAGGCATCTGGTTTAGTATATAGCGGTAAGACGGACAGACTGGATGAGCTGCGCCTGTTTACGGATGAAGATATTGTCAAGTTATACCATACCCTGCTCTGTTCCACATCTTCCCTCTACGGTGCCCGGAAGAAATGCTTGAGACATTTGCTCGCAACCTATCCCGTGCCGGAAAGTATTGTCATAGAAAACGATTATAACCTTATGTATGTTATGCGGGTTCTTGTTGAGCAAGGGCGGGCATGGGAAGCAAGTAGATTTATAAGGACTCCGACGGACATACTGCGTTATCTTTGGTATGAAAAGACCGGGTATTTGCGGATTATAGAGCCTAAAAAATTGCTTCAGAATGTGGCAAGATGGAAATCTCCGGAGGCCGTTGCCGACAGGAAAAGACAGCTGCGGCTGAAATACGGCCGCAAGGAATGCCAGTGTGTGGCCGCATGGCTTAACTCAATACCCATGCCGGCGGCAGAGGCGGCAAAGGACATGAACCCGAAACGGGGCATGTGGGTGCGGATGATACGTGCCCTCCGGCTCGGCGAATATTCGCGGCGCAAAGGGTATGAGCACCTTGCGGAGATTCTTGACGTGTTCTACAAGAAGGAATACACCACGTGGCAGGGCGCCATAGATAAGGCGGAAGATGCGGATACGGTATTGAAAATACTGAAGCAACGCCCCTGTTTATTCGCCCGTTGCCTGTTTTCAACGATGCTGCGCTTTGGTGCGGAGGCGACGATAAATGCCTTTAAAGAAATCTCTGATGAAGTTCCTGAACGCCGGCTTCTGTTGCTTAGCAATTTTGCCTATAGCTATTTTAACCCAGGGAAATCGCGTCTGGCCCGCCCGGTAACAGGCAGAAGATACAGGATACTGGCCAATAAGCATCTCCATCTGTATAGTGAGGAGGAGCGATGGGTAATGGTCGGAATGGTAGAGGAAGTATGCAAGGCTTCCATACAGAGGAGAGAAGCAAATTGAAGACAAACTGAAAAAATCTCAATCCTCCGCCACTATTTGGCTGAGGGATGTGTTATCTTTGCACAAAACAAGCTGAATCACGGCGTTGCGCCCAGGCAATCACGGCGCTTCCGCCGGCGGCCGGCATAACATTTAAAGCAGGAAGGCATGGCAAACAACAGGTTACATAAGCTCGTCTGGCTGGTGGAGACCATCAGGCGGAAGCGGGGAATATCGTTTGAAGACCTTAACAGGCGGTGGATAGACGACGAAGTGGACGGCGGCAGGCCGCTGTCGAAGAGCAATCTGCGTAATTGGATGCGCGAGATATGGGACACATTCCACGTCAATATAGAGAACGACAGGAGCGGGGAGTACCTCTACAGGATAGTGAACGGCCCTGATATAGAGCACGACAGAATCCGGCTGTGGCTCATGCAGAACATGGCGCTCAGCAATACGCTGGCTGAATGCGTGAACATGAAAAGCCGCATCGTGCTCGAGGACATCCCGTCGGGCATGCTCCACCTGCAGAACATCGTGACGGCGATGAAGGAAGGGCTGCGCGTGAGCATGACATATAAGAGCTATTTCTCGGCGGAGGCCTCAACGTTCGCGGCCGAACCTTACTGCGTAAAGCTGTTCAAGCAACGGTGGTATATGGTGGCGCGCAGCCTGCGGCATGGCGGAATGCGCATCTACGCGCTGGACAGGATAGCCAGTCTGCGCATCACGGACGAGCCGTTTGACATGCCCGGCGACTGGAGTGCCGAGCAGTTTTTCGACGGTTGTTACGGCATAATACGCGAACCGCTGCCCGCCGAAGACATCACGTTGCATGTCTCGGCCGTCCAGGCCAACTATATGAGAGACCTGCCGCTTCACCCTTCGCAGCAGGAGACCGTGCAGGCAGACGGCAGCAGCATCTTCCGCTTCCACCTGCGGCCCACCGACGACTTCATACAGGAGATACTCTGGAATGCCGACGAGGTGGAGGTTATGGCGCCGGCAACGCTCAGAAAGAAGATAGCCGGCATGGCCGGACGTATATATAATATGTATAGGGAGGACGAAGCATGACCGATCAGCATGAGAGCATGAGGCGGGCCGTGGGCGTCAAGGCGGCCGTGATTAACGAGAAGGTGCTCGAACTGGCGTGCCGGGTGTTCCGCGGCCCTATAAGGGAGGGCGCGACGCACGGTCTGCCCGACATTATAATAAGGTATGTGAAGGAGCATGGCCGGTTCGGATACACCCGCTTCGGCGACTGTTACTTCCGGGAAGGCCGCATGTATATATTTGAACGGGATAACATAAGGCTGGAATGCGGGCCTGAATGGTATACCGTTGGAGGCGTATGCCCCATGAGTGAGCTGCTCGGCGAGGGGCACAGCAGGTTCGGCCACGGGCGCGAGGTGATATTCGCCGGTGTCCGCACGCCGTTCACCGACGGCTCGGGCGACCACATCTTCACGGGCGACATAGTCGAACTGCACAGGGGATGCTGCTGTGGGGTGGGCACGATGCCGATGGATGGGTTGCCGGATGACAAACACGACGGTTATGCCTTCATCGCAGATAACCACAGCCTGCCGCTCACGGACGGGAACTGCCGGATGGCGCACCGTGTCGGCACGGTGTTCTTCCTGCTTGAAAACCTTAGGGAAGAGCCGCCGCGGACAGTCGCCAGCAGGTGTATAGGAATTATTCCGATGGGATATGGGGCCGAACCGATGGGCGATATCCTGCAAAGAAGCCGCTACACGCCAAACTTCGACAAGGAGGAATGGAAATATCCGGCTTTGGAAATACTTGGCATAGAGCCTTATTGGCAAAAATAAAAGCCGCATACATTGCCGCGTTTTCAAGGAAAAGCGTTATCTTTGCGGTATCTAAGGACAGACCACGGGTTTGCCCAGGGATATAAAAAGAGAGATAAACAGTGCCTCTTTTCTTGTGAAATCGCCAAATATCAACGAGTACGCGAGGCACGGGAGCAGTCCATATATAATGTGGGCTGCCATTCCGTGCGTGTATTCAAGCGTTTGGCGATGCTTACAAGAAAGGCATGGGTGGCAGCCCGCTTTCTGTTTTTGAGTTATAATGAAACAGTAAATATACAACAAACTTAAAGCAATTATTATGGGAAAACTTATCTGTTACAAGATGACGCATGACACAGCCTTTGCTCCCAACCCGTTCTTCGGGGTCCTGACGCTGGCCACATGCAAGCCGGGCATAAGGCGGAACAGGAATATCGGCGCAGGGGATTGGATATCGGGATGGACCTCCCGGTGTCTTGACGGGTCGGAACCGGGACAGGAAAGGCTTGTCTATATCGCGAAGATAGACGAGAAAATCAGCATGGAAGACTATTGGGAGCGGTTTCAGAATAAGAGAGTGCCGCCCGAAGCGATAAGCAACGAGTTCGATTTCCGCAGGTACGGAGACAATATCTACGAACCGGAAGCTGGCGGAGGGTTCCGCCAGCACGCCAATTGCGGCGGCCACGGAGAAGGCGATTACAAGCGTGATACCGGTGGCGGGAACGTCCTTATATGCCGCGAGTTTTATTATTTCCCCGTCGTGAACAACGGAAAGAAGCCCGAGGACAACCATTCTTTGGACATGACAGACCATAGAGGCGGGCTCAGGATGCACCGCAACTTCACTTATTTCCCCGAGGAAGAGCGGATAGAAGCTCTCATCGGATATGCCAAGGACCAGTTTGAGCGCGGTCTCAAAGAGTCCGGCCTCAGCAAGGAAGACTATATCCTCAAGCTAAGGAACTTACCAACCAGCAATAAATGAATAACAATAAAACACCAACAACCACCATGACAAATCCTAATAAGATAAGCATCAGCCGCAAGGGCTTCGATTCAAGCAACGGAAAAATGCCTAATCCGATAATGCCCGACGGCACTTTGCTCTCCATGCCGATACCGGACGACGAGGACGAGGCAAACACTTACGGGGCACTGACCTATGAGGGGAAGTCCTATCATGACATCATAAGCTCTCTGCGCCCGCGGACTGAGCTCAAGCCGGATTCTCATTGCCACCTCGACCCCGACCTGAGAAGAGACTGCCGTGAGCGTCCTGCCGGATGGCGGCCTGCGTTCGGACAGCGGGCAGCAGCTCTCGGGGTGCTCACCAATGAGCAGATAAGCGTCGGCGACCTGTTCCTGTTCTTCGGATGGTTCAGGCAGACGGAGATGATAGACGGCAAACTGCGGTTTGTGAAGGGCGCGCCCGACCTGCATGTGGTATACGGCTATCTCCAGATAGGTGAGATTATAGACAGCAAGGAGAATATCCCCGATTGGATGAAAGAGCATCCCCATGCTGCTGCGGGCTACTGGCAGTCGGACAACGCGATATACGTGGCGGCCGACCGGTTGTCGTTCATGCCGGAAATGGCAGGCGCCGGTTGCCTGCCGTTTGACAGGAAGAGGGTGCTGACCAAGGAAGGATGCTCCCGGCGGGTATGGAGTCTCCCGGAATGCTTCCGTGAAATCCCCATCCGCTACAACCCGAACGCCTGGCATGGCGACGAGTTCGTCTCGGCGTGCCTCGGTCAGGAGTTTGTCTTCTCGCCCGATGAGCAGGCCATGGATTGGGTGAAGAACATCATAAGGTGAGGCTCCGCCTCATGTCTAAGCCGGGTTATGCTGCATAACCCGGCTTTTCTTGTCTCTCAAACGTACATATTTACCGTTTTTCGTACTATTCTACCGCTTCTTTACGGGCACTTTGTAGTAAATTTGCAGTCAAGCCGGATGGTTACAGACTGCTGCCGATGGCATCGTGAATGCTTCATGACGGGCCGGCCGGCAGGTTCTGTTGGCAATACGTAAAGCAACTAAATATAATACATAAAACAACTACATATAATACGTAAAGCAAATAAAATGAAGAAGACGTTATTACTACTGACTTCCATTATCTACGCGATGACTGCCACGGCCATCGTGAAAGACTTTAAGAAGGGCATCTGGCCTGTGACAGACTTTGGCTCGGAATGCTCTCCGCAGATATACGTCTCACGCTATCAGGGCGACCGTCCGGCCGCCATCAGCTATACCTTCGACGACGGTCTGCTGGAGCATTACACCGTGCTGCGCGGCCAATTGGCGAAGCACGGCTTTCACGCCACGTTCGCCATCGTGGGCAGTAAGGTGGGGAGAGACTTTAAAGGCACGCCGGCCATGACGTGGGAGCAGATCAGGCAGCTGCATGCCGACGGGCACGAGATAGCCAGTCATGGCTGGGAACACAGGAATGTGACCGTGCTTACACCCGAAGAACTGCGCCGCGAGGTGCAGGCCAACGACAGCATCATCATTGACAGCGTCGGGGTGCGGCCCCGTACGTTCGTATATCCCGGAAACCGGCGCAGCAAGGAGAGCGTCGCCGTATGCGAGGCGGGACGCACCGGCAGCCGCACGCGGCAGATGAGCTTAGGCAGCAAGCGTACGGACGCGGAGCTTCGGCGGTGGGTCGACGGCCTTGTCAGCAGCGGAGGGTGGGGCATCACCATGACCCATGGCATAAGCTGCGGTTACGACCACTTCGCCGACCCCGGCATATTATGGCGCCATTTCGACCATGTAGACTCGCTGCGGCAAAGCGTCTGGGTGGCCACGCTTGCCGATGTGACGGCCTATACCAGCGAGCAGCGCGCCGTGCGCATCAGTATCAGGAACTCAGGAGCCGGCTCTATAACCGTCGCCCCGTCGCTCCGTCTCGACAGAGACCTCTTCAACGTGCCGCTGACGCTTGTCGTGTGTACGGACAGGACCGTCAGTGCCGTGCAGGACGGGCGGCCGCTTGAGGTGGAAGTGAAGGCCGGCCGCCGGCTCATCGGCTTCAATCCGCATGGCGGGCCGATAATCATCAGCGGACTCTGATTTAGTCTTGAGTCAGTTCCGCACCCTCTACCGCCCTGCAATGACCGGCGAAAAATCACTTCCGGCCATGCCCTCATCCTACTTTTCCACATCCGCCCACTTCGGCGGCACGACCCCGAGCAGGTTCTTAACGAAGAAGTCGAAGCGCTTGTGCTCGCCGTATCGTTCGCCCATGGTGTGACCGACGCCGGGCAGCACCACGAGTTCGAAGTCCTTTCCGGCACGTATCAGCGCGTCCGCCACCTGATATGTGCTTGACGGGTCTACGTTGTCGTCAATCTCGCCCACGACGAGCATCAGCGCGCCCGTCAGGCGGTGTGCGTTATGTACGTTGCTGCACTCCACGTATGAGCTGTCTACCGGCCAACCCATCCACTGCTCGTTCCACCATATCTTGTCCATGCGGTTGTCGTGACAGCCGCACGACGAGTATGCCGCCTTGTAGAAGTCGCCATGCAGGAGCACGGCCGTGGTGCTCTCCTGACCGCCTGCCGAGGCGCCGAAGATGCCCACCCGCGTGGTGTCCATGTACGGATAGCGGCGTGCTGCCGCCTCTATCCACGCCCGCCGGTCGGGGAATCCCGCATCTTTCAGGTTTTTGTAGCACACATCCTCGAACTTCTTTCCGCGCCACGACGTGCCCATGCCGTCCATCTGCACCACGATGAAGCCCAGTTCGGCAAGCGCCGTCATGTTCCAGTCATACGGGATAAAGTCTTTCGGGGTATAGGCATTGCCCGGTCCGGCATAGATATACTCGATGACGGGGTACTTGCGCGCCGGGTCAAAGTTCGTCGGCCGGTGTATCAGGCCCCAGATGTCGGTCTTGCCGTCGCGTCCCTTGGCCGTGAACACCTCCGGTGCGCGCCATCCGTCGGCCGCTATTGCCGAGATGTCGGCCGTCTCGAGCGTGCGCACGAGGCTGCCGTCCGTGGTGCGCAGTTCGGTGACGGGAGCCTTGCCGGCCATCGAGTAGGTGTCTATCAGATATCTGAAATCGGCCGAGAAGCGTGCGCGGTGGTTGCCCTCGGCCGGAGTGAGGCATGTCATGCCCCGCCCGTCGGTGCCGATGCGGTAGTAGCGCACGAGGTAAGGGTCTTCGCCGCTGTTCACTCCCGATGCCGAGAAGTATATCAGTCCGGCCTGCTCGTCGACGTGCACCACCTCGCGCACGCACCATTCGCCGCGCGTTATCTGCCTTATCACCTTTCCCTTCGCCGTGTCGTAGAGGTAGAGGTGGTTCCAGTTGTCGCGCTCGCTCATCCATATCATGCGGCTGCCGTCGCTGTAGTCGTGGCGGAAGTAGCGCGTGTAGTTGACGAACGTCTCCGAGCGCTCCTCCGCCACCGTGCGCATGCGCCCCGTCACGGCGTCCATTGCCAGTATGCTCACCAGCTTGTGGCCACGTTGGTTATACTCCATCGTAACCTCGCGGCTGCCGGGCAGCCAGCGGAAGTTGCCGAGATCGTACTGGTTGCCGCATACCGACATGTCGGCCTCCACGCGCCGGCCCGTGTGCGTGTCGAATATCACGGGCGTGTGCTGCGGCAGGCGGTCGCCCGGCTTGGCATATTCCTGCTTGTGCAGTAGCGGCTGGAGCTGGTCGCGGGGCGACGATTCCACGTAATAGGCATAGCGTTTGGGCACCGGCTGGCGGCGGCAGACCATGATGTAGCGCGAGTCGGGCGACCAGTAGATGCGGTTTGAGTAGTAGTCGCCGGGCGAGCCGTCCTGACTGAGTACGCGCTTCACCGCATACGGCTTGCCCGCCTCGTGCAGCACGACGTTGTATCCCTCGACGTACGCCTCCATGCGGCCGTCGGGCGATGGCACGGGGCGTGCCTCGTCTTCCTCGTCCACCTCCATCCAGTGGCGCTTGTGCTGGCGGCCGAACGGCTCTTTCCATGCCGGCCTCGGCCTGCGGCCTATCGCGCTGTCGCGCTCCCGCTCGGTCGTGTAGGCCGAAAGCGTGCCGTCGTCGGCATTGCCCGCCATGTAGCGGCGTCCCTCCGGCGTGTCTATATAATAATGGTATGTGGCAGTGGAGTCTTTCCACTCAATGCCGTGAGCCCAGTGCCACACCCTCGCACTGCCGAACCTGGTACTCAGACTGTATGCCCGCCTGTAGTCGTCGGCCGTTCCCTGCGCCCTCGCCGTTATCGGCGCGCCGCACAGAAGGGCAAGTCCCGCGAGGGCTATTTTCCCTAAATGCAGTCTCATTCTCTGCCCCGCGCTTTTCTGCCGGCAGAATCTGATGTTGATATTGTATGCCATATATTTGAAAATTGTATGTTCACGGCCTTTATGCTGCAAGGCCTTTCACTGATTACAAAGTTACAATATTAATTCCGATTTCCGGTCATCGGCTTCTGTAAATATGCCAGGCCGGAGGCATGCACCTGTTCATGGCATGTCTCCGGCCTGTTAGCCGACAGCTGATTACAGCCCTTTCGGTTGTCTCGCGCCTTACAGCTGTATGCTTATTTCTTCGCCGTTATAGTCTGCCGTCTTCACCGTCTGCATGGCTGCCGCGCCGCGTCCGGCTGCCGGATTGACCATCACGATGTTGAACCTGCGGCTGCGCAGCATCTCGGGATAGGCCCCTTCGCGCCTGCCGATGGTGAGGATGTGCCGCGCATCGTCCCAGCGAAACTCTATCCTGGTGTACCGTCCGCGCTCGTAGTCGTATCCGTCGCCGCGGTCTTCGTATAGTGTGAATCTGCCGTCGGCTCCCGGGTAGATGCGCATCTCAAGATTGTCCCATGGCTTTTCGGATGAATACTGCACCTCGGGACCCCACGGCAATATGCTGCCGGCACGCACGTAGACGGGCATCTCGCTGATGGGGCACGGGCGCCGTAACTCCCGTCCGCCGTCGATGAGCTCGTTTGTCCAGAAGTCGTACCACCTGACGCCTTTGGGGAGATAGACGCTCACGGGGGCGGCGGCCTTCTCTACATTGGGATATATCAGATGCGCGTTGCCGTCGTCGCCGCGCCATGTGTATAGCGGGTCGGTGACGGGGCGCACCAGCAGCGAGCGGCCGAACATGTACTCGTCGTTGCGGTCGATGGCGCGGTCGTCTCCGGCAAAGTCCATCACGAGCGGACGCATCATCGAGCCGTCGTTCAGCACCACGTCGCCCTGCGTGCTGTAGATATACGGCAACAGCCGGTAGCGCAGCCGTATGAAGTCGCGCTGCACGTCGTAGGCCCACTCTCCGGGCTTACCGAACTCGTATAGCTCGCTCACCATCGGCGACGAGCAGTGGTTTCGCATCAGCGGCATGAACGCCGCCCACTGCATCCAGCGCACCTGCAACTCCTGCATGCCCGGGTTTTTGGGGTCGTTGCGGTAGTAACCGCCGAAGAATCCGCCAATGTCTGTGTTCCAGAAGGGTATTCCGCATATCACATAGCTAAGTCCCGACGGCACCTGCGCCTTCATTTCGCTCCATGTGCTGGCAATGTCGCCGCTCCACGAGAAGGTGCCGTAGTGCTGAATGCCTATCTGTCCGCTGCGTGTCATCTGCACGCTGCGCCTGTTGTTGCCCCTCATGCGGCGCTGGTGCTCGTAGATGCCGCGGTTGTGCTCTATTGCAAAGGCGTTCTTCACGCTGCGCCATGTGCCCCGCGCCGTCATGTAGTCGTCGTCGCCGGGCTTCTCGAAGTGGTCGGGCTCCGACGAGTCTGTCCACCATGCGTCGAATCCGAGCTTGTAAAGAGTTGTCAGATGCTTCCAGTAAATGTCGCGTGCCTTGGGGTTGAAGGCGTCGTAGGGCAGCGTGCCGCTTTTTCTCGGCCACGTCTCGAAGGGCAGCAGCGCGCCTATTTTCTTCATCTCGGCATACGGTTTGGTCCACGGTCCGAAACTTGCCCATATCGAAATCATCAGCCGTGCGTTGTTGCCGTGCACGTAATCGGCCATCTCTGCGGGGCTCTTCAGGCGCGGCGGGGCCTGCCGTGCCATCTTGCGCATGTCGTGTGGCAGGTATTTGTCCCATGCGGGGTCGCCCACCTTATTAATATAATAGGGGTTCATGAAGCTCATCGCATTCCAGTTTGAGTCGCATCCCCAGTACTGCCAGTCTTGCACGATGCCGTCGAGCGGTATCCGCAGCTCGCGGTATCTGTCGAGCACTCCGGCCAGTTCGTCGGAGGTCTTATACCGCTCGCGGCACTGCCAGTGGCCCATGGCCCAGAGCGGGAACATCGTGGCGCGGCCCGTGAGTGCCCTGAGTCCCGCAATGACTCCGTCGGCGGTGCCGTCGCGATATATGAAGTAGTAGTCTGTCATGTCGGCAACCTCGCTCCTGAACGTTGTCCCCGCGTCGTCGTCGTCGAAGAACGAGCGGCTCATGTTGTCCCAGAACACACCGTATCCCTTGCGGCTGATGAACACGGGGATGGTGGTATAGGTGTTGGTGTTCCACAGTCGGATGTGCTTTCCGCGCAGGTTCAGCGTGGGGTCCTTGCGCTGTCCGAGTCCGAAGATGCGCTCGCCGTCGTCGAGGCGCCACGTCTGCGATACGATGTAGTGCCCCTCGTCGGCGTCGCCGCGCCTCATCTCGAACACCGGTGCCGACGTCTCGCGCAGCAACGTGTCGCCCGCGGCCGAGAGGAATAGTGCCGTGCCTTTCACGTTGTCTACCACCACGCGCATGCTTTCCGTGGCATATTCGGTGTGTCCGTCTCTCACGGCAGTCTTCACGGCAACCCGCTCCGGCTTCATCACCACCGTGAAGCTCTGCTTCTCTGGCTGCGTTTTCTCCGAAGAGAGATATTTCACCACCCGCACTATCTGCGGCGAATAGAACTCTATGCGGGTCTGCGTCCTGTCCTCGGCTGCCGCCACCGCCGCCGCGCAGCACGCGGCCATGAGCATAATCAGT
This sequence comes from uncultured bacterium, assembly GCA_905216025.1. Lineage (GTDB taxonomy): Bacteria > Bacteroidota > Bacteroidia > Bacteroidales > Bacteroidaceae > Prevotella. The sequence continues at coordinate 6,185 of CAJMSE010000025.1, read as the reverse complement.
TTTTGTTTCATATAGTTATTATTTCTTGTAACTTTATTGTTATAGGTATTATAGTTCAGATGCAAAGATAATAAATAACAGTTGGAATCAGGCTGAATCAATATCACTTTTATGCGGGATGTTCTGAGGCGGCAGTGGAATAAGTGTGTGTTGGCGGAAAGGCGTGTTGGGTCTGCCGTATCCTGTTGTATGCAGGTACGGGCAGCCTGCAGCGGATAGCCCGTGATGATGCGACGAGGCCGTTCTGACGGTGTAACGGACAGCCCGTGACGGTGTGACGGACAGCCTGCCGATGTATTATGTCCGCCTCCAAACAGGTCTTTGAGAACTGTCAAAAGTGTTTTTGAGAGCTATCAAAAGTGTTTTTGAGAGCCGGCGGACGTGCTTCATCCCGCTGTGGCGGGCTCTCCATCTGTTTCATGGTACAGCCGGGGACCCCGGAAACCCTTTTAGAATAAGGATAAACTGATGATATCGCCTTTCCGCCGCAATGGAGGAAAGGAAACGTTAAATATTTGAAAGCCGCGTGTTTTTAACTATTTTATAAGTAATTTTGCAGCCGTGAGAAAGAGAACGCTGATTTTCTTGATGTTTTTCACCATGATTTTTGTCATGGCGGCTGTTCCTCCCGGGTTCTTCGCAGACGGAAAGAAGAATGCGGACGGCGGAGACAGCATATCTCTTTCCGGCGATTCGGCATCGGCAATGAATGGCGGCAGGGCATCAGGCGCCGCCGGCGACACCGCCGCCGCATCATCTCCCGCAGACAGCACCGCGGCATCCGCCGACAGCCTGGCATCCCGCCCGGCATCAGGCATCGACACCACGAAGATGGACTCGCTGCAGCTCGCCATCTACCACCACAACAAGGCCATAGACGACTCGCTGGCTCTCGACAGCGCCAACAGGGCAAGGAAAAACGGAATAGACGCCCCCGTGACCTACTCGGCGGAAGACTCGCTCGTCTTCGACGCCGGCTCGGGCAACGCCTACCTCTACGGCTCGTCGCGCGTGCTATATCAGGACATGGACCTCACCGGAGACCAGATATACATGAACCTCGACAGCAGTCTCGTGCACTCCACCGGAACGCGCGACTCCACCGGCTCGATGTTCGGCACTCCGATATTCAAGATGGGCAACGACACCTATGAGAGCGACACCATGGCCTTCAACTTCAAGACCAAGAAGGGACTCATCAAGGACGTATACACCCAGCAGGACGACGGCTTCCTCTTCAGCGAGCTGTCTAAGCGCAACGCCAAGGGCGAGGTGTTCATCCAGCACGGCAAGTACACCACCTGCGACAAGCCGCACCCCGACTTCTACATAGCCCTCTCGCGCGGAAAGCTGCGCCCGGGCAAGGACGTCACCTTCGGACCGGCCTACCTCGTCGTTGCCGACGTGCCCCTGCCGCTCGCCATACCCTACGGCTTCTTCCCGTTCTCGAAGAGCTACTCCAGCGGATTCATCATGCCCACCTACGGCGACGAGACCGAGCGCGGATTCTACCTGCGCGACGGCGGATACTACTTCGCCATAAACGACAGGATGGACCTCAAGCTGATAGGAGAGATATACACCAAGGGCTCGTGGGGTCTCTCCGCGGCATCCAACTACCGCAAGCGCTACCGCTACAGCGGCAGCTTCTTCGCCAGCTACCAGAACACGATAAACGGCGAGAAGAACATGCCCGACTACGCAAAGCAGACCAGTTTCAAGATTCAGTGGAGCCACCGGCAGGACGCCAAGGCCAATCCTTTCCGCACGCTGTCGGCCAGCGTCAACTTCGCCACGAGCAGCTATGAGCGCAACAACCTGACGAGCATGTACAACCCGCAGAGCTACACACAGAGCACGAGAACCTCGTCGGTGAGCATGACAAACACCTTCTCGAGCATCGGACTGACCCTCAGCACCACGATGAACCTCAACCAGAACATGCGCGACTCCACCATAGCGCTGACGCTGCCCGACATCAACATCTCCGTCAGCCGCTTCTACCCCTTCAAGCGCCGCAAGATGGCGGGCAAGGAACGCTGGTATGAGAAAATATCGATGAGCTACACGGGGCATCTCAGCAACTCCATCACCACGAAGGAAGACAGGCTGCTGCACTCGAGCCTGACGCGCGACTGGCGCAACGGCATGCAGCACAGCATACCAATCAGCGGCAACTTCACGCTCTTCAACTATCTGAACATCAACCCGTCGATAAACTTTACCGACCGCATGTACACCAACAAGATAAAGCGTTCGTGGGACGAGACGGCGCAGCGGGAGGTCACCGACACGATAGACGGATTCTACAACGTATACGACTGGCGCATGAGCGTCAGCGCATCTACAAAGCTGTACGGTACATACGTGCCGTGGAAAAAGCTCTTCGGCGACAGGATAGTGGCCATCCGCCACGTCTTCACCCCGCAGGTGAGCTTCAACTACTCGCCCGACTTCAGCGCGAGCCGCTACGGATACTACGATACATACCAGCGCACCGATGCCGACGGCAACGTGACGATGGTGGAATACTCGCCGTATTCGAACGGACTCTACGGCGTGCCGGGCCGCGGAAAGACGGGAAGCATATCGATGGACATCTCTAACAACATAGAGATGAAGATACGCAACGCCGACGATTCCATAAAGAAGATAAGCATCATAGACGAGCTCGGCGCAAGCATGTCGTACAACATGGCGACCGACATTCGCCCGTGGAGCGACCTGAACACCCGTCTGAGGCTCAAGCTGACGAAGAGCTACACGTTCAACATGAACGCCACCTTCGCCACATACGCATACGAGCTGGACAAGGACGGCAAGCCGAGGCTCAGCGAGCACACCACGCTCTACAGTCAGGGAAAGTTCGGCCGCTTCCAGGGAATGTCGCAGAACATATCGTACACGCTCGACAACACCAAGGTGGCCAACTTCTTCAAGTGGCTGCGCGGCGAGAAGGTGAGCAAGAAGAAAGACGACGCTAAGGACCGCGACGACGATGACGACGAGTATGAGCGCGAGACAAACGAGGACAAGACCCTGCAGGAGGGCCAGCGCGGGGCACGCAAGGAGAACGCCGGCAAGGCCGAGACCGACGAGGACGGCTACATGACGTTCAACGTGCCATGGTCGCTCAGCTTCGGCTACGGCGTCTCGATGCGCGAGGATGTGGGCGGAAAGTTCGACTACGACAAGATGCGCTACCAGTACCGGTTCACCCAGACGCTCAACTTCAGCGGAAACATACGCATCAGCGACGGCTGGAACATCAGCTTCTCGTCGGGCTACGACTTCGAGAACAAGAAGATTTCGATGACCACGGCCTCGCTCGGCCGCGACCTGCACTGCTTCAACATGTCGTGCTCGGTCGTGCTGTCGCCCTACACAAGCTATAACTTCTCTTTCCGGTGCAATGCCGCCACACTGACCGATGCCCTGAAATACGACAAGCGCAGCAGCTACAGCAACGCCGTGAGATGGTATTAGGATTGTGGAATGACGAATTACGAATGACGAGTTGTTCTTGCTGCGCTGCGATTACGAATTATCGAATTACGAATTGCAAGGGTGGCGGGACAGCCTGGAACAATATAAAAGGATGGCTTTGAATAAGCTGAATAGGGCTTTGAATCATCTGAAAAGAGGCTTTGAATCTGCTATACATAAACTTGGCAATTCGTAATTCGATAATTCGTAATCGGGCTTTGGCCCGACAACTCGTAATTCGTAATCCGTAACTCGTAATTAATAACTCGTAATTAATATGTCAGAACTACCCGAACTGGTGAAAGATCTCGCCCTCATCCTTGTGGTGGCGGGAGTGGTGACGTTGATATTCAAGAAGCTCCGGCAGCCTCTTGTATTAGGATATATCGTTGCCGGATTCCTCGTCAGTCCGCACATGCCCTACACCATGTCGGTGATGGACAGTGCCGACGTGAAGACATGGGCCGACATCGGCGTCATCTTCCTGCTGTTCTCGCTCGGCCTCGACTTCTCGTTCAAGAAGATTCTGAAGATGGGCACGGCACCCGTCATAGCGGCGTGCACCATCATCTTCTGCATGATGATGCTCGGCATAACGGCCGGCAAGCTCTTCGGCTGGGGGCAGATGGACTGCATCTTCCTCGGCGGCATGCTCGCCATGAGTTCCACCACTATTATATATAAGGCGTTCGACGACCTCGGCCTGCGCCAGCAGCACTTTGCCGGCCTTGTGATGAGCGTGCTCATACTCGAGGACGTGCTTGCCATCGTGATGATGGTGATGCTCTCGGCCGTGGCCGGCGGAAGCAGTCCCGACGGCGGACAGATGCTCCGCAGCGTGGTCAGCATAGGCTTCTTCCTCATCCTCTGGTTTGTCGTCGGCATCTTCATGATACCCATGTTCCTGCGCAAGGTGCGCCGGCTCATAAACGAGGAGACGCTGCTCATCGTCTCCCTCGGCCTGTGCTGCCTCATGGCGGTGGTGTCTACGAAAGTCGGGTTCAGCAGTGCCTTCGGTGCTTTCGTCATGGGAAGCATACTCGCCGAGACGGTAGAGGCCGACAAGATAGTGCGGCTTGTCGAACCGGTGAAAAACCTGTTCGGCGCCATCTTCTTCGTATCGGTGGGCATGCTCGTGGAGCCCCGCGTGCTCGTGGAGTACGCCGTACCCGTGGTTGCCATTGTCCTCACCATCCTTGTGGGGCAGGCCCTGTTCGGCTCTTTCGGCTACCTGCTTGGCGGCCAGCCGCTCAAGACGGCCATCAAGTGCGGCTTCTCCATGGCACAGATAGGCGAGTTCGCCTTCATCATCGCGTCGCTCGGCCTCTCGCTCGGAGTCATCAGCGACTTCCTCTATCCGGTGGTAGTGGCCGTGTCGGTGATAACCACTTTCCTGACGCCCTACATGATGCGTGCCGCCGCACCCTGCTACTCGCTCATGGAGCGCCGCCTGCCTCACCGCTTCATTGTCATTCTGAACCACATCACGCTCAGCCACCCGTCGGGCTCGGCCTCAAAGAGCAAGTGGAAGAGCCTGCTGACGCAGATGACGGTCAACACCGTGATATACTCGATACTCTCGTTTGCGGCCATATTCCTCATGCTGACGTTCTTCCTGCCATTTGCCCGCCACATGTTCAGCGACTGGCACTGGACGGTGAACCTCGTATGCGGCGTGCTCACCATCCTTGTCATAGCCCCGTTCCTGCGCGCCATGATAATGAAGAAAAACCACAGCGAGGAGTTTAAGGCCCTCTGGAGCGACAGCCGGCTGAATCATCTGCCGCTAATCTTCACCGTAATAGTGCGCATCGTCATAGCATGCTCCTTCGTCTTCTACGTGATAAACTATCTCAGCCGCTTCACCGGCGCGCTGATGGTGAGCATTGCCGTGGCCGCCGTCATTGTGATGGTGCTCTCGCGGCGCCTCAAGCACAGCAGCATCAGGCTCGAACGGCTTTTCGTGAACAACCTGCGCTCGCGCGACATAGAGGCTCAGGTGCACGGCCGGAAGCGCCCGCTCTATGAGGGACACCTGCTCGACCGCGACATACACATGGCCGACTTCGACGTCCCGGCCGGTTCGCTGTGGTCAGGACGCACGCTGAGCGACCTCGGACTGCGCAACCGTTTCGAGGTGCATGTGAGCAGCATACTGCGTGCCAACCGCCGCATAAACATCCCCGACGGCGACACCGTGATATTCCCAGGCGACAGGATACGTGCCGTAGGCAGCGACGAACAACTGACAAAGATGCACTATGCGTTGCAGGAAGAGGTGTACGGAGAAGACCTCGAGTTTGAGAAACGTGAGATGAAGCTGCGTCAGACAGTGCTCTCGGGCAACAGTCCGTTTGTGGGGAAGACCCTCCGCGACAGCGGGATACGCAGCGAATACAACTGCATGGTGGTGGGCCTGGAAGAGGGTGCCGCGACGTTGACGCAGCCCGGACCCGACTACGTTTTCGAGAAAGGAGACATACTGTGGGTCGTGGGTGAGGAAGAATCGCTTGAACGGCTCATGAGGAACTGAAGATACGGATGTTCTTTAACGCAAAGACGCGATAAACTTTAATGCAAAGAGGCTGATAGACTCTACCGCAAAGGCGCGGCGCGCGCCACGGAATATGATAAAAGCCGTTGGGGGGGGGGGCGGTGGGGGGGGGAAAAGGGGGAAAGGGAGGCGGGTGATATCGGCG
>CAJMSE010000024.1 GCA_905216025.1 uncultured bacterium | reverse complement strand
CTGCATATATGAGTGCATAGAGGTATGTTAAAGAATTGTTAATAGGACGATTCCGCTTGGTTTGTAACATAGAAAGCAACGGAACTACATCTATCGCAACCGGTATTGCCAAAGCACGAAGCACTGAAGCCAGCAACACACAACGCTGTTCACAACTCGCCTGCTGAAGATAATCTATAGTAAGCACATCTATGGCATAAGGACACGACGGTATAGACTGACGGACAGAATCTACTATATGACGATAAACGGAAACAAAAGCTTCACAAAGATTAGTCTTACCTTCTATAAGAGGCAGATATTTTTCTCTCAAGCTCTCGCGCCATCCTTCACAAAGACGTTCGTCTTTCACTCTATACGGAAGTATATAACGACAAAAATGGTCAAAGCTTATACTGTCACCCCAAGGTGCTGCAGCCCAATATGCGAATGCCTTATCTATATCATCAATCATCATTTGCGGAGTTATGAGCATGCTGTCCGGCACGTCTGATACAACATCGATATTCTCAGATATATTCCATGCATCAGACAGAGCCTGCTTACTGCAAGGTATTTTCAAACTTCTGACACGCCCGATATAATCGGCAAGGCTCTTTCCTTCCGGGGAAGAATGGCCATCCATGTTGTCTATCAGAAACATGGCAGCTCTCAGTTTCAGACTATCGGCAGCATTGTATCCATAATGTTCCAGAACTTCCGCATACCGTACATTATACTGAGCAAAAACATGTGATGATATTACAAGCGCCACCGTCAGTATTAATAATATTCTTTTCATAGATCATTTATTTTCTTTAATGTATTCCTCCGCTTCTATCTTAAAACGCAACGTCTCTCCTGTAACGATTTTTGCAGACATATTGGCCACTATATGGGCCATAGACATAGCATCATCGTACCGTTTTAAATTATCATATAGCCTCATCTGCCATATTCTCGACTTCATATTCATCGGAAGCATATCGGATATAAGTTTCAAATCGCATTCGGCGTCATCGGTATGCCCGGTCTTTAAACGACATAAAGCCCTGATAAATAAAGCCCCGGGAGCAGATGTATATTTCAGCGATTCATTCATACAATCTATGGCACCAAGATAGTTCCCTGCTCTCATCATTGCTTGAGCCTTTGTCTGACTATAAAGTTCGGATGTTCCTATACCGTCGGATAAAGCTTCCAAGGATGCAATGCATACAGAACGACCGACTTTCAAGTCATTATAATATACAGTAAGTCTTGCCTGAGAATATGTCATTCTGACCTGATTGTATAAAACAAGGCATACCATAAAAGCCATGATTACACGAAATACATGCCCCACTTCCGCTCCAACTGTCTTACCTCTCATATTCAGACGTGCACCATAACACAGCAATAATATCCAAGGCTGAATAGAACTATACATAAAATTGAACAGCGACATCACTGCAAAAGCAACCACCACAGCCAAAGCTTCAATATCCTTATCACGATATGCCTTCAAGATCATTATAACATAAAAAGCAGAGAACAGGAAAGCTCCGGTCACACCGCCCTCTACGGCCTGCTCTATATAGTCATTATATGCCATCGAGACAAACGAAGCATTATGACATTCTTCAAGCGACTGTTTCCCGGAAGCGAAATACTTTGCCTGCCGTAAATTATAGTTGCGTTCAAAAAGACCGTATCCATAGCCATGAGGGTGCTCATATATCATCTGCGCAGAGAGTTTCCATATAAGCATACGGCCATCAGCAGAGTCTTTTTTGAGCTTATACGCAAACACCGCTCCCGTGGTAATTAAACAAAAAGCCACAATACATGCAGTTATCTTCCTACCGATGCTTAGTTGCATGACACGCTGTCGCAGGTGTTCAGACATAAAGCCATATACCGCAACCATTACCATGAAACCTATCCACGCCGTACGGCAACGGAGAGCTAACAGCAAGCCAATGACGACCAATCCTAATGTAGCGTACAGGACGCGCCCTCTCCTTTCATATATCCTGCCGTAAATAAGAGGTAACACACCTACCATATACATTGCCGTAATATTTGGATTTTCATTAGATCCCGTTATTTGGAAATAGTCCGATAACGGGTCTATCAATCCTAATTTTTGTCCAGCAACAAAGATGATATGAATACAAGCAATAAGCAAAAGTCCATTGCCTATTTGCCGAAAGGAATTTAATCCTATACGCAGAAGTCTCGACATCGCAAGGAAGAAGACAATGCCGGATAACATATAATACATGCGATATGTCTCGGCAGGGACGAAAAAACCGTATATAACAATATATATTCCCCATATCGTCATAAACACACTAATCAGTGTAACGATGGTTTTTCTCACACATATCATCATAGAACAAATCGCAAGAAACAAAGAACAGATGGAAAATGCAAGCGATTTTGATAAAGACGGATACACAAAAAGATGAGTGTCCACAGTACAGAAAATACACAGCAGAAGAAAAACTATTGCTGACATACTACTCATCACATTATGGACATTCATCTTTTGCATATCACCTTAATATATACTAAGCATCAATACTACAACATCTCAATTAGCAAAGCACATAAATACCGATTGTTTGCAGCTTTTCTGAAAATAGTCTTTTATCATTATCGGATAGCATGTGAGGAATCTTTGTTATATCAATTCCATGTACCTTTATGAACAATTCTCTGTCATTGATACTTATCCAATCTACATCTTTCAAAGGTATTGCTTTGCTATATTTACTCACAATACAATTTTTCATGATTAACTGGTCTTCCTTAACTATGAATTTTGTCATCGGACGACACAGTACGTATATAGTAAACACAAATATAGGAATCATTATGCAGAGCATCAGACTGCTTGGATGATCTATCATTCTCCGTATTGCAGGAACGTATACAACAAGTAATACAAGCATCGAACGCCATCCCAAGAACATTCTCCAATCAGGACTAAAAGAGAAATCATAATCACCGGGAATGTACTTACCAACATTTTGAGGAATATTTCTACTTAAATTCCATCTTAATGCAAGTTTATCCATACCTATGAACGTATCATAAAGATCAACTATCTCATTCCCTCTCAATAATATCCTATACCCTGTAACGCCTTTTCTTTTCCCATATGACATTTTATATACTGGAGCGATACTCACTGGGTATCGATAATCAACAATATCATCGAACATGATTGTTTTTTCTCTGAATGGCAAATACCTTATTACAAACTTGTTTTCATATTCCGATACAAAAATAGGTTCTTTCGTTCCCATGTATGTAACAAACACAAGCCCTACCATCATAAAAGCATAAAAGAGCACTTCCGATTCTCCCGCCATACCATTATGAAGCCGTATAGCAATCCAATAAGTCATGCTAAGGAATAAAGTCACGACAAAAACGCCACCAACAATAAAGTTCTTATTATAATAACGATTTAGTATCATGCTTCCAATAATTCTATATGAACAATTCTTCCATCTCTTAATTTCACATCTATTTCATTATAAAGCATAGCCCCCATTACTCCTACTGCCATGCCAAAAGCACCTAAGCCTAATCCCCATGGAGTTGGTCCCAAATATATAGAAATACCAGTACTTATCGTTGACACAATCGTACACCAATCACCCGCTGTCAAATCACCAAATCCTTTGTCTAAAACCAGAACAACAGTCTGGCTTCCTCCTACTGCAAGTCCCAAATATGATAATTTTTGTGAGAATTCCATATATTTACTATTAGAACCTAATTCTGTAAGTTGTTGTGTTACATAATCAGCAACTCCTGCTGCTGTTATACTATTTGAAATATCCGTAATAACAGCGTTATTTGATGATATTGTAGCTTTATAAGTCATACTCTTATTGTTTTTAACATCATTTGACATTTTATTCCAAACTGTTTTCCCTGTCTGCAACCACGGATTAGATGTTGAGCCACCTGTTGAGCCTCCACCTCCAGAAGAAGAACCACCACCTCCACCAGTACCGGTCCAAGGTCCATGCCAGCCATCATCTTCTTCATAAATACCGCAATCATGCAATCCCCATTCATCACAAGGAAAAGACGCATCACAATGAGGACATGGCATAATACATATTTCTTCATCACATGGAATAGGAGAAACATACTCTCCTATTTCCTCGTCATCGCAGAAATAGTAATCACCACCCTCATTGCCCATTCTTTGAGCCGATACAGCTAAACCAACTTCAATGCAGCCATCTTTCACTGCCGGCAACAAATTTAATAAAAATATTAATAATAATATATGCTTTTTCATTTTATTCAGTTCTTCTTTACAACAATAGTTCTATAATGATTGGTTCCTGCCGTCACATGAAGCACATATACCCCGTCCGGTACAGAAGGATTCATAGTAAACGAATGCTTACCAGACTGTAAAGCGCCAAGAGTTGCTGTAAATACCGGCATACCAGACTGGCTATAAAGAGCGACTGAAGATTTTTCTACCGGTTCAGGCAATTCAAAACTCAGCGTAACATGTCCCGAGAATGGATTTGGCCATGCATAAAGCCGTGCGTCAGCCCCTGCTACATCAGGAGTTGCATACTCGTCAGCATTGCCTTTCTGCAAACATATATACATCGGGCGTTGAGGCTCCTGTTCCGACACAGAATACAGTCTTACACTTCCTGTCACGGTATTCTCAAATACATTAACATCCGCATTCTCAAACTTATAAAGCACAGAGTCTTTTGTTATATATCGGTCAGTCTGCCGCATCATACCACAAAGAAACTCTATATGCCCATTTTCAGATACTGATGCACGGAAAATAACTGTATCCTGTCCTTCATACCAACATCCATGAAGCAAACCGTCCTTCATCTTCAGATTAACAGACAAAGGCCGCCGGTCTATCACATTACATCCGCTCCAATCGTAAACGACAAGAATACCCTGATAGTTACCGACAAGCGACGATGTATCCACTGCTACAGGAGTTATGCTCGGCATCGTTTCCGGTGCTTCTATCGATTGTTCTACAGTTACAATCATGTCATTAATATTGTTTTCCGGGTTTTCTCTTCTAAGCTCTTCTCTTGCATCACGATAATTAAACTTCGCCGCACGGTTAAGATAGAATGCCGCCCGTTCCAAATCACGCTCTACTCCATACCCGTTACGATAGCACAAGCCAAGCATATAAAGACATGGAGCATGATCACTGTCAGCTCCCTGTCTAAACAGTTCTATCGCACTTTTATAATCCTGCCGGCATCCAAGACCTTTGTACAACATATATCCCTGATCATACAATGCAATCACAGAACCTGCAGCCACAGCCTTAGCAAAATATCCATAAGCCCGTGGAAAATCCTGAGCCACGCCACCACGTGAATACTTATACATCATTCCCAGATTTCGCAGTGCAATAGTAGACCCATGCTCTCCTGCACGCTCAAGCCAGAATGTCGCAGCTGTTGTGTCGCACTCTGTTCCTATACCATTCATATAAACTATTCCAAGCGCATTCATCGCATAAACATTGGTATCACGCTCAGCTGCCATCTTAAGAACATTTATAGCCTCCGCCTTATCACTTGAGCCGTCAATACCCTTAAGCACCTCCACTGCTTTTATCACCTTCTCATCTGTCACCGCGTTACATACCGACGCGGCTACCAACAGCATGACTGCCACAGCCATGCATTTACGTATTAAATCCATCATAATTACTTTCAATTAAACCTTTATCACTACCATACGAGTCCCTTTGTCTTATTCTCTTCAGCCTTCTTCGATTCCCGCTCTTTTCGTGCAAGAGCATAATACATTTTAACAACCTTGGGCATCTGCCTGTCGTTTTCCGCCAATTTCTTCTTCCGTTCAGTAGAAAAATTCTTGTATACAGTCTTTATCTTTTCTTGTTCCATATAGAACATATACATTCGGGCACAGTCTGACACACTGTCAAGTTCTTCTGTCAACCCGGCATCCTGTAGCTTTTTCCATGAACCTTTCATTCTCCTTGTCACCTCAGATGCATTCTTCTGTACCAAGAAACTGTTAAACATCTTTTTCCCTAACGTATTTCTCATTATCTCCATCTCTTCATTCCAGACATCTGCCTTACGGTCATTGCGCATCTTACGACACATCGCTATGGCATGATTCATCAGGTATTCATACTGAGCGTCATCAAGTTTGAATGCCTTGCGCCTGCGTAACAGAAACGTAATGTTTTCTCCCGACATTTTGTTGTATGGAATTAAAATCTCATCCACACGGTCCTGATATACACTATCTACGGATAGTTTGGCCTGTGCCCGATGCTGTGGCAACGATGGATAGATATAGTCATATACCGCTTTACGTTGTTCCCGTGTCATAAGTACAGCCTCCAATCTCTTGCTTTGCGATTTCGGTACATTGTATTTCATACATAACTCCGCATGCGCATCCTCACCGGCTATCCTCGAACGAGATGTTATCTCATCCTTATGCGCATTAAAAACCTCACGCTCACTGTCTGTGAAATCGTCCTGTGCGTATGCTCCTACTGCCATTACAGTCATCAATAAGCACGATAAAAATCTATGTTTCATATTATTTTAATGTTATTAGTTTTAATAGTTATTACCATACACCTCTCCATCCTCACATCTTATCAACACAAGCCGCTTCCCCTCTTCTGCCTGAGGAAGGCTATATGACACCTTCTCATTACGGCCGACGCTACGGCTGTCTTTATTTATAAGCACTTCATTCTCATCATATATCTCCACATCCACATTCTTTTGAGGTTTATGAAAATAATAAGTAAGAGAATCTTTAGATTTGTTCTCTTCCGTAACTCCTGGTGGAAGCCCCTCGAAGAAATGCGGATACTCACTTACAGCTTTCTCGTCTTCATTATGTCCAGGACTAGATACAATGGATTCTGCACTTGAATGAAGAACAACTGCAATCAATAATGATTGCAACGCCAATAATTTTTTGATTTGTTTCATATCTATTTAAAATTTTTGGCGCAAATTTAGCGAGTCTTTTCCTTTGCCACAAACAGGGCGTTGCAGTACGTTTTCACCGTAACAACCTGATGGAAAAGAACTTAAAGAGACGCAGCGAATGCTTTGAGCGCTGCAATTGCAACGCTATAAACGCTTTTTCTCATAAAAAAGAGGTGTAGATAAGTTGTTATGACGGTCTTCTCGCTCTGAGACGCGAGCGGATGGAGCGCAGCGACGAGTCGCCGATGCCTAATATCCGCATCAGGTCCTCCCGGCCGTAACCCATATCAACGAGGATGAGATATGCCATCTGCCCCAGCGTGGGATTATTATATTCTTTCTCCCAGCCGGCAACGGCGTCGTAGCTGTGCACCTTATAATAATCTATGAAGCAGTCTGTGTCTTCGCCGGACCATGTAGCCATGGTGGCACCGGCAGCAATCTCTCCGGCCAAAGAATTGCCGCGCGACACCCGCTCTGCCAGCGAACGGTAAAGAGAGTCGGCCTTGGCTCTTATGCGCTCCATGTCTCTCATGACGTCCCTGCCGGTGCTCTCCAATGCCTGCACCTGCATCTCGAATTTCTCTATCCTGTCGTAAGCGGTGTCTATGATGGCATGAAACTTGCGTACCTTATGCCGATGGTAATAGATAAACAGAAAGAATATCAGCAGAAAAAACATCAAAGCAGCAAGCAGCATGGCCACATTCTGATACATTTCTTTCTCCACGACCTCTTTGTCATACTTCAGTTGTATCTCCGCTATCTTCACTTTCTCCCTCCGCGCTATCATCTCGTCTTTCAGTTTCATACGCTTACGGGCCATGTCAATGGCGGCGGAAAAGTTGCCGAGCTTCTCGTAATAATCCATCATGGAAGAATAAACAGACAATCTTACCTGTATATCCTCTGTATTCATTGCTTTTTTCCATAACAACTCTGCTTCTGAAAACCGCCCATTTGAAAGATATATGTCACCAAGCACATCATAAGCCATGTGCCGCGGGTACATCTCTACAGACTTTTTCAGTAATTTCTCAGCTCCGACATCATCTTTTCCTGCATGGTAAACACACCCTACACCCGCATAGAAAAAAGCGACATCTTTCTTTGGCAACGATTCCAACAACGGCAATATCTTATCAGCAAAGACACGTGCACTGTCATCCTTATCAAGAAACATATAGCTGTTTGCCATGTGCATAAGGCTGTATGCCAGCCAATACGGCCGTCCGTCACGCCGTGAGCATTCGAGAGAGCGCTTCGAATATTCCAGCATCATGTCGTAGCACTTTGCCTGATGGTTTATCATGACAAGGCCTTCGTATATCTTATGGTTCAAGGTGTTGTCGTCAAGTGACCGCGCCAGCGCCTCGGCCTTCTTGACACAGGTCAGTGCCTCATCATGCCGGCCGCTGCCATACACTGTCATTCCTTTATAAAAATATGTACGCGCAAGGCGCGGGATGTCCTTACTCTTCTCGAAATATCTTATGCTGAAGTCTGTCAGCGAATCTGCATCATAAGGCTTATAGCATCTGTAGGCCGACTCCATACGGAGCAGTCCGTAGACAGCAAGCGCCTCATCGGATGACAGGTCGCGGGGACTTATTCCATCGATAATGCGGCATGCCGAGTCTGGGTTGTCCTCCATGATACGCTCCGCCACGGCTAACCCGTCACGGCGGCTTGCAGAGAAAAGGCATCCCTGCAAGAGCATGACGGCAGCGAGCATGATAAAGACATGTCTTTTCATCGGTTATTACAGGTTTAGCAGTTTGCGGCTGCAAATTTAATAAAAATTCCCCGAACCACAAAAAGAAAAGCCCTGCCCCGGCATCACGCCGGAACAGAGCAACCATTATGAAATTAAAAACTTTTTCTTGTATTACAGCTGCGGGCCTGCTGCCACGAGAGCCTTGCCTGCCTCGTTGCCCGTATACTTCACAAAGTTCTTCTGGAAGCGTGCGGCGAGGTCTTCAGCCTTCTTCTGCCACTCGGCTGCGTCGGCGTAAGTGTCGCGCGGGTCGAGGATGTTGGTGTCCACGCCTTCAAGCTCTGTGGGCACTGCGAAGTTGAAGATAGGAATGTTCTTCGTGGGAGCCTTGAGGATAGCACCACCGAGAATGCCGTCGATGATGCCGCGGGTGTCGCGTATGGAGATGCGCTTGCCCGTGCCGTTCCAACCCGTGTTCACGAGATAAGCCTTGGCACCGCTCTTCTCCATCTTCTTCACCAGTTCCTCGGCATACTTCGTGGGGTGCAGCTCAAGGAATGCCTGGCCGAAGCAGGCAGAGAATGTAGGTGTCGGCTCGGTGATGCCGCGCTCTGTTCCGGCGAGCTTTGCGGTGAATCCTGAGAGGAAGTAATACTTCGTCTGCTCCGGAGTAAGGATAGACACGGGAGGCAGAACGCCGAATGCGTCGGCCGAGAGGAATATCACGTTCTTTGCTGCGGGAGCTGCGCTCTTCGGGCGAACGATGTTGTTGATGTGCTCGATGGGGTAAGACACGCGGGTGTTTTCCGTCGTGCTCTTGTCGGCGAAGTCGATTGTGCCGTCCTCGGCAACGGTTACGTTCTCGAGCAGGGCGTTGCGCTTGATGGCGTTGTAGATATCGGGCTCGCTCTCCTTGTCGAGGTTGATGACCTTGGCGTAGCATCCGCCCTCGAAGTTGAACACGCCGTTGTCGTCCCATCCGTGCTCGTCGTCGCCGATGAGCAGACGCTTCGGGTCGGTAGACAGCGTGGTCTTACCTGTACCTGACAGACCGAAGAACACTGCGGTGTTCTCGCCGTTGAGGTCGGTGTTTGCCGAGCAGTGCATCGAAGCGATGCCCTTGAGCGGCAGATAGTAGTTCATCATAGAGAACATACCCTTCTTCATCTCACCGCCGTACCATGTGTTGATGATCACCTGCTCGCGGCTTGTAACGTTGAACACAACTGCCGTCTCTGAGTTCAGGCCCAGCTCCTTGTAGTTCTCGACCTTAGCCTTAGAGGCGTTGTATACGATGAAGTCGGGCTCGAATGTCTCCAGCTCGGCCTCTGAGGGGCGGATAAACATGTTCTTGACGAAGTGTGCCTGCCATGCCACCTCAACGATGAAGCGAACGGCCATGCGTGTGTCGGCGTTAGCTCCGCAGAAGCCGTCGACAACGAACAGGCGCTTGTTTGACAGCTCCTTCTTTGCTATTTCCTTAACGGCAGCCCATGCCTCCTCCGTAGCGGGGTGGTTGTCGTTCTTGTATTCGTCTGATGTCCACCAAACGGTGTCCTTAGAGTTCTCGTCCATGACGATGAACTTGTCCTTGGGCGAACGGCCGGTGTAGATACCGGTCATCACGTTCACTGCGCCCAGCTCTGTCTCCTGACCTTTCTCAAAACCTGTAAGGCCTTCCTTGGTCTCCTCTTCGAACAGGGTCTCGTACGAAGGGTTGTACACTACCTCAGTGGTACCTGTGATACCATACTTCTCTAAAACTGACTTATCAAACTTTGCCATTTTAAAAAACGTTTATTGTATTAATGATTATCCTAACTATAAAGAGGCGGCAGCTTTGTCATAAGGCAATATCCACCCTCTAAATTGCGGCAAAGTTACGAAAAAATAGCTTTAGTCCAAAATGTTCGCGCACACAATTTAAGCCGTGCCACCGGTTTTTAGGTTAAAGTATTGTAAAAGCAAAAGTACGTCGCGGTTTTGCAATTCCGAGTTGGCAAAAGTTTGAAGAGAGGCCCCTCCCTGCCTCAAGGGAAAGCCCCTCCCTGCCTCCCCAAAGGGGAGGAGACCTGCGGGAAATAACGAGCAAGGATTTTGACAGCTCTCAAAAACGTTTGGCGCAGCTGTCAAAAACACTTTTGATAGCGGGCACAAACGCATTTGGAAGCGGGCGGGATACATCAGCGGGCAACAAAACGCACCGTCAAACGCTGCTGATTACACCGTCAAAAGCAACCCGTGAGGGCATCATGAGGAAGCCCCTCCCGACCTCCCCAAAGGGGAGGAGCCATGCGGAGGGGCTGGGAGAGCATGGGAGCGATGGTAAATATGGGAGGAATGGGATACCCCGGAACAGCAGGAAAGACGGCAAAAACCGTAAAAAGGCCCTGAAAGCCCCCATGAACGGTAGGGACATAGCTCGTCTATGTCCTCAGACAGCAGGCTCGATAAGGCGGGTGATATCTTAGCCCTCACGGGCTTAGGACATAGACGAGCTATGTCCCTACCAGAGCAGGTGGTCATCTCTTCCCTCCCATTCCCTCCCATGATTCCCTTTATCTCCCATCATTCCCATCCCTCCCGCACGGCTTCTCCTCCCCTTGGGGAGGCCGGGAGAGGCTTCCGGGTGGCTTCTTCCATTCCCTCTTACTAAAAAATATCACGCTGCCAACGGTTTATTGCGGGATTTTCCGTACATTTGCAGAACGAAACATACTATCAACGATATGCAGGAAACAAGACAGAACAAAATCGCACGGCTGCTGCAGAAGGAGCTGAGCATAATTTTCCAGCAGCAGACGAGGATGGCACGGGGCATCATGGTGTCGGTGACGCGCACGAAGGTATCGCCCGACCTCAGCATCTGCACGGCATACCTGAGCATCTTCCCGAGCGACAAGGGCGAGGAGATACTGAGCAACATAAGGGCAAGCGAGAAGACGATAAGATATGAACTGGGCACGCGCACGCGCCACCAGCTGCGCATCATACCCGAGCTGCGCTTCTTCGCGGACGACTCGCTCGACTACATCGAACACATAGACGAGCTGCTCAAGGAATGAACTTCCCCCTCTACATAGCATGCCGCTACCTCTTCTCGAAGAAGAGCACGCACGCCATCAACATCATCAGCGCCATCAGCGCCGTGGGGGTGGCCGTCGCCACGATGGCTCTCGTGGTGACACTGAGTGTGTTCAACGGCTTCCACGACCTCGTGGCGTCGTTCTTCACCACGTTCGACCCGCAGATTAAGGTAGTGCCGGCAACGGGAAAGGCCGCCCCGGCGGACGACCCCGTGCTGACAAAGATAAGGACGCTGCCGCAAGTGGAGGTGGCCACAGAGGTCGTCGAGGACATGGCGCTGGCCATATATGAGGGCCGGCAGGCCATGGTGACGGTCAAGGGAGTGACCGACAACTTCGACAGCCTGACGCATATCAGGGAGATTCTCGTCGGCGACGGCACCTACGAGCTGCACGCGGCAGACATCAGCTACGGCATACCGGGCATCCGGCTGGCCGAAACGCTCGGCACGGGATATGCCTACCGCAGCCCGATAAAAATCTATGCGCCGCGCCGCGAGGGGCAGCTGAGCATGGCCGACCCGACAGACGGTTTCGTGGAAGACGAGCTCTACTCGCCCGGCGTGCTCTTCAACGTGAAGCAGGCGAAATATGACAGGAGTCACATACTGACCGACATAGGCTTTGCCCGCCGCCTGTTCGACAGGCAGGGCATGCTCTCGTCGCTCGAACTGCGGCTGAAACCTGGCGCCGACTTCGACGCCGTGAAGGCCGAGATGGCGAGCATCGCCGGCAGCAGATACCGCGTGCTCGACCGCTACGAGCAGCAGGAAGACACATTCCGTATAATGAAAATCGAGAAACTGATTGCCTATATATTCCTCACGTTCATCCTCGTGGTGGCATGCTTCAACATAATAGGAAGCCTGTCGATGCTGATGATCGAGAAGAAGAACGACGTGGCGACGCTGCGCAGCCTCGGAGCGGGCGACAAGCTGATAACGCGCATATTCCTCTTCGAGGGCCGCATGATTTCAGCGGCGGGCGCCGTGGCGGGCATTGCCGCCGGCCTGCTGCTATGCTGGCTCCAGCAGACGTACGGCATCGTGGGGCTGGGACGCTCGAGCGGCTCGTTCGTCGTCGACGCATATCCCGTCAGCGTGCATCCCGAAGACATCATTATCATATTCCTCACCGTGCTCGCCACCGGGTTCGTGGCGGTGTGGTATCCCGTGAGGTATTTCTCAAAGAGGCTGATATAGGGAGCCGCCAGAAGCCCCTCCCAACCTCAAAGGAAGCCCCTCCCAACCTCCCCAAAGGGGAGGAGACCATGCGGGAGGCTATGAGAAAGCGATGGGAGAATATGGGAAAATATGGGAGAAGCTGGGAAAGGCTGGGAGAAATGGGAATCATGGGAGGCATAGGCTATTGCGGCCATGCTGTTATAATCATCTCATGATTCCCATTTCTCCCAGCCTTTCCCAGCTTCTCCCATATTCTCCCATCCCCTCTCCCCTTCTCCTCCCCTTTGGGGAGGTTGGGAGGGGCTTCCAAGGGCCTCAATACCTGAACGAGCTTCCCCCAAGAAACTCTCTCAGCAGCGACGTCGACGGTACGTCGTCGTAGGGTATCGGCTTGATGTAGCGGAGGAAATGGAGAAGGCGGCGGGCCTCGCTGTACTCCGGCGCATTCTCGGGAACCTGCTCGAGGAGCGGCTCGGCCTGCGTCTTTATCACTGCCAGCTCGAAGAGCATGGCGCTGTTGAACATCACATCGGCATTCTCCTGATAGGGGAATATCCACTTGTTCTCACCCGCACGCACCGATGGCCAGCGGCGGATGGTCTCTCGGGCGTCGACGCCGCGGTACTTATAGTCGCGGATGATGCGGCGAAGCAGGCGGTTGTCGGTCGTCGGCACGTAGTTGTGGGTGTCTATGAGTATCGTCGTCAGCGCCGAGGCATACACGCGGAACTTCTGTTCCTCGGGGATGGCGGCCGTCAGTTCGGGGTTCAGGGCGTGGATACCCTCGACCACGAGCACCTCGTTGCCCTTCAGGCGGAGGCGCCGGCCGCTCTTCTCGCTGCGTCCGGTCTGGAAGTTATAGCGCGGAAGCTCCACCTCCTCGCCGGCGAAGAGGGCGTTCATCTGACTGTTCAGCAAGGGGATGTCAAGGGCGTAGATGCTCTCGAAGTCGTAGTCGCCCGACTCGTCGCGGGGCGTCTTGTCGCGGTCTACGAAGTAATCGTCGAGCGAGATGCCTATCGGGCGTATGCCGTTGGCAAGCAGCTGGATAGACAGGCGCTTGCACGTGGTGGTCTTGCCGCTCGACGACGGACCGGCGATGAGCACCATCTTCACACCCTTCCGGGCGGCAATCATCTCGGCAATCTTCACTATCTTGTTTTCCTGGAGCGCCTCGGAGACGTTTATCAGCTCAGTGCTCTCGCCCTTGGCGATGACCTCGTTGAGGTCGCCGATGGTGGTCATGCCGAGTATTCCCTGCCAGCGGTGCTGCTCCTTGAATATCTCGAACATCTTGTCCTGGCGCACGAGCTCGCCTAAGCGCGAGGGGTCGGTGCGTGAGGGGATGCGCAGGAGCAGTCCGTCGTAGTACATCTCGAGCCCGAAGAGGTGCAGGTCCGACGTGCGGCGCAGCAGTGCCCCGTAGTAATAGTCGCAGTAGCCGTCGATGTCGTAGTACACTGTATAGAGGCTTCCGACGCTCTCGAGCAGCTTCACCTTCGAGTGGTCGCCGGCCGCGCGGAAGAGGCTGATGGCCTCTTCGGTGGTGCTCTCGTGGCGGCGGATGGGGTGCGCCTCACTTATTATCTCCTCCATGCGCCGGCGTATGGCCGCTGCATCGTCGGCGGTGACGGGGTGTCCGATGCTCAGGTCGCAGTAGTAGCCGTTCGACACGGGTATGTCTATCACCACGCGGCCGTCGGGATAGAGGTCGTGCACGGCCTTGCAGAGCACGAAGAAGAGCGTGCGGGTATAGGCGCGCTGACCCGATGCCGAGGTCAGGTCGAGGAATTCCACATCTTTATTATGGTATACGCGGAAGCCGAGACCCTCCACCTTGTTGTTCACCTTGGCGCTGACGGGTCCGTATGGCATATCGAGGCCGAATTCATCAAATATTTCAGAAAGTGTACTCCCGATGCGGAAGTTTTTAATTTTTTTAGTATTTTTGCACCGAATCTGTATTGATTTTTCCATTCTCGTAACGTTTTAGGGTTATTCTTTACTGCCGTAAATTTAGCCATAATCTTCGAGATAGCAGGCAAAGGCATTCAAATTTTAACAAAAATATGTCGTCTATAATTATTATTTTCAAGATGATCGGTGCCGTAGCGCTCCTCATCTACGGTATGAAGGTCATGAGTGAGGCTCTCCAGAAGATGGCGGGTCCGCAGCTGCGCCACGTCCTGGCAGCCATGACCACCAACCGGTTCACGGGAATGCTCACGGGAATGTTTGTGACAGTATCGGTCCAGTCGTCGATGGCCACCACCGTAATGACGGTGTCTTTCGTCAACGCCGGACTGCTGACGCTTGTCCAGGCAATCTCAGTAATCATGGGTGCGAACATCGGCACCACGCTGACGGCGTGGATCATGAGTGCCGGTTTCTCGTTCAACATCACCAACTGCGTATGGCCTGGATTCCTCATAGGCATCATCCTGATATACGCCCGCAAGCACCGCTACATCGGCGACTTCCTCTTCGGCGTGGCCTTCATGTTCTTCGCCCTCGGCACCCTCAGCCAGACGGGCAAGGATATGGACCTCGCGCACAACGCCGGACTGGTGGAATTCTTCGCCAGCTTCAACCCCGACAGCTATCTCAGCATCCTCGCCTTCCTCGTCATCGGCACGCTGTTGACGTGCATGGTACAGTCGTCGGCAGCCATGATGGCCATCACCATGGTGCTCTGCACCAGCGGCGTGCTGTCCATCTATCTCGGCATAGCCCTCGTATTAGGCGAGAACATCGGCACGACGATAACGGCCAACGTGGCCGCGAAGACCGGTAACACGCAGGCACGGCGCGCGGCGCTGGCCCACCTGTTCTTCAACGTGTTCGGAGTTCTTTGGGTACTGATGTGCTTCTACTGGTTCGTGGACACGGTGTGCTCGCTTGTAGGCGTGAACCCGACCGGCAACATCGACGCCGTAAGGCTGTCGTTCGTGCTCGCCGCCTTCCACACGGCCTTCAACGTGACCAACACGGCGGTGCTGATATGGTTCATCCCGCAGATAGAGAAGTTCTGCTGCAAGATGATAAAGGCAAAGGCAGTGGACGAGGAAGACGAGTTCCGCCTCTGCTACATCGGCGGCGACAACATCATGAAGACGCCGGAGCTCTCGGTGCTCGAGGCGCAGAAGGAGATTCAGTCGTTTGCCAAGCGCATACAGCGCATGTTCGGATTCGTCCGCGAGCTGCTCAGCATACACGGCGACGAGGCTGCTTTCACCAAGCTCTACTCGCGGATAGAGAAGTATGAGAGCATCAGCGACAACATGGAGATAGAGATTGCGAAGTATCTCGACAGCGTCAGCGACGGCCACCTGAGCGACGACACCAAGGCGAAGATACGCACGATGCTGCGCGAGATATCGGAGATAGAGAGCATCGGAGACAGCTGCTACAACATCGCACGCTCCATCAACCGCAAGAACTCGGGCAAGGAAGACTTCACCGAGAAGCAGTATGAACGCCTGCACCAGATGCTCGAGCTCACGGACGACTCGCTGACGCAGATGAACGCGCTGCTGAGCGGACGCAAGGACAGCTACGACGT
This sequence comes from uncultured bacterium, assembly GCA_905216025.1. Taxonomy (GTDB): domain Bacteria; phylum Bacteroidota; class Bacteroidia; order Bacteroidales; family Bacteroidaceae; genus Prevotella. The sequence goes on along the minus strand of CAJMSE010000024.1, from coordinate 35,816 downwards.
GAACCGCTCGTTCAACATCGAGAACGAGATAAACAACTACCGCACGCAGCTCAAGAACCAGAACATCAACGACGTGAACAACCACGAGTATACCTACGCCATGGGAACGATGTACATGGACATCGTCAGCGAATGCGAGAAACTGGGCGACTATGTGGTGAACGTCGTGGAGGCACGCATGGGCACAAGACAGAGAGGAGCATGACAGCCATGAGACTCAAGGCCATCATCACGGCAGTGGCCGTGCTGGCAGCACTATGCCACACGGCCGGCTGCCGCGCACAGGGACGCCCCGACTGGGGAGACATGGGCGACGGGACATACCGCAACCCCATACTCAACGCCGACTACAGCGACCCAGACGCCATCCGGGTGGGCAGCAGGTTCTACATGGTGGCCTCCGACTTCCACTTCACGGGCATGCAGGTGCTCGAATCGGAAGACCTCGTCAACTGGAAAATCATCTCTCAGGTATACGACCGGTTCGACCTGCCGGGCTGGGACACGAACAGTCACTATGCCGGAGGCTCATGGGCACCGGCCATCCGCTATCACGACGGACTGTTCTACGTGTTCTTCTGCACACCCGACGAGGGCCTGTTCATGAGCACCGCCGCCGACCCGCACGGCCCGTGGGCACCGCTCCACTGCGTCAGGAAGGTGCGGAAATGGGAAGATCCGTGCCCTCTTTGGGACGACGACGGGCAGGCTTACCTGGCACACAGCGTGCACGGGGCAGGCCCCATCATAGTGCACCGCATGTCGCAGGACGGCCGCGAGCTGCTCGACGAGGGGCAGACGGTATACAGCGGCCCCGTGGCCGAAGGCCCGAAATGGCTCAGGCGCGACGGCTACTACTATCTGAGCATTCCCGAAGGAGGCGTCCGCACGGGATGGCAGACGATGTTGCGGTCGCGCAGCATATACGGCCCGTACGAGCGGAGGATTGTGCTCGAGCAGGGCACGACGGCCATAAACGGCCCTCATCAGGGGGCGCTCGTCGACACGCCGGACGGCGAATGGTGGTTCATACACTTCCAGTCGGTGAACCCGACGGGGCGTGTGGTGCACCTGCAACCGGCACGATGGCGAGACGGATGGATAGAAATAGGTGAAGACTACGACGGCAACGGCACGGGAGAACCCGTCGGCGCCTACCGCAAGCCGCAGGTAAAGGCCGAGACGCGGCCGGCAATACCCGACATGAGCGACGAGTTCGGCGACAACGACCTGTACTGGCGGGGCAGCCGACAGTCGGCCCTCGGCCTGCAGTGGCAGTGGTGCCACAACCCGGTGGACAGCGCATGGAGCCTCACCGAGCGTGAGGGATGGCTCACGCTGCACGCACAGAAGGCGCCCGGCCTCAAGGAATGCCGCACCATGCTGACGCATAAGACCATCGGACAGCGGGGCGAGGTGACGGTGATGATGGACTGCCGGGGAATCACGGGCGGCACCTCCGCCGGACTGCTGTGCACCGGCAAGGAGTTCCGTGCCATCGGAGTGTGCGGCAGCGGCATATATACCGAAGCCGACGGACGGCGCGAGATAGTATCGCGCAAGCACCCGAAGACCATCTATCTGCGCGCCGCCATCGACAGCAAGGCCAACGTCTACCGCTTCTACTACAGCACGGACGGCAAGAAATACACTCCCGCGGGCAGCACGTTCACCATGCGCGACGGCTACTGGAAAGGCGTGCGCACCGGTGTCTACTGCTACAACACCGACGGCGACGGCGGCACGGCGCAGTTTGACTGGTTCCGTTACGAACTGAAATAAAACCGATATGAAATCAAAGCACATCTTATTCATAGCCGCCCTGCTGCTCACGACAATGCCCGTCACGGCGCAGGACAATGCGGCAAGGCAGGCGCGAAAGGTTTTCCCGAAACTCTTTGTCGGTCCGAACGAACCCATAGGCGAAGGCCGCGGCATACATCCGGGCCGCGTGGCATGGGTGCACGCCCCCGGCGTGGCCAGCTGGGACGGCGAGACGGGCCTGTGGGTGGAAGACCGCTGGAACAGTCAGGCAAAGGCCGACGCCATGGTCCGCGAGGCCGTAGTAGCCCTCACGGGGAGCAAAGACGCGCGCAAGGCATGGCGCGCGCTCTTCACCGACTTCAACAAGAGTCACGGACGGGGCAGGCACGGATACCGCAGGGGTGAGAAGATTGCCATCAAACTGAACATGAACAACGCAATCACGCACCGCGACACGGTGGAGCTGAACTCGTCGCCGTTCGTCACGCTGGCCCTCGTGCGCTCATTAGTGAACGACGGCGGAGTGGCCGAGGCCGACATCACGGTGTGCGAACCGAGCCGTGCCATCACCGACAGTATATATAATAAGGTGAAAAGAGAGTTCCCCGGCGTAGTGTTCGTAGACAACATCGGGGGCGACGGACGCATCAGATGCGAGTATTACAAAGACCGCATCGTCTATTCGGCAGACAACGGACGCATGGCGCGCGGACTGGCGAGGTGCATCGCAGACGCCGACTACCTGATAAACTCGGCGCTGCTGAAGACCCACAACGGCCCGGGCGTGACGCTGACGGCCAAGAACTGGTACGGCGCGACCGACATTGCGCTGCACTGGAGGCAGAACGCGCACAACAACATAAGCCAGGACAAGAAGCACGGCAAGCCGGGATACAAGACCTTCGTCGACTTCATGGCGCATAAGGACATGGGCGGCAAGTGCCTGCTATTCCTCATCGACGGCAGCTACGGCTCGCGCGGGGTCAACGGCGCGCCCACAGGGCGGTGGACGTCGGAGCCCTTCGGCGGCACGTGGTGCTGCTCGCTCATAGCCTCTCAGGACGGCGTGGCATGCGATGCCGTGGGCATGGACATGATAATCGGCGAGTGGCCGGACTACCGAAGCCTGAACTACTGCGACGAATACCTGCGCGAGGCGGCGTCAATCCCCAACGCACCGAGCGGCACGGCATACATGCTGGACGGCAAACCGCTCACCCGCCCGCTCGGACTGATGGAGCACTGGAACAACGCCAAAGAGCGGAAATACACCGCTATAGAACTTATCTACAGGAAGATAGCGGATCGGTAGATTTTCAACAGGAACATAAAAGTCAAGCTCCGCGGCTATCTCCACCGGTTATCAAGATTGTTACCCGTGGCGCGTAACACTGTTACCCGTGGCACGTAACACTGTAACGCGTGACACGTAACGCCGTTACCTGCGGCACGTAACATCGTGATTAGGCCGAGGTAACGGCATGAGAACATTAAAGGCGCCGGCAGAATACTTACTGCCGGCGCCTTTTCTGATATTCTATCGCCTTATCAGCTATATCTTATTATGGCTCTGTAGAAAATCGAAGGGTATTTTTGGGGTTTATAATATCATCACCCTTGTAGGGCCTGGGTCTTGTCTTTGGCCGCAGCCCGCAAGGGCTTTTGGATGGGAATATAATGCCATTTCCCATAAAACAGGAATATCATATCTGCTCGTGAATTAGCCCTTACGGGCTGCGGACAAAGACAAGACCCAGGCCCTACAACTTTGTTCACTCCCCCACGGAATTTCTACAGCCCCTTTTTCACCTTATTCGCTGTCTTCGCAGACATACTCCGGGCGCTCGTCGGGCTCGTCGGTGCGTATCTCCACGTTGTCGAACACGATGCCGCGGGCATGGCGCACGAAGAATCCCTTGGCCGGAAGGGTGCCCCACATAGTTGCCTCGGGGTAGTCTTTCTCCTTCTCGTCGGCCGGCACGGAAGTCTTCTTCACCCCGCCCTTATGACATATAAGGATGTTGCTGAGGCGCACGTTCTCCACCGGATGACCGGGAAGACCCGTCACCGAGCTGCCCGTATTGCCGGCGTTGCGCACGATGACATTGTCTATCTTCACGTCGCGGATGCGTCCCACATTATTTATTATCTGTCCCTCATAGTATCCGCGGGCGCGGTTGCCGAGGCGCACGAACACCGGCGACTCCGTACCTTCGACGGTGATGCCGCTCACGCTGACGTTCTCGAGCACTCCGCCGTCCACTATCTCGAGCGATATGGCCGATATGCCGCGCGGCAATCCGAAGTATTGCGACGTCTGGTCCTCAGACGGTTTGACGCAGATTCCGCTGATGTTGATGTTCCGGAAGCCGCCGTTGGTCTCCGTTCCGAGTTTGATGGCATTGCAGTGGCTGCTCACCACGCACCCCGTTATCGTCACGTTCTCGCACAGCCGCGGCGAAGTGCTCTTCAGCGTGATGGCGTCGTCGTCGCTGTCGGCAATCATTCCCTTCACCACGACGTCGTGACAGCCGTCGATGTCAATCGCGTCGTTGTTGTAGTTGTTGCGGTTCTTCACCTTGATGCCGTCTATCCTGACGCGGTCGCAGGCCAGATAGTGCTGCATCCAGCATCCGCTGTTGCGCAGTGTGATGTCCTTCACGGTGACGTCGCGGCTCTGTATGAAGCGCAGCAGGTGCGGGCGGGTGATGCCCTCGTCGTTCCACGACAGCTTCTTGAACGAGCGGCCGCGGCCGTCGATGGTGCCGTGGCCGTCTATGACTACGTTGTCCACGTTGTCGGCATAGACGAGCTGTATGGTCTCCGTCTGCGTACGCAGCGACACATAGTCCGACTTCATCGGCCGGTAGTCTGCCAGGTCGGTGCTGCCGTAGAGCGTAGCGCCGTGCTCGAGATGCAGGTTGACATTGCTCTTGAGCACTATCGTGCCTATCTTATAGCTCCCGGTGGGCACCACCACGCGGCCTCCTCCGGCCTGCGAGCACTCGTCTATGGCTCTCTGCACGGCCTCGGTGCTCAGCCGTGTGGTGTCGTTGACGGCTCCGTAAGCCGTGATGTTGTAGTCTGCGGCTGCGGCGTTCATGACGCCGAGCACAGCAAAGATGGTCAGTTTGTTTCTTAGGTTCATTGCAGATAGTAGATTAGGGCATTCCTGCCTCCTTATTTTATTATTATTATTTATAATTCAATGGCCACGCCATTCATAATTCATAATTTATAATTCATAATTCATGATTTATTCATACGTTCAATCCTGCACAGCGGTTCGTTCACCCCGCCCATGTCGGTCTTGTACCGTTCGTCACCCCTGCACATGTCGAAATCCACGAATCCCTCGTCAAGCCACAGCTTCACGGCTTCAAGCAGCATGATAATGCCGGGCGAATAACGGCCGAAGTCCTTGCTGATGGCCAGTCGCGGCATGAGCAGGTGGCGCCGGTGGGCATATACTATCATGAATGCGGCCGGGCGGGAGTCTATCTCCAGCACATAGAGGCGGCTCTCGGCCAGCTTTCTCAAGCTCTGCGTGGCGCATCCGCCGCCCACCTCCAGCATGGCCTTGATGCGTGCGGCGAGCATGTTCAGGCCCGTGCCCCGCTTCTCCCGCCAGGCCAGTTTCCTCACGAAATACATCCGCCACAGCCTATACAGGTATCCGTTGCCGGGTAGATTGTCTTTCGTGTATACCTTCAGGGCCATCTCCCGGCCGTCGGTCTTCAGGTGGTTGTATGCCTTCCGTATGTTCTTATAGATGTTCTTCGACAGCGAACCGATATATTCGTCCACCGTGCTGAAGGCGGACAGCGGCACGTGATAGCTCGTCCGCTCGGTGAAATCACCGCCTTCCATGCTTCTCATAAGTCGGGCAAAGAGCGTGCACTGCGGCACATCGGCCAGACTGAGATGGCATCCGGGGAAGTTCTCCTCTATATATCCCCTCAGGGCAGCCATCTCCCGGCCGTACTCATTTTTACCCCCCCCGATAAGGGAATGAGGGATAGAGGCGTTAAGAATGCCTGCTACCCAGCACGAGGGAAAGCGCACCTTACCCGAACTGCGCGTGACGGAGAGCGGCAGGATGGCAAACGGCTCGCCGTCCCGCCTCATCAGTATGTAGACGAGGCGGGTGGTAAGCCGTTTCAGCATCTTCCCGGCGATGTGTCCGTACAGGAATCTGCTCCATGTGTAAGTCTGATAGAACGAGTAGGCGGCATATTTCACGCCGTTCTCCCCGGCCATGCGGTCAAGGAATTCCCACTCCTGCCTTACCTCTGCTATCCGGCTATGCCTTGAGAATGTGATGTCTGTAGCCATGCAGCGTTCATTTTACCCTCGTTGCCCGTATGAAATACACAATCAGCAGGGCGTAGGCGCCGAGCGAGAGAATCTCCGACAGCGGGTTTGCCCACCACGCGTCGTATGCGAAGTCTATGCCGCCGAAGCGCAGCAGGGCGCTCACCACTCCCATGAGGGCACCTCCGGCGATGAATCCCGAGGCGATGAGGTTACCCTTCTCGCCGCGTTCCTTGTTGACGGCGGCATCCTTGGTGCGGGTCGTCACGAACCAGTTTATCGCTCCGCCGACGAGCAGCGGGGTGTTGAGCTCCAGCGGGATGAACATTCCAAGGGCGAAGGCCAGCGCCGGAATGCGGCACCATGTGAGCACGATGGCTATGGCCGCACCTATGGCGTAGAGCACCCACGGCGCCCCGATGCCGTTCATGAGCGGCTCTATCACCGCCGCCATGGCGTTTGCCTGCGGCGCGGAGAGCTTCCCTGAGTCGAATCCGTATGCCTCGTTGAGCAGCATCATCACTCCGCCTACGGTGGCGGCGGATACGAGCGTACCGAGGAACTTCCATGTCTCCTGCTTCTTCGGAGTCGTTCCGAGCCAGTAGCCTATCTTCAGGTCGGTGATGAAAGCGCCGGCCATGGAGAGTGCCGTGCACACCACGCCGCCCATGACGAGGGCCGCCACCATGCCGCTCGTGCCGCTGAGGCCCACGCCCACCATCACCACTGAGGCGAGGATGAGCGTCATCAGCGTCATTCCCGACACGGGGTTGGAGCCCACTATGGCGATGGCATTGGCCGCCACGGTGGTGAAGAGGAACGCTATCAGCGCCACGAGCACGATGGCCACGAGGGCGAAGAGCATGTTGCCGTCCATCACTCCGAACCAGAAGAAGAGGAACGTGAGCAGTATGGTGGCCACCGAACCGATGGCAATGACCTTGAACGAGATGTCTCTCGCCGTGCGCACCTGCTCCTTGCCGCCGTCCTGTCCGCCCTTCATCTCCTTTGCGGCGAGCGACACGGCGCTCTTGATGATGCCCCACGACTTGATGATGCCGATGATGCCGGCCATGGCTATGCCGCCGATGCCTATCGACTTGCCGTACTCCTTGAATATCTGTTCGGGGCTCATGTCGCCGACGGCCGTCGTGATGGCGGGGTTCCATGCGTTGAGCACGGTGTCGTGAAAGAGCAGCGACATTCCCGGCACTATCAGCCACCACACGGCCAGCGAGCCGAGGGTGATGATGAACGCATATTTAAGGCCGACGATATATCCCAGTCCGAACACGGCGGCGCCTGTGTTGACCTTGAAGACGAGCTTGGCGCGGTCGGCCAGCTGCTCGCCTAATGAGCAGATGCGCGTGGTGAAGTTCTCGTTCCACAGTCCGAACGTGCCCACGGCGAAGTCGTAGAGTCCGCCCACGAGTCCGGCGATGAGCAGGGGCTTGGCCTGATTGCCGCCCTTGGCACCGCTGACGAGCACCTGCGTGGTGGCCGTGGCCTCGGGGAAGGGATACTTTCCGTGCATGTCGCTGACGAAATACTTACGGAACGGGATGAGGAAGAGTATTCCGATGATGCCTCCGAGCAGCGACGAGATGAATATCTTGATGAACGACACGCTTATCTCGGGATACTTGGCCTGAAGGATGTATATGGCGGGCAGCGTGAAGATGGCACCTGCCACCACCGCGCCCGAGCATGCTCCGATGCTCTGTATGATGACGTTCTCGCCGAGAGCCTTGCTCCGCCTGGCGGCCGTGGACACGCCGACGGCGATGATGGCTATCGGGATGGCGGCCTCGAACACCTGTCCCACCTTCAGGCCGAGGAATGCGGCGGCGGCCGAGAAGAGCATCGCCATTATCACACCCCACGTCACCGACCATGCGTTCACCTCGGGATAGCTCTCCCGCGGACTCATCATCGGCTCATACTGTTCTCCTTCTTTCAGCTCGCGGAACGCGTTTTCCGGCAGCTGAAGCAACTCTTTTTCGTCTTGTTTCATTATCTTGCGGTTTATTATAAGATGTATAAGTCTTATAGGTCTTATAAGATTTATAATATATCCTTCGCCTCGAGATACTCCGCGAATATCCTCGCGGCCGATATTATCTGGTTCACGCAGGGCCTGCTCTTATAGTATTCGGCCGTGCGTGGCGACGCCTCGTAGCTCAGCGGGGCTCCCTTCTTCAACTTCAGCAGCTCGGAGCATGTCAGCGAGCCGTGCTCGGCGGCGAACCGCGCGGCCAGCGCCTGCACCACCTTATAGTTGGCCGACTTGCCCTCGCGGTCGCCCGGGGTGACCGAACCACAGTCCATACCAGCCAGGGTGAACATCCCGCAGGCCGCGCCGCACGTGAGGCGCATGCGCCCTATGCCGCCGCCGAAGCCTGCACTGAGCCTCAGCGCCTGCTCCTCGGTATATCCGTATATGTCGGCGAACGCCGCCGTGACCGACTGCGAGCAGTTGAATCCCTGCATGAACAGTTCCTCGGCGCGGCGTATCCTCTTCTCCTTGTCTATCTTCATTGCCGTATGCCGGCCGCCGCCGGTTTACAGCGGCGGGCCTCTTGATTATCTGTTATGTGCCCTATATATAATAATGTGTACGGCGGCCGTTTGCAAACAGTGCCGCACGGCAAAGGTAATAATAAAATATGAGACACGGAAATTAAACTCGCATGCAAGCCAAAAAACTGCCGCGGGCACGATACGACTTATCCATAAAATGATTAATTTTGTGCAACAAAACAGTAATATATTATGCTTAGCTTAGACAACTTCTACAAAGCACGCTACGTTCTGAACCAGACGATTCACAAGACGGACCTCGTGCACGCGGTAAAGGTGAACCCCGAATGCGACGTTTACCTGAAGCCGGAGAACCTGCAGAACACCGGGTCGTTCAAGATCCGCGGCGCATACTACAAGATTTCGCAGCTCACCGACGAGGAGAAGGCCCGCGGCGTGATTGCCTGCTCGGCCGGAAACCATGCCCAGGGCGTGGCCCTCGGCGCCACGGCCCACGGCATCAAGTCGCTGATATGCCTCCCCGAGGGGGCGCCGATAAGCAAGGTGGAGGCCACGCGGCGCTACGGGGCCGAGATTTGCCTCGTGCCGGGAGTCTACGACGATGCCTACCGCAAGGCTCTCGAGCTGAAGGAGGAGCACGGATACACCTTCATCCACCCCTTCGACGACGAGAACGTCATCGCCGGACAGGGCACGATAGGCCTCGAACTGCTCGATCAGCTGCCCGACGTGGAAGCCGTGGTGGTGTCTGTCGGCGGCGGCGGACTGCTCAGCGGCATCGCCTTCGCCATCAAGTCGCTGAACCCCAGCGTGAAGGTCTACGGCGTGCAGGCTGCCGGTGCGGCCAGCATGGTGCGCAGCATCGAGACCGGCAAGCGCGAGAAACTGCCGTCGGTGTCGACCATCGCCGACGGCATCGCCGTGAAGGAGCCGGGTACGCTCACCTTCGAGACGTGCTCAAAATATGTCGACGGCATCGTCACCGTGACCGAAGATGAAATCTGCGGGGCCATCCTCCACCTGCTCGAGCAGGAGAAGATGGTGGCCGAGGGCGCCGGAGCCGCCAGCGTGGCCGCCGTGATGTACAACAAGGTGCCGGTGAAGGGCAAGAAGACGGTGTGCGTGGTGAGCGGCGGAAACATCGACGTGACCATCCTCAACCGCATCATCAAGCGCGGCCTGGCCAAGAGCGGCCGCGTGAGCGTCATCAACGTCGAGCTCGACGACCAGCCGGGAAAACTCGTCGAGGTAGCCTCGGTGATTGCCCAGTGCGGTGGAAACATCACCAGCGTGCGCCACGAGCGCAACGGCGACAGCGAGAAAATCAATGCCTGCATCATGCGGATAGTGTGCGAGACGCGCAACGCCGAGCACGTGAGGCAGATAAACGAGGCCCTCAGGGCCAAGGGATTCAAGATGATATAAGGCTATAGTATATTCAGAACACAGAGACACGGAGACACAGAGAACATTCCCGCAAAAGATTAAAGGGAGAAAAAGCTCTGTGTCTCCGTGTCTCTGTGTTCTGAATACAATCTATACCTGCCCCGAAGCCAGCACGGCGGCGATGCGCCGGAGGCCCTCCATCATCCTCTCGCGCGGGCATGCGATGTTTATGCGTATGAATCCCTCGCCGGCGGCGCCGTATATCGTGCCGCTGCTGACCATCACGCGGCCCTCGCTGAGAAGCCGTGCGGTGATGCAGTCAGATGTCATGCCGAGCGCACGGCAGTCGGCCCACACGAGATAGGTGCCCTCCATGGGCACTATACGCACCGCGGGCAGGTGCTCGGCAAAGAACGCGCACAGCGCCTCATAGTTGCCGCGGATATACTCTATAAGGCTGTCGAGCCACGCGCCGCCTTCGTTGTAGGCGGCGATGAGGGCCTCGACACCGAACGGGTTGACGTCGCACACCTCGTTGATGTTTATCGCCCTGTCTATGCGGCGGCGCACGTCGGCATCGGCCGATATGATGTTTGCAATCTGCAGGCCTGCCGTGTTGAACGCCTTTGACGGCGAGCAGCATGTCACCGAGTTGGCCAGACACGCCTCGCTCACCGATGCGAACGGCGTATAGCGGAATCCGTCGTATACCAGTTCGCAGTGTATCTCGTCGGCCACGACAGTCACCCCGTGGCGCATGCAGATGTCGTTGACCCTGAGCAGTTCGTCGCGCGTCCACACCCGGCCTGCCGGGTTGTGCGGGTTGCAGAGCAGCATGAGCGTCGTGCGCGGGTCGGCGGCGACGCGCTCCAGCCCCTCATAGTCCATCGTGTAGCGTCCGTCGGCGTAGAGCAGCGGATTTTCGGCCACCTCGCAACCGTTGTTGCGTATCGACGAGAAGAAGCAGTTATACACCGGAGTCTGCACTATGACGCGCTCGCCAGGCATGGTGAGTGCCTTTATCACGGCCGAGACGGCCGGCACCACGCCCGTGGTATACATTATCCACTCGCGCTGCATCGTCCATCCGTGGCGCCGTGCGAACCATGATATCACGGCATCGTAGTAGCGCTCGGGCACGAGGGTGTATCCGAACACCCCGTGCTCCACCCTGCGGCGCAGGGCCTCGACCACGGGCGGCGCCGTGCGGAAGTCCATGTCGGCCACCCACATCGGTATCACATCGTCCGCGCCGGCCTCATCCCACTTGTACGAGCCGGTGCCGCGGCGTTCTGTCAGTTCATCGAAAATCATTGTCTTAATCGTTTTTTAGGGTTTGGGCGATAGTAGCTATCTCAGCTGTTACAGCTATTTCTGCCACTGTAGCCATGCTCAGCTCCTCACTGTAATCTCGCAGTCGGCCGGTGCCTTGATGTTCTCATCTATGGTGACGCTGCCTATGCTGTCGGCCGTGATGCGTCCGGAGGCCGGGTTCTTGATGTTCGTTATCGCCCCACGGATGTCGGCCTGCAGGGTCGAGTATTCGAAGGCGCGGTCGCAGTCGGGACCGAAGGTGCAGTTTTCGAGCACGAGGTCGTGGGCGTAGCACAGGGGCTGCTCACCCGTGATGTGGCAGTTTACAAGGCGCAGGTTACGCGAGTGCCAGCCGAGATACTCGCCGTTCAGCTCCGAGTCGTACACGGTGACGTTCTCCACCTCCCAGAATGCGTCCTTGGTTGTAATCTTCGCGTTGCGTATCTCCACGTCGCGCACATACTGGAAGACGTACTTGCTGTCGCTCACGAGACCGTCGATGCGTATCCCGCTGCTGAACATGAACGGGTATGTGCCGTCGTGCAGCGTGACGTTCTCGAGCCGCAGGTCCTTGCAGCGCCAGAAAGTCTCGTCTGCATCGTTCACCGTGACGTTCCGGAGCTCGAGGTCTGTCATCTCGCGGAACATCTTGGGAGCGTCTATCACGGTGTCCGTCATCTTCAGCCGCGACGAATACCACAGGGCCGAGCGTGCGCCGACGGCGAAGTAGCAGCCGGCGATGCTGAAGCGGTCTACGTGCCAGAAGGGGTAGTTGCCCTCGAAGCGGCACCGCACGGCGTCGATGTCGCCGCACTCCTTGATGGCCGACTCGCCGGCCGTTATCGTCACGTTATCGAGCAGCAGTCCGTGCTGCCCGAACAGCGGGCGTTCCCCGCCGAATGTCTGGTCTTTTATTTCTCTCATCGTTCTGTTTCCTTTCGTTCCGGGCCGGGCCGCCGCAACCATTGCGGCAACATCCCGCCCTTTGCTTACAGGCTGCAAAATTACTAAGTTTTTCCCAAACAGGCATAACCATTCTTACGGTTTTTGGGAACTACCAGAAGCCCTCAGAAGCCCCTCCCGGCCTCAAGGGAAAGCCCCTCCCGACCTCCCCAAAGGGGAGGAGACCTGCGGGAAGGGGCTGGGTGGGGCTCTTGAGGGGCTTCTGAGAGGCTTCCGAGAGCCTCCTGATGCCCTCACGGAGGCCTCCTGACGATGCAATCAGCAGCGTTTGACGGTGCGTTCTGTTGCCCGCTGATGTGTCCTGCCTTCTTCCAAATGCGTTTGTGCCAGCTATCAAAAGTGTTTTTGCCCGCTGTACTAATCGTTTTTGAGCGCTGCCGGATGACGGCGGACGGCTCGGGGCTGCACCGTTTTCGGCCGGAAAGGGGCAAATTAGCCCGCATTTATTTTGTATTCCGCCGCCTTTGCACTACCTTTGCAGACAAAACATTATATAATAAGGATGAAGAAACTGTTTATCGAAACCTACGGCTGCCAGATGAACGTGGCAGACTCGGAGGTCGTGGCCTCGGTGATGAAGATGGCGGGCTATGAGACCTGCAGCTCCGCCGACGAGGCTGACGCGGTGTTCCTGAACACCTGCTCGGTGCGCGACAACGCGGAACAGAAGATATACAACCGCCTCGACACCCTCAACGCCACGCGCAAGAAGGGACGCAGGCTTATCCTCGGCGTACTCGGATGCATGGCGGAGCGCGTGCGCGAAGACCTGCTCGAGAACCATCATGCCGACCTCGTAGCCGGACCGGACGCCTACCTCACCCTGCCCGACCTCATTGCACAGGCCGAGGCCGGACACAAGGCGATAAACATAGAGCTCTCCACCACGGAGACTTACCGCGACATAGTGCCCCAAAGGCTGCACGGCGCAAAGACGGGAGGCTTCGTCAGCATCATGCGCGGATGCAACAACTTCTGCCACTACTGCATCGTGCCGTACACACGCGGACGCGAACGCAGCCGCGACGTGGAGAGCATACTGCGCGAAGTGCGCGACCTGCGCGACCGCGGGTATAAGGAGGTGACGCTGCTGGGACAGAACGTCAACTCATACAGGGCCCCCTTGGGGGGGACTGAGGGGGACTCCTCCTTCGCTTCCCTGCTGCGCCTCGTGGCCCGCACGGTGCCGGAGATGCGCGTGCGCTTCACCACAAGCCACCCGAAGGACATGAGCGACGAGACGCTGCGCGTCATCGCAGAGGAGCCTAACGTGTGCAAGCACATACACCTGCCCGTGCAGAGCGGCAGCAACAGGATACTGAAACTGATGAACCGCAAGTACACGCGCGAGTGGTACATGGAGCGCGTGGCGGCAATACGCCGCATCGTGCCCGGCTGCGGACTCTCTACCGACATCTTCGTGGGATACCACAGCGAGACGGAGGAAGACCACCGGATGTCGCTCGAGCTGATGCGCGAGGTGGGATACGACTCGGCGTTCATGTTCAAATACAGCGAGCGGCCCGGCACATACGCCTCGAAGCACCTGCCGGACGACGTGCCCGAGGACGTGAAGATAAGGCGCCTCAACGAGATGATACGGCTGCAGACCGAGCTGTCGGCCGAGGCCAACCGCCGCGACGTGGGCCATGAGTTCGACGTCCTCGTCGAAGGACCGAGCAAGCGCTCGCGCGAACAGATGTGCGGACGCACCGAACAGAACAAGATGGTGGTCTTCGACCGCGGCAACTGCCGCGTGGGACAGACCGTCCGGGTGAGAATCACAGGCAGCACCAGCGCCACCCTGATGGGAGAAATAACAGAGAGTGAAGCCAAATGAAAGAATTTATACACATACTCCGCCGCTTCGTGCCGCCATACAGGCGCTACCTCGTGCTGTCGATAGTGTTCAACATACTCTCGGCAGTGCTCAACATATTCTCGTTCTTAGCCATAATACCGATTCTCCAGATACTCTTCAAGGTCGAAGGGGCTGCCCACGTCACACAGCTGATGGACTGGGACGGCATCGGCAGCATCAAGGACGTGGCCATGAACAACATGAACTACTACGTCACGAGAATCATCGACACCCTCGGCCCGACGACGGCACTGCTCATCATAGGCCTCTTCCTCGCCGTGATGACGTTCTTCAAGACCGGTGTCTACTTCCTCTCGTCGGCATCGATAATACCCATGCGCACGGGCATCGTGCGCGACATACGCAACCAGCTGTACCGCAAGATAACGTCGCTGCCGCTCGGCTTCTTCACCGAGGAGCGCAAGGGAGACATCATCGCGCGCATCACGGGCGACGTCAACGAGATAGAGAACTCGATAATGTCGTCGCTCGACATGCTCTTCAAGAACCCCATACTCATCATTGCATACTTCACCACGCTGCTCGTCATCAGCTGGCAGCTCACCCTGTTCACGCTCGTCATCGTGCCGTTCATGGGCTGGATAATGGGACAGGTGGGCCGCAAGCTCAAGGCGCAGTCGCTCAAGGCGCAGTCGCTGTGGAGCGACACCATGAGCCAGGTGGAGGAGACGCTCGGCGGACTGCGCATCATCAAGGCCTTCTGCGCCGAGGACAAGATGATAGCGCGCTTCTCGCGGGTGAACGACGAGCACCGCGACAACGTCGTCAGGGTGTCCGTCCGCCAGAGTCTGGCTCACCCCATGAGCGAGTTCCTCGGCACGGTGCTCATCGTCATCGTGCTGTGGTTCGGCGGAATGCTCGTGCTCAACAACTCGACGCTGTCCGGACCCACGTTCATCTACTACCTCGTGATACTCTACAGCATCATAAACCCGCTCAAGGAGTTCTCGAAGGCAGGATACAACATACCCAAGGGACTGGCCTCGATGGAGCGCGTGAACAAGATTCTGAAGGCCGAGAACCCCATCTGCGAACCCGAAAACCCGAAGCACATCGACGATTTCCGCCACAAGATAGAGTTCCGCAACGTGTCGTTCGCCTACGATGCCCCGGCAGACGGCAGCCAGGAGCAGACCCGCTGGATTCTCCGCGGCATCAACCTGACGATAGAGAAGGGCAAGACGGTGGCCCTCGTGGGGCAGAGCGGCGGCGGAAAGTCGACGCTCGTAGACCTGATACCCCGCTACTACGACGTGCAGGAGGGCGAGGTGCTCATCGACGGCATCAACGTCAAGGACCTCGGCATACACGACCTGCGCCAGCTGATAGGCAACGTGAACCAGGAAGCCATACTCTTCAACGACTCGTTCCGCAACAACATCGCCTTCGGCGTGGAAAGCGCCACGCAGCAGCAGATAGAGGAGGCGGCGCGGATAGCCAACGCCTACAACTTCATCATGGAGTCGGAGAACGGCTTTGACACCGGCATCGGCGACCGCGGAAGCCGCCTCTCGGGCGGACAGCGCCAGCGCATAAGCATCGCACGCGCCATACTGAAGAACCCGCCGATACTCATCCTCGACGAGGCCACCTCGGCACTCGACACCGAGAGCGAGCGACTCGTGCAGGAAGCGCTCGAGCACCTGATGAAGACGCGCACCACGATAGCCATCGCGCACCGCCTCTCGACGATACACAGTGCCGACGAGATATGCGTCATCCACGAGGGACGGATTGTCGAGCGCGGAACACACGACAGCCTGATAGCCCTCAACGGCTACTACAAGAAACTCAACGACATGCAGGCGACATAGACATAAACCGCCCATGAGAAAGATATTCATAACATACGGAGACGACAACTACAGGGAATCGCTCGTCAGGATATGCCGCGAGGCCGAAGCCGCAGGCGTGTTCGACGAGGTGAGGGCATACACGCCCGACATGCTCCCCGAACCGTTCCGCGGCTACACCAAGGCCTACCGCCGGGGCGGAGGCTACTGGCTGTGGAAGCCGTACGTGATATGCGACGCGCTTGAAAAGGCCGACGAGGGAGACATCATCGTCTATGCCGACGCCGGATGCACCGTGAACAGCCACCGCGACTGGACGCGCTACTTCGACATACTGAAGCGGAAAGACTACATCTTCTTCCTCACCTGCACCCGTACGGCAAACTACTGCAAGCAGTCGGTGCTCGACTTCTTCCGCAACGGAGCCGGCGGAAAGCCCGTATCGCGGTTCACGGGCAACCAGGCATGGGTCCTCGGCAACCAGGTGCAGGCCACGTTCATGCTCGTACGCAAGGCCGCCGGCAACGGAATTACAGCCCGCTGGAAAGAGCTGGCCGAACACCGGCCCGACCTCTTCACCGACGTCAGCGACGGAGAGAGGCACAAGGAGAGCGCCAGCTTCTGGGAACACCGCCACGACCAGGCCGTGCTCACCGGGTGCGTGTGCACCTCCGGTGAACTCAGCCGCTGCTGCCTCTTCGTGGAAAAGATGGAGAAGATATACCCCGGAGGGCAGGCCCTCATCGCCTCGCGCATCTCCCCGGCACACAAGAACTTCAGCAACGCAAGGCACACGCCGGCCTCAGCAACGGTGAAAAGGCTGTTCTCAAACCCGCTCCGCACGGCTTTCTTCAGACTGCTGTGCCTCTGCAGCAGAATATAGGACTATCCGTAACACACAGGAATATATGACAGACAAAACCAAAAGAGTGCTATTCATCATAAGCCGGTTCCTCGACGGAGGCATCGACACGGTGCTTGCCGAATATCTGAGCTACCTCTCAAGCAGGTCAGACTACAGGATTACGCTTGCCATAACGAAGGCGATGGGAGAGCAGGAGGTTTTCAAGGACAGGCTGCCGGCAAGCATCCGCGTCGTATATCTCACACAGTCGGACCGCCTCATGCGCATATACAGGAAACGGATAGTGGGAGAAGCATCAAAAAAGGAAAAGCTGTTCGACGAGATTGTCCTCAATCCCATACGGCGGTGGGGCGCCACAAGCAAGCTGAAGAAGTTAGCGAAAGAACATGATGCCATAGTGGACTTCGACAGCTGCGCCTACTCTCTGATAAAAGACATACCCATATTGAAGGTCGCTTTCTTCCATTTCAGCATCTCGGAGTTCATGACGCACGAACGGCGGCGCATGAAACGGGTAGGCATGAAACTGAAAACGTACGACAAGATAGTGATGATATCGAAGGCTATGGCCGACGAATGCGTCAAGTACTTCCCCGAACTGAAAGACAAACTGGTGACGATATACAACGCGCAGAACATCGGAGCCATCGCCGAGAGAGCCGCCGAAGACCCCGGCGACGAAAGGATAAACGAGAGATACATAGTCGCCGTGGAGCGGCTGACCGAATGCCAGAAAGACATAAGCACGCTGATAAAGGCTTTCCACCTGCTCAAGACCGGTTACGGACATACCCGTGAGAAGCTGTTTATAATAGGACAGGGAAACTCCGAGGAAGAGCTGAGAAGCCTCGCGGAGCAGCTCGGCATATCGGAGAGCATCGTCTTCCTCGGCTTCAAGGGGAATCCGTACCCGTGGATAAAGCGCAGCGTCATGCTCGTGCACAGCTCGAAGTTCGAGGGTCTGCCCACCATCCTCATAGAGGGACTGATGCTCGACAAGCTGATGGTGGCCACAGACTGTCCCACAGGACCGCGGGAGATTCTCGCCGGAGGCAAGGCCGGACTGCTCGTACCCGTCGGCGACGCCGACGCGATGGCCTCGGCGATACACCGGCTGCTGACAGACGGCGAGCTGCAAGCCGGCATCCTGGCCAACGTGAGGAAGCAGGCACGGAGGTTCACCTTCGACACGACGGGGCCGCTGTTCGAGGATATCATCACCAGAAAGACCATATAGCAACACCGATGAAACGTCTCAGACTCCTATTTCCCCTCGCCGCACTGCTGGCAAACCTTGCCCTGGCATACGTGTCGTACTTCATCGCCAGGGTCGTTTTCCTCCTGGAAAACTACAGCTACTTCTCCGAGAACCTCACTCCGGCACACTCCATGGAGCTGTTCGGCGGCGGACTGATGTTCGACACCACGGCCATAATGTACACGAACGCACTCTATGCGGTGCTGATGCTCGCCCCCGTGCTGCGCAAGGAGAACGCCGTATACCACAGAATATGCCGCTGGCTGTTCGTCGCGGTGAACACCCTGGCCTTCGCAATGAACATGTGCGACGCCGTATACTTCCGCTATTCGGCACGCCGCACTACCACGACGATATTCAACGAGTTCGGCAACGAGAACAACATAGGCAGCATCATGGGGCACGAGGTGCTCACCCACTGGTATCTCTTCGCCGTCACAGCGGCCGTGGCATACGGTCTGTGGCGGCTCTACCGCACGCCGCACGTCGACAGGCGCATCACCCCGCCGGGCTGGTACGGCGTCGCCACGACGCTCTCGCTCCTCGCCTTCGCCCCCTTCTGCGTGGCGGGCATGCGCGGCGGATGGACCCGCGACATACGCCCCATATCCATCAGCAACGCCAACAACTACTGCTCGCGGCCGATAGAGAGCTCGCTGGTGCTCAACACGCCGTTCTCGATGATACGGACGATAGGTAAAAACAACTTCAGCGTGACCGAATACTACAGCGACAGCAAGGAGATGGAAGCCATATTCACACCCGTGCACACCCCGGCGGCCGGCAGCACGTTCCGCAAGAAGAACGTGGTGGTCATCATCGTGGAAAGTCTCGCACGCGAATATATAGGCGCATACAACAGCGGCCTCGACGGAAGGCGCTTCAAGGGATACACCACGTTCACCGACTCGCTGATACGCCACAGCCTCACCTTCCGCTACTCGTACAGCAGCGGCCGCAAGAGCATTGACGCCATGCCGTCGATACTCTCGTCGATACCTATGTTTGTGGAGCCTTTCTTCCTCTCGCCCTACTCGCTCAACGACGTGTCAGGCATGGCAGACTGTCTCGGCCGCAAGGGCTACGAGACGGCATTCTTCCACGGGGCGGAACGCGGCTCGATGGGATTCATGGCCTTTGCCCGCGCCACGAAGTTCAAGAAGTATTACGGCCGCGAAGACTACTGCGCCGACAAGCGCACCGGCGGCGATGCCGACTTCGACGGATGGTGGGGCATCAGCGACGAGCCTTTCCTGCAATATACGTGCACGAAGCTCAGCGAGACGCGCCAGCCGTTCATGGCTTCGGTGTTCACGCTGTCGTCGCACCACCCGTTCCGTGTGCCGGAGAAGTACAAAGAGAAGTTTAAGGAGGAGGAGCTGCCCATCCACAAGTGCATCCGCTACACGGACAACGCCCTGCGCCGGTTCTTCGACGAGGCGCGGAAGCGGCCCTGGTTCAGTAATACGGTGTTCGTAATAACGGGCGACCACACCAACGCCACGAACCACGCGGAATACAAGACAGACCTCGGCGGCTTCTGCGTGCCCGTCATCTTCTACGACCCGAGCGGCGGGATAAAGCCCGGCATGCGCGACGCCATAGCCCAGCAGATAGACATCATGCCGACGATACTCGGCCACTTAGGCTACGACGAGCCTTACTTCGCCTTCGGCACGGACCTGCTGGCCACCCCGGACGGCGATACCTGGGCCGTGAACTACAACAACGGGATATACCAGTACATAAAGAACGGATACGTCATACAGTTCGACGGCACCAAGACCACCGCCATGTATTCACTCGGCGACAAACTGATGAAGGACAACATCGCCGGCGGCAAGGCCGCCGCGCAGCAGGAAGCGATGGAGCGTGAACTGAAAGCCATCATCCAGCAGTACATGGTCCGAATGACGACGAACAACCTGAAGCCGCTGCCTATTTCTCCCTTATCTTCCCGTCGATGACCTCAAAGCGCAGGTTGAACTTCTCGCGCGTGCGCTTCCAGCGCTTGTGCGTCCACAGCCAGTATTCAGGATTGCGCCTTATCGTCTCCTCCAGCATGCGGAAGTAGATGTCGGTAATCTCGTATTCGGCCATCTCGCGGGGCGCACGGGTTATCGGACGGAACTCAGCCTCATACCTGCCGCGGGCCACGCGGTTCACCTCGAGATAGAACACGGCGTGATCCAGCTTGCGGGCGATGCGCTCCGTGCCGCTGAGCACCGGCGTGTCGTGGTGCAGGAAGTCGCACCAGTGGTGCATGTTCCACCAGAACGGCACCTGATCGCTGATATATCCGATGACCACGGGCCGGCCCTCACGATTATACTCCACTATCTTGCGCAGCGTTTCCTGCATCGGTATGCACACAGCACCGAGCCGCTGGCGCAGACGGAGGAACAATTTGTCAAACTGCCTGTTCTCGAGCGGATGGTATATCTGCCCGCATTGCGCCCTGTCGCTCACCCAAAGCGGCAGCGACGTGACGAGTTCCCAGTTGCAGTAGTGACCCAGATACACCGCGCACGACTGCCCCTCGGCGACGCACCGGTCTATCACCTCGGGATTCTTGAACACCATACGCCGCCTTATCTCACTGCGGCTTATCGTCAGCAGCTTCACCGTCTCGGCAATATAGTCGCAGAACCAGCGGTAGAAGCTGCGCTCGATATTGAGCAGTTCCTCCTCCGGCTTCTCGGGAAACGACGTCACCAGGTTCACCCACACCGTGCGGCGGCGGTAGTGCAGCACATGGAACACGAAGAAGAAGAGCATGTCGCTGAACACATAGTGCACCCGCATGGGAAGCAGTGACAACACGTACCATATACTATATATAATGTGATAGGCTGCTTTCATATATCTATTGTTTGTTATCGTCTGATATCCGGATCTGTCCGCTCATGGTGAAAAGCATGTCGCGCGTATAGCGGTAGCCGCACGATGCAAGCGAGTTATACTCGTTGAAACGGTTGCTGCGTATGTCCATGATGCCGCAGACGAGGTCGTAGGCAAGGTCGTTGGTCCAGTAGCGGCCGCTGTTGGCGCGCAGGGCCCCTGCCCGGTCGGGATGCTTCTCTATATATTCGTCGGCCATCCACACCATCAGCGGGATGCGGGTGTCGCCGAAGCCGCCGAAGTTTGGCAGCCGGTGACGGTCGGGCACGCAGCCATGGTCGGAGAAATATATCATCGCCTGCATGTTCAGCCGGCTGCGGCCGTAGTCGAAGAAGCGGCGAAGGATGGTGTCTGTATAGTATATAGAGTTGTTATAGCTCACGATATCGTCGTCATCTCCGGCCTTTCCCCACTGCCTCATGGCCTTCGGAAACCTGTTATCGAAGTTGAAGTGACTTCCCTTCAGGTGCAGCACGACAAGGTTGTTGACCGCCGGGTCCACCTCGTCGAGAAACTCAATGAGGCTCTCGTCATACTGCACGCGGTTCAGTTCCTGGTTCGTCCACTTCGCCACGTCGGCCGTTTCGGCCACAAGCGTTATGGGAGTGTCGGCCGCCCCGAGGTGTCCCTGGTTGCTGTACCAGTGCACGCGCCAGCCCAGCTTGTGGGCGACGTCCACTATCGAGCACGACGTGTGAAACTGTCCGCCGTCATACTGGTTGCACTCCGTGAGCGCCTTCTCGAGCGTGGGCACGGTCTGCACGTCGCAGCTGTAGGCGTTCGGGAAGAGTATGCAGTGCTCCCTGTCCTCCTTCATGGCCCGCATCCACGGCGTGGTGTCCACCGGCATGTCGGTGAATGCGCTCATGAAGTCGCGCGAGGCCGACTCGCCGATCACCAGCATCACGGTCGACGGCCTGTCTCCCGCCGCCCGGAGCAGGCCGGCCTCCAGTCCGGCCATGCGCTTCTGCACGTCGGCGGCATAGCTGCTGTTGCTCCTCACATATTCCTTCACCGCCTTATAGAGCCCGCACAGGCCGGTGCGCACGAACAGGCCGTGGCCCGGCTTGAACATATAAACAGCCATGAACAGTGTGGCGGCAGCCGCCACGGCCCGGCCGGGCCAGCCGCCCGTGCCGCCATGGAAACCGGAGCAGACGTTCGCGGCCATCCACACGGCACCCACCGCCGCCACGGCCACGGCCACGGCGGCCACCTTCAGCGGATGGTAAGAGCGCAGAAACTCGATAATCTCGTTGTAGTGGGTCTCCTGAAGCATCTTCATCCCGCTGACATTGATGCAGCTCTTGCACACGATATAGTAGACCCAGTGGGCCAGCGGAATCATTATCAGCAGATATTCGAACGGCCACACCGCTGCCGGAGACGGCAGGATGGCGAGCAGCCCGGTGAGCATGCCGAACATGTAGATGCCGAAAGCGATGTCTATCTGGTGGTCGTAGCCCGTTGCCGAGCGCCTGTTTGTCAGGTGGTAAAGCAGCGGGTAGGTGACCATCCACGCCACTGAGGTGGCCAGCGCCATCAGCACGGCGGGCTGCATCAGGTCCAGGCGCGTCGCCGCCGCCGGCACCATGGCGCACGCCGAGGCCAGCATGTAGCGCCTGAACTGCTGTCCGCGCGCTATGTGCGACAACCCCTTGTTGCACAGCATGTATATCGCGAACGCCACTGCCCACATCAGCAGTCCGCCCGCGATGCTCATCATCGTGATGATGTCAATGCTCATAAGAATCCTCTATGCGTTGTATGAAACTGTCGTAACTCATCTTTTCCCTGTAGTCGGCCAGCGCCCTGCGGCTCAGGCGGTCGCGCAGTGCGGCGTCGGTTGCCAGCCTCTTCATGCTGCGGGCCAGCGCCCCGGCATCGCCCGGCTTCACGAGCAGCGCGTTGACACCGTCGGTCAGATATTCCTTCTGCCCGCCGTTGTCCGTCGCTATCACGCAGCGGCCCTGCGACATATACTCCATCGGCGACAGCGGATAGCCCTCGCGCACTATCGACGGCAGCAGTCCGAAGTCGCAGCTGCCGAGGCACGGCAGCACCGGACGGCGGAAACCGGCGAAGCGTATCCTGCCCTCCAGTCCGAGGGCGGCAATCTTCCGCTTCAGGTTCTCCACGTAGGCATCGCTGCCCGAGCCTATTAATATAAGGTGTATTGTTGTATCTTTCAGCATCGCCATGGCCTCGACGAGCACGTCGAGACCTTTCTCGGCATCGAGACGGCCGTGGAACATCGCCGTAACGCTGCCCTTCGGTATGCCCAGCTCCTGCCTCAGGTCTACCGGCCGGATATCTTCCGGCACCATTATCCCTATCGGCACCACGCGCAGGCGGTCGCCTTCAGCAGCCTCGGGGCAGCCCGCGGCAAACTCGTCGCGTGACAGCTCGGAGTCGAATATTATCCTGTCTGCATGGCGGTACATCCACCGGTGCAGCGCGGTGTTCTTGCCGCGGCGCACCAGATGGCGCGTCACGACGACCCTGACGCTGCCGTTGCCCGACAGCAGACGGGCGTATACGGCGGTGAAGGCATCCTTGAAGTTATGCGCGCACACCACGCACTCCCCCGCACCGCGCAGGAACCGGGCCAGCCTCAGCGCGCTGACGGCATCGAAAGCGCCGCCGAGCGGCATCGTGTGCATCGGCACGCCGAGCTCGGCCATGCGCGCCGTCACGGCCTCAACCTGGCGGGTGAACATCGTTATCCTGTATCCGTCGGCCTTCAGCCGGCTGCACAGGTCGTAGACGTACTGCTCTCCGCCGCCCCATTCCCTGTTCGACACGAGATGTATGATGTGCTTCTTTATGCTCATTTCTCTTTTCTTATTTGTCCTTCCATCATCTTCGATACAAGTATCATCTGATAGATGGCGTGCTGCAGCGAGTTGATAAGGCCGCGGCGGCCCATCAGGAAACCGCCCTTGACGATGTAGGCGCGGAAGAACCGCCACAGCGGCCGGCCCAGCAGCGCGCACGCGCCGTAGCCGCGGCCCTGCTTCCTGATTACCTCGTTGTCTGTATATTCGTTCATCTTGGTCACCCACTGCCTCACCGTCCCGTCGTCGAGATGTAGCAGCTCGTAGCGTGTAGGGATGCGCCTGACCTCTCCCGGCACACTCGGAACGGAGTGTATCACCGGCGGCCACACCGTGCCCTCGCGCACGAAGAACCTCAGCTGGTAGTCGTGGCTCCAGTCGCGCATGAACCGCCCCATGCACATGTTCACCCGCGGGACAAGGAATCCCGCCGGGCATCCCGGGCGGCCGATTTGCTCGTAGAGGTATCTGCGGAGCTCCGGGGTGACTATCTCGTCGGCGTCGACCACCAGCACCCACTTCGACGTGGCGCTCCCTATCGCGGTCATGCGCGCCGGTTCGCATATCCGGTGCTCTCCCTTGGGGAATGTCACTATCCGGCATCCGTAGCTGCGGGCAATGTCCAGCGTGCCGTCGGTGCTCTCCATGTCGCACACGACGGTCTCGTCGAAATCCTTGACAGCCTCCAGCACCTCAGCCAGATGGGCCTCGGCGTTGTAGGTGTTGATGACCACCGATATCCTGTTGTTCATGTCCATGTCCGTAATCATGCCGTATCAAGACGCCTGCCGACGGCAGCTCCCACGTTCACGGGTGTGTCTCCGGGCATTCCTCTTTTCGTAGTTTGCACAAAGGTAGTATATTATTTTGTATTTTTCGCAAACAAGCGGCACATTTTTATCATACCCGGCCGCATCTTTCCACATACAGGCCGGCACGTATCCACAACCCGCCGCAGGCGTTACGTGCCGCAGGTAACAGTGTGACGTGTGGCACGTAACAGTGTGACGCGTGGCACGTAACAGTGTGACGCGTGGCACGTAACACGCCGAGAAGATGCTGCGGAGAGTGCCACGCGACGATTTTTCGCGCTTCACGGCCGTATATTCGGATTTTATTCCTACTTTTGCGGCAAACAAAACAACTGCGGATGAAACAGCGACTGACATTCCTTTCGTCTCTCTACGTGTTGCTCCTGGCGGCCTTCGCCGTGCAGAAGCCTGTATTCCTGTTTGTCAACGCCCCGGCGGGCGCCCGGTACGGAGCGGCGGATGCACTCGACGTGACGGTGAACGCACTGATGCTCGACATTCCGATAACGGGCTACCTCGTCGCCCTGCCGCTGCTCGCGGTGGCGGTGTCGTGCCTCGCCACGGTGCCGGTGAGGCTGCGGCGTTGGCTCTCGGCATACTATGCGGTGGCGGCTCTCGCGGTGAGTCTCGCCTTCGTGGCCGACCTGTCGCTCTATCCTTTCTGGAAGTTCAAGCTCGATGCGATGATATTCAACTACATCGACTCGCCCCGCGGAGCGGCGGCCAGCGTGTCGGCGGGATACATAGCATGCCGCGCCGTGGCCGTGGCCGCCATCGCATGGGGGCTCTACGCCTGTCTCAGGCGGGTCACCCCGGCTGTGCTCCGCCCCATAGCGGGCGGCAAGGCGCGCGCCGCGGCGGCGGCCGTGACACTGCTCATAGCCGGACCGCTGGCCGTCTCGATACGCGGCGGACTGAGCGAGTCGACGGCAAACATCGGCAAGGTATATTATAGCGAGGACGAATATCTGAACCACTCGGCCGTAAACCCGATGTTCAGCCTGCTCTACTCGCTGGGCAAGACGGAGAACTATGCCGACGAGTTCAACTACCTCGACGAACCCGGGCGCGCACGCATCTTCGGCGGCCTCTACCCCGACACCGCCGCCGACACCACCCGGCTGCTCACCACGACGCGCCCCAACATCGTCATAATACTGCTCGAGAGCTTCGGCGGGCAGACCGTGGCGGCCTCGGGAGGGCGTGCCGACATCACCCCGTGCTACAACCGGCTGGCCGGCGAGGGCATATTCTTCGACCGCTGCTACTCAAACAGCTTCCGCACAGACCGCGGCGTGCTGTCGGCACTGAGCGGCTACCCCGCCCCGCCCACCGTGTCGCTGATGAAGATGCCGGTGAAGAGCCGCACGCTGCCGTGCATAGCGCGCACGCTGACCGGCGAGGGCTACGCCTGCTCGTTCCTCTACGGGGGCGACATCAACTTCACCAACATGCAGAGCTATCTCCGCACGGGTGGATATGCCACCATCATCAAGGACGACGACTTCACCGCCGACGAGCGGAAAGACAACCCGTGGGGAGCCAACGACGACGTGACGTTCGACCGCCTCTGCACGATGATTGCCTCGCAGAAGCACGTGCCGTGGCACATCGGCTTCCTCACGCTGAGCAGCCACGAGCCCTTCGAGGTGCCTTACAGCCGCCTGAAGGAGAAGATTCCCAACGCTTTCGCCTTCACCGACGCCTGCCTCGGCCGCTTCGTAGACCGCATCAGGAAGACCGACGCATGGCGCGACCTGCTCATCGTCTGCATTCCCGACCACGGATACATCTATCCGGAAGGCATCACGCACGAGCAGCACCACCGCAACACCATGCTGTGGATAGGCGGGGCCGTGAAGGCGCCGCGCCGCGTGAGCACCATAATGAACCAGAGCGACCTTGCCGCCACGCTGCTCGGCCAGCTGCGCATCGCCCACGGCGGCTACAGCCTCAGCCGCGACGTGTTCAGCCCGGCATATACATACCCCTTCGCCTTCTTCAGCCGCACGGGATACATCGGCTTTGCCGACAGCACGGGACACACGGTATACGACATCAACGCCGGCCGCGCCATCGAAGACACGCGCGACGGCAACGCCGGCAGCCGCACGGAGAAGGCCAAGGCCATCGTGCAGACCCTCTACGACGACATCGGAAACAGATAGAAACAGGCGCCTGCGGGCGCCTGTTTTTTTACCGCCATTTGATTGCGGGAACGGAAAGAAAACCGTATCTTTGCACTATTAACTTCCGAAAAGTGTCGAACCGATACACAAATCGGAACTTAACAGTGTTTTTATGCAGATAGAACGTGACATAACAAGGCTATTGAAAATCTGGAAAGACAGCCCGGACAGGAAGCCTGTGCTGCTCAAAGGGGCACGCCAGATAGGGAAGACATGGGTGATGGAGAAGTTCGGCAGCGAGTGTTTCGAATACTGCGTGAAGTTCGACTTCGACCGCCAGCCCGAGCTCAAGGCGGTGTTTCAGGCCACGAAGTCGCCCGACAGGATCATAAAGGAGCTGGCCCTCTACTGCGACGAGCCCATCACGGCCGGCAAGACGCTCATCATCTTCGACGAGATTCAGGAGTGCGAGGAGGCTCTCAACAGCCTCAAGTATTTCTGCGAGGATGCCCCGCAGTATCACATCATCGCGGCCGGCTCGCTTTTGGGCGTGGCCGTGAGGCGGCGGCGGATGGCCGTCCCGGTGGGCAAGGTGAGCATAATAAGGATGTACCCCATCACCTTCAGGGAGTTCTTAGGCGCAAGCGACCCCAAGACTGCGGCCTACATCGACGGCCTCGGAGAGATAGGCCACCTGCCGGAAATCGTCATGAACAAGCTCCGCACCGAGTACCGGCGCTACCAGATATGCGGCGGCATGCCGGAAGCGGTGGTCGCCATGCTCGAAGACAAGGGCATCGGGGAGGTCGAGAGCGTGCAGCAGAACATCCTCGACCTTTACGAACTGGACTTCGCAAAGTATGCGGAGCCCCGCGAGATACCGCGCATCCACTCGCTGTGGCACTCTCTTCCGGCCCAGCTCGCAAAGGAAAACCGTAAGTTTATATATAAGGTCATCAAGTCGGGGGCACGTTCCAAGGACTACGAAGACGCCATGATGTGGCTCGAAGACGCCGGGATGATACATATCATATATAGCATCAGCAAGCCGGGAATTCCCGTTTCGGCCTACGAGGAGAAAGACGCCTTCAAGGTTTATGCCTGCGACTGTGGACTGCTGCGGCGCCTGGCGCGCCTGCCGGCGACGGTGATAATGGACCCGACGGCAAACTACACCGAGTTCAAGGGGGCCATGGCGGAGAACGCCGTGCTGCAGGCGCTGATGCCGCTGACGGACGGGCACGCGCCTTACTACTGGACATCGGAAGGCAAGGCGGAGGTGGAGTTCGTCGTACAGAAAGGCGACGGCATCATACCCATAGAGGTGAAGGCGGAAGACAACATCAACGGCAGGAGCCTGTCGGTATACAACAGCAAGTACAGCCCAGCGCTGCGCATCCGCTTCTCCATGCTCAACATGCAGTATAACGGCGGCATGCTCAGCTGTCCGGCACCGTTGGCAGGATGGATGGACGAGCTGACAGCGCTCTGCCAAACAAACGGACAACCCTCAAAGACATAACGACATGAAAATCGGATTCGACGCAAAGCGGGCCGCACAGAACCGCACCGGACTGGGAAACTACAGCCGTTTCGTGCTGCGCATACTGTCGCAGCAGCATCCTGAAGACGAGTATCACCTGTACATACCGCGCCGCAACCGCACGCAATACCTGCACGAGATTCCCACGCTGAAGGCTCTCAGGCTACACTTCCCCGCAAGCGGACTGTGGCGGCGCCTCGCATCGCTGTGGCGGGTATGGGGCGTGACGGCCGGCATCAGGGCCGACGGCATCGGCATCTTCCACGGACTGAGCAACGAGCTGCCGCTGAACATACGGCGGGCGGGATGCCGCACGGTGGTGACGATACACGACCTGATATTCATCCACTGCCCGGAATACTACCGGCTGCCGGACCGCATCATCTACAACTACAAGTTCCGCCGGGCCTGCCGCACGGCCGACCGCGTCATAGCGGTGAGCGAATACACCAAGCGCGAGATAATGAAGTACTACGGCACGCCGGCGGAGAAGATCGACGTGGTATACCAGGGCTGCGACCCGGCCTTCTCGGCACCCGTCGCCGAAGACACCATGGCAGCGGTGAGGGCGCGCTACGGCCTGCCGGAGAGGTTCATCCTCTACGTGGGGAGCATCGAGGAGCGCAAGAACCTGATGCTCGTGGCAAGGGCCCTCGACGCGATGAGGAGCGACGAGGGTACGCCGTGCGACGACATCCACATCGTGGTGGCGGGCCGCCGCACGGCATATACTGGCGTCATAGAGGCCTTCCTGAAGGAGAAGGGGCTCGAAGACCGCTTCCATTTCCATCACTCCGTGCCGTTCGACGACCTGCCGCCGCTCTACCGCATGGCCACGGCGTTCGTCTATCCGTCGCGCATCGAGGGCTTCGGCATACCGCTGCTCGAGGCCGTCAGCGGCGGGGTGCCGGCCATCGGATGCACCGGCTCGTGCCTCGAAGAGGCCGGAGGCCTCGGCTGCATATACACCGACCCCGACAACGAGCAGGCCATGGCCGAGGCCTTACGCCGCGTATGGACCGACGGAGAGCTGCGGCAGCGCATGCGCGAGCAGGGACTGGAGCATGCCAAGCGGTTCAGCGACGAGATGCTGTGCCGCGACCTGAGGGCAGTATATGATAAAGTGACGGGATGAATCCTTATTTAAAACGCAAAGAGCGCAAAGACGCAAAGGCACTGGCAACGGGAGGAGACGGAGAGAATGGGCGGCAGATATCTTTTCGCGATAAAGACTTCGCGTCTTTGCGGCCTTTGCGTTTAAACAAAACAAGACATAAAAGAGCATGAAAGAATACGACTATCTGATTGTCGGCTCCGGCCTGTTCGGCGCCACTTTCGCATATAAGGCGCGGCAGGCGGGAAAGCGATGCCTCGTCATCGACCGGCGCAGCCACACCGGCGGCAACATCCGGTGCGAGAACATAGGGGGCATCAACGTGCACAGATACGGGGCACACATCTTCCATACGTCGGACAAGGAGGTGTGGGAGTTTGTCAACTCCATCGTGCCGTTCAACCGGTATACGAACGCTCCCGTGGCCAACTGGCGGGGAGAGCTGTATAACCTGCCGTTCAACATGAACACGTTTAACCGCATGTGGGGCGTGACGACGCCCGACGAGGCGCGCGCCATGATAGAGCGGCAGCGCCGCGAGGCCGGCATCACCGAGCCGCGCAACCTCGAGGAGCAGGCACTGATGCTCATCGGACGCGACATCTACGAGCGGCTGATAAAGGGATACACCGAGAAACAGTGGGGACGGCCGTGCACGGAGCTGCCCGCATTCATCATAAAGCGCCTTCCCGTGCGCTTCGTCTTCGACAACAACTACTTCGACGACCGCTGGCAGGGCATTCCCGAAGGGGGCTACAACAGGCTCACCGACGGACTGCTCGAGGGCACGGAGACCGTCACCGGCGCCGACTACTTCGCCGACCGCGCCCACTGGGACGGCATGGCGGAGACCATCGTGTTCACAGGAGAGATTGACAGGTACTTCGACTACCGCTTCGGACGGCTCGAATACCGCACCGTCAGCTTCGAGGAGGAGACGCTCGACACGCCGAACTGGCAGGGAAACGCCGTGGTGAACTACACCGAACGCGAGGTTCCGTACACCCGGGTGATAGAGCACAAGCACTTCGAGATGTTCGGACAGGCCGTCTACGACTGCCCGCACACGGTCATATCGCGCGAGTATTCCACCGAATGGAAGGACGGAATGGAGCCTTACTACCCCGTGAACAACGGACGGAACAACGCCCTTTACGAGAAATACGCGGCCCTGGCGCGATGCGAGAAGAACGTGATTTTCGGCGGAAGACTTGCCGAATATAAGTATTACGACATGGCACCGGTAGTGGCGAAGGTGCTGGCCATGTTCAGATGAGAATACCTCACTAAAGCATTCCGGCCGGGATAATCCCCGGCCGGAATGTTTGTCACTATGCTTTCTTGAACCCGCGGTATACCTTCCGCAGCATCTTTATCACGCAACTGCTTTCGTTACGCCGCCATACGCTTACATAGCGTATGCCGTATTTAGTGTCGCGGCCCACCTGCCGGTACAGTTCGGGCAGGCCGTCGCGCAGCGCATCGTCGAGCGGGCGCAGCACATTGCTGTCTAAAACGGGGCGCTTGAGGATGATGTTCTTATAGTACCACGAGCAGCGGTCGCGCAACCGCATGTAGAGCAGCGCCTTAGCCTTGTCCGGGCACTGCTGTATCCGGCCGTAGGCGGCAATCAGGCTGCACGTCATGCGTATCTCGTCGCCGATGCGGGCGTCCTGCACCGCAGGGTCCACCGACTGCCCTTCGCGGGCAAGCAGATAGCGGTAGAGCGGCTTTGCGAAGTAGAAAGCCGTGCGGACGTATGCCATCGGCATGAACACCCATTCGTTGTCGGTATAGAATATGCCCTCCGTCTGCCGGTAGCCGATGGCCTTCACGAGGCTGAGCCGGTATGCCACGCAGTGCATCGGCACGTCGCGGAACGCCTTGTAGGTGCTCTCCGCGAAGAAGTCGAACACCCGTCCGGCGGGATAGGCCTGCGCCTCGTGCTCTTCATGACCGGCAAAGATGTTCACACGGTCGTTCAGCACGAGGTCTGCATCCGTGCCGTCGAGCAGGCTGACGTACTCCGCGAATACGCCGTTGTCGTAGCAATCGTCGGCATCAAGCACCTTTACATACTTTCCCGTGGCCACGGCGAGCGCCGCATTGATGCACGAGCCGTAGTTGCCGTTGGGCTTGTCTATCACCCGGAACACGTCGGGATGACGCTCCTTGAACGCCCGTGCGATGGCGAGCGACGAGTCTTTGCTGCCGTCGTTCACCACTATGGCCTCCACACGGCCGGGCCGGTCGGGCACCACCAGTGATGAGAGGCACTTCTCAAGATACCCCTCCATGTTGTAGGTGGGTATTATTACCGATATTGTCTTGTTCGTCATGCGTTATGTCTGTATTGCCGTATCACTCTCCGAACATGCCCACGAGCGTGGTCTTATAGTTCTCGAGAGCCGTCTTGAGAGCCTTCACCACGCCATAGTCGGTATCGTCCGCAGCGTTGTTGAACGTCCATTTGAAGTCGCCCTTGTTCATGCGGCCGGCTCCGTAGTATCCCGTCACGGCGGCGGGAACGTCTATTGCCGGTGTCGGGGTGTAGCTGTACATCAGTTTGCTGTCCGTGTCGAAGTTGTTGTAGGCAGTCCCTCCGGCCAGCGTCTTGAACGTGGCGGGCACCTGCTCGTCGCGCGAGGCGGCCTCGTAGCAGTCGAAGTTGACCGCGCTTGCCTTGTGCGTTATCGCCGTGTAGTTGCTGCTTGCTCCCTTTTCGGCGTATACGTTGCCGTAGCTCTTTATCATTCCGCCGTCCTCTCCGCTGAAGGTGCCGTCGCCTTTGGCATCCGTTCCCTGCTTGGAAATCATCATCGGGTCTTTGGTATGGCGGAAGAAGTTGCTCTCGACGAACACGCTCGAGCCCATCGTGGCACCCACGCCGTACTTCGCGCAGCCGTCGTAGTAGTTGTTCCAGACGTGCACGGTCATCGTGCGGACACGCGGATGGCGCGAGTCGCTATGGTCGAACCAGTTGTGGTGGTAGTCGATGTAGTTGGGACCGCTTTCGCCTGTCATTCCGCAGAGCGACGACTTGCCGCTGTCGAACATGTGGTTGTATGAGATGGTGATATACTGCGAGTCGCCCTTGACGTCGATAGTGCCGTCTCCCTTGGCCTGGTCGCTGTCGCCTCCGGTCTTTCCGTAGAAGAGGTCGAGGTGGTGAACCCAGCAGTATTTGTTGTCCGTGTCAAGCGAGACACAGTCGTCCATGCAGAGCATGATGGCGAAGTTGCGCAGCTCCACGCTGACGGCGTTGCGCAGAAGGAAGCCGAATCCCCACACGGTGGCATCGTCGCCGATGCCCTCAATGGTGATGTTCATGGCTATGGTGTTGTTCTTTCCCTTTATCTGGAGTCCCTCGGCCTTGCTGTCGAAGCGGTCCATGTCGGTGTCTTTAATCTGTCCGATGAAGCGCACGGCGAGGGGGCGGGTCTCCAGTCCCTTCTGATATGCGGTGATGATGGCCTGCAGTCCGGTGAAGGTCTCCGTCTTGTTGTTCTTTCCGGTGACCACGTCGAGGCTCACGGTCTTTGCCGTCTGCGCGGTGACGTATATCACGCGGGCGTTCGCTTTCAGCGTGCCGTCGTCGTTATAGGCTCCCACTCCGCTGTAGTTCAGGTGGGCGAAGCCCGAGCGGTCGTATGCCGCTACGGTCATTCCCTCGGCAAGTCCGAACATGTCGGCACTCTCGGCACCGCCTATGACGGGCACAATCTTCAGCTCATAGCCCGTTCCGGCGGGCAGTCCGGGCACGTCGACGCGTCCGTAGGAGCCGTAGTTCCTGACCAGTTCACGGTCTACCCGCGTGTAGTCGGCATACTGTCCGCCCTTGATGTATACGGCGTACGACGTGGCACCCTCTACCGGTTCCCACTTGGCATACACCGACTCGTTCCATCCCTGGGCCGCGGTTATCTTCACGCCCCTGCCCGATATGGATGCGCCGCGGTTTAAAAGGCCCGACCCGCCGAAGGTTATCGAGCTGACGCTCTTTGTGTATACGTCTGTCCAGTCGCCCTGCTTCGGGGTCACGGTTACGGTGCCGGCGGCCTTGTCGATATCTATCGAGCCGACGCTCTCCGTGTTATAGTATTTCACCACGTTCCCCGCCGTTATCAGCCGCGCCTGCTTTCCTGCGAGGTTGAGCACCGACGAGTGGTCGCCGTCGCCTGTTGAGCCGCCCGGCGTGGTGCCTCCGGCGTCGGAGATACTGATGCTGTAGACATACATGCCGCCCGTGGTCTGGAGCGTTACGGCGCCGTCGGCCGTCACCGTGCCCACGTTCGTCTGGCTGTCGGTCGTCGGCGTGCCGAACGAGCCCGACACGGCGGTGATGTTCGTCGTGTTGATGGCGCGTGCCGTGGTGCTGCTCGACGACTTGCAGCTCATCGTCAGCGTCATGCCGGCCTTGAGGTTCTCTATCGTGATGGTGGTGCCGGCCTTGTTCAGCGATATGCGCTTACCCTTGATGTCCACGCGCACGGCATCGGCCACGCCCGCGGTGAAGAGCAGTCCCTTGGTAATCTGCAGCTCGGCGCCGTTCGCCTTCAGCGGCGCGGCGTCGTATGTGGTCTTGTTCTTATACCTGTTGTTGCTTGTCTCATACTCCCATCCGTCGGTGTCGGCGGCGAGGTTGGCCTTGTCGGCATCGCTGACATAGCTGAAATCCCACGACTGCGCCTTCGCTCCGGTGGCTGCGAGCATCATCACTGCCACGGCGAGGCTGTATATATAATATGTATACTTCTTCATAATAACGCTTATCTGATTACCACTTTCTTTCCGTTCACGATGTAGACGCCGCTCTTCAGGCCCTTGGCGGAGTCGCCGACATACTGGCCGCTGAGGCTGTATACACGCGGCGCAGCGGCGTTTTCCTGCCTGATGTCGCGTATGGCGGTGTCTCCCGAGTCGTAGGTGAGGGTGATGGACACTTGCGACATGTCGGCCGTGGCCGTCTTGCCGTCGGCAAACGACAGTATGGCGTCGTCGCCGTCGAATGTGATACTGGTGACAAAACCGTCGGTGACGGAGCCGTTGATGACGACAGTCTCGCCCGTATCTGCCTGTGCGCACAATGCGGACAGGGCCAGACATGCGGACAGCATGTACTTCTTTCTCATATTGCGATTAATGTTTAATTGTTGCAGGTCAGTGTTAACAGCGGCAAATATACGCCATTTCACGCACACAGCCGCCGGCTGTCAAGATGTTTTTAAACGTAAACGTTTACGCCTCGGGCCACATCTCCGAACGATATGTCATGGCCGGCGAACAGCACATCGATGCTCCCGTCGGCGACAAGGGCTCCGGGCGGGCCGGCGATGATGCCGCGGCCGCGGGCCATGAGCCACACGGTGTCTGCCGTCTGCAAGGCCAGTTCGAGGTCGTGTGTGGACATGAAGACGGCCTTGTCCGCCTCGCGGGCGATGCGCCGCAGCAGTCTCATCGTCTCCACCTTGCTCGGATAGTCGAGGAATGCCGTAGGCTCGTCAAGTATGATGACGGGCGTCTGCTGGGCGAGGGCCTTGGCAATCATCACCTTCTGGCGCTCGCCGTCGCTCAGCGTGCCTATGCTGCGGCCGGCGAGGGGCGTCAGTCCGGTCATGGCGAGAGCCTCGTCGACGACGGCGAGGTCGGCATCGCCGCACCGCCCCCAGAAGCCGGTATAGGGAGAGCGGCCTAAGCAGACGGTCTCCCGCACGCTCATGTTGGAGATGTCGGGCTTCTCGGTGAGAACCACGCCCACGGTGCGCGCCATCTCGGCCTGCGTGAAGGCCGACGCCTCGCGCCCGCCGATGGTGATGCTGCCGCCGAGCCGCGGCTGGAAGGCAGCCAGCGTGCGCAGCAGCGTGCTCTTGCCCACGCCGTTGGCACCGAGCAGGCACGTCAGCCTGCCGGAGCGAATCTCGCCGCAGAGGCCGCCGGCCACGGTCACGGCACTGCTCCCCGAGCCGTAGCCCACCGACAGGTTGTCTATTCTGACATTCATCTTGATGTTACTTTAGCAAATGTATTGCAAAAGTAATGATAATTATCGAGCCCTGCGAATACAGGGGAAGGTTTTTGATGTGGAAGCCCATCCCAGCCTCAAGTGAAGCCCCTCCCGACCTCCCCAAAGGGGAGGAGAATGGAAGAGAATGGATAAAGAGGGGACGGATTGGGGCGCCTTTCCTTTGATTTGCCTATGCCTTTATTTCGATTGCATGCACCGTACATTTCGATTGCCTGCGCCGTACATTTTGATTGTCTGTGCCGTGTAGGGACAGAGTCTTGTATTTGTCCGCAGCCCGCAAGGGCTAACCTGTATCATCGGTTGAGGATAATCAAATGGACAGAATTGGATTATATGGCGTGAGGGTGCTGATATAAATATGAAACGGTAGGTCTT
>CAJMSE010000023.1 GCA_905216025.1 uncultured bacterium | reverse complement strand
CCGGGGGTTTTTTGTGTCGCGGGGCCATACGGGGGGGTCTTCCGGCCACGCGCCGGTCCTGGGGGGGGGGGGGGTATCCCGGGCCGAACCCCTCGCCCCCGCCCCCCCCGGGCCGCCCGGCCCGGCACTTTGCATCGCGGCCTACATCTTTAAGATGTCTTCTTTGGTCATGATGCGCACCTCGCCGTAGCGTTTCAGTTTCTCAATATCATCCTTGCCTATGCGTCCCACGATTATTATTGCGCGGTTGGCGCCACGCACGCAGCTTTCATAGTACTTCTTCACGTCGTCTGCCGTCACTGCGGCGCAGCTTTCGGCGCGGTCTCTCGCTGGGTCGTGGCCGTAGCCCTTGAACATGCACTCCGCCACATATCCCGCCTTGCCGCGGAACGACGGGTAGCTGTTGTTGATGCCGTTCTGTATCGTCTGCCGTGTGGCGGCGAAGTTCTTTTCCTTCATCGGCATGCCGTTCATCAGGCTGTCGAGCACGGCCAGTGCGCCGAGCGTTTTGTCGGCCTGCGTCCCCGTCTGCGTGATGAAGGCGGCCGGAGCGTCGGCATGACTGCTCATCGGCGGCAGCACGAGGCGCCCGCCGGAGTAGTAGGCATACGAGCGGAACTCCCTTATCTCCTGAAACATCAGCGACGACATGCCGCCGCCGAAGTAGCCGGCCCATGTCTCGGCCGTGGCGCGCTCGCTCCATGTGGGTACCTGCGGCAGCGGGGTGTATGTGCCGATGATGTTCTGGCGCGCTTTCGGGGCGTGGTATACATATACCACGGGCCTGTCTACTGGCAGCAGGCGGCGGAAAGTGTCCTCATGCCCGGTGGCGGCGGTATCCGGCCTCAGGTATTCGTGCACGAGAGCTGCCACCGTCGCGGCGTCGGCCGTTCCTGTGTAGGTTATGTCTTGCTCGCATCTCCGCAGTGCGGCGTATGCTCCGAGCACGTCTTTCTCCGTCACGGCCTTCATCTCTGCCCTCGTCATGGCGTGGCCGATGTATTCCGACGCGTCGCCGTACATCACCTTCTCCATCATCGCGTCGAAGACGGCGTCGTACGACTTGTCGAACGATTTAATCATTATTGCGTGCCCTTTCTTCTCGTCTGCCAGCTTCTTTGAGTCTGCCTTGATGTGCTGCATGAAGTGGGCGAGGAGCTTCAGCGACGGCCCGAGGTTGCGGTCGAAGCCGCAGAGGCTTATCGTCGTGGCGTCATTCGTGGCCGTGTGGGTCACCGTCGTGCCGAGCCTTTGCATGGCGCGGCCGTATTCCGTCTTTGTCAGCGAGTCCGTGCCGAAGCTGTCTGCCAGTCCGGCGACGAGGCTTGCCATCTTGTCGGAGAGCGAGCCGCGGCGGTAGATGATGTCCATCGTGAACACGTCGTTCATCGGGTTGGCTGCCGTGTACAGCGTGGCCTTCGGTCCGAGCTTCGTCACCGTCACGTCGGCGGCGAAGTCTACGGTCTTTATCTCTACCGGTTTCACGGGTATCGAGTCGAGCATCCTCGCATATTCCGATTCCGCTCCGTTGTTCTTCGGCACCACGGGCTTGTATCCCGGCTGGGTGATGCGGTCCTTGGGGTACGTGCCGAACTTCTTTACCATGCGTATGAAGTTGCCGTCGAGATATTTCGTTGCCACCCTGATGATGTCTTCTTTCGTTATTGCGCGTATGCGGCTGTCGAGTGCGGTGTAGTCGCTCCACGAGCCGTGCCCCGCCAGTGCGCTTACCATCAGCGTGGCCCTGTCGCTTATTTTCTCGAGCGCCGTGGTGCGTTCCCTTGCCATCTCCGTCTTCACGTCTTCGAGGATGCCATCGCTGAAGTCGCCCCGCTTCAGCCTGTCTATCTGCTTGAGCATCATATCCTCTGCCTTCTTTTTCGACCCGAACGGGATGTTCGGCGCGGCGGCGACGATTATAGCCCCGGCGTCGCGCTGGGGGATGGGCGCTGCAAGGCCCATGAGCCACTTGCCGGCGTTGGTCAGCGAGTCGAGCAGTCCCGTCTCCTGGGTGTTGGAGAGCAGGTTCAGCGCGGCCTCGAGCACAATCGCGTCCTTGTCGGCCTCCTTCGGACCGCGGAAGCACAGGCCTGTGGCCTTGATGATGGGGAGCGGCACTTTCAGTCCGACGGTGGTCTTGCCGTCATATCCCGTCTGCCTCCCCGGAGTCCTTGCGGGTGCCGTTCCCGGTCTGATGCGGCCGAAGGTGCTCTCAAGCAGCGGCATGATGGAGTCGCGGCAGATGTCTCCGCAGAGTATCAGTCCCATGTTTCCGGCCACGTAGTATTTGTCGTAGAAGGCCTGCATGTCGCTCAGCCGCGGGTTCTTCAGACTCTCTGTGCTTCCGATGATTGGGTGTTCGTATGGCGTTCCGGCGTAGGCTGCGGCCATGAACCGTTCCATTGCCGGCATGATCATGTTGTCCGAGTACATGTTTTTCTCCTCGTAGACCGTCTCGAGCTCGCCTTGGAAGAGTCTGAAGACGGGCGCGATGAGGCGCTCGCTGTTGAGCATGCACCACTGGGTGATAAACTGCGGCACGAATGTATTATAATAATAGGTGTAGTCGTAGCTCGTGCCGGCGTTCAGTCCGGTGCCTCCGTATTTTGATATGAGGTGGTTGAAATCGTTTGGAATGGCGTAGACAGCGGCTTCGGCGCTCAGTCTGTTGATGTCTTTCTGTATCCGAGCTCTCTCTGCTGCGTCGGTGGTCTGCGAGAGGCGGTCGTAGCGTGCGGATATGGAGTCGAGCCAGGGCTTCTCCGCGCGGTAGTCCGTGGTTCCTATGCGGTCGGTCCCTTTGAAGAGTATGTGCTCGAAGTAGTGTGCTATTCCGGTGTTGGGGCAGTCGTTGGCTCCGGCTTTCACCACCACCGCGCCGAACACCTTGGGTTGCGAGTGGTCTTCATTCAGCCATACGGTCATGCCGTTGCTGAGCGTCATCTCCTTCACTTCCACCGGAGAGGGAAGTTCCTTTACTGTTGTCTGGGTTAATGCCGGACCGGCGGCGATTGCCGCCATTGCGGTGAAGACCGTCTGGAGAGTCTTGCGCCATGCTTTAGTTTGTGTCATATATGATGTTTGTTGTTATTGTCGGGTGCGTTTTTATGGGGCTATGAGCTATAACTCGTCAAGTAATACCTTTGCCAGCTTGAAATCTAACGTTCCGTTTAGATTCATCTTCAGTTCCTTAAACGCATCGTCTATGCTGTCAAGAATGTCAGCTTTAGATATTTCCGACCCGTTATTCTCTATCGTGGCGGTTCGCTTCTCCTTGCGCAAGGTGCGCAGTGTGGAAGGAACCTCGACGCTGATTGTCAGTTGCTGTGCCATGATACGTTGCTCTTTATTTGTTTTGATGGTGCAAATATAGCAAAAAAATCCGTACGGCGGTGTTTGGGGTGTAAATAATATGAATGCGGGCATGAGTGTTTCCCTTTTTCTTCTTCCCGCCGGCATTAAGAAAACAGGTTGCGTAGATATGGAGCGGCATCGGCCTCTGTGTCTCCGTGTCTCTGTGTTCAACAAATAAAACCATTGAAAAACAACTCAGGATACCCGGATTTCGCAGAAAATTATTACCTTTGCGGTGTATCCGTGCCCATGAGAGGCAGGTTACCCATAGTAGTGAACTGATAAGCGAATCCCCGCGGCGGCCCGGCAGGGCGTCCGGCGGGCGACAGTAGATAACTAAAAAGAAGGAGGTCGGCAGACAGACAAAGACAAAGGAAGAGACGTAAGCAAGGAAACGGCTGCGCGGAAGTGCAGCGTTCCGCAGGTTGTAAGAAGATACGCCGCAGCACGAAGCGCGGCAAAATATTAACAACGGAAAAGCGTCTCCATTCTTGATTACTTGATAACGGACATATAATTAAATATTGAGCTTTTGGCTCTTGTTCTCATTTTCTTGAATACCGCCAAACATTCAACCCCCGAGAACAAGCAGACTGAAGGTTCACGCTTGCTTGGCGTGAACTGTTCTGTGCTTGTCGGGAGTGGAGGTCACTTGGCGGTAACCTAAGAAAATGGCAGGCTTACAGGATGGTTGCACGCCTTTTTCATAAAAATTTTAAAGCCATGAGTTGTACTATAGAAAGTAGTATGCGGCACATGCTGAAGGGCATGGCCATCGTTGTATTCCTTGCCGCAGGCGTAATGCCCGCCGAAGCGGATAAAGATGCAAGTCATTATGTTATTTCAAAGAAGTTCTCATATACCGGAAAGCCGCAGATTACGGTGGTGGATGAGGAGGCAAATACGGCAAGTATATACGACGAGAATATGAATCTGGTCAAGACAGTGTCGTATAAAATACCAAAGCGTAATACTAAGATTGTGACCGAGGAGCGTTTTATAATCCCCGGCGAGTATGTTGAAAATACCGTAGACGAACATCAGGTATGGATAAGCAACGGTCTTGATGATGTGATTGCGACAGCAAATTCGCAAGGATGCGAATCTCATACCAAGAAAGGGAACGTGCATACATTCCTCCCTATAGAGTTGCCTGAAGGTGAGGGAGAATATTATAAGTTCGTGTATACCGAGGGAGAAGAGTTCTATATGCTGTATACTATCCGTCGTTATCCTAAATATGGCGACTGGCAGGTTACCGACGAACGCACAGAGGAATACTCTTATTACTATGACAGGGGACAATGGATTTATAACTATGATGCGGATGTCGTGGCAGACGACAGTGAATTCTTCCTGACCCAGACAATGTTCAATAACGACGATAAATATGAGTATGTATGTCCGGTGTTTGAGATGAGCAATGAAGGCTATACAAATGAAATTGATTATGTTTGGTTTGGTCATGGAGAGTAGGTTTGTATAAAGCGTGAGACGCATTACGGCTCGATGACTGTCAGGTATGACGTCCTCTCAGAGGATGGCAATGTGGTCATGTCGATTCCCTGTTCAGATCTTGAGAGTTTCTTCCTGTTTGGCGGCAAGGTGTATGCGTGTGTAGAAGAGGATACTCCGGATGGCGAAAAGGAGAGCTTCTACCTGATAGATTCGCAGACGAACTCCATCCAGGCCGTGTCGGCAGACTTCGTGAAGATATTTCCGCGCATGGCCGGCCGCGGTGAGAGCATAACGGTTGAGACTTCGAGTGATGCCGCAGGGCAGCGCCGCGAGGTGGTGGTTACTGCTATGGACGGCCGCATCGTCAGCCGCGTGGCCGTTCCGGCAGGCGAGACTGTGACGCGCATTAGCACGTCGCGCATGGCCGGCGGAGTGTATAACTTCACCGTATATGCCGGCGGCAAGAATATAGAGAACGGGAAGATTGTAATCCGTTAATATGCCTTAGGTAACCGTATAGTATTTTTCAACGCAAAGACGCGAAGACGCAGAGCTTATTTTACTCTTTGCGTCTTCGCGTCTTTGCGTTGAATATACCAACTCTCTCTCTTGTATCGGCTTATGAAAAAATGTTATATAAGGAGGCGTTTGGCTTGCCGTTTCGGCGTAATGTCGTATATTTGCAAATTAAGTAAAGTACCAATAACTATTTTATATAACGTAAACGCAAAGACGCAATGGCGCAAAGGCCATGCTGCGACAGGGTGAACAACGGGAAACAACAGCTTCGCGCCCCACGTCTCTGCGTTAAAAAACTACTAAAACATGTACAGAATCATCACCGTGGCACTGCTGTTTATCGCAACCGGCGCGCATGCAGACACATTCAGGACCGACTCGATAATGGAAAACGTCGACAAGGTGGCCGGCTATTTCATGACAAACTATCCCGACGTGGGTGCCGACAGCTACGTGGGAGGAAAGCGGCGGAACAGCAAGATATGGACCCGCGGCGTGTTCTACGAGGGCCTGCTGAACGTATACCGCGAGCAGCCGCGGGCCGAATGGCTGAAATATGCCACCGACTGGGGCGAGTATCACAAGTGGATAAGCAGTTCAGACAACGAGGCGAAGAATGCAAATGCCGACTATCAGTGCTGCGGGCAGGCTTACCTGCAGATGTATCTCATGGACACGACGCAGGAGAAGCGCATGGAACACATCAAGATGCGCATCGACCAGATGATTGCCGCCGGCCGGACAGACTACTGGTACTGGATAGACGCCATTCAGATGAGCATGCCCGTGTTCGCCCTGCTGGGCGGAATCACCGGCGACACCGGCTATTGGGAACGTATGTACGAGCTGTACACCTTCACGAGAAACAAGCACGGAGGCACGAAGAAGGGCGGCGGACTGCCACTTTTCAACACCGCCACCGGCCTGTGGTACCGCGACTACCAGTTTGACCCGCCATACAAGGACCTCACCGAGCCCGACAAAGACTGCTACTGGAGCCGCGGCAACGGCTGGGTATACATGGCGCTGGCCCGCGTGCTGCAGTTCACTCCCGAGACGGAGGCCCACCGCAGCGGATATATCGACGACTTCCTGACGATGAGCCGCGGCCTCCTTGCCTGTCAGCGCGCGGACGGCTCGTGGAATGTCAGTCTCGCCGCACCCACCAACTACGGTCAGGCGGGCAGCGAAGGACCTGAGATGACGGGCACGTCGCTCTTCGTCGGCGGCATGGCATACGGCGTCAGGACCGGTCTTCTCGACAGCGCCACCTACATGCCGGCCATCCGTAAGGGTTGGGAAGCTATGCGGCGGGCCGTCCACGACGACACGGGAGCCGTAGGATACCTGCAGGGCACGGGCTCAAAACCTGAAGACGGCGGCGTGATAACGTTCAACTCGATACCCAACTTTGAAGATTTCGGCTACGGATGCTGGCTCTGGGGAGCGGCAGAGGTGCACGCGCTTGCCGCCATGCTTGAAGCGCAGGATGGCGGTACGTCTGCGATTACCGTCGTGCCGGATGCCGGAAGCGTGCGCTATGGCGCTGATGCTGCCTATTACGACCTCACCGGCCGGCGCGTGGCATCGCCCGCATGCGGCGGCATCTATATCCACCGTGGCCGCGCCGTGATATATAAGAGATGAGCCTCTGCCGCCGGCCGCTGTGTGCCGGCGGTGTCCGGTCTCACTGTTCCTGTATCTTTATCTCAGAATTCCCGCATCGCTGTCGCGGTTGTCAATCTTTCTGCTGATGTCGTTGAACTTGCGGCCGCGGCTGAAGGTGTACCTTACGCTCAGCGTCAGCATGTTCGCATCGCTGATGCTCCATCCCCGCATGCTGCGCCGGATGTAGCGGCTGTCGAGTTCGTTCTCGTATTTGAGCACCTCGCGGGTCAGCGGGTTCTGCCAGTGCAGCGCTATGTTGAGCCGCTTCAGCTTGTATGAGGCGGAGAGGCTGGCGGCGCTGTCGAGGCGTGCGCGCGTCTCTCCCTCCATGAATCCCCATCCGTTGTCGGCGTATGCCGAGAGGGTGAAGCGGCCGAGATATGCCGTCAGCGTGGCGCTGCCGTTGAAGGCGGTGTGCGTGTGCAGGTAGTCGTCGCCCTTGTTGATGCACCGCAGCACCGTGCCGGCGGCGCTGACATCGAGCTTTCCCTCTATCACGCTCCAGTTGGCATATCCCTGCCACATCAGCATGTCTATCCCTTTCTGGTTTGTCTGCCTCATGACGAATACCGTGTTGCCGTCGCCGTCGGTCTCGCGGTCATACCGTTTCATGTTGCAGTGAGGGTTGGCGCGGTACATCGTGAGCATCTGTGCATAGAGGCGGGGTGCCTGCCATGAGAGCGTGAGCGTGTTCTCGAAAACCCGGTTCGGACGTATCGACGGGTTGCCGGCCTCCTGTTCCACGCTGTTGCGCCTTATCGTGATGTCGTTGGTGTTGGCTATGGCCGATGTGTGCTGCGACAGTTCGAAGTCGTAGGCAATCTTCAGTCGGTCTGTGAGAGGGTAGGAGAGCGACAGTTTGGGCCGCATGGTGAAGAAACTGTAGCTGTAAGGACTCATGCGGAGGTCGGTGTGGCTCAGTCCTACGCCTGCCGTATAGCTGATTCCGGCCAGCTCTCCCGTTATCTGTCCGAAGGCGTAGGCGTTGCTTGTGGTCATGTCGGTGGTGGAGGCAATGTCGCCGGTATATGTGTTGCGTACGCTCTTCAGCTGCCACCGCATGCCGGCAGAGAGGGTGAACGGCCGCATCCGTGCCTCGTAGATGCCCTCGGCTATGAGCGACTGCGCCCGCCCGTCGATGTCGTAGCGGTACGGTCCGCCATTGTCGTGGTAGTTGCTGATGTC
The DNA here is from genome assembly GCA_905216025.1 of uncultured bacterium. Lineage (GTDB taxonomy): Bacteria > Bacteroidota > Bacteroidia > Bacteroidales > Bacteroidaceae > Prevotella. The sequence continues at coordinate 45,377 of CAJMSE010000023.1, read as the reverse complement.
CGAGCGTATCAGCGACCACGCTGCATTGGCTGTGATGTTCCTGCCGCCGGCCATGTCGCGGTGCCAGTAGATGTCGGCCGAGGGCGACAGGCTGCGGCTGGTGTTGCTCGTGGTGAAGCCATGCGGTGTGCCGTTTTCCATGGAGCGGTAGTGTGCCTCGCTCACCGGTGTCCTCGCTATGCTTCCTCCCGCCCTCACCTGCAGTTCGTAGCGGCCAGAGTCGGCCTGGTTGTAGGTGAGGGTGGCGTTGTGGCTTGTCCATTTCGTGAGGTCGCCGGTTGAGGCGCTTGATATGGTGTAGATGGAGTTGTCGGGCATGGTGTAGTCCGTGGTCTGCTCGCCGCGGTTGCCCTCGTTGCGGCCGTAGCCCATGCTGTAGCTTGCCTCCCACTGGCTCTTGCCGCGGTTTACCTTGCCGAAAGCGCTGTTGTTTCCGCGCGCGGCAGTGAGAGTGTTGCCCGTGTTCACCCCTGCCGAGTAGCCGCTGCGGGCGCGGCGCACGATGAAGTTGATGACGTAGCCCGTGCCCTCGCCGTATCTGACGCCCGGCTTGTCGGTGTATTCGATGCGGGTGATGTCGCGGCAGTCTGTCGCCACGAGCTGGTTGTTGTCGGCCGGTATGCCGTTGATGCGTATCTCTATGCCGCCCCTGTTGCTCAGTGAGCTTATCGTCTGCCTCGCCTCGTCGGCGCGTATGTCTGGCAGTGCAATCTTCTGCAGCAGGCCGTAGACAGTGGCCGAGTTGTTCTTCTGTTCTTCCGACGGGTATATCGTCTTCCCGTCGGGCCTGTTCACGATGCGGCTTCCGCGCACGGTCACTCCCTTCAGCTCCTTTGCCGGAGCGTCGCTCTGCACCTTGGCCGTGTCTTGCGGCATGCTCTCGGCCGTGCCGCCGTAGCCTGCGGTGTTCTGCGCCATGGCCGTGGTGGCGCATAGCGCGATGATGATGGATGATGCTTTCATATTCCTCTGCGTATTTCTTGAAGTCCTTGCTGCCGTTGTCCGGCGGGTGCAAAGGTATTAAATACGTCGGTGAATATGAAGGAAAGGCCGCTGGCAAGAGTCTGACATTTCGCTGACATCAGGCTAACGGCGTGAAAATCAATAGCTTTTTATTCTATGCAGCTTTGGGCGCAGCCGTTCTCTCCGGCGTCCGTGAGCCTGTAAGCCCGTCCGCGTTCGGCCTCGATGCGCAGGCTGCTGCCGGCCTCTAATACGGGCTTGAGCCGTTTGATGAGCGTGTAGAGCGTGTCGCTCGCGTCCTCTTTCTTCGGCCAGAGGGCGTCGCAGATTTCCTGCTTGGTGAGGCACAGCGACGGCGACTCGAAGAACATGCGCATCAGCCGGTGCTGCATTGGGGTGAGGCGCACAGGGCGGTTGCCGGCGTCGTAGAACGTGTTGCCGTCCGGCGAGAGCGTCAGTCCGCCGAAACCGGTTGCCGGACAGGCCGTGGCGGGCTCTGCCTTGCCTGCGGCCATCGGTTCACAGGCAATGGCCGGCATCATCCTGTCCTCTGTGTTCTTCCTCCTGAAGTAGAGCAGAGACGCCGCTGCCCACATCATGGCGGCGATGCTCAGGGCGAGCGGGAAGCGCTGGTCGGACATCATGAACACCGATGCGGCCGAGATGCGCGCATGGCCGCGCACAGATATGTTGGCGTCGAGAGCTTCCGACGACCATAATATCGTGTCGCTGCACAGGCCGTCGGCCGTCGGTCGTGATGCCGGGGAGGTGGCGTGGCCGTGCGCCTGCGGTATGTCGAGCCGTATGTATGCCGTGCGGCGCAGTTCGGGAATGGTCAGGTGGCGGCAGAAAGCACCGTTGTCGGCGTTCAGCGCGATGCTCCCCTCCATGGTTGCCTGCAGGCTGCGGTATGCCCGTATCGTGTCGTTCGTCATCCAGCCGTCGCGCTTCTCGGCCACCGTCAGCTCGAGGGCGCGGTTCAGGTCGTCGACGATCATAGTCTCCATGGTGTGGTAGCTGCCCATGCTTGCAAGGCCGGAAGAGGCCGCAAGCACAACGAATATTATCACTGATGCATATTTTCCCATTGTCTTCTTCTTTTGCCGGTTTGTCTGCCGTTATGGCACAAATAGTCTGCAAATATAGCAAAACAATCGCTATCCGCGGCCCCTGGCGGCGTTATATATTATTAATAATGTGTGAAAAGGGACGAAAAGATTGCTTGCCGTTGTCCGTTACTCGGGGAAAAGAGTTACTTTTGCAGCGTTGAACAATACTGACCGCACCATGAGCATTGAAGAAAAGTTTTTCCGTCTGCTGCGCTTCTCCATCGGGACATCGGCCGACAGCCCGCAAATCAGCGGCGGCGAGTGGGCCGGGATATACGCCCTGAGCCGCAAGCACTCGCTGCCCGGCATCGTCTTCGACGGCGTGAACCGCATGCCCGACAGCTGCCGGCCGCCGCGCGAGCTCACCATGAGATGGATTGCCGAATGCCGGCAGATAGAGAAGATGAACATGGAGGCCGTTGCCAATGTGGCCGGACTGGCAGAGGCGCTGCACCGCCGCGGCTTCCGCACGTGCATACTAAAGGGACAGGGCAATGCGCTGATGTATCCCGACCCGTTGCGGCGCATGCCCGGCGACATCGACGTGTGGCTTGAGGGAACTCCACGCGAAATAATATCGTTTGTCAAGCGGAACCATCCCGGGTGCACACTGTGCTATCATCATGCCGACTTCCCGCCCTATAAGGGCACTGAGGTGGAGGTGCACTACCGCCCGTGCTTCATGCAGAACATGTTATATAACCGCCGCTTGCAGCGCTGGTTCAGCCGCATGGCTCCGGAGCAGTTTGCCAATGAAGTTATGATAGGCGACCGGCCGGTGGCTGTGCCCACAGCTTCGTTCAACGCCGTGTATCAGCTCGTCCACATATACAACCATCTTTTCAATGAGGGGATAGGCCTGCGGCAGCTGCTCGACTACCATTATGTGATGCTGTCGTTCAGCCGCGGCCTGACAGAAGACCGCCGACGCGAATTCACCGTCACGCTCAGGCATCTCGGCCTGCATGGTTTTGCGGGTGCGGTGATGTATGTGCTGCGTGAGGTTTTCTGTACGCCGGAACAGTCGTTGCTTGTTCCGGCCGACGTGCGCCGCGGGCGCTTTGTGCTTGCCGAGGTCCTTGCCGGCGGCAACTTCGGGCAGTTTGATGACCGCTACGGTTTCAGCCGCGGTGCTGTCGGCCACAATCTGCAGCGTCTGCACCGCGATGTCCGCATGCTGAGATATTTCCCGGCAGAGAGCCTCGGCGAACCCATCTTCCGGTTATGGCACTTCTTCTGGCGACGTTTAAATGAAGAATGAAGAATGAAGAATGAAGAATTTGCTGCCGCGGTGGCCTCGCAGTATCCGGAATTCTCCGAGTCATAGGAAAGCTATGAGTTCTTTGAGAGCTCCGGTTCACCAACCAGTTTCCACCGCGGCAGCAAATTCTTCATTCTTCACTCTTCATTCTTCATTTAAACACTTTCCTTGTCTTTCCGTTCTCCTTTATTATATAGAGTCCTTTGGGCAGTTGCGGCAGCATAGCCCCTTTGGCGACAAGGCGTCCATCGGTGGTGTAGGCCTCTTTCATGCCTTTCTGCGGTGCGGCGATTGTTCCGTCAATTCCTGACGACGTGCCGGTGAGCAGCGGAGTCTCGATGATTGTCTTGAAGTGATCCCAGTGCTCGGCGTTCTCATAGTTCTTCTTTGCGCCCATGGGGACGAAGAGGCGCCAGTTCTGTGTCGGGCAGGCAAACGGTCCTTTTACGCTTACAGGCATACCGTTAAATGTATCTGGGCTGTAAGGCGGTGTCATTCTGTTTACATATATGTCAATTTCCAGCTCCAGCCAACTATGTCCCCAAATGAAACCAAGAGATGCTGGTTCCAATTCTTCAAGCGTTGAAGGTAGTACGATAGTCTTTATACTATGACAATCAACAAAGGCCTTGTAGCCAATCTTCCTGCACCCCTCAGTTATATTGAGTGTACTGTCAGCGAACCATTTATAATGAGAAAATGCTCCAAATCCAATCTCATCATAGTTTTCTGGCATAGTCAGATGCTTCACATTTGAAAAATCTAAAAAAGCATCGCATATCTTCTGCATTTTCTTCGGCATCCGGAGGTAATCTAATCTGCATCCGTAGAGATATCCGTCTTCAGTCGTGCAGTCGCTGAGGTCGAGTCCCAAAAGACGGCCACCAATATTGTTATTCAAAAGGCATTCAAAATCGTCAGCCGTTGGAGTTCCGCTCAGTTTTATCGAGTCTACATGCATATTGCTGTTGCCAAGTATATCAGCCAAGGGACTGTTGCCGTCCGTATTGATATCTTTTACTATGTATGCGGTTTCAGTTTCGTCAATCGAACTGAATGCGCCCCAGCTTTTTACGTTGATGTATCCGCTCGCATTGCCCGGGGCCACGTGTAGCACTGCTCCGTCTGCAAGTCCTTTGAAGGCATATCCTTCGGAATCCGGACGTATGGCCTTACCTTTAATAATGACGCTTTTCAGATGTGTGCAATCACCGAAAGCATCATTTTCGAGGATTGCATTTGCAGGAATTTCCACAGTCTCAAGGTTTGTGAGAGCGAAAGCAGAGTTTTCAATCTTTGTAATATTTGGCAGTGTGATGTAGCGGAGGTTTATTCGATATCCGTGTTCTTCGTAGATATTTCCAGACTCCTTGTGCGGTTTACCGTTCACGAGTGATGGGTAGAATGCATGCGCAGGTATTTTTAATCCGGCGATAGAGGCCCCTGACAAGTCTACACCCGTAAGCCGACCATTCTCGCAACAGTCGCGAATCACCCTAAACTCTTCATCTCCAACAGATGTTTGGTCTATAACAACGAGAGAATCTATTTCATATTTATCAGGTCCAAGAGCCTGCTCAAAAGTTTTTCCGCTTGTCCAATAGTAGGAGGAAACGACCTTGATGTTCTTTTCCTGTGCAGATACTGGCATTGTGGCAATGAGCATCATGATGAGTGTTAGTGTCTTTTTCATAAGCTTTACATGTTTAGTTATACATTATATTATATATGGAACTTTGCCGTCCGGTTTAGTTCTGTATTGCAAAGATACATATTAAATCCGGACGGCAAAACGTTGAAACGATTATTTTGTGAATTTTTTTGTTCCAGTGACTGTCCCGTTCTCAATCAGCGTCACCTGATATATACCAGATGGCATGCCTGTGGACGGAATAGTGCATGTGGTCGCACCGCTCTCTACGCTGTAGTCGCTCACCGGAGCGTTACCCGTAGATGATGCGAGGCGCAGCGTGGCGTTGCTTGCCGCAGGACCTTCGAGAGTAACTCTCACCTCATTCGGGTTGCTCTTGCAGTCCACGCTTTTTATAGATGAGCTTTGCATAGCCATCGTTGCGCTTGAGTAGCTGATGGCACCGTCGCTTGTGGCTTCCACGCGTACGGTGTAGTTTGAAGCCTGCTGGCCTGCCGGAACGTTGAATGTTTTGCCTGTGCCTACTAGTTTGCCGTTAGAGGCATACCAGTAATACACTGCATTTTCTGTTACGTTTGTAGCGGTGAGCGTAACCTTTCCGTTTTTTACAGCAGTCTCGACAAGCGGATTTATCGCGTCACGCGGTTCTTGCATTACGCGGAAAGTTTCACCTCCGAGGCATTGTCCTGTAGCATGGTCTATCAGGGTAATGTCTATATCATATTCTTTTCTTTCAGCTATACCTTCATCGGCAAAGAAGTTGCAGCGAAGACCGATTTTTCCTTTCTGTTGTGGAGACATCTTCAAACGGCTAAGTTTGCAGGATGTATTTTTTAGATGGAATAATCCCGGAAAGTTCTTATCCTTTTCCATGGCTTCACTTATTTGCCCTCCATTATTCCACGAAGTAATCAAATCAGGAGACATGCTCAATGATACGTCAGCATCAGTGAGTAGGGCTTTCCCTTTGTAATCAGTCTTCACACGGATTTCAAAATCATTAGCACACTCCTTAAAGTTAGTTAATGACACCCATATGGTATCTTTGGGTCTGTTTTCTGTTTGACATATATTTGTTTGTGCCAGTTTATCTGTTGCCCATACTGTTACTATATGATTTGAATCTACCGGCAATTGTGTATTTACATTATCACTCTTTTTCAAGAAAGCCAGCATACACATTTCACCGTTAGCCTTCTTCAAGGCTGTAAATTTATCACCCCAAAAGAAAGCCTGCAAAAGAATTACAGTAGATTTTCCTGGTTCTATGTTGTTTTCAATGCCAATACTTCCAAATAGTCCTCCTGAATTATTATCAGAAGAAATAACTCCTCTCCAATCATTTTCCGTCATAGCAATAGACGGCGTTACCCAATACGTTCTGACGGACATACTATCCTTATTTGTATAGGGCTTTACTCCATTATTGCGAATCTGAGTATACATATAAGCCATTATTGAGGACATGTTATTAGTGATATTAAGCCTCTCATGTTTATGGTTCTGTAATCCATCTTCCTGATTCCTAAGCCAAATATACGGGCTCCTCCAAAATTCAATAAGGTTTTTAAATCCCAAATCACTCGATTTCATGGTACTTGGCAATCCTGCCTGTCTATCATATTCTTTCGTATTTTGTTCAGAAACTAAATTCTCATAGTTTTCAAAGCACAGATTTACCACTGGCGGAATATTTGCGAGTGACAAGTCGTATTCCACGGAATGCGTGAAATAGTTTATCATCGGCGTTTCTTTGCCATATTGTGAAACACCGTTCGCGTGGCCGTCATTGCGGGCAGCATATCTCCAGGCCTCGATGATGGAAATATTCTCCGGAACATTTATTTTGTTCCCTGTTGCATCATATCCGTTGATGGCGGATGTCCAGTTGTAAACAAAATCATTATGAGGGACGTCTTCGCATGAGAAAGAACGTTCCGTATCTTTGCACGCTGTAGCTATGATGCGGTTAGTCTTTTTCAATTCATTGATGAAGCCTCCGGAATAGCATGGCTCCATCACAACGCTGATGAATCCGGCGTTAATATTGTTGAGCCATGTGTTCAGCTCGTTAGAATAGAGCAGCACATTATTCCAAAGATATATGCATGATTTACTTTTATTAATGTCATATTTACCGTGTCCGGTGACAAAGATTATCAGGTGGTCTTCATCTGTCAGTTTTTGAGCTAAACTGTTGAATACGGCTTGCAGGTTTCCTTTTGTTGCCGAATATTCGATATCGGCGGCTCCGTCGCCGTCAAGGTCAAGCGGTGAAGATATATAACCTGTGCCGTCGGCGGATTTCATATCAGCATCAGCAGATGTTCCGTCGGCCATTATAACCTTAATATTTTGTTTGGGAATGCTGTACCGGTTTCTCAACGTTTTATAGAAATATGAACAATCATTCCAATATCTTTCGTCGTTTGCTGTCCGGTTCAGACCTCCGTTCAGAATCACGGCGTATGTATGTTCGGCAGCAAGATTAGGGTCGTTCGATTCAATTTTCGGCACTATCGGTTTAACCTTAGCTTTTGTTCCGTATCGGTTAGCAACTTTTACCGGCTTTAGCGAAATATCAGAAGGAGGAACGGTAGCATCTTCTATCTTAAACCATTCCTTGTCAGAGGGACTGTATGTGCCTTTAATTGTGACATATTTGCAAGGGTGTTCCCAGCCTTCATTTGGATACATGTCTACAAGCACAAACCAGCTATCTTGCATTTGAATAAAAGAACCTCCATTGACAGGAAATGGTGCACTCGTTTTGCTTATATAATAATCAAAATGCTTGTTGTACGTATCTCCTATAAGATTTTGAGCCAAAGAGATTGCCGTTTCTTCTGTTATAGTTATTGTCTGCGCCTCTGCTGCTGTGCAGAAGACTAATATAGAAAAGATTAATGAAAGAATCTTGTTCATCGGCCTGTTTTGTTTATTGTTCTTTTTCATGATATCAGGTTTTTAAATATTTGTGCATTGAGAGAAGATCATGCTTGCGTAGGCCACCTGTATGCTCTTGTTGAGAATGGTGATATCATCCACGCCTGCGTTGGAATTGTTTATGAGATACATCACTTCCTCCGTATAGTCGTCGATGTTCACATTTCCGTAGGTCACGATGTAGAGATATTCGGCAGCAAAGTCTATATAGTCGCTGTCTTCAGGGTTAAGGCTTTTCAGCAGATTGCAGTAGTCGTCAAACGAGAGCTCTTCAGTATCGGCGTTGCGAAGAGTATTCACGTCACTCGTTATGGCTGATTTTTGTTGGCTGGACAGTCCGCCCGTTGCTGCATATTCGGTTGATATCAGTTTCATTCCGACATTTGCCATGGAAACCAAGTAGCTTGATGATCGCTGATAAGAGCAGGTGTCGATTCTATACATTTTTGCCTCTATCATGTTGTGATAGTAGCCCACACTGTCGTTAAGCGTTGGGGTGATGCCGGTGGGAAATATCTTTGGCGCTATCGATGACGGGTCTGCTGCGATGACCGATGCTTTAGTTTTGCTGCTAAAAAAGTATTTTTTTGCAAGGATGAATGTAAACTTCCATAGCGAACTTACGGCACCGCCTACAATAGCTCCATGGACGCCTCCATGTATAGCACCGCGTATAGCACCTTTTGCATCGGCTATGCCGACGCTTATCGCATCACCCTTTGTCAGTCCCGGCTTGCGTACTTTCAGGGGTTGCATCACTGTCATGTCTCCGGCGATGCTCGCGTTGTATGCTCTCAGCTGCGCCGTGAGTTCTTTCACTGTCGTGGCTCGTGGAGCCATGGCTTTTTCTTGTTGCTCGATTGTCTCGTCCTGACTACAGGAAGAGACAAGTGCTGCAGCGAGTGTTGCCGCAAGGCACATTGTGCAAATTCCTAATTTTTTCATTTCTTTTATATATTAATTGGTTAATGTTATATCTCTGATTGTGGCAAACCCGCCCTATTTGTTATTTATTTATTGTTTTAGTTATGCTTTCTTTTCCGTCCACGTTGACATACACTTCATATTCTCCATTCTCATCTTCTGTCATGATGTAGTTCAGGGCTCCACCCTTGCTTACGTTGTCATGGTCTTCATACATCTTCTGACCATCCTTATATATTTCAATATCGATTTCTTTCTCTTTTTCTCCTGTAGAGGATATAATGATCGTTCCGGTAGAGCTGTTATAATCCATAGATACTGAATCTGGACGGCATTCATTCTTACCAGTATTCGTAATTTGTGTCATAATGCTTTTCTATTTTAGCTTTTATAAAAGCATATTCATACACGCAGGGCAACACAAAAACGCCCGCAAAAACAATCATCAAAGTTTTCTTCATAATGTATTTTTTTTAGTTCCTATATTTTGCTTATTTTGCCTTTCGGCGATAGCAAAATTAGAGATACAAATTATTTCTTCCAAATATTTCACTAAAAACTTTTTTAACAGTGTGATATTGGTTGGTTTTGTAAGATATTGATAATCAGTGTTAAGCTAAAAATCAAATGTTAATTGACCCCTAAAAATATCACGTTTGGATTTTGGACAATTTTTCTGTTTCAGTAAAAAAACGTAAATTTGCAGCGTAAAACTATATGAAGGAATAATGAAAAAACTACTCATTCTGATATTGTCTGCAATCATTTTATTCATCACTGGATGCAGAAACAGCGCATGTTATACTATGCTTGAAATGGTTGACTCGTTAACTGAGAAAGACCTTGTTGATTCTGCAAGTAAAATTATTAAAAAGGTGGAAGCCACATATTATATAACAGATGATAAGGAACGGGCATATTATGAGTTGTTAAAATCTCAATTAGCATTTAGAAATGGTTGTAAAGAAGTGAAAGACAATATACTTAATTATAGTATTTCATATTATACACAACATGATGATAATAATAAATTAGCTTTGTGTTATTATCTAAAGGGTAGAATGAGCACAAGTAAAAATGCTATTAAATATCTGAAGAATGCAGAATTCATTGTAGAGAAAACAGACAACGATTTCCTTAAAATGAGGATTTATAATTCTATTGCCTGTATTAATCTTGAAAATGAAGATTATGCTATGGCATTAAAATATGGATTAAAAGCCTTAAGTTATCAAAATTCAATTGCTGACAAAGAGTATATTGCAAGTTGTTTACTTACGGTATCTTCTATATATGGGCATCTTGATAAAGAAGATAGTGCAATCATTTATATCGAAAAGTGCTTGCCTCTAACTAAATATATGAAACCAAGAATGAAATCTACCATATACGTGAACATTGCTGCATACATGGAAACAGCAGATACAATAAAGGCAAGAAAATATGCATGGAAAGCTATAGATGTCTATCCAACAAACAATGCCTACCAGATTCTTGCATCATTATCACGAAAGAAAAAAGATTATGCAAGTGCAGAAGTTTATTTAAATGAAGCATTAAAATTATGTACTGATATCTCTTGGAAAGCATCTATTATATATGAATTATCTCAAGTAAAAAAGGAAGCCGGAGAGTATAAAGATGCTAATGATTTGTATGAAAAGGCTATTGATTTATATGACAGTATCAATTATGTCCGCTCTCAAGACAGCATAAAGGAAATTCAGATAGCGGCAGACCATGAGCATAGGAGGGAGACCGAGATTAGCCGTAAAGACGACCGCGCGATGGCCGGCGCGGCGGTGATGATGCTGGTCATCGTGGCTGTGTGCACGGCATATACGGTGAAGAGATACAGGTACAGGAAGTCTATCGACACGATGCAGACACAGGCCCGACAGTCTGCCCAACGCATGGAGCGGAAGACGCATAGCTTGGAGAAAAAAGCAGAGAAATACAGGCAAGAGATAAAGGACATTAAGGAAAAGAGCCGTGAGAAAGACAGGGAGATAAGTTCGCTCGATGCCAAGATAAAGAGGATAGAGGAGCGCCATGATGTTTTATTGGCGAAAAAGAAGCAGGCAGATGAGGAACGTATGCGTACGGGAATGGAGGTATACGACGCGTTGAAGAGGGGTGATAAGGTCTCCGGTTGGACAAAGGAGAAGATGGAGTGCTTAGTGATGTTTTTCACTTTCGCCTATCCCGACGTAATGAAGACCCTCGCAGAGCGTCATGGCACGATGACGGAATATAGGTGCACGCAACTGATAATGAAGCATCTCGGCTTGACCACCCGTCAGATTTCCGAGCAGTTCGGCATCACCGGGAACGCCGTGCGGGCAATGATGTCGAGGAAAAAGTGAATGATATATGCAAGTGCCAAGACGCTGAGGGACTCAAAAATCATTCCGTCTGGGCGCAAAAGCAATCGGGTAGGGATAAAAAGAAAACCCTGCCGCTTGCGCGAACAGGGCTAATGAAAGGAGGAGTGGTGCCACCAGGAATCGAACCGGGGACACAAGGATTTTCAGTCCTTTGCTCTACCAACTGAGCTATGGCACCTCCTTGTTTTGTTTTGCGGTTGCAAAGGTAATCATTAAAATTAATAAAACGGCATTAAGGACATATAAAGTGTGTCTCTGTTTGCATCTTTTAACAATGCGGCCGCTTTTTCGTTGATATCCGGCCGATAATTGCCGGGGATGTTATCAGGCCTTCGTAGTAGTGTTACGTGCCACGCGTAACGGTGTTACCCGTGGCGCGTCACACTGTGACCTGCGGCAGGTTACACTGTGACGCGTGGCACGTAACAACACGATACACTATATCTTGGGGGCAGATATGCAATATCTTGGGGCGAATCAGGATGCCGGAGGCGCCGCTGCCGTGTTATTGCAACGGGTTCCAGCCCTGTGCCTTGAGTTCAAATTCGCTGTTGTCGCGGGTGACGAGAACGGTGCCGAGGTTTTCCTTCGTGATGTGGCCGATAAGTCTCACGCCCTCCATCGCCTCTATCTTGCCGTAGTCTCCGATGGGCACGGTGAAGAGCAGCTCGTAGTCTTCGCCGCCGTTGAGGGCGCATGTGGTCACGTTCATGTTCAGTTCCTCAGCCATGACGGCGGTCTGATAGTCTATCGGCAGGTTCTTCTCGTAAATGCGGCATCCGGTGTGGCTCTGCTTGCAGATGTGCATCAGTTCGCTCGACAGTCCGTCGCTGATGTCCATCATGGCCGTCGGGCGCACTCCCGCCTCGCGCAGCTTGGCGATGATGTCGCCGCGTGCCTCGGCCTGGAGCTGCCTCTGCAGCAGATACTCCTTGCCGGAGAAGTCGGGCTGGAATGCCGAGAGCTCCTCGACGGCCTTGCTGTCGCCTTTCTTCTTCGCCTCGTTCACCTGCTGGTAGTATACCGATTTCTCGCGTTCGAGCAGCTGGAGGCCCATATATGCGGCTCCGAGGTCGCCCGACACGCATATCAGGTCGGTGTCGCGTGCCCCGTTGCGGTATACGATGCTGTCCTTGTCGGCCTCGCCGATGCACGTGATGCTGATGGCCAGTCCGGTGTAGGACGAAGTAGTGTCGCCGCCGATGATGTCCACGCCCCACTTGTTGCAGGCCATGCGCAGGCCCTCGTAGAACATCTCTATATCCTCTACGGTGAAGCGCTTGCTGATGGCGAGGCTCACGGTCATCTGCTTGGGAGTGCCGTTCATGGCGAAGATGTCGCTGATGTTCACCATCGCCGACTTGTATCCGAGGTGTCTGAGGTCTGTGTATGTGAGGTCGAAGTGCACGCCCTCCATGAGCATGTCGGTGGTCACGAGCACTTCCTTGCCGGGATATGACAGCACGGCGCAGTCGTCTCCCACGCCGTATACTGTCGATTCATTCTTCTTGCTGATGTCTTTTGTGAGTCTTTCTATAAGTCCGAACTCACCTAATTTCGATATATCCATGATTTAAACTAAGAGGGAAGAGGGAATCAAGCTCTGTTTATCATCTCTCTCATTATCTCCGTCATGAGCGGCTGGGCCTTGTTCGCGGCGGCCTGCACCTCCTCGTGGCTCACCTCAACGGGCGTGTCTTCGAGCCCGAGGTCGGTGATGATGCTGATGCCGAAGGTCTTGATGCCGCAGTGGTGGGCCACGATGACCTCGGGCACGGTGCTCATGCCGACGGCGTCGCCGCCGAGACGGTGATACATCTTATACTCCGCGGGAGTCTCGAAGGTCGGGCCCTGCACGCCGATGTATACGCCGTGAACCACGCGGATGCCCTTCTCGGCAGCTATCGCGTCGGCCTCGGCGATGAGTCTGTGGTCGTATGTCTCGTGCATGTCGGGGAAGCGCGGGCCGGTGGGGAAGTTCTTGCCGCGCAGCGGGTGCTCGGGGAAGAAGTTGATGTGGTCCGTGATGATCATCAGGTCGCCAATCCTGAACTCCGGGTTCATGCCGCCGGATGCGTTGGAGACGAACAGCGTCTCGATGCCGAGCTCGTACATCACGCGGATGGGGAACGTCACCTCCTTCATCGAGTAGCCCTCGTAGTAGTGGAAGCGGCCCTGCATGGCCATGATGTCCTTGTCGCCGAGCTTTCCGAAGATGAGTTTTCCGCTGTGTCCCTCCACCGTAGACACGGGGAAGTTGGGTATCTCCTCGTACGGGAACTCGTATGTGTCAGTTATTTCTGAAGCTAATTGTCCGAGACCTGTTCCCAGAATTATTGCCGTTTTTGGGCTTGTTGTCATCCTTTGCCTTAACCAGGATGCTGTTTCTTGAATTTTTCCGTACATAACCTATTATGTTTTCGTTAAACCGTTCTTCCTGTCCGAGCATGAACCGGATTTTCACCGGCAGGGCATATATGCCCTCACGCACCTCGTCGCTCAGTCCCTCGAGGCCGTGGATGCGTGCCGCATCCTTCTCCGTGGTGATGATGAGCTTCGGCGACGGAAGCTCCGCGAACCTGCTGTTGATCTTCTCTATGTCGCCTGCCGTGAACGCGTGATGGTCGCTGAACGTCATGGGGAAGATGCTGCCGGCATGATCCTTCAGGTCCATTATCATCTGGTCGGGCGAGGCGATGCCCGTGAGCAGCAGTATGTTCTCGCCCTTCAGCGTGCCGAGGCCTCGCCGGCCGTCGCCGAAGACCTGCTGCAGGTCGCTGTAGCCGAGCGTCGTGAAGTAGAGATGCTGGTATGGATAGAGGCTCATGGCCTTCGTTATCACGCGGAATTCCATGGGCTTGATGCCTGCAGGGCATTTCGTGACGATGACGATGTCGGCCCTGTTCTTCCCCGACAGGGGCTCGCGCATCCTGCCGGCGGGCAGCATCCTGTCGTATATTATCAGCCGGTGATAGTCTACGAGGAGGATGTTTATCCCCGGTTTGACATACCGGTGCTGGAAAGCGTCGTCAAGAAGCACCACGTCGATGTCCTTCGCCGTGGTGTTGTCGGTCAGCCTGTCCATGCCGTGGCACCTGTTCTTGTCGACGGCGACGGCGATGCCGGGATATTTCTGCTTCATCTGGTATGGCTCGTCGCCGATGTCGCGCACCCCCGACGAGGCGTCGGCGAGCACGAACCCGCGGCTCTTGCGCTTGTATCCTCGGCTCAGCACGGCGACGTTGAACTTGTCTTTGAGCAGTTCGATGAGATACTCCACATGGGGAGTCTTGCCCGTTCCGCCCACCGTGATGTTGCCCACGGCAATCATCGGCACGTCGAAGCTGCGGCTTTTCAGCAGTCCGGTGTCGAAGAAAAGGTTGCGCAGCCTCACTATGCAGCCGTATATCCAGCTCAGAGGCAGCAGCCATCGGTTTATCCTGATGAAGTCTCCTTCCATTTATTTCATGTTAATGCGGTACGGCATGCGTGCCTGTATGGCGTTCTGTGAGTTCAGGTTCTTGACGAACATGAAGGGCGCGTAGTATTCGCCGAGCGTCTGGCGCACCTGCTCGTCGAGGTAGTTGCCGCCGTTCATGCTTGCGAAGAGCTGGTCGATGAAGTTAGGCGGGGCGGGGTAGCTCACCGTGTGATACTCTCCGGCCTTGGCCAGTGCGGCCGCCTTGGCCACTGCCGCGTCGATGCCGCCCATGCCGTCGACGAGCTTCACCTTGAGGGCGTCGCTTCCGATCCATACGCGGCCCTGTGCAATGGCCTCCACGGCCTCGGTCTTCATCTTGCGGCCGTCGGCCACGCGCTTGCGGAACAGCTTGTATCCGCGGTCGATATATGCGTTCAGATATGCCATCTCCTCCTCGTTGAAGGGTCTTGCCGGCGTGCCGAAGGCGCTGAACTTGTTTGTCTTCACCTCGTCAAACTTCACTCCCAGCTTGTCTTTCAGCAGTCCGCTGAAGTCGGGGAACATGCCGAAGATGCCGATGCTGCCCGTCAGCGTGGTGGGTTCGGCATAGATGTAGTTTGCCGCGCAGCTGATGTAGTATCCGCCCGAAGCGGCATATCCGCCCATCGACACGACGACAGGCTTCTTCGCCTTCAGGTTCATCACCGAGTGCCATATCTGCTCGGAGGCGTATGCGCTTCCTCCGCCGGAGTTCACCCTCAGCACCACGGCCTTCACGTCGTCGTCTTCTGCCAATGCCTCGAGGTCCTTGCAGACTGTCTCTGCTGCGATGCACGGGCTGGTGGAGAATCCTCCGGGGGCAGCGTCGACGATGTCGCCGAATGCGTAGTATACGGCAATCTGGTCGCCGTCGTCGTCATCCTCGATGTTGCTCATGTCGCTGAGCGACAGCTGGTTTATCTTGTCGCTGGCGTCGATGCCGAGCATTTTCTTTATCTCGGTCTTCACCTCGTCCGTATATATCAGTTTGTCGACGAGCTTCATGCTCACGTAGCTCTTCGGGTCGGCCGTCATGATGAGGTTGTCCGCATAGTCGTTGAGCGTCTTTACAGACAGCTTGCGGCTTGCGCCGACGTCGGCGAGCATCGAGTTCCACACGCCGTTGATGTATGCGGTCACCTGCTCGCGGTTGGGCTCGCTCATGCCGTCGGCCGTCAGTTCCTCCGGGGCGCTCTTGTATTTGCCCACCTTCGAGAGCTGCACCTTCACGCCGAACTTGGCGAGCAGGTCTTTCAGGAACACCGGCTGGGACGCCAGTCCGTGCCAGTCGATCATGCCTTGCGGGTTCAGGAACACCTTGTCGGCCACCGAGCAGATGTAGTATGAGCTCTGCGTGTAGGTGTCGGCGTAGGCCACTATCCACTTGCCGCTCTTGCGGAAGTCGGCCAGCTGGTTGCGTATGGCCTGTGCGGAAGCGGCCGCATCGGGTGCGAACATGCCTGCCTCGATGTATATTCCCTTGATGTCCTTGTCGGCCTTGGCCTTGCGTATGGCCGCGAGTATGCCGTCGAGCCCCAGGCCTCCCTCGTCGTTGCCCATGAGCTGGCCCATCACATTGTCCTGCGTACGCTCCTCAAGCACGCCCGACAGGGGCAGCACGAAGACGGAATTGCTCTCTACCTTGGTGGACGACTGGCCCGAGACGGCCATCCCGATGAGTGAGAAGATGCTGAGCACCGTCAGCAATGATATTGCCAGGGCAATGCCGGTGACGGTGGCAAGGGTGTACTTGAAAAAATCTTTCATAAGCTTTGGTTATACATTTTGTTAGACATGATTTGTTGCAAAGGTACGAAGAATAATTGATACGGCTTGTATTTTCCGTACAAATTGTAACGGTAAACAGCCCTATAAGCGGCAATTTTGCGGAAAAAAGCCGCCTGCACGTGCCACATTATTAAATTAATAGGTTATTTTTGCTTATCTCACGGATTTGTCTTAACTTTGCGGACAGTAAACTAATCAACTAAAAAGACAATATCTGTATTTATGAACATCAGACCAATCATTGCGCTGTCGCTCGTCCTCGCATGCACGACGGCGTTTGCGAAGAAAAAGAAAGTAGACCTCTTCCCCGACGGTACGCCCATCCCCGCGTGGTTCAGCGACACCACGAAGGTTGACGTGGACAAGCTCGGAAAGAAGTATGTCATCACCGACTACGGCGTGAAGAACGACTCGAACCTGCTCCAGACCGAGCAGATACAGGCCGTGATAGACAAGGCTGCGGCGGCCGGAGGCGGCGTTATCGTCGTTCCCCGCGGCACGTTCCTCAGCGGTTCGATATTCTTCAAGCAGGGCACGCACCTCTATGTAGAGGAGGGCGGCCGCCTGAAAGGCAGCGACCGCATACGCAACTTCAAGCTCCAGACGACGCGCATGGAGGGCCAGACGCTCAAATATTTCTCCGCACTGGTGAACGCCGACGGCGTGGACGGGTTCACGATTGCCGGCAAGGGCACCATCGACGGCAACGGCCGCAACTACTGGGAGGAGTTC
The DNA here is from genome assembly GCA_905216025.1 of uncultured bacterium. Classification (GTDB taxonomy): domain Bacteria; phylum Bacteroidota; class Bacteroidia; order Bacteroidales; family Bacteroidaceae; genus Prevotella. The sequence goes on along the minus strand of CAJMSE010000023.1, from coordinate 28,156 downwards.
TGGATACGCCGCCAGTATAACCGTCAGTGCACGAACCTCGAGGCGATGCGTCCGAGGCTCGTCTACATATCGAACAGCAAGAACGTCACCGTGCAGGATGTAAGGCTCATCAACAGCCCGTTTTGGACCAACCACATCTATAAGACGGAGAACCTGCGCTACCTCGGATGCTATATCTACGCACCCACGAGCGGCGTGACGCCCGTCGACCCGAAGCGCGGCGCACCCAGCTCCGATGCCATCGACCTTGATGTGTGCAAGAACGTGCTCATCCACGGGTGCTACATGAGCGTATGCGACGATGCCGTCGTGCTCAAGGGCGGCAAGGGAACGTGGGCCGACAAGGACTCCACGAACGGCCCGTGCTCTAACATCATCATCGAAGACTGCACCTACGGAAAGGTTCACGGATGCCTCACGCTGGGCAGCGAGAGCCTGCACGACCGCAACGTCATACTGCGCCGGTGCAGCATCACGCAGGCCAACCGCGTGCTGTGGCTTAAGATGCGCCCCGACACGCCCCAGCATTACGAGTACGTCACGGTGGAGGACGTCACCGGCGACTGCGGCAGTTTCCTCGTCGTGCGCCCCTGGACGCAGTTCTTCAAGCCGGAGAACCGCCCCGACATGCCGCTCTCCACATGCAATAACATCACCCTGCGCAACGTGAAGATGGACTGCAAGAACTTCTTTGACGTGGGCAAGTCAGACAAATACCGCCTTATCGACTTCACGTTCGAGAACTGCGACGTCAAGGACGGCAAGAAAGCCTTTGACCCGTCGCTCATCGAGAACTGCACCGTGAAGAACGTGGTGATAAACGGCGAGAAGGTGAAATGACGGCGGCGGGCGGCAAAAAGGGATGCCGCCACAGCCATGCTATATAATATAATGTATATAGCGGGGTGGAATTGAGTTTATTTCAAGGCAACGCAAAGGCCGCGAAGACGCAAAGATAAGTTTCGTATTGTCTCTTTTATGGCAATAGGGCTTTGCGTCTTTGCGGCCTTTGCTTTTTTAGATGGCTCAGGGTTTCAGAGCTCTCCGAACCCTCCGGAAACCCTCCCGACAGCTTTAATATTGTTAAAGTTGAGTCTTTTTCAGACTGTTTGTGCTGCAAAAAGGCTGCTTTGGCACGGTTTTGGCTGTATTGCAAGCAGACGGACGCTTGCCGATGCAGGCCCCGCAAAGATTAAAATACAGTATAAATACTAAAATAAGAAGACATGAACATTAAACCATTAGCAGACAGAGTGCTGGTGCTTCCTGCGCCGGCAGAAGAGAAAGTTGGCGGTATCATCATTCCCGACACGGCAAAGGAGAAGCCGTTGCATGGTAAGGTTGTAGCCACAGGTAACGGAACGAAGGACGAGGAGATGGTCCTCAAGGCCGGCGACGAGGTGCTCTACGGCAAATATTCAGGCACTGAGCTTGAGTTTGACGGCGAGAAGTATCTGATGATGCGTCAGAGCGACGTGCTCGCAGTGATAGAGAAGTAAATAATAAATAAGGTATAGCAAACAAATAACAAACAGGCAGGAATGATAGGGTGAGGAGTCTGAGATGACAGCGGCATCGGCCGGCAGACCGGCAGCGCATTCTTCATAATCCGCTTCGCTCATCAACGCGTTTTCATTCATCATTCTTCATTAATTAAAAAGTTATGGCAAAGGATATCAAATTCAATATGGATGCCCGTGACCTCTTGAAGAAGGGCGTCGACCAGTTGGCAAATGCAGTGAAGGTAACCCTCGGTCCGAAGGGCCGCAACGTGATTATCGAGAAGAAGTTTGGCGCTCCCCAGATTACGAAGGACGGCGTGACCGTGGCTAAGGAGGTGGAGCTTGAAGACCACTTCGAGAACACCGGCGCACAGCTCGTGAAGAGCGTGGCCAGCAAGACAGGCGACGACGCCGGCGACGGAACGACCACTGCCACCATCCTGGCGCAGAGCATCGTCAACGTCGGCCTGAAGAACGTCACGGCCGGAGCAAACCCGATGGACCTTAAGCGCGGTATCGACAAGGCCGTTGCCGCAGTAGTAGAGTACATCAAGGCTCACGCAGAGAAGGTTGACGACAACTACGACAAGATCGAGCAGGTGGCCACGGTGTCTGCCAACAACGATCCCGAGATAGGAAAGCTCATCGCCGACGCGATGCGCAAGGTCAGCAAGGACGGCGTGATCACCATCGAGGAGAGCAAGAGCCGCGACACCTACATCAACGTTGTAGAGGGAATGCAGTTCGACCGCGGCTATCTGAGCAGCTATTTCGTTACCGACGCCGACAAGATGGAGTGCGTGATGGACAATCCCTACATCCTCATCTACGACAAGAAGATAAGCAACATCAAGGACTTCCTGCCCATCCTGCAGCCCGCCGCCGAGAGCGGACGCCCGCTGCTCGTGGTTGCCGAGGACGTAGACTCTGAGGCGCTGACCACGCTCGTAGTCAACCGTCTGCGCGGCGGACTTAAGATCTGCGCCGTGAAGGCTCCCGGCTTCGGCGACCGCCGCAAGGCAATGCTCGAGGATATCGCCGTGCTGACAGGCGGAACGGTAATCAGCGAGGAGAAGGGCCTCAAGCTCGAGCAGGCCACTCTCGAGATGCTCGGCACCTGCGACAAGGTGACGGTGACGAAAGACAACACCACCATCGTGAACGGCGCCGGCGAGAAGCAGGCCATCGCCGACCGCGTTGCACAGATAAAGAATGAAATCAGCAACACCACGAGCTCCTACGACAAGGAGAAGCTGCAGGAGCGTCTGGCCAAGATGGCAGGCGGCGTGGCAGTGCTCTACGTCGGTGCGAACAGCGAGGTGGAGATGAAGGAGAAGAAAGACCGCGTCGACGACGCTCTCTGCGCCACCCGCGCAGCCATCGAGGAAGGCGTCGTTGCCGGCGGCGGAACGACCTATATCCGCGCCCTCTCGGCCCTGGCAGACCTCAAGGGCGAGAATGCCGACGAGCAGACAGGTATCAACATCGTGGAGCGCGCCATCGAGGAGCCTCTGCGCCAGATTGTCACAAATGCCGGCGGCGAGGGTGCCGTGGTAGTGCAGAAGGTGCGCGAGGGCGAAGGCGACTTCGGTTACAACGCCCGCAAGGATATCTATGAGGATATGCGCAAGGCCGGAGTGATAGACCCCGCCAAGGTGTCGCGCGTGGCTCTCGAGAACGCTGCCTCCATCGCAGGCATGTTCCTGACCACCGAGTGCCTCATCGTGGACAAGCCTGAGGATAAGCCCGCAATGCCGATGGGCGGCGCTCCGGGCATGGGCGGAATGATGTAATATTGCAAACCACAGATGACAAATGAATAAAGGCTGATTGATAAATCAGCCTTTATTTGTATTTTATACACTTATTAGGCGTTTTTTTACAGATTTTATTTGTCTGTCATCTGTAAAGTGCATATCTTTGCAATGTCAAGAAGAAAGAAAATACATATAGAAAGATATATTTTTGATTTGTTTTAGTAGATTAGTTTTTAAGTAGTTTGTTTTTAAAAGGAAACCGATTATCGTGAGATAGTCGGTTTTTTATTGCTATTTTTGTCCGTATCGGAAATATTACTTATATTTGCATTGATATTAAACGGATTATAAAAGGAAACAAACCACTTGCAAACTATATGATATCATCAAGACTGAGACAAGCCAACATCGCACTGATGCTGATGCTGGGCCTCTCCGCGTGGTCGCAGAAGACCGTGGGAGATTTCATCGAGTCACGTTCGAACAACGAGTCGCGCCGCGGTGCAGCCCGCACGCACAACTACTATCCGGAAGACGGAGCCTTCGTCTGCGAGAACGGGCAGAATCGCTATACCCGTGCCCTTTACGGCGGACATACCGACTACAGGGTGGAGACGAGCGACCGCCCCATCTTCGCAGTGTTCAAGAAGGGCTATCACCGTAACGTGCGTTTCACGGTGAACGGCTTGCAGGCAGATTCCGCCGCCTACTGCAAGGCATGGTATAAGGATGCCTGCCGCAGCTATCTGCTCCGCGACAGCCGCTTCGGCGCTTCCCCGTCGGCCGCCCTCCGCATTGCCGTGGTGGCCCTTCAGGACGAGGAGGGTGCCGTGTTCCGCTTCACGGCGGAGGGCATGGACCGTCCGCTCGATGTCCGGGCGCTCGTCTGCAACCTCTCCGGAGTTCGCATGCGCCGCAACGGCGACATTGGCGCCGACCCCAAGGGAGTCTTTGAGCCGGCTGCCGACAATGCCGGCCTTGTGGTCTCCGGTGCCGTATATGACAAGGCCAGGACCACGGCCTACGTGGTGATGAGGCTCAACAAGGTCGTCGACGTGCCCTTTGCCGAGGCCGAAGCCCTGTGGCGCAAGACCGTGGCCCACAACGAGGCGCTGGCCGGCCGCGTGACCTTCAGCACCCCCGACCCCTATATCAACACCCTCGGCGGTGCCCTCGTGGTGGCTGCCGACGGCGACTGGGACGGCCAGACGTGGCTCCACGGCTGCGTGGGCTGGCGCATGCCGCTGGCCGGATGGCGTGCCGGATATCTCGGCGACGTGCTCGGATGGGACGACCGCGCCGTGTCGCACTTCGACGCATACGCCAAGAGTCAGGTGACGGACGTCGCCCCGACCATACCGCACCCCTCCATGGACCCGAAGATGAACATGGCCCGCGCCGAGAAGAAGTGGGGCACGCAGATGTACAGCAACGGCTATATCTGCCGGAATCCCGAGAAGAACAACCAGATGCATCACTACGACATGAACCTCAACTACATGGACGAGCTGCTCTGGCACTTCTGCTATAACGCCGACACGGCCTATATGCGCAAGATGTGGCCCGTGATTGCGTCGCACCTGGCATGGGAGAAGCGCAACTACGACCCCGACGGCGACGGCCTCTACGATGCCTACTGCTGCATCTGGGCCAGCGACGCCCTCTACTACAGCGGCGGAGCCGTCACCCACTCGTCGGCCTACAACTACCGCGGCAACCTCCTTGCCGCCCGCATCGCCGACATCATAGGCGAGGACAGCACCCCCTACCGCGCCGAGGCCGCCCGCATACTGAAGGCCATGAACAGCCGCCTGTGGCTCAACGGCCGCGGCCACTGGGCCGAGTTTGAGGAGTCTCTCGGCCTGAAGCGCAAGCACGAGAGTGCCGCCCTCTGGTCCGTCTATACCCCGATAGACTGCGGCGCGGGCTCGCCCGAGCAGTTCTGGCAGGCCACGGAGTATGTGGACCGCGAGATACCGCACATCCCAGTCGAGGCTGAGGGCAAGTCGTATGGCTCCGTCATCTCCACCTCCAACTGGCATCCGTACTCCTGGAGCATCAACAACGTGGCCGCGGCGGAAATCATGCACACCGCACTGGCATACTTCGAGGCAGGCCGCGCCGATGCGGGCTACGCCCTCATGCGTGCCAACATAATGGACCAGATGTATCTCGGAGACTGTCCGGGCAACTTCGGACAGGTCAGCTTCTACGATGCCGCCCGCGGCGAGTGCTACCGCGACTTCGGCGACTGCATCGGCATCTCCTCGCGAACGCTGCTCCAGGGCCTCTTCGGCATCGTCCCCGACGCCCTCAACGGCCGCTGCATCATACGCCCGGGCTTCCCCGCCTCGTGGGACAGCGCCTCGGTGTCTACACCTTATATAATATATAAGTACAGGCGCGAGGGAGGCAAGGACATCTTCGACATCACCCAGCGCTTTGCCCGTCCGCTGAAGATTGTCGTGCGCCACGACATCGGCCACGGCCGCTACACCGAGATTGAGGGTTCGGCCGAGGAGCACCAGACCATCGTGGTAGACCGCGAGACGCCCATCAACCGACGCATTCCGCGCCTCACGCCACGCACGGAGCCCACTCCCCGCGAGCTCGGCCTCGACGAGCCGGCTGCCGGCCGCTACGTACCGGTGAAGCTGGGCAAGGCTCTGAAGGACAACGTCACCGACATATTCAACAACGAGTACCTCTCGCCGCGCTCCCCGTACACCACGCTTCAGATTCCCGTGCAGGGAGTAGGGGAGTGGTGCCACCCGACGCTGAAGCCCGAAATCAACGACTCCGTGTTCCGCACGCTCGTCCGCGACGGCCGCTTCACCGTGGCAGGGGTGCCTTTCCTCACGCCCGCCGAGGGACACAACATCGCCTACACGTCGCTCTGGGACAACTATCCCGACAGCATCACCGTGCCGCTGAGCGGCCGTGCGTCCGCCGCCTGCCTGCTCATGGCCGGTTCGACGAACCACATGCAGAGCCGGATAGACAACGGTCTCGTCGTCGTCGCATATAAGGACGGCACCGCAGACACCCTCCGCCTCGTCAATCCGGACAACTGGTGCCCCATCGAGCAAGACTATTTTGAAGACGGCAAGGCGTTCACCCTCGCCGATCCGCGTCCTTACCGCGTATGCCTCGGCAACGGAAAGGTAAGCCGCAACCTCGGCGATGAACTCGGAATAACCGGCGTCTACGGCCGTCCCATCCCCGGCGGAGCAGCCCAGATGCTGAACATGCCGCTCAATCCGGAGAAGAAACTGAAGTCGCTCACCGTCCGCACCCTGTCCGGCGACGTCGTCATCGGACTCATGGGAGTGACGCTCGTGAGGTGAGGCCCCACCCGGCCTCCCCTAAGGGGAAGGAAAGAGATGAGAGAAAAACCTCTCATCTCTTCCCTTTTTCTATCCCATCCCTCCCATTTCTCTCTTCCATCTTTCCCTTTTCTTTCTTCCATCTTTTCTTTTTCTCTCTCCCATCTTTTCCATCTCTTTCTCCCATCTTTCCCATATATTTCTCCCATTCCTCCCATATTTCTCTCCCATTCCTCCCATATTTCTCTCCCATTACCTCCCAAAAGCCCTTTTGCCACCTGTCAAAAACACTTTTGGTAGCTCTCAAAAACACTTTTGATAGCCGTCACGCACCCATGACGGGTTGTCCGTTGCACCGTCAAATGCCGCCCGTTGCACCGTCAAATGCCGCCCGTTGCATCGTCAAATGCCGCCCGTTGCATCATCAATACCTACCTGTTACATCTTTTAAGCCTAAATCCGCCGATGTTTGTGGGTTGCCCGCCGATATTTTCCGCCTACTCGTCGTACACTTGCGGATAATCCGCCTTACGGCCGTTCCTATTCTGCTTTTTGTTATTTTAAGGCCCGCGAATAGTTGATTTATGTCAACAAATATGGTCCCCAGCTGTCGAAAAGATAAAAATAATAAAGAAAAAATGAAAAAATGTGATACTCTTTGCGTGAAAAGGTATATCTTTGTATCTGTAAATTACATAATGAAATCAGAATAGCTATATTTGTATTAAAACCTAACGGAAAACGGTTTATTGTAACAAAACTATAATGAAAAAGACAATCAGGCGTCCGGCTATCATTGCCTTAGCCGCGATGCTGATGACAACAGGCATATATGCAGTTCCGGCAAAGCCGGGGCTTCTCACCATGCGCCAGGCCGACGGCACCGAACTGAAGGTGCGTCTCGTCGGCGATGAGCGCTCCCACTACTATCTCAGCGACGACGGTTACCTGCTCTCGGAGAGCGGAGGCATGTTCTATTATGCCGATACGGACAGTCGCGGAGCCATCGTACGGTCCGACATCGTGGCCCGTCCGCAGGCCGAGCGCACACCCGCCGCCCGCCGCTATCTTGAAGGCGTGCGTATGGACAGGGTGCTGGAGGCCCTCAGCGAGCGCCGCGCCGCCACCGTGAGCCGCTACGACAGCCGCCCGTCGGTGCGCCCCTCGGCAGCCTCTCCGGCCCGCACGCCGGCTAAGGGCAGTGCGCCGCAGCGCGCAGTGGGCCTTTTCGACACCGGTTTCCCGTCACGCGGGGAGCAGAAAGGGCTCGTCATCCTCGTGGAATATCAGGACGTGAAGTTCAATACAGACAGCCCCGGCGACTATTTCAGCCGCATGCTCAACGAAGACGGATTCAGCGACAACGGCGGCACGGGATGCGCGGCGGAGTATTTCCGCACGTCGTCGATGAACCAGTTTCGGCCGGAGTTCGACGTCTACGGACCCATAACGCTGTCTCATGCCATGAGCTACTACGGCGGCAACGACTATGCCGGCAACGACCAGCGTCCCGAGCAGATGGTCATCGAGGCCTGCCAGCTGCTCGACGCTGAGGTCGACTTCTCCGAGTATGACCGCGACGGCGACGGATTCATCGACAACGTGTTCGTCTTCTACGCCGGCCGGGGCGAGGCCTCGGGCGGCAGCGCCAACACGGTGTGGCCCCATTCATGGAATGTCACAGCAGCAACCGACACTCCTTATATATTCGACGGCGTGCGCCTCGACCGCTATGCGTGCAGCAACGAGTGGGAGGGCGGCCGTCCCGACGGCGTGGGCACGTTCATACACGAGTTCTCCCACGTCATGGGCCTGCCCGACCTGTATGCCACGAGCTACACGTCGGCGTTCACGCCCGGTGCCTGGTCGGTGCTCGACTATGGCCCTTACAACAACGGCGGATGCACCCCGCCGCTCTATTCGGTCTATGAGCGCTACTCGCTCGGATGGCTCAACCCCACCGTCATCGACGGTCCGGCAGACATCAGGCTGCGCGACATCGGCAGCAACGAGGCCTGCATCATACCCACGGGCGACCCCAACGAGTTCTTCCTGCTCGAAAACCGCCAGCAGACAGGCTGGGACACATACATTCCCGGACACGGAATGCTCGTGTGGCACGTCGACTTCGACGAGATGGTGTGGGCGCAGAACACGGTCAACAACATCCCGTCGCACCAGTATGTAGACCTTGAGGAAGCCGACAACAGCCGCTCCGAGGTCTCACGTGCCGGCGACGCCTTCCCCGGAACATCGCGCGTGACGTCGTTCACGGACGATACCAGTCCGTCGATGCGCACGTGGAGCGGACAGGCGCTCAACCTGCCGATAACCGACATCACCGAGAACGGCGGCATCATAAGGTTTGCCGTGGCCGGCGGCCGTGCCGTCCCCGATGCCGTGAAGGCTCTCGAGGCCACCGACGTCACGGGCATCTCGTTCACCGCCAACTGGGAACCGTCGCCCGTAGCCACATCTTATAAGATATCTGTATATACGCATGACACCCTGCCCGGCGGCCGCGTGGTGACCTCTTTCGTAGACGGCTACAACCTGCGCGATGCCGACGGCGTGCGCTCCACCGCAGTCACGGGGCTGCGTCCGGCTACGGAATACCACTACGTGATATATGCCATGGACGGCGACGTGCAGGGCGAGGCGTCGAACGAGATAAGAGTGACCACGTCGGAAGCCACGTTCGAGTGGATTGCGCCGAAGGCGCTGCCGGCAGCCAAAGTCACGGACAAGTCGTTCGAGGCCCGGTGGGAGATGATGGCGGATGCCACAGGCTACTCCGTAGACATATTCGAGACGGCGCCCGGCGAGCCCTACTGCGACTCGGTGGACTTCACCGGAGGCGTGAAAGACCTGCCGGCGGGATGGAAGACAAACTCCACCCTGTCGTATGCCAACACCGCATATTCGGGCCGTGCCATACCGTCGCTGCGCTTCGCCCGCAGCGGAAACATCGAGTCGCCCGCCTATAAGGCTGCCGTCCGCTCGCTGACATTCTGGCACAGGGGCGTGCAGGCATCCGAAGAAAACCGTATCATCGTGAGCATCTGTGACGAAAGGGGCGCCTGGCGCGACTTCGCTTCGCTGGCGGTAGCCAACGAAACGGGCGGATTGGTGACCAGGATAGATTTCGTTCCCAACAGCGTCAGGGCCGTGCGCATCACTTATGACATGCAGGGGAAGGGCTCGCTCGCGCTCGACGACATAGCCGTGGAGTGGGGAGGAGACGAGACTGTTACTGGAGGATACACCCTCGAGCTTGATTATGCCACGGATAACGTGCTGGTGAAAGGCCTCAATCCGTCGTCAGTCTACTACTATCAGGTGACCGGGCGTGCTGCCGGAAAGCTCTCGCAGCCGTCGCAGCGGGTGAAGGTGACGACCCTCAAGACCGTAGACACGGGCATCGGCGCACAGGCCGTCATGCCGGGAAGCATGGCCGTCGACGGCCGCAGGCTCACCGTCAGTGCGGGCAATGAGCTGCGGAAACTCACGGTGTGCACCATGTCGGGACACCTTATATATAATGGTGAGGTGCGGACGGCTGCCACGGTAGACCTTCCCGCCGCCGGAATATATATCGTGCGGTTTGGCGGCATGTGCCGCAAGATATCGGTGAGATAGCCGTCAGGCTTGTCTTCCGAGGCATTGGATAGGATAAAGACAAAAGAGGCAAAAGGTCTCTGACCCGCTCCGCCGGAATAAAAGGGGATTTCTTCCGGAGGAGTGAAAAAACAGATAATCCCCAAGCTAGACATTATGAAAAGATTGTTTACTATCGCTGTTGTTGCAATGGCAGCGTCGTTGACATTCGCACAGGCCCCGTTGGCAATGAAGAAAGCCGCTTCTGCCAACAAGCTGGAGCGGGTTGCCGACATGAAAGCCATGGCAAAGGAAGCAAAGAAAACAAAGGAAATGAAGGCTGCGATGGCAGAAAAAGCCGCTGTAGCCAATGAAACGGGCAGCTCATTGCTGCGCAGGAACACCGCAAAGCACGGCTTGTTCAGCCAGGTTAAGGCTACGGCAATCAAGGGATGGATGCTTGGAAGCTACAAATCAGAGCTTTTGGCAAAGCCCCACAAGTCAAGCGCACGCAAGACAACGACACAGGAAGGCAACGTCACCATTACCACAGAGGACAACGGCATGATTGTCGATGTTGCCGGAGTAGAGCCTAAGATGTATGCGCGCTCCGCTACCGGAACGGCTTATTTCCTTCAGGGAGGCGATATGGTTTATGGTAAACAGAGTGGAATGGTTACTGTTATTGAGGATGGTGACAACGTCTACATCAAGAATCCGATTACCAATATCATAGCAGATACATGGGTAAAGGGAAAGAAGAGCGGCAACACCATAACCGTAGCCACCCGTCAGCTGGTGACAAACAGTATCGAGACAGGTGAAACTGTCAGTCTCCGCTGGGGTGTTATCACGGCCACCGGACAGATTAAGACTGCTGATGACCACGCCGAGGCTTTCACCTTCACTGTAGACGGTAATGTGCTGACCCTTGAAGGAACGAGCGCATACCAGCAGGGTGTCGATACTTATTTCATGGGCCTGTTCTGGGATGGTGACAATACGGCAAGCGGTTACGGCGATGCCGAGACCGTGCTGACATACGATCCCAACTATGTGGCTCCTTCAACAGAGCTCGTAACGCTGCCGGCAGGTGTTGAATATACAGGCTGGTACTTGAACGGCGTTTCTGTTTCATCAAACAGCGAGACTGCGATTAAGAACCAGAGCGTGAACGTTGCATTCGTTGATAAAGACGTCTACGTGCAGGGTTTATCGGAAGATTTCCCCGAGGCATGGGTTAAGGGGACTGTCGACGGAACCACCATCACATTTGGCAAGTACCAGTTTGTGGGCACGTTTACACAAAGCGGCACCACGTATAATTGCTGGTTCATCGGCGTTGACGCGTCAGGAGATAACGCCGTGATAAAGGATGCCGTGGCAACATACGACGCAGATGCAAAGACAATCACATTCACGGATGAGGTTCTCATCAATGCTGACGAATTCAAAGTGCTTTATCTCGGTTGGTATTCAGACGTTGTATTGAGTGCAGATGAAAAGGAATATGTGGAGCCCATCATCACTGATCTTACCGCAGAGCTTCCCTATACCAATACATTCGAGACAGAAGAGGAGCAGGCGCAGGCCGCAATATATGATGCCAACGAAGACCAGAGCACGTTCTCGTTCGCAAAGCACGATAACGGAAGCATAGTGGCACGTTGTATTTACAATTCCACTAATTACTCAGACGACTATCTCGTGTTCCCGGGCATGGAGCTGAAGGCCGGTAAGAAGTATAAGGTCTCTATAGATGCAGCTTCTTATACCTCATCTTATGTAGAGCGGGTGGAGGTCGTTGCAGGTACAGTGGCTAAGGCTTCGCAGCTCACGATACCCGTAATAGCTCCTACGGAGCTTCCATCGAGCAGTTTTGTGACTCTCAGCAATAAGGCGTTTACGGTAGAGGCAGACGGTACATACTACCTCGCCGTTCATGCAATATCCGATCCTAATAAGCTCTACCTCTATGTAGACAACTTCTCTATCGCCGAAGTCGACGAGTCTGCCCCTGCAACGGTAAGCGACCTCACTGTCGTTGCCGACGCACAGGGCGCAAACAAGGCTGATATTACGTTCACAGTGCCTGACAAGACCATCGCCGGCGCAGACATAACGGAGAAGGTAAAGGTTGCCGTTAAGCGCGGCGAAGAGACTATATTCTCCATGACCACGGCTGCCGGAACAGAGCTTGAGGTGGCTGACAACAATGTACCGGAGGCCGGTTATCACACTTATTCGGTGGTTGCTTCTTATGGTGAGCACATCGGTGAGGCAGCCGAGACTACGGTTTACATCGGCTATGACACTCCGGGTGCAGTGGAAAATCTCACCGCAACCGACAAGAGCGGCTCCGTAGGCCTCACCTGGACGGCTCCGACAGAAGGTGCAAACGGATTCATCGTGAATCCCGCCGACTTCAAATACAATGTATATCCGGTCGAGATTGTTGACTTCTTCGGCATGCAGTTCCCGATGACGGACTATGACAATCCTTACGCAACAGGCCTGACTGAGACTTCAGCAACTGTTGATTACAACTCCAACGAGGGTGAACAGGGCTTCACCTACTTTGCCGTTACAACCGAGAACACAACGGGTGAGAGCGAGGATGTCTATACAGCCGTTGTCACCGGTGCTCCTTATGAGATGCCTTTCCTTGAGACTGTTGCCGGTGGCGAACTCTCTTACTGGTGGGGATATGCTTCCGATGATGCCAATAGCGCTGCCGAGGGCGGCCTGTACATCGGCACGAAGGGCTCGGACGACGCTACCAGCTTCGAGATGTATGCCGCAACAGCCGGTTGGATAAACCTGCAGTCGGGTAAGATTGCCCTTGCCGGCAAGACCAACCCCGTGCTCACGTTCGACCATGCAGCCGACGCTGCCACTCCTTTGGCCGTTACCGTAATCACTCCGAAGGGCGAGAAGACCGTGGCCTCCTTTACGGCTGGTGCCGACTTCGCTACCGCAACGGTATCGCTGGTTGAGTTTGCAAATGAAGACTGGGTACGCATAATCATCACCGGCACATTCGCTGCCGAGGGAAGCGCATATATCGACAGGATACGTGTATACAACCAGCTTGACAACAACCTTGCTGCAAAGGCCATCACGGCACCGTCGAAGGTTTCTGCCGGCGATGACGTGAAGATTGCCGTGGCTGTGGAGAACCAGGGTTCTAAAACTGCTGCCGCAGGTGCTTACAACGTGGCACTCTACTGCAACAACGCTAAGGTGCAGACACTCGCAGGTACCGAGCTTGCAATCGATTCCACGGCAACGTTCGAGTTCACCGAGAAGACAACCGTGATGTCTCCGTCTGAGCTCGTATGGAAGGCCGTGATAGAGTTTGCCGACGATGCCGACAAGAGCAACGACACCACCAAGACCGTCAAGACCGTTATCAATACGACAAGCTATCCCGCCGTCACCGACCTTGCCGGAACTCAGAACGGAGGTGACGTAAGCCTCACATGGAGCGAGCCCGACATGGGTGTTGTGACTCCCGTGACCGTGACCGACGATTTCGAGAGCTACGAAGGCTTTATCTCCGCGGCCGGAGAATGGACGTTCGTGGATGGTGATGGCGCTGAGGTAGGTGGCTTCCAGGGCATCGACTTCAATGTTGACGGCACTCCGGTGATACAGTCTCTCCGCTCGTTCTGGGTACACGACGTAACCGACGACCAGACATGGAACGAGTCGTTTGAAGCTCATTCGGGCACGAAGTATCTTGCCTCTATGTTCCGTTACGACGACGGACAGGTGGACGACTGGGCTATCTCGCCCGCGCTCAGCGGCAATGCACAGACCGTTTCGTTCTATGCAAAGAGCTATTCGGCTGAGTATCCCGAGTCTATCGAGGTACTGTACTCTACCGGAAGCAAGGACACGAAGGACTTTGTAGTTGCAAAGGCCGCATCGGTTGTTCCCGGAGAGTGGACCGAGTATACGGCCGAGCTGCCCGCAGGAGCCAAGTATTTCGCTATCCGCTCATGCGCTTCAAGCAGCTTCATGCTGATGATTGACGACGTGACATACGAGACTGTCAGTGGATTCGGCGACCTGGCAGTTGTCGGCTACAACGTATACCGCGACGGTGTCAAGCTCAACGCAGAGCCCGTTGCCGAGCCGGCATACACCGACAAGGCTGTTGCCGAGGGCACATACTCATACGTTGTGACCGTGGTTTACGACAAGGGCGAGTCTAAGATATCCAACATCGTAGAGCTCACGGTTGTCGATACCGCTATCGACGGCATCAGCTCTAAGGCCGTACGCGTCTACGGCGCCGACCACTCAGTGGTTGTTGCCGGTGCTGAGGGCAGCAGCGTAAGCATCTACACCGCCGGCGGCAAGCTCGTCTATGCAGGCGAGGGCAAGGCCGAGACAGGCGTGAAGGTAGAGAGCGGCGTGTATATCGTTAAGGTTGGCAAGGCTGTCTTCAAGACCGTCGTACGCTAATCTCCGCGCATACATATTATACATATAAGGGATGCGGCTTCCGGCAGGGAGGCCGCATCCTTTCGTTTTCCTTCCGTCAGATTACCCGTCATCTTCCGTTTCCCTCTTGTCTGATAGCCCGCCGTGTATCGCTTGACGGTCCGCCGCAAGGTTAAAAAGTCGTCGCAACCCTTTGCGCTTCACGCTATTTGCACTATCTTTGCACCATCGTTATGGATAAACTACTGGAACTATACAGGCAGTGGGCCGGCGCCGACCCGTCTGAGACGGAGAAGCTGCCCATGGCCGGGAGCAACCGCGACTATTACAGGCTGACGGCTACCGACGGCTCGACGGTTGTCGGGGTGGTCGGCACGAGCCGGGATGAGAACCATGCGTTCGTCTACCTTGCCAACCACTTCACCAAGCGGCGCCTCTCCGTGCCGCACATACTGGCCGTGAGCAGCGACGAGCTGCGCTATCTTCAGACCGATCTCGGATCGGTGTCGCTCTTCGATGCCATCGCCGGCGGACGCGCTGCCGGCGGGCGGTACACCCTTCAGGAGAAGGAACTGCTCGTGCGGACCATCCGCGAGTTGCCGAACATACAGCTGCGGGGTGCCCGCGGGCTCGACTTCAGCCAGTGCTACCCGCAGCCCGAGTTCGACGAGGACAGCGTGCTCTTTGACCTCAACTACTTCAAGTACTGTTTTCTGAAGGCCACCGAGCTCGACTTCCACGAGCTGAAGCTCGAGGCCAACTTCCGCCTGTTTGCCAAAGACCTCACGTCGGAGAAGTGCGACAGCTTCCTCTACCGCGACTTCCAGGCGCGCAATGTCATGCTCGACGCCGCGGGCAATCCCTGGTTCATCGACTTCCAGGGCGGCCGGCGCGGTCCTTACTACTACGACGTGGCCTCGTTCCTATGGCAGGCATCGGCGAAATATCCGCATAAGCTGCGCCGCGAGCTCGTCTCGGAGTATTACGAGTCGCTGAAGCGCTATACCGAGGTGCCGCCGGTGCGCCATTTTGTCAACCGCCTCAGCCTCTTCGTGCTCTTCCGCACGCTTCAGGTGCTCGGGGCATACGGCTTCCGCGGCTACTTCGAGCGCAAGCGCCACTTCATCGACTCAATACCTGCGGCCATACAGAACCTGCGCGAGCTGCTGCAGCTCGACTGCTTCCCGTATCCTTATATGACGGACATGCTGCGCCGGCTGACCGAGCTTCCGCAGTTCGCCCGCATAGAGCAGCCCGCCACGACGCGCTCCGACGGCTACCGCACGACAGACCGCAACGTCTACGAGGCGCACCCGCAGGACGGCCCGGCCACGTTCTCGAAGTACGACGGCAAGGGCCCGCTTGTGGTCCGCGTGTTCAGTTTCTCATATCGCAAGGGCATTCCGGCCGACGAGTCGGGCAACGGCGGCGGCTACGTGTTCGACTGCCGCTCCACCCACAACCCCGGACGGTACGAGCCTTACAAGAAATTGACCGGTCTCGACGAGCCCGTCATCCGCTTTCTCGAGGATGACGGGGAGATACTCACCTTCCTCGACAGCGTCTATAAGCTGGCCGACGCGCATGTGAAGCGCTATATCCAGCGCGGTTTCACCAGTCTGATGTTCTCGTTCGGGTGCACCGGCGGCCAGCACCGCAGCGTCTACTCGGCGCAGCATCTGGCCGAATACATCAACAGCCGCTACGGCGTGGAGGTGCATGTGTGCCACCGTGAGCAGGGCATCGAGAGCGTTCTGCCTGCAAAGTAGCAGTCGCTTGACATCAGCTTTGCCGCCGGTGCGCCGCTAAAAAGAAAGGATATATTTGCCAGACTAACCGATTTTGTGTATTTTTGCAGAATAAAAGGTGCATGAGATTATGGATGACAGCAAGATAAAGACCATGAGGCGATACTTCTCCACCCAGCCGGTGCAGAGGGTTTGGCTGTTCGGATCTTACGCCAGAGGCGAGGAGACGGCACAGAGCGATGTGGACTTGCTGGTGCAGTTCTGCCGTGACGGCAAGCCCGTGACGCTGCTGACGTATGCGCGTATGTGGCGCGAGCTGAAGGAAAAGCTCGGCTGCAACGTGGATCTCGTTGAGGATGGAACGCTCGAACCATACGCCGTCGAGTCTGCAAACCGTGATAAACTGCTGATATATACCAACGACCTGCTGCCTTTGCGGGAATCCATTGCCAGGTATATAGCAGAGATTGAGCAGCAGGAATGACGTAAGGACATCCCCGGATATTTATAGTTTGTCAGACAACAGTAATAAACAGATGATGCAGGCAATGATATTCGCAGCCGGACTCGGTACCCGGCTCAGACCGTTGACAGACACGCGGCCGAAGGCTCTCGTGCCCGTGGGCGGGCGCACGCTGCTGGAACACACTCTGATGAGGCTGAAGGCGGCCGGCGCGGACAGGGTGGTGGTCAACGTGCATCACTTCGCTTCGCAGATAACGGATTTCCTGAGTGCAAACGCCGGCTTCGGCATGGACATCCGGGTGAGCGACGAGACAGACATGCTGCTCGACACCGGAGGAGGCATCAAGGCCGCCGCCGGACTCTTCGACCCCTCTTCACCGATACTCATACACAACGTTGACATTCTCAGCAACGTAGATCTCACAGCCTTTTACGCCGCCAATGCCGCCAACGATGCCACGCTGCTGGTCAGCGAACGCAGCACCACCCGCTACCTGCTCTTTGACGACGGCATGCGCTTAGTAGGCTGGACGAACACCGCCACGGGCGAGGTGCGCAGCCCTTACCCCGCCGAGGTCACTTCAAGCGCACGCCGCTATGCCTTCTCGGGCATCCACCTGTTTTCTCCCCGCCTTTTCCCGCTGTTCGACATGTTCCCCGACAAGTTCGGCATAATAGACTTCTACCTTAGCGTGTGCGACAAGGTGGCGATTCGCGGATGCGCCGACGACGGCCTGCGCCTCATGGACGTGGGTAAGCTGGGCATGCTGGACGAGGCCGAGGAGTTCGTGCGCAGCGTTCCGTATTACAGCGACTGAAGAAATAGGAAATAACAATATATAAACAATGGAGCGACGGACCGCCGGTGCATGCCACCGGAATCCATCGCCTCCTCTAACTCATAAACAACAGATATGCAACAGAAGATTATCATTCTCGACTTCGGTTCGCAGACCACGCAGCTCATCGGCCGCCGCGTCCGCGAGCTCGACACCTTCTGCGAGATTCTTCCGTACAACAAGTTCCCGAAGGACGACCCCTCTGTGATCGGCGTTATCCTTAGCGGTTCGCCCTATTCGGTGCACGACCCCGAGGCGTTCAAGGTAGACCTGAGCCAGTTTGTGGGCCGCCTGCCCGTGCTCGGCATCTGCTACGGGGCGCAGTTCATCTCGCACACGCTCGGCGGAAAGGTTGAGAAGGCCGACTCGCGCGAGTACGGCCGTGCCCATCTCGAGACGTTCGACAGGGAGAACCCGCTCTTCAATGGCTTCGACGACAAGTCGCAGGTGTGGATGAGCCACGGCGACACCATCACCGCCATCCCCGAAGGATTCGGCTGCATAGCATCGACGGCCGACGTTAGATATGCCGCTTATGCCGCCAAGGACATGCCGGTATGGGCCGTACAGTTCCATCCCGAGGTGTTCCACACAGTTCAGGGCACACAGCTGCTCCGCAATTTCGTTGTCGGCATCTGCGGCTCAAAGCAGGACTGGAGCGCCGCCTCGTTCGTAGACACCACCGTGGCAGAGCTGAAGCAGCAGGTCGGCGATGACCGCGTCATCCTCGGTCTCTCCGGCGGCGTTGACTCGTCGGTGGCTGCCGTGCTGCTTAACCGCGCCATCGGCAAGAATCTCACCTGCATCTTCGTAGACCACGGCATGCTCCGTAAAAACGAGTTCCGCGATGTGATGCGCGACTACGAGTGCCTCGGCCTCAACGTCATCGGCGTGGATGCCAGCGAAAAGTTCTTCGGCGACCTTGCCGGAGTCACCGATCCCGAGCAGAAGCGCAAGATAATAGGCCGCGACTTCGTGGAGGTGTTCAATGCCGAGGCAAAGAAAATCACTGGTGCGAAGTGGCTCGCGCAGGGCACTATATACCCCGACCGCATCGAGAGCCTTAACATCACGGGCAAGGTGATAAAGAGTCACCACAACGTCGGCGGACTCCCCGAGGAGATGCACCTGCAGCTCTGCGAGCCTCTCAAATGGCTCTTCAAGGACGAAGTGCGCCGCGTGGGCCGTCAGCTCGGCATGCCCGAGCATCTCATCACCCGCCATCCCTTCCCCGGACCTGGCCTTGCCGTGCGCATCCTCGGCGACATCACCCGTGAGAAGGTGCGCGTATTGCAGGATGCCGACGACATCTACATCCGCGGACTGCGCGACTATAAGGTGCGCCTCTCCGGCGAGGAGGCCCGCAAGGTGCTTGCCGCGGGCGTGCCGGCAGCGATGAACGACGGCGAGATAGAGGTGTCGCTCTACGACCAGATATGGCAGGCCGGCGCCGTGCTGCTTTCCACCGTGCGCTCCGTGGGCGTGATGGGCGACGAGCGTACGTACGAGAATCCCGTGGCGCTGCGTGCCGTGACCAGCACCGACGCCATGACGGCCGACTGGGCCCACCTGCCTTACGATTTCATGGCAAAGGTGTCCAACGAGATAATAAACAAGGTGCGCGGCGTCAACCGCGTATGCTATGACATATCGTCGAAACCGCCATCAACGATAGAGTGGGAGTGATGCCGCTCCTGCCTGCGATGCCTTGGGCGGCATCAGGCATGAAATAAAAAAGCAATCCGTGCACCGGCGGCTGGTGAAGCCCTGTGCACGGATTGCTTTTTGTCTATTCGGCGACGGCCCTTATTGTGGCTCCTGTCGACCTGTGGAGCGAGCCGAGGGCGTAGGGGACGCTGAAAAATTCTGCAAACGAGCAGTAGTCGAGCCAGTCTTCTCCTGCCTTTGTCTTCAGCGTCGAGGTCCAGTAGTAGCCCTCCGTGCCCTCATCCACCGTTTCGCCGTAGACGCGGTGGCCCGTATAGGGCAGGTAGATGCAGTTTCCGTTAGGCCCTGTTATCTTCGTCACGTTCACTCCGTTCAGCGTCGTCTCTTCCCATCTGCAGTTGTTGCGCAGCTCCTGATGCTCCCCGTCCGTGGGCATGCGCCATGCGCCGCCCCATGCCACGTGCGCCGCGTCGTCTTCCGGGTCGAGCACGGTCTTGTTATCGACGTTCCCCTGCAGGCTGTTCACGTTGTATTTGAGCAGTGCGTCCGTCTCGCTGAAGTCGTCGGCGAAGTACTTGTTGGTTCTGGTGTATTCGTCTCTTGGTGCCGTTTCGCCCCATTCGTAGTAGTTGCCGTATTCCTCGGGAGCGTTTGCGCCGACGTTGCATGCCGCCCATTTCAGGCCCGAGGGCAGTCCGAGGTCGACAAACTCGTGTCCGTTGTATTTACTGTTGTCATACATGGTGTTGAATATCACGCTGTCCACGGCTGCAATCTCGTAAACGTCCACAGCCCCGTTGCTGCGGTGCACCTTCATTATCTCCTGCGTGCCGGCTGTCTGCTCGCCGGCGAGGACGGCCCTCACGGCGCATCCGTCACGGCGCATCTGCCAGCTGGTCTCTCCGGAACTGCCTGTCAGTTTCAGGATGTAGGCGTATGTGCAGTCGAAGCTGTCGAATAACGATGCCGTCCAGTAGTAGCCCACGCCTCCGGCGCTTGTCCGGCTGCTTCCGATGCTGAATCCGGAGAGCGGCATGAAGATGCTGTTGCCGTTCGGCCCGGTGAATCTCGTGCCCTTTATGCCGTCTATGTTCTCTTCCTTCTGGTTGCAGTTGCTGCACAGCTCGTCAGCCTCTTCGCGTGTGGGCATGCGCCATGTGCCGCCCCATGCCGTGTGGGCCACGTCGTCTTCCTGGTCGAGCACGGTCTTGCCGTCTACCGGTCCCTGCTCCTCGTTAACGTTATACTTGACGATCCTGTCGCTGACGATATACTTGTTAGCATCTCCGTACTTTGTCCTCGTCTCCGTCTCGCCCCATTCGTACATGTCGCCGTATCCCTCGGGCGTGTCGGCTCCGATGTTGCATGTGGCCCATTTCAGTCCCGATGGCAGTCCGAGGTCTACCGCCTCGTGGCCGTTGTGCTTGTCGATGTTCTCCTGCACGTCGTATGTCACGCTGTCCACATCGGTCTTGTCGTATATCTTCACGTCGCCGCCGCTCAGGTGAATCATCATCTTTATCTGTGCATTGGCGGCTAAGGAGAATGCCATGACTATTAAAACTAATATCCGTCTCATCGTTTCATCACTTTAATGGTTTTCTGTCTGCCTATGTCTATGATGTACGTCCCTTTGCCGAGCGTGCCGAGGTCGATGCCGACCTTGCCGTCGGCAGCCTGCCGCACAGTCTTCATCAGTTGTCCGCCGGCGGTGAACACCCTTATCAGACAGCCTGATTCGAGGCCTGATACCGTGGCGGTGCTGCCGTCGAAGGCAAACCTGAAGTTCTGTCTCTGCGGCATGGATATGGCCGTTACCTCGTCGCCGAAGTTCAGGTTTCTCACGTCCGTGCGCTCATAGCGGGTCTCGATGTCCGTCGTTTTCAGCACCATTGCGCTGCCGTCGTATGTCATTTTGGGTTTGGTGGCGAGCTGATAGACGTCGTACCGGCCGTCTTTCAGCTGCACCACGAGTATTGTATACCCGGCAGTGTCTGCTGCCGACAGTATCACCGTCAGCAGCAGAGCCGTTAAATATCTGATAATTCTCATAAGAGTATTGTCTGTTTAGTGTCCCCTTATGTTCAGTCCTCGTCCCAGAGGCCTGAGCCGTGGTTCTTTGAGCCGAACACTCCGTCGTAGCGCTTGTCGCTGATGTTCACGTTGTCGCCGTCCTGCTGCTGGTCGCCTCCGCCGCTTGCGGCAAGTATCTGTTCGCACTCTATTTCCTCAATCTCTATCATCGGGGCTGTATAAGTCTTTTTCATATCCGTCGTCTGTTATTTGATTATTACTTTCTTACCGTTTATTATGCTTATTCCTTTCCTCGGGGTGGCCGTGCGCTGTCCGCCGATTGTGTATGCGGCTGTCCGCTCTGTGCTGCCCCCGGCGATGCCGTTTCGTATTGCCGTCGTCCCGTCGCCGTCGTAGTGGATGATGTTCATCTTGGAGTCGCTGCTGTTTATGTCAATCTGGAGGAAGGCGTGGAACGGCTGGCACAGTATTTCGTCAGGGTTTCCGTCCCTCATTTCGTTCATCAGCTGAAACTCGTTGGCCGCCGGATTGATGCCGTAGACTTTCTTGTCGCGGAAGCCTAAGTCGGTCAGTACAAGTCCTTTGTGAAGCACTCCGACGAAAGTTCCAGCCATGTCGGTGTCTTCAATCTCGCTAAACGGCTTCATGACAGCGTTCTCTGCCGAGAAGGTCACGTCGCCGTCGGTCTCGCTCTTGAATATGTAGCCCTGTCCGGCCTTTATCTTGCTTACCTTGACGAAGCATGCCGAGCTGCCGCTCACTTCCTTGAACGCCTCAGTCGTCACGCCTGCGGGCACGTCGCAGTCGAACGGCAGGCACAGCGAGCACCAGTAGCCGGCCTTCACATTGCGCGTGTATGTGGCTTTGTCGGCCATATATGTTGTGGTGCTTGTGTATGGAGTGTCGTCCTTGAACTCATTAAGAGCCTGCCTCATCATTATGTTCCCGTCTTCGTCGAACGCGTAGCTGCCGGTTATAATCTCAGTGTTGAAATTGAAGTTTGCCGTCGTATAACTGTGTCCTTCCACGGTATACACCTTTGCCGCCATGCTATTGTAAAGTACCCGACTTCCAATATAGGCATTGGGGGTAAGAAGATAGAGTGCCGTGAGCTTTGTGCAGCGGGCAAATGTCATATCGTCGATACTTTTTACAGTTTCAGGAACGACTACGGAGGTAACTTTAGAATAGTAAAAGGCTTCACTGCCGATAGATGTCACGGTATATTCCGTGCCGTCAGATGTCACTACAGATGGAATATTGACATATCCGGTGCAGCTCGTACCGTCTGTGAGCGCCGCCGTGTTGTTATTGCTGTTCAAGGTATATATCGCTTCGTCGATGGCGATAACCTGTCCGTTTGCCTTGAATGGCAATGCGGCTGCAAACAAGGAGATTGTGAATAAAAGTTTTTTAATCATTGTATTATAATTATGTGTTGTCTGTTTTATCCGCAACCCTCGGATTAAAAAGAATGTGTTTTCGTGTTTTTGGCGAATGAATAAAAAAATGGAGTGGGGTTGACTTGCGGTTATTCCCTCACTGAAGGCTCTGGAATGCCCAATTAATGAGAATACAGTCAAACCCACACCATACGGTGCGGGCGTCATAGACTATTGCTCTCCATTAATTGTGAATTTTCCAGATTCTCAGTGAGAAGAAACAAAAGCTAACGCTCCTATTTTGTTATGTCATTATGTCGCTTTACCGGTTTTGTGCCATAGGCTTCTTGTTTTTGTTATACATATTATAATATATCTCTTACGTGCGGCGCCGTTGCCTGCCTTTTCTGTATATGTCTGCGTGGCAACCGCATCCGGGGGCAAAGTTAATTAAAAATTCCGTAAAACGTAAAGATTTGCCGTTTTATTTGTTACGTGCCGCTCGTAATGCCGTCACCTGCCGCGGGTGACACCGTTACGCGTGGCACGTAACGATGTGACGTGCCGCAGGTGACGTCGTTACCTACGGCAGGTGACAGACATGGCAGCCGCCTCTTGCCTTTTATCGGTCCATGTTCCTGCATTTCTTAACCCTGCTTTTATGCAAATTTAAAATGCCACTTCAAATTTGCATAAAGTATTATTGACATGCAAGCATTTGTCAGGAATATCCGTGTTGTTATTCTATGGTGTTTTTATTTGCGGCAGGATAGCAGAGGAACACGCCATTCGGACAAAGAAAAAAGCGGTTGCCGGAATCTCCGGCAACCGCCTGTAGTTTGCTTTCAGCCCTGTGTCAGCGCGTTATCTCGCTTACGATGTCGAAGCGGGTCTCCTCCGGAGAGAGGTTGGCGTAAGCGTCCCGGAGGTCTGACATGGAGATGGATATCGTGCGGTCGGTCTCCCGCGGCTTGTCGTTCAGCGAGTGCGAGAAGAGCCAGTCGTAGGTCTGCTTCAGATATAGGATGCGCGCCAGGTCGCCGTGCGACGCCCCCTTCAGCCAGTCGTAGCGCAGCAGCTTGTCGTGGCCTGAGGCTTCGATGGCCTTCACCACGCTCTTCGACTGCCCCACGGGCACTGCGCGGTCGGCCGTGCCGTGAAGTATCCACAGCGGGATGCGCCCGAGGCCGTCGAAGTCGCGCAGGGTGCTGCCGCCGCACAGCGCCATCGCCGCCGCCACGCGCCCGGGGTATGTGCCGGCAAAGTCGAGCGTGCCGTAGCCGCCGAGGCTCATGCCGATGACGTATACACGTGTGGTGTCTACGTCGTGGTGCTGCTCCACCCAGTCGAGGATACGTGCGATCTTCGCCGGGCTCCATGCCCCGCCGGAGTTCTGCGGCGCTATCACCATCGCCGGATAGTAGCGCCCTTTCTCTATTGCGTGGAGCAGTCCGTAGCGGCGCACGCGCTGCATGTTGTTGCCGCACAGGCTCGCCCCGTGCAGGAATATTATCACCGGCACGCGCCTGTGCTCCGCAGTATACTCGCGCGGGGCGTAGAGCCAGAAGTTGTAGCTGTCTGCCACCGTGCCCTTCATCTGCGCGAGCTGTCCGTTCTGCGCGTGCGCGGCAAGGCTGGCCATGCACATGACGATGCATGCGGCGAGCCGTATCATGCTGTTGCGCAGGATTTTCATGCCTGCTTCTCCTTCAGCAGGTCGCGTATCTCGGCGAGCAGCTTCTCCTCTGCCGACGGTGCGGGAGGTGCGGCGGGTGCCGCCGGGGCCTCGGCCTTCTTGGCGCTCAGCTTCTTAATGCCCTTCACGAGCATGAAGATACAGAACGCGATGATGATGAAATCGAATATTGTCTGCAGGAAATTGCCGTAGTTTATCGTCACGGGGTCGAGCGCCACGCCCTCCAGCTGCACCGAGGGCAGGGTGCATTTGAGGTCGGTGAACTTAACGCCGCCTATCAGCCATCCGATGGGAGGCATGATGATGTCGTTGACAATGGATGTCACAATCTTTCCGAACGCGCCGCCGATGATCACACCGACAGCCATGTCTACGGCGTTGCCTTTGATGGCGAACTCCTTGAAGTCATTTAGAAATTTGCTCATGGGTTTTGATTTTTTATATTATTTAATACTGAATCCTGCTACAAAATTAGAAAAAAAATTGTAACTTTGCGGCCGGAAAGAAAGAAAATGCGCCGCAAAGGCATCATGTTTTGATATTTATTACTCAGAAGGGGGTGTCTCCCGGCAACAGGCTTTCAAGATAACGGTATATTCAAACCTTTTTAAATAATTAAAGTAATATGATTAAGATTGGTATTAACGGATTTGGCCGCATCGGCCGTTTCGTTTTCCGCGCAGCTCAGACTCGCGACGACATTCAGGTTGTAGGTATCAATGACCTCTGCCCGGTAGACTACTTGGCTTACATGCTGAAGTATGACACTATGCACGGTGCTTTCGACGGTACAATCGAGGCTGACGTAGAGAACAGCAAGCTGATTGTAAACGGCAAGGAAATCCGTGTTACTGCAGAGCGCAACCCCGCTGACCTGAAGTGGAACGAGGTTGAGGCTGAATATGTAGTAGAGTCTACCGGTCTCTTCCTGACACAGGAGAAGGCACAGGCTCATATCGAGGCAGGCGCTAAGTACGTAGTTATGTCAGCTCCCTCAAAGGACGCTACTCCTATGTTCGTTTGCGGCGTGAACTTCGACAAGTACGAGAAGGGCACACAGTTCGTCTCTAACGCTTCTTGCACGACAAACTGTCTCGCTCCTATCGCCAAGGTTCTGAACGACAAGTTCGGCATCACAGACGGTCTTATGACAACCGTACACTCTACAACCGCTACACAGAAGACTGTTGACGGTCCGTCTCTGAAGGACTGGCGCGGTGGCCGTGCTGCCTCTGGCAACATCATCCCCTCTTCAACAGGTGCTGCAAAGGCTGTAGGTAAGGTTATCCCCGAGCTGAACGGCAAGCTGACCGGTATGTCAATGCGCGTTCCGACTCTCGACGTTTCTGTTGTCGACCTGACTGTAAACCTGGCTAAGCCCGCTACATACGCTGAGATTTGCGCAGCTATGAAGGAGGCTTCTGAGGGCGAGCTGAAGGGTGTACTGGGATACACAGAGGACGCTGTCGTTTCTTCTGACTTCCTCGGCGACACACGCACTTCTATCTTCGACGCTAAGGCCGGTATCGCCCTGACCGACACATTCGTAAAGGTTGTTTCTTGGTATGACAACGAAATCGGTTACTCTAACAAGGTGCTCGAGCTCATCGCACACATGAAGAAGGTTAACGGCTAATCAATTTAACCGTCAATTCTATAAAAACAGGCCGTTCAGCATTGCTGGACGGCTTTTTTTTCGTACATTTGCGCCGGTTATGAGCAGAATGATAACGATACTCGGGCCCACGGCAAGCGGAAAGACGGCACTGGCGGCTCACCTCGCGGCAGTGACGGGCGGAGAGATAATAAGTGCCGACTCGCGCCAGGTATACCGGCGGATGGACATCGGTACGGGCAAGGACCTGGCCGACTATACCGTGGACGGCCGGCAGATACCATATCACCTGATAGATATCGCCGAGCCGGGAACGAAGTATAACCTCTTCCAGTATCAGCACGACTTCATCCGGGCATACAACGGCATAGTGGAGCGCGGCGCGCAGCCGATACTCTGCGGGGGCACGGGGCTTTACATCGAGGCCGTGCTCAAGGGCTACAGGCTCGCACCGGTGCCGGAGAACAAGGAGCTGAGGGCGCGGCTCGAGGGCAAGACGCTGGCCGAACTGACAGAGACGCTGGCCGGACTGAAGCGCCGCAACGGCTCCGTGATGCACAACACCACCGATGTGGACACGGCAAAGCGGGCAATCAGGGCCATAGAGATAGAGACTTTCAACGGCGAAAACCCGGCGACCGCGGCCGACATGCCGACGATAGACTATATAATAATAGGTGTAGGCATAGACCGCGAGGAGCGCCGCCGGCGCATAACGGAGCGTCTGCGACAGCGTCTTGACAGCGGAATGGCCGATGAGGTGAGGGCACTGCTCGACAGCGGGGTGGCCGCCGAAGACCTGATATACTACGGATTGGAATATAAGTTCGTGACGGAATATGTCATAGGGCGCACCACGCGCGACGAGATGTTCCGCTCGCTCGAGATTGCCATCCATCAGTTTGCCAAGCGGCAGATGACGTGGTTCAGGGGCATGGAGCGCCGCGGGTTCACCATTCACTGGATAGACGCGATGCTCCCGATGGAAGAGAAGGTGAATGAAATAAGGAAGATGACATCTAACATCTGACATCTAACATAATAACATCTAACATAATAACATGGCAGTTGAAGCATCAAGATGGGGCATTCTCTATTGCCCGAAGAAGGGATTGACCGGCCGTCGGGGCCAGTGGGCTAAGGTGCAGCGTGCACTCGACGAGCGCGGCGTGCTCTATGATTTCGTGCAGAGCGAGAACACGGAGAGCGTGGAGCGGCTCATGCGCATGCTGATAAACAACGGTTACAAGACAATAGTCGTCGTCGGGGGAGACTCAGCCCTCAACGACGCCGTGAACTGCCTTATGGCTGTGGAGAAAAGCGAGCGCGACGGCATCGTGCTCGGCGTCATTCCGAACGGCCTGGTAAACGACTTCGCGCGCTTCTGGGATTTCCGCGAGGGCAACATCGGCCAGACGATAGACTGGCTCATGAAGCGCAGGGTGAGGAAGATAGACCTCGGATGCATCAGATACGTGAACAAGAAAGGGGAGAAGTGCCACCGTTATTTCCTCAATTGCATAAACATCGGGCTTATCGCCGACATCATGAACCTGCGCCGTCAGACGCGCAGCCTGCTCGGTTCGCGCACTCTCTCGTTCCTCGTGTCGCTCCTGCTGATGGTTTTCCACCGCCTCGACTATAAGATGGAGCTGAAGATTAACTCGGATGTGGTGCGCCGCCGTGTCATGACGGTGTGCATCGGCAGCGGTCCGGGCTACGGGCAGACCCCCAATGCCGTGCCCTATAACGGACTGCTTGACGTCTCGGTGGTATACCATCCGGAGGTCATCCAGCTTCTCGGAGGCTTCTGGCTTCTCCTCACGGGCCGTTTCCTCAATCACCGCTGCGTACATCCCTACCGCACACGCGAGGTCGTCGTGCGCGAGGCGAAACATGCGATGGTCGGCATTGACGGCCGTCTGATGAAGACCCCGGTAGGTGAGTATAAGATAGGTGTGGAGCAGGAGGTGATAAATTTCCTGATACCGGAATAAGGGTTATAAGGTTTTGGTTGTGAGGTTATAAGGTTTTGGTTGTGAGGTTATAAGGTTTTGGTTGTGAGGTTATAAGGT
>CAJMSE010000022.1 GCA_905216025.1 uncultured bacterium | reverse complement strand
ATAGGGGAAGGAAAGGGATTCCTATGGGAAAAAGATGAAAAGGCAAGAGAAAGGAGAATCATGGGAGAAATGGGAATGATGGGAGCGACGGGAGGAGATGGGAGCGGTGGGGAAAACAGGGAAAGGAGGAGGAAATGGGCGTGATGAGGAGGGAAAAATGGAAATAACGGGAGGGAGGAGAGAAATGGGAAGGAAGGGAATTGATAGCCCAAAAAGATGGAATAAGGTCGTTTTGATGATGCAAGGAGCATGCTTTGATGATGCAACGGAGATGCTTTGATAGTATAACGGAGTGCATTCTGATGTATTACGGCTGCTTTCAAATGCGTTTGTGCCAGCTATCAAAAGTGTTTTTGAGAGATGGCAAAAGTGTTTTTGGGAGCTGAGCCAACGGTTGCTAAAAGCTATCGGAAAACAAGAAGGACGGAAACACAAGCCAAATAACTCTACACTCAAGAGATAAAGGACTACTATATGAACGTAAAAATCCTGCACCGAAAGCGGGTGCAGGATTTTCATATATTTACCAGGTAACGCTCATTCCCAAAGCTACATTAGCATTTGAGCTGAGTGGGATAGCTCCATTGCTTGTCGTCTTGCCAAGCAGGTGGTCCATGCCGATAAAGAAATTATATCCTTTCGGATGTATATTGAGCACCCATCCCATACTCGTTGTAAAGCTGTTCACAGCGAACGTGACGCCGCCGTCAAGCCAGCTCAGCGGAGTATAGTTGGCACTGATACGCCCTTCGGTCCATGAGTACGCACCACGTATACGTGTTGTACTGAGAGCACCAAACTTAATCTTACGGTATACCGGCAGGGTATATTCTGCACCGATATTAAGTGTCGCTCCGATTCCTGTCGTACGCCCGCCCGTATCGCCCTGATCCTGCAGGTTTACGAACTCGGAGATTTGGTCGGAATAGCGGTCGGCGTGGGTGCTGAGCTTATCACCGTTCTCTGAAGACACGGCTACGTCGTGGAATCCGTCAAACTCAAACTTATCGTTGATATTCATTGCACGCACATTGTTGCTCCAACTGATAAAACCGAGGTCGAGCAATGCCGCATTGACGGTCCAGTCGTCGTTTATCTTATAGATACCTCCAAGATCGATGGCCATACCGAAACCGTTAAGTCCCGGTCCGTCAATATCTACATCCGTCACATGCTCATAGTCTTCATGTCCGGGATATACATTCTCATACTCTTTCCTCTCAGATGTGTACGTAAAGCCTTTCACGGATACATCTGCCGTGGCTTGTCCCGAGATGGTCCACTTTTCGTTCGATGCCATCTCCGCCTTCACGTCCTTGAACTTGAAGTCTGCACGTCCGAGACCAAAGAGGAACTTCAGTTTCGCTCCCACCCTCAGACGGTCGTTAATCTGGCGTGAATGTCCGAGGGCAAGTTCGGCAAACGACTGTGCATTGACATTGATATCGCCTATATCATAGTTATTGTTGCCTATGTTCTTCGCAAATTCGAACAAGCCATACGGGAGCGACATGCCAATGCCCGTACGTGAGTTTATCTCTATAGTATTGTATCCGCCCCATGCCTTGAATCCGCCTGAAAGAATGGTAAGATTCACATCGGCAAGCACGCGGTTGTTCCCCGTGCTCAGTCCTCCGAGAGCCTCGCTTACCGATATATCCGGATGCATGAAGGTTGTCGTAGACTTTCCTCCCGGTGTCGGATTGCTGAAGATAACGTCCTGATATCCGAAGTTACCCTGCATCTTGACGTTCAGATTACCGAGCGCAGGAATGGACACATAGTTGTCTTCGTTTCCGAATGCCGGATTCATGGTATGGCGCATAGCATACTCATCCGTGAAATACGCCGAGTTAAGGGTCTGAGCCACGGCATGACCGCCGGATGCGACCATGGTTGCGGCTAAAATATATCTATATATCTGTTTCATTGTTGCTGTTATATATAATAATGTGTAATTAGTTCAGATCCGCAGTCACCTTGCCTATAAGCTTTATCTTGACATCCGTGGCACGGATGAGATGCTTCCTTGCATTGAGCGGTACGCCAGTGACCGTAGGATTACCATCCATCTTAGCCGTTGCCTTGACGGTAAACCGTATCTTGTCGAGCTTTCCCAATGAACCGGTTTTCTTTTGGTTGACAATAATCCTGACAGGTGTGGTCTCCGTATCTGAACCGTTGCCCGAGGCCAGCACTACAGCATCCTTACAATCGATATTTATCTCATCATCGCCGAGCACGTTGCCGTCTACACCCACGGCCACAGCCGAGAGCTGAAGATATGCCGGCACGCGGTTTTCTATATTTGCGGTGATTTCGAGACGGGCATCATTGCTGAGGTCAAAGTCCTGCAGGTCCTCGTTCATATCCTCAATACTGTCTGTATAGATGATACAAGCATCAGCGCCGAAAGCCAGCGGAGCCTCGATGCGGTAAGCAGGCTGCATGGTATACGTATGTCCGAGCTTGAACGTCGCGACAGTGTTCTTGTCAGCATGCGCATCAGCCGAGAACGTTATCTTATCCGGTATGGTCTTTATCAGATCAGACAATGTAGGAACGACCACTGCTGTATATCCTGCAGGGATATCCTTATTTACGCGGCACACGCAAATCTTTGTAACATCATTTGCCTTGATTGTCATCTCAGGCACTTTCACCTGTGCGATTCGTCCTCCATCTTTATACGACTCGAGCGTACCCGTAATGGTTCCGCCGATATCGAGGTCGCTGTCGAGTGATATCAGGATATGGGGATTGTCGAGATCCACCACCACATCACCATCGGTGAGGAACGACGGCACTCCAGTTATCTCAGCATCACCGAGGTCGCTCAAATCGATGTCCGGGTCAAACTTTCCCGTTGCAGAAGTCACCGTGAACGTACCGAGATCCATTTCACTGCTTATATAGAACTCGTCTTTATCCGAAGGAGACACTGTGCCTTCCAGCTCGTCAAACGACGCCTTCACATGAATCCTTCCGTCGAGCTTCACCGTCTCTGTTCCGAAAACAAGCTTTCCTAATTCCGTATCCGTCGACTTGAAGTCAAGGCTCTTTACACGTCCTCTTATAACGAGTTCGGAACCCGTGTTCACATTATCAAGTTCCAATATCGATCCATTCTGCTTCAGCACGGCACCGCCATAGACAACGACACCGTCAAGGACCATATAACCCGGGAACCGGACTGATAATTCCTTTAGTGTCGGTACATGATTGCTGAGCGTCTGCGAGAACTTGATTGCCAGAGAGAAGTTCTCCTCCACCAAGGCAGAATGCAGCTCGACAAGTCCGTCAGGACGTTCACCGCTATATTCAAACATGCGGATATCGTCCTGAGCCGTTATCGGAGTATTCAACACCACCCTCCGTCTCGAATTGAGTGCGCCTCCGATTACAGAAGACATGTCGAAATGCACATTACGGTCAATGTGACTTTCCTCCGTTATCACAATCTTGTCAATCTCGGGATGCACCGGGTCCACATCCGCACCTTTCTGCGTAAACATGTAGTCTCCGCCTTCAACCGTGTCTACACACTCAGAATCGTCTATATCAAGAATCTCCGACAGCATTATATCCGTCGTCGAACTGCCTGGCAGCTCAAGTTCTCCACTTCCGATGCCGATGGTGAGGTCTACATCGTTGATGTCATACTTGTCGTCGGCACAACCTGTAACAGACAGCAATCCTACCGCCGTCACCGGCACAATCCACTTCGCATTGGGAATCTTTATTCTCATATAAGATTTGCGTTAGTTAAATAATTAATTTTCAAATATTAAATGCGCAAGACACATAGCATCTTAACGAGCGCAAAGTTAGTTTAAAATATTTAAAAAAGCGACAATCCACGTCAAATAATATTATACATTGATATCACATGGCATCATCAGCAATGCTCTTGTCAGACCATTCATCCACAGATTAGCGCCATTTAAACAGCAAAAGACACTGAATAAGACGATTTTCCGGCAAAATACGGTCTTATCCAGTGCCCTTATATAAAACCAGCGTCAGGCTCAGAGACTCTCCAGCATCCGCTTCAACACCACCGAGCAAGAAATCTCGCGGTTGGCTGCCTCGGGGATGACGAGCGAGTTGGGGCCTTCTATCACGTCGTCGGTGACGATGAGTCCCCGGCGCACCGGCAGGCAGTGCATGAACTTTCCGTTGTCCGTGACGGCCATGTGGGCTGCGTCGATGGTCCAACTCATGTCTTTAGAGAGAATCTTGCCATAGTCGGCGGGATTGGTGACGCCGGGACAACTCCAGTTCTTGGCATACACGAAGTCGGCTCCCTCCAGCGCTTTCATCTGATCGTACTCCACACGGGCACCGCCAACGAACCTCGGGTCGAGCTCGTAACCTTCGGGATGTGTGATGACGAAATCAACGTCGGCAGCGTTCATCCACTGCGCGAACGAATTAGGCACAGCCTGCGGCAAGGCGCGGCAATGAGGCGCCCACGTGAGAACGACCTTGGGACGGGGTTTTAATGAAGAATGAAGAGTGAAGAATGAAGAATATGCTGCCGCGGTGGCATTGGTGTCAATCGCGTCAGGCTTCCCCTTCACTGCGGCAGCAGATTCTTCATTCTTCACTCTTCGTTCTTCATTCCCCGATTCTTCATTCCTCATTCTACATTCTTCATTTATAGTGATGAGGTCGGCGAAAGCCTGAAGCGGGTGCACCGTGGCCGTCTCCATGGCAAATACGGGCTTGCCGCTGTAGCGGATGAACTGGTGGAGCACGGTCTCGGCATAGTCGTATTCACGGTCGGTGAGGCCGGCGAATGAGCGCACGCCGATGATGTCACAGTAGCTCGCCATCACGGGGATGGCCTCGAGCAGGTGTTCGCTCTTGTCTCCGTCCATTATCACGCCGCGTTCGGTCTCCAGTTTCCATGCGCCGGCATTCACGTCGAGCACGATAACGTTCATGCCGAGGTTCAGCGCCGCCTTCTGCGTGCTCAGCCGCGTACGCAGCGAGTTGTTGAAAAATATCATCAGCAACGTCTTGTTCTTGCCGAGATGCTGATATTTGAAACGGTCGTTCTTTATCTCCTGTGCTTCGGCGAGCGCTACGTTCAGGTCGCCGATGTCTTCTACATTGATGAATGTTCTCATATTTATTAATTACGAATGTTGAATTACGATTTACGAGTTGTCGGCCTGAAGGCCGATTATGAATTATGAATTACAAATTATGAATTACGAACTTGGAGTTATGAATTTGGAATTATTCTTGCTGCGCTGCGATTACGGATTATTGGATGAAGAATTACCACGCCGCATGGCAATTCGTAATTCACTCATTCTTCATCGGCCGCAGGCCGACAATTCGTAATTCCAAATTCCAAATTCGTAATTCTTCAATTCCTCATTTTCTAATCTGCCCGTCACCCTCGATGAGCCACTTGTATGTGGTAATCTCCTCAAGCCCCATCGGGCCGCGCGGACCGAGCTTCTGCGTGCTGATGCCTATCTCGGCGCCCAGCCCGAACTGTGCCCCGTCGGTGAAGCTGGTCGGTGCGTTCACATATACGCAGGCGGCATCGGCCTCAGCCTGGAAACGCCGTGCGGCGGCAGCATCTTCGGTGACGATGCTCTCGCTGTGGCCCGAGCCGTACCGGTTGACATGGGCTATGGCCTCATCGAGCGATTCCACCGTCCTCACCGCCATCTTATAGTCCATGAACTCCGTGCCGTAGCTGTCTTCCATAGCCGGCAGCAGCAGGGCTTCGGGATAAGCGCCGCGCAGGGCTTCGCGGGCCGGTGCGTCGGCATACAGCGTCACACCTTTCTCCGCCAGCGGCGCACAGAGCACCGGCAGGTCGGCAAGACGGCTGCGGTGCACAATCAGGCAGTCGAGTGCATTGCATACGCTCACCCGCCGTGTCTTTGCATTGCACACGATGCGGGCGCCCTTCACGGTGTCTCCCGCCGCGTCGAAATATGTGTTGACCACTCCCGCGCCCGTCTCTATCACCGGCACGCGGGCCGTATCTCTCACAAAGTCTATCAGCCGCCGGCCGCCGCGCGGTATGCACAGATCTATGTAGCCCACGGCCGAGAGCATGGCCGCCGTGGCCTCATGGGTGGCAGGCAGCAGCGTGACGGCCGCCGCGTCTATGCCGTACCGGCCGAGCACTTCATGTATCACGGCCACCTCTTCGCGGTTCGACTGGTCGGCGTCGCGCCCGCCTTTCAGCACGCATGCGTTGCCGCTCTTGAAACAGAGGGCGAAGACGTCGAACGTCACGTTGGGCCGCGCCTCATATATCATCCCTATCACACCGAACGGCACGCTCACCTTGCTCAGCCGCAGGCCGTTGGGCAGCGTGCGCTCCATCAGCGTGCGTCCGAGCGGCGACGGCAGTGCCGCCACGGCTTTCATGTCGGCCGCTATGCCGTCCAGCCTCCCGCCGGTGAGCATCAGCCTGTCGTAGAGCGGGTTTCCCCGTTCCATCCGTTCCAGGTCGCCGGCATTGGCACGGAGAATCCGCTCCTTGCCGGCCGTTATCGCATCGGCCACGGCGCAAAGCACCTCGCTCCGCTCACCGTCCGTCATCAGCGCGAGCCTGCGCCCGGCCTCCTTTGCTTTCTTGAATGTCTCTGTCATGATAATCGTATGTTTAGTTCCTGCCATGTATCTGTCATACGCTACACATTATATTTCTGCAAAAATAGCGCTTTATTTTCTTTCTGCCAAACGTTTAAGGCCAAAAGTACCGTGATGCGCGGTCAGGGCTAAAAGTACTCCCTTCACTCCGCTTTCTCGTTTTTTATCATTATCTTTGCACGATACAATACATTTCAAAGCTATTCATTATGAAGAAACTGCTATTAATGCTGACCGCAGCTGCCATGCCTCTCATCGCCATGGCACAGACAAAATCGTGGAGTGCCGACAACGGCAACGGGACGTTCACCAACCCGCTGATGTACGACGAGTTCTCAGACCCCGACATCATACGCGTGGGCGAAGACTACTATCTCGCCGGAACGACGATGCACACCGTCCCGGGACTCGTCATCCTGCACTCGCGCGACCTCGTAAACTGGGAAAACGTATCCTACTGCTTCGACCGCTTCGACTTCGACGACGACGCCTTCTCGCTCCGGGGCGGCAAGGAAATCTACGGACAAGGCATCTGGGCGCCATGCATACGCCACCACAACGGCCGCTTCTACATATATAGTAATGTGAACGGTAAGGGCCTGCAGTGCTACACGAGCGAGCGCATCGAAGGTCCGTGGAAGCACATCAACATGCGCGGAAACATCTACGACCTGAGCATGCTCTTCGACGACGACGGCAAGATATACGCCATACACGGCTACGGCGAGGTGAAATGCACCGAGATCAAGCCCGACATGAGCGGTCCGGCAGAGGGCACCACCCGGGTCATCATACCCGAAGGCAGCGCCGTGGGCGAAGGCCACCACATGTACAAGATAGACGGCATGTACTATCTCATATCCACCGACTACAAACCCAACGGGCGCACGCTCTGCTCGCGCTCGAAGAGCATCTGGGGACCGTACGAGACCTGCGTTATAACGGCCGACGAGACCTTCGGCTACCACGCCGCCCCGATGACGCAGATACGCGGCCGCATCATGCCCGACGGCCATCCCGTCAGCATCGAGCCGGCCGACCCGGACAAGACGCGCGCAAGCAACATCCACCAGGGTGGCATCGTCTCCACGCCCGACGGCCAGTGGTGGGCACTGCTGATGATGGACTTCCACTCGCTGGGACGCACCGTCACCCTCGCTCCCGTCACATGGAAGGACGGGTGGCCCATGCTCGGACTTGACGGAAACCTCGGCCGCGCGCCGCGCACATGGCTGAAACCGAACACCGCCGCCCGCGACACCGAACCCATCCACGCGCCGTATGAGCGCAGCGAGAACTTCGACGGCCGCGAGCTCGGCCGCATCTGGCAGTGGAACCACAACCCCGACGACCGCATGTGGAACCTCACGGGCGGACGCCTGCGGCTGCGCACCATGCCCGCCGAACAGCTGATGTGGGCCCGCAACACGCTCACCCAACGCGCCATAGGCCCGGTGTCGGTGACCACGGTGGAGCTCTACACGGCGGGAATGAAGGACGGCGACGTATGCGGACTGGGCAACATCAACGTGCCGTGCTCGTGGGCGGGCATCGTCAAGCAGGGCAAGCAGCTCACGCTGCGCCGCTTCGAGCAGCTGACCAACGACACGCTCGACACTCCCGTGACTCTCAAGGGCGGCAAGATATGGCTCCGCTTCACCGGCGACTTCGACCGCGACCGCGGCCGCTACTCATTCTCTACCGACGGAAAGACGTTCACCGACCTCGGCAGCGACATGACGCTGAGCTACCAGCTGATAACGTTCCAGGGCGCGCGGCTCTCGCTCTTCGCCTTCAACCGCAACGGGCGCAACGGAGGATATGCCGAGTTTGACAACTTCACCGTAGACGAGCCGAATGCCTCGCGCGAGGGATACATACCCTTCGGCCGCACGTTCCGCATCATCAACGTGGCCACAGGACTGCCCATGCACGCCACTCCCCACGGACTGATGTACGACACGAAGGCCACGGCCGACAACCCGCAGACGCGCTTCCGCGCCATCGACCGCGGCAACGGCAAGGTAATCCTCCAGTGTGCCGACGGCCGCTACGTCTTCGTCTCCGGAATCGGCCTGCCGGGCGACGTGCGCCTGACGAAAGACATCAGCCTCGCCGAGGAGTTCATGTGGCAGGACTATCTCGACCGCGAGTTCATGCTCATGTCGATGCGCACCCACCGCTACATAGGCAAGAGCCCCACCACGGGCAGCCCCTACTCCATGGACTACACCGGAGCCGACCCGGCACGGCGGAACGGAGCTGTATTAAGGTGGGAAGAGTGATGAAGGAAGCAAGGAAGTCTTGCCAAAGAATCAGTAAAAAGCACCGCAAAAATTTAAAATAAATCACCTCTAAAACTTAAAATAAATTGCCTCTAAAATTTAAACTGAATCACATTTAAAAATAAAAGATATCACGTTCAGATTGCCGTTTGCACCGAAAAGTGCAACATCCGGCGTAGTTTGTAAAACATGGATATCGCGGAAAAGCGGTAACTTTGCAGCGGATGAAACCGGAAGGCCGGCCGGGACGCCGATGACGCCCCGGCCGGAGACACACTGATTAAATAATGTATATATGGAAAAAGTAATACTGAGAAACGGCGTCGAGATGCCGATGATCGGCTACGGAGTCTATCAGGTCGACCCGGCCGAGTGTGAAAGATGCGTGAGCGACGCGCTCAAGGCGGGCTACCGCATGATAGACACCGCACAGGCCTATCACAACGAAGAGGGCGTCGGCGCGGCCATGGCAAAGAGCGGCATACCGCGTGAGGAGCTCTTCATCGTGTCGAAGGTGTGGATTTCCAACTACGGCTACGAGAAGGCGAAGGCTTCCATCGGCGAGAGCCTGCGCCGGCTCGGCACGGATTACATCGACCTGATGCTGCTCCACCAGCCGTTCTGCGACCGCTACGGCGCTTACCGCGCCCTCGAGGAGGCATACAAGGAGGGCAAGCTGCGCGCCATAGGCGTCAGCAACTTCTATCCCGACCACCTCATCGACCTCGCCTCCAACACTGAGATACCGCCGATGGTCAACCAGGTGGAGACCCACGTGTTCGACCAGCAGACGGAAGCGCAGAAGTATATGGAGGAGCTGGGCTGCCGGATAATGTCGTGGGGACCGCTTGCCGAAGGACGCAACAACCTCTTCACCAACCCCGTGCTCGCAGGAATAGGCGCGAAATACGGCAAGTCGGTGGCTCAGGTGGCACTCCGCTGGCTCACCCAGCGCGGCGTTATCATCATCCCTAAGTCGGTGCACGTGGAGCGCATGGAGCAGAACCTCGACATCCTCAGCTTCACACTGAGCGACGAAGACATGGCGGCGATAGCCAAGCTCGACACGGGCAAGAGCCTCTTCTTCGACCATCACGACCCGGAAGCGGTCAAGATGTTCATGGGCTGGCGTTGAGCGGCGCGCTCCCGGGTTTGTCACCGGCCAACGGGTAACATTGTTACGTGCCGCGCGTAACGGTATTACCTGCCGCGTGTTACACTGTTACCTGTGGCGCGTCGCATCGTTACGCGTGGCACGTAACAATGTTACGCATGGCAGGTGACAAACCGATAAGGCATCCGCAACCTTTTTTACATACACGGGAAACACGCCCGCCGGCAACCGCCGGACCCGAAGTCCGTTGACTTCGGTAATACAATCAGTAATCCGTATACCCCTGCCAGGCTGTCTTTTCAGTATGCCACAAATATAGCTGGGCTCACATCCGGCAAACTGATAAAAACCGCCGCGACAGCAAATTCTTCACTCTTCACCCTTCATTCTTCCCTCTTCATTCTTCATTCTTCATTTAAATTCGTATTTTTGCACCATTGAAACAACAAAAACAGTATTATGGACGAACAGATAAGACAGATAGGCGAACGGCTGCGCGGACTGCGCGAGGTGCTCGACATCCCGGCAGAGGAAGTGGCCGAGCTGTGCGGCATCACCCTCGAGCACTATCAGAAGATAGAGGCGGGCGAGGCCGACCCGTCGGTATACCGGCTGTCCAAGATAGCCAGACGCTACGGCATAGCACTCGACGTGCTGATGTTCGGCGAGGAACCGCGCATGAGCAGCTATTTCCTCACGCGCAGCGGACAGGGCATGTCTGTGGAGCGCCGCAAGAGCTACAAGTATCAGAGCCTGGCAAGCGGATTCCGCGGACGCAAGTTCGACACCTACCTGACGCAGGTGGACCCGCTCCCCGACGATGCCCGCTTCAACAAGAACGCACACGACGGACAGGAGTTCGACTACATCGTAGAGGGCCGCATGGAGATAACCATCGGCAACAAGGTGATGGAGCTCGGCCCCGGCGACAGCATATTCTTCGACGCCTCACAGCCACACTGCATGCGCGCACTCGGCGGCGAGCCGGTGAAATTCCTCGTAGTGGTGGAATAACGTGGCCATGTTAGATGTAACCATGTCAGATGTTAGATGTCAGATGTTAACCTGCGGCGTGGCTTTCATGCGGTATGGGCTTAACATATAACATCTAACATCTGACATGATTACATCTAACATAATAACATCTGACATCTAACATTTAACATGATTACATTTAGCATGATAGAACGTTTCCTTACACAGACACATTTCGAATCGCAGGACGACTTCATACGCAACCTGCACTTCAAGATACCCGAACGGTTTAACTTCGCCTACGACGTCATGGACGTGTGGGCCGCGGAGCAGCCCGACAAGCTGGCCCTGCTGTGGACGAACGACGAGGGCGCGTGCCGCCGGTTCTCGTTCGGCGAACTCAAGACGCTCTCCGACCGCACCGCCGCCTGGTTCATGCAGCTGGGCATCGGCCGCGGCGACAAGGTGATGCTCATCCTCAAGCGGCGCCATGAGTTCTGGCTGTCGATGCTCGCCCTGCACAAGATTGGCGCAATAGCCATCCCCGCCACACACATGCTCACCCGCCACGACATAGTATACCGCAACACGCGCGCCGGCATCAAGGCCATCGTCTGCGTGGGCGAGGAGTATGTGATGCGGCAGGTGAGCGAGGCCATGCCCGAGAGTCCGACGGTAGAGACGCTCGTGAGCGTCGGACCGCTGAAGGCCGACGGCTTCCATGACTGGCAGAGCGAATGGGAGCAGGCTCCGGCATTCACCCGCCCCGACCACGTGAACGACAACGACGACACGATGCTGATGTACTTCACCAGCGGCACGAGCGGCGAGCCGAAGATGGTGGCCCACGACTATCTCTACGCCCTCGGCCACCTGACCACAGGCGTGTTCTGGCACAACCTCGCGCCGGACAGCATCCACCTCACCGTGGCAGACACGGGCTGGGGCAAGGCCGTGTGGGGCAAGATGTACGGCCAGTGGTTTGCCGGCGCGGCGGTCTTCGTCTTCGACCATGAGAAGTTCACGGCCGAGAAGATAATGCGTCAGATAGAGCGCTACCGCATCACGTCGTTCTGCGCCCCGCCGACGGTCTACCGCTTCATGATTCACGAAGACTTCAGCAAGTACGACCTCTCCTCGCTCCGCTACTGCTGCACGGCCGGCGAGGCGCTCAACCCCGCCGTCTACGACCGCTTCTTC
This sequence comes from uncultured bacterium, assembly GCA_905216025.1. Classification (GTDB taxonomy): domain Bacteria; phylum Bacteroidota; class Bacteroidia; order Bacteroidales; family Bacteroidaceae; genus Prevotella. The sequence continues at coordinate 42,223 of CAJMSE010000022.1, read as the reverse complement.
GAACTGACGGGCATCCGCCTAATGGAAGGCTTCGGTCAGACGGAGACCACAATGACGCTCGGCACCATGCCATGGAACAAGCCGAAGCCCGGCTCGATGGGACTGCCTAACCCGCAGTATGACATCGACCTCGTCAAGCCCGACGGCACGCCATGCGAGGACGGAGAGAAGGGGGAGATTGTCATAATGGTAAGTGAAGAGGGAAGAACGAAGAGGGAAGAAGTTGCTACCGCGGTGAAGGGAAAACCTGACGCGATTGACACCAATGTCACCGCGGCAGCAAATTCTTCATTCTTCACTCTTCATTCTTCATTAAAAAAGCCTCTCGGCCTCTTCAAGGAGTATTATCGCGACGAGGAGCTCACGCGCCGCGTGTGGCACGACGGCATGTACCATACGGGCGACGTGGCATGGCGCGACGAAGACGGCTACTACTGGTTCGTGGGACGCATCGACGACGTCATAAAGAGCAGCGGCTACCGCATCGGTCCGTTCGAGGTGGAGAGCGCGCTGATGACGCACCCCGCCGTGGTGGAATGCGCCATCACGGGCGTGCCCGACGAGATACGCGGCATGGTGGTCAAGGCCACCGTCGTGCTGCATGCCGACTGGAAAGGCCGCGCCGGCGACGAGCTCGTCAAGGAGCTGCAGGCACACGTCAAGCGCGAGACCGCGCCGTACAAATATCCGCGCATCATCGAGTTTGTGGACGAGCTGCCAAAGACCATCAGCGGCAAGATACGCCGCGTGGAGATAAGGGAAAAAGATAATAAATGACGAATTTGGAGTTACGAATTACGAATTGTCGGCCTGCGACCGATGAAGAATTTTCGAATTACGAATTTGTCATGCGGCATGGGTGCAGCGGATTCATGCCCCAAGGTAATTCGTAATTCAACAACTCGTAATCGCAGCGAAGCGAGAATAACTCGTAATTCCAAATTCGTAACTCCAAATTCGTAATTCAAAATATGAGGATAGTGATAAAGGTGGGCAGCAACGTGCTGACCCGTGACGACGGAAAGCTCGACATCACGCGCATGTCGGCGATAGTGGACCAGGTGGCGTGGCTGCGCGGCGAGGGCCACGAGGTGATACTCGTATCGAGCGGAGCCGTGGCCAGCGGCCGCGGTGAGATGAAGATAGACGGCAGGCGGCTCGACAGCGTGGCCCAGCGCCAGCTCTTCTCCGCACTCGGACAGGCCAAGCTGATAAACCTCTACTACGACCTGTTCCGCGAATACCGCATCCACGTGGGGCAGGTGCTCACCATGAAGGAGAGCTTCGCCACGCGACGCGAATATCTCAACCAGCGCGCCTGCATGACGGTGATGCTCGACAACGGCGTCATACCGATAGTGAACGAGAACGACACCGTGAGCGTCACCGAACTGATGTTCACCGACAACGACGAACTGTCCGGACTGATAGCCTCGATGATGGACGCCGACGTGCTCGTCATACTGAGCAACATCGACGGCATCTACGACGGCTCGCCCGCCGACCCGTCGTCACGCGTGATTCCACGCGTTGAGCCCGACCGCGACCTCAGCGAATACATACAGCAGGAGAAGAGCGGATTCGGCCGCGGAGGCATGACGTCGAAGTGTGCCGTGGCGCGCCGCGTGGCCGACGAGGGCATACGCGTGATTATTGCCAACGGCCGCCGTGAGAACATCCTCCCCGACCTCGTCGGCCGTCCGGACGTCACGGTGCACACCGAGTTCGTCGCCCGGCAGGAAGGCACGTCGCCCGTGAAGAAATGGATTGCCCACAGCGGCAGCTTCGCCAAGGGCGTCGTGAGCATCAACGCCCGTGCCGCCGAGGCCCTCGCCTCCGGACGTGCCGTGAGCCTGCTCATGGTCGGCGTCACCGCCGTCAGCGGCGACTTCGAGGAGGGCGACATCATATCCATAAAGGACGACAGCGGAAGCATCATCGGCGTGGGCCGCAGCAACTACGCCGCCGCCGAGGCCCGCACGCTCATCGGCAGCCACGACGTGCGCCCCATCGTGCACTACGACTATCTTTATCTGGAGTAAGACAGGTCGGACTTTTCTGACATGTCGGACCGGGCAGACCAGTCCGACATCATATTCCCCCGTCAAGCATCCACGTGCCGGCTGCATTGTCATTGCGCAAGGCAAGGCGCAGCATCTGACGTTCGCCGGAAGGTGAACGCAGTTCGACCATGACATACACGCCGGCATATCCTTCGGAACGGAATGTATCTCTGACCGCCACAAGCGAATGACCGGCATACTGGGCGAATAGTGCGGCGGTGTCATAGGCTGACAGTGCCTCACGGGCACTGCCGCTGTCTCTGGACGTGATGGCGGTGACGATGCGGCGGGCAGCTGCGGAGGCACTCTCGCGGCGGGCGGCAGAAGAACCCGGAGCGGAGGAGGATGCGGCGGAAGAGGATGCACTCCGCATGTCGGTCCAGCTGTGGCTGCCACGCGGGATGGCCGTGGCCATGGGCGAGACAGCGGCGGGACCGTACTCCATGCCGCGGCTGTAGAGGATGAGCTGCCGGCGGCCGCCGGCCATGACCCAGAAACGCAGGCCGAGCAGGCGGCCGGTGGCGGCATCGAAGGTGTATTCGCGGATGTTGTCGAGATAGTCCTGCGAATGAAGGCGGCCGAGCAGCGGATGGGGATTATACTTCGGGCCCGACGTGACGGTGAGCGTGACGGTGGAGTCTGTGCGCTCGGTGGCGTAGGTGTCGCCCGAGCGCTGCCCGGCGCGCATTTTCTCATAGCTCATCAGCTGCGCGATGTCGGCTATCATGGCGAAGTAATCGATGATGTTGTCCGTCGCCGGCTGTATGAGAGCCTTGTCACGGCCTGTCCACCACTGATACTGCGCCTGCCCGTCGCACACCACATAGTGACTTCCGCCCTTGCCGAGACTCCACGTGCGGCGCCCGCCGGATGCGGCTGCGCACAGGCGGTGCTCCACGAAAGGAGCGTCAGGGTCTATATAGTTGAAGTTCTCATCAGGCAACGTGCGCACCATCAGCGTGGCGGAGAAGTTGAGCCCGTGGCCCACAGCCTCGATGGCAGAGGCAAAGAGCGACGTGGCCGTGGCGGCACGGGCACCGGCTGCGGAGAGGTTGTAGAGGCAGATGCCGCAGATGATGACGGCGGCAACGGCAGCAGCGGCGGCGGAGAGCCAGCGGCGGAGCCTCGGGGAGCGGCTTGCCGACGGCTTTATAGCAGGCCGCGGCGTGAGCATGCCGACGACCGCGGCAAACTCCTGATAGTATCTGCGGCAGTCGTCGCACGCGGCAATATGTTCCAACAGTGGAGCAGTGTCATTGCTGCCGCCATTCCCGGCGGACCCGTTCAAGTCGAACAAGTCTTCTATCCTGTTTCTGAATTCATCGCATCTCATAGTCTCTTTGTCTTTTTGGGTGAATCATAAATCATCTTTCTTATTTTCTCGATGCCGTATCTGAAGCGCGACTTCACCGACGGGACGGGCAGACCGAGTATTCCGGCAATCTCGGCGAAGCTCTTGCCGCCGGCCGTGCGCAGCGATATCACCTCGGCCTGCTCCGCCGGGATGGTCTCCAAAAGGCGCATGATCCTTCGGTATTCCGCCGCGGTGCCGTCATCGGCCGGAGCCTCCGCCGGCATGTCCGCACTCACCGGCACGAACGTTGCCGATGCGCGGCGCTGCCGGTAGGTGGCGCAGGCATTGAACAGGCTGCGGTAGAGATAGCCCCTCACGTCGGCTATCGCCACGGCGTCTTTCCTTTTCCACGTCTTCATCAGCACATCCTGCACGATGTCGGCAGCATCGTCGGCATCGCCCGTGCGGCAGCATGCCAGCCGCAGGAGGCTGTCGCGCTCGCTGCCGATAACGGCTTCCATTGTCTCTTCGTTGTTGTGTCCCATATCATGTCGTTTGTAAATAGAGACTTGGAAGTGCGGAAAAAGATTTAAAAAGATGCGATAAAATTACTGTAAACTGCAATGAAGCAGGTTCTTCACCGATAAAAAGCACGTCAGAACCTGTAACTGAAATATATTTCCGTGGGACTTACGGCCACGCCGACATCCTTCTTCGGGAATATCCTGTCGGTAATGAAGAAGCCGAGCTCGGCCGAGAGGAAACCGATGGCGGCACCGGCCGCGGTGTCATACCAGTGGTGGCGGTCGCGGCAGACGCGGTCTACAGCCGTGGCCGTGGCCGTGGCATACCCCGCGACGCTTATCCACGGCGATATATGGCCGTACTCATGGTGCAGGACGGTGGCACCGGCAAAGGCGAAAGCCGTGTGTCCGGAGGGGAACGACTTGCGGTCGGTCATGTCCGGACGCCACTCGTGTATCGTCTCCTTCATCGTATATGTCACCCCGCCGGTGATTATGGCGGCCGCGGCAGTCTTCGCCAGCAGCACGTCCCACCGGTCGCGGCTGTCCACGCCGCACGCCTTCATACCTATCACCGCGGCGTATGGCACCACCCGCGTCACGTCGCCGATGCCGCCGCTCTTAGCCTCCTGTGCACGGACGCCCTGCCCGCACATACACATTATTATATATATAAGCATTGCTCTCATGCTGCAAAGATACTAAACTATCCCTTACTTTTGACAAAATTCTTTAAAAATCGCGCTGCCGCACCGCCTTATATATAAATAATGTGTAACTTAGCAGCGGAATTTACTTAATTTATAACATAATAAAAACTAATAACTAAAACGCCTATAAACAAATAAAAAAAAGAAACCGACTGCTCCGACTTTATCTACAGCAGATAAGGCACCCTGCGGAACGTCGATAAACAAAATAGATTACCATTATAAAATATGTGTCAACAGGGTATACACATATTAAAAGTTACAATTAAAACCAAAACAAACAATTATGAAGAAGTTTTATTCTCTTATTGTCTTGATGATTAGTTTGGTTCTGCCACAAAGTATAATGGCGGCAGATCCGGATTTAAGTGAATTTACACTTATCAAGACATTGGACTTCACAACAGCCACATACCCCAGTGACCAGGCAATCACATTGTCTGGGACTAAAAGCGGTATCACGGCTTATGAGACAGGAAACAAGAAACAGCAAGACGTCTTTGACGTTGTTACACCGGAAAAATTGAGTGGATCTATATATTTCCAAGGAACCGGTACTAAAGGATGGGCTATCAGGTCCACCAAAGGTGGTTTGTGGTCATATAATGCCAACCGCTCCGCAGCAATTCCTAATTTGAAGAAAGATTACGTTGTGGTATTTAAATGCACAGATGCAGCTTCAAACGTAATGACTCTCACGAATGGCGACGGGAATCCTGATGGTAATTTCACTTACACCACAAGCGAAGATGGAAAATCTTTCTACTGTACGATGACAGCAGATGGATATGTCGGCTTCTGCGGAAACAAGAGCAAAGGATATATAGAGTCCATATCTATATATGCTCCGGGCACTGTATTGATACAGCCTACTGCCAAATATACGGCCGTAAACGGAAAGAGCCGCACCGTGACATTCACGGGTGCAAACCTCGCATACAATACCGACGGTGGCGATAATTATACAGCTACAAATGCCAACACATGGGATGCAACCGTCAGCGAGACTACAACATACCATGTAGTTAGCACAAAAGGCGATGAGAAATCTGAGCCATTGGTATTCACAATCGAAGCCGGAACAGAGATTTCACTTGCAGACATTAATGTTGGCCTTAGTGCTATCAGTGAAGGATTCACAAAGACATACACCCTCACTTGCGACAATAAGGACGTCCTGCTTAACCCGACAGCTAAGTTCACATATGATTTCGTTGGCACAAACGGAACGACACAGAACGGTGTTGAATGCAATGGAACCATTGAAGCAACCGAAGCAGGAACTTATACCATCACTGCTGCTGCCGATGGTTATGTCTCAACGACCGCAACAATTGACAACACCAAGGAATATGAACTGACCAAAGCCATTGATTTCACGGCTCTCAAAGCAAAGGATCTCTCAAGCAACTGGGTTCTTTTAAATGCTAGTACCGGTGTGCCGGGTTCTTCTTCTCAATGGCAAAGCAAATATCCTGATGTTGTAACAGATGAATACTATTATAACTTCTCTTCCGAAACAGCATCTGCAACAGATGTTATTCCGGGACTGAACATTGAATTTGACGAAACAGGTAAAACGCCGAAACTCTACACAGGCTTTGGCTTTATGTATCCGGTACATGTTCTTGGAGCTGATGGAACAGAAGCAGCTTCACCGGCAATCAACGATGGTAAGATTGCCATCAATGAAGGAACAGCTGAACAGTTCGGTGTATACACCTATATAAATAATTATGGTAAGAATGGCACCAAGACTACAATATTGACAGGTGACCAGCCTTTTGTTCTTTACAGATTCTCAGACCTTCTGACAAAGGTTGAGATTTATTCTCCGAAAACATCTTCTATTCCCGCTGTCGAGAACATCGCAGCTCTGAAGGCACTTGCCGACGGTACGGAGGCTACGCTGACCCTGAACAAGGCTAAAGTTCTTGTTTCAAGAGGTTCTATGAGCGGCCGCACAGCCGTTGTTGAGGATGAGAGCGGTGTCATCGCATTCGGTGCAGACCTGATGGGCATGCTCATGGAGTTTGAAGTAACGGAAGGAAAAGCCGTTACCGGTAAAATCACGGGCGTTTACACCGTTGTAAACGGTATTCCTACATTCGCAGGAAGCGAGAACACCGGTTCTGAAAGTGCAGGAGATGCTGTCACAGCCGTTGAAGACTTTACTCTCAACGCTGTAGAGGTTACCATCGCCGACGCTAAGAAAGCAGAGAACCTCCTGAAGGTTGTCACCATCAAAGACCTCACACTCAGCTATAACAACACAGGCATGCGTGAGTTCACCGCTACACAGGGCACAGAGAACATCAACGTTGTCGATGCTATGATGACTCCGAGCTGGTCTTACGTTACCGATGAGTATATGAAGGAGGACGAGGAAGGCTACAACTTCCCGCCGTTCGAGAGCATGACAGCACTCGTATATGCAGACGCAAACGGTACCGTTCTCTACCCGATAGAGTTCGTTGCCAAGAAGGTAGAAGAGCCCGCACGTGTTTGGGACTTCACAAAGTGGAGCGAGGAAACTATCAACAACCTCAAGGCTGATGCAGCTACCGTAACTCCTGACGGAGACGGCAAGTATCCGGCAGAGACTCCGTGGCGTACTTACGAGAAGCAAGGTGGCCCGACTGAGACTGATCCCGACCGTGGCGGCGCTGCATTCTGGTATGGCACTGCAATAGCAGAGGCACAGACTCTTACAGCTAATGGCACAGAGATTGCCGAGACCGCAGGTCTGCTCTTCGACAAGATGACCGCAGGTTCACTCGCAATAGCAGTGAACTATCCGTCTACGACCCTCGGCACATACGCAGGCCCGGCATACCTTTGGATTGGCGGCAAGACCAACTCGTTTACCATCCCGGCCGTTAAGCCCGGTTCGGCAATCGAGATAACGATTGAGTCGCACAAGCCCGCTGAGGGTCGCGGCGTGAAGCTGAGCGTTGGCGGCGAGGTTATCGGCGAGGCTATCCCCACAACCGTAGAGACATTCACCATCAATGTTCCTGCTTCTGATGCAGAGACTGTAGACGTTAAGGTTGAGAACACCAACGGCTGCCACATCTACACAATCAAGATTGACGAGAATCCGGCAACTGCAGTTGAGAACATCGCAGCCCTGAAGGCTCTTGCCGACGGCACTGATGCAACGCTCGCAGTCAACGGCACTAAGGTTACATTCGTAAGCGGCACCGACGCTTACATCGAGGATGAGACCGGTGCCCTGCTCATCGAGGGCGAAGGCCTCAACCTGACAGCAGGCAAGGCCATCACCGGAACAATCAACGGTAAGCTGACCATCGTGAAGGAGAAGCTGCATAAGTTCGTTGCCACAGAGGCTAACGTGACAGAGGCAGACGCACAGATCGCCGCAACGGTGCTCACCATCACTGAAGCCAACAAGCCCGAGAACATCTCCAAGCTCGTCAAGCTGGAGAATGTTGACGCAAACATCGACTATCAGCAAATCGTAGACAGCAACGATGAGTACATCATGTTCCTGGACAAGTACAACGTTCTGGGCGGCGAGAACCCGAAGAAGGTTGAAAGCATCGTCGGCGTACTCGGATTCATGGGCACGAACACCAACATGTTCTACCCTGTAAGCAAAGACAGCATCGTAGCCGCTCCCGTGGTTCCGGCTAAGGAAGTCAAGACCATCGCAGAGATGAAGGCCGTTGAAGACGGCACTGAGGTCAACTTCGTGATGAACAACGTGAAGGTTACGTCAATCTCAGCAGGAAGGATGAGCAGCTTCGGAACCATCGAGGACGAGACCGGAGCAATCCAGCTCGGTTCTGACATGATAAGCTCTATCTTCATGGAGCAGGGCATCAGCGAGGGCATGGCCGTATCCGGCCACGTGACCGGTACATACTCTGTAGTTGACGGCATTCCTACATTCGACATCTCAGAGAATACCGGCGTAGCCGACGAGCTGACAGGCACAGAGGCCACCATCACCCCGAGCGAGGCTACAATCGCCGGCGTGAAGAACGCTGAGAGCATCTCGAAGTATGTGATACTGAAGGATGTCAAGGTCACAGGCGTTGAAGAGGGCTTCGCCGTAGCATTCACCGCCGCACAGGGCGAGGAGACCATCGCTGTAGAAGACGTGATGATGGATCCTCTCACACGCGAGGGCGTTCTGTCTAAGTATGTAGAATACGGTGAAGACGGTTCGACGACAATCAGCCTCCCGGAGATGTTCGAGAGCATGACGGCCATCGTTTCTATCGACTGGCACGGCAACTACGTTCTCTATCCCAAGGCTGTGGTAGAGAAGGAGGCACAGGAGGAGATTGCTGTTGTCTGGGACTTCACGAAGTGGAGCGAGGAGACAGTAAGCAACCTCAAGGCTGATGCTGCTACCGTAGAGCCCGACGCTGACGGCAAGTATCCGGCAGTGACCCCGTGGCGCAGCTACGAGAAGGCAGGCGGCCCGACTGATACAGATCCCGACCGTGGCGGTGCTGCATTCTGGTATGGTACTGCAATCACAGAGGCACAGAGCCTGACAGCCAACGGCACAGAGATTGCCGAGACCGCAGGTCTGCTCTTCGACAAGATGAGCGCAGGCGCACTCGCAATAGCAGTGGACTATCCGTCTACAAGCCTCGGCACATACGCCGGCCCGTCATACCTTTGGATTGGCGGCAAGAACAACTCGTTCACCATCCCGGCCGTTAAGCCCGGTTCTACAATCGAGATTAAGCTCGAGTCGCACAAGAACAGCGATGCACGCGGCGTGAAGCTGAGCGTTGGCGGCGAGGTTATCGGCGAGGCTATCCCCAAAACCGTGGAGACATTCAGAATCACCGTTCCCGCTTCTGATGCAGAGACAGTAGACGTGAAGGTTGAGAACACCAACGGCTGCCACATCTACACGATCGGCATCAACGACTACAATAAGATCAACACCGGCATCAGCAGTATCAAGAACGATGTCAAGGCAGTGAGCGGCGTTTACACCATCAACGGTGTGAAGGTACGCAACGCCGGCGAGTCTCTCGACGGTCTTGCCAAGGGTCTTTATATCATCGATGGCAAGAAGGTTGTTATCAAATAACAGTCTTTTGACATAACGCGCAAAGCGCCGGCCGGAATCCCCGACCGGCGCTTTTTTTTGTTACCTGCGGCGCGTAGCGCTGTTACGTGTGGCATATCACACCGTTACGCGTGGCGCGTAACAGTGTTACATGAACCAGATAACACCGTTACGTGCGGCACGTAACAAACCCGGGAGGCCGTATTGCCGTTTCCATATAATAACCGTTGCAGACAAAAGCCCTCACGGGCTACGGCCAAAGACAAGCTCTGGCCCTACTGATATCCCCATCCCGCATGGTATCCTCCCCTTCGGGGAGGTTAGGAGGGGCCTTTCCCTGCAAAAATATGCATAAACATTTGCTTGTTTGCATAAATATGTATACCTTTGCGCTTGTATTTGTATAAATATACAAAAGATGAAGATTAAGAAGAACAGACTGGAGACATTGAGGATGATAATCTCAAGTCAGGAACTGGGCAGCCAGGACGAACTGCTCGAAGCCCTGCAGAAGGAGGGATTCAAACTGACGCAGGCCACGCTGAGCCGCGACCTGAAGCAGCTGAAGGTCGCCAAGGCCGCGACGATGAACGGCGACTACGTCTACGTGCTGCCCAACGTGACGATGTATAAGCGCGTGAGCACCCCCAACCAGATAAAAGAGATGATGCGCGTGCCCGGTTTCCTGTCCATCAATTTCTCTGGAAACATGGGCGTGATAAAGACGCGCCCCGGATATGCCAGCAGCATAGCATATAACATCGACAACAGCGACATACCGCAGATTATCGGCACGATAGCCGGCGACGACACCATCTTCATCGTCGTGAAACAAGGAGTGAGCGAAGATGAGGTGGTGGAAGCGCTCAGCGGGGTGGTGCCGGATATAACGAGCCCATCATAAAGCCCCTCCTGACCTCCCCTAAGGGGAGGATACCGTGCGGGAAAGAGCCCCTCCCGACCTCCCCAAAGGGGAGGAAGCCATGCGGTATGGGGATATCAGTTGTAGGGACAGAGCTTGTCTTTGTCCGCAGCCCGCAAGGGCTTTCGGCTGCAACGGTTATTATCAGAAATCATAAAAAGACATTTCAACATTCAATTTTCAATATTAAGCAAAGTGGAAGAGATTGAAGTAATGGTGGCCAACGTTGAACACGAGAAGTATGTTGACACCATATTGGAGACGATGGCAGCGGCGGCAGCCGTGCGCGGCACGGGTATTGCCAAGCGCTCACACGAATACATCACAACGAAGATGCGCGAGGCAAAGGCCGTCATCGCGCTGCAGGGCGAACGCTTCGCCGGGTTCAGTTACATCGAGACTTGGGGCAACCGCCAGTATGTCACCACGTCGGGACTCATCGTGCATCCCGACTTCCGCGGTCTGGGACTGGCCAAGCGCATCAAGGACATGACCTTCACACTGGCACGCACACGCTGGCCGAAGGCCAAGATATTCTCGCTGACAAGCGGAGCGGCCGTGATGCAGATGAACACGCAGCTGGGATACAAGCCCGTGACATTCGCCGACCTGACGGACGACGAGGCTTTCTGGCGCGGATGCGAAGGATGCGTCAACGTGGACGTGCTCAAGCGCACCGACAGAAAATACTGCATCTGCACGGGAATGCTCTTCGATCCCGAAGAGCATCTGCCGGCAAAGATTCCGGCCGAGGTATTGGAGAGAATAAGGAAGATTGACGGAAACCCCACCTGAGCGATCAGGAGGCCCCTCAAGGCCTCCCCAACCTCCCCGAAGGGGAGGAGAGGCCATGCGGACGGAAGGCACATTAGTATTATAAGTCTTATAAATCTTATAATTCTTATAAATCTTATAACCCCTAAAAAAACAATAACCACAAAATAATATGGCAAAGAAGAAAGTAGTGGTAGCTTTCAGTGGCGGACTCGACACAAGCTACAATGTGATGTATCTCACCAAAGAGATGGGATACGAGGTCTATGCCGCCTGCGCAAACACAGGCGGATTCAGCGCTGAGCAGCTGAAGAAGAACGAGGAGAACGCCTACAAGCTGGGCGCCGTGAAGTACGTGACGCTCGACGTGACGCAGGAGTACTACGAGAAATCGCTGAAATACATGATATACGGCAACGTACTGCGCAACAACTGCTACCCTATCTCGGTATCGTCGGAGCGCATCTTCCAGGCCATCGCCATAGCACGCTATGCCAACGAGATCGGCGCCGACGCCATAGCACACGGCTCAACAGGTGCGGGCAACGACCAGATACGCTTCGACATGACGTTCCTCGTCATGGCGCCGGGCGTGGAGATAATCACGCTGACGCGCGACCGCAACCTGACGCGCAAGGAAGAGGTGGACTATCTGAACGCCAACGGATTCTCGGCCGACTTCACCAAGCTGAAATACTCATACAACGTGGGCATCTGGGGCACGAGCATCTGCGGCGGCGAACTGCTCGACCCGACGCAGGGCCTGCCCGAAGAGGCTTACCTGAAGCACGTGACGGCAGCGGAGCAGGAGGCGCTGCTGAAGATTACGTTCGAGAAGGGCGAGATAGTGGCCGTGAACGGCGAGGCGTTCGATGACAAGGTGAAGGCCATTCAGAAGATTGAGGAAATCGGTGCGTCGTATGCCATCGGCCGCGACTGCAACGTGGGCGACACCATCATCGGCATAAAGGGCCGCGTGGGCTTCGAGGCTGCCGCCCCGAAACTCATCATCGAGGCTCACCGCCTGCTTGAGAAGTCGACGCTGAGCAAGTGGCAGCAGTACTGGAAGGACCAGGTGGCCAACTGGTACGGCATGTTCCTCCACGAGAGCCAGTATCTCGAGCCGGTGATGCCTGACATCGAGGCCATGCTGACATCATCGCAGCGCAACGTAAACGGCACGGCCATCCTGCGGCTCCGCCCCTACGGCTTCGACACCGTGGGCGTTGATTCGCCCGACGACCTGACGAAGTCGAAGCTCGGCGAGTACGGCGAGACGCAGACGGGATGGACAGCCGACGAGGCAAAAGGATTCATCAAAGTTTCAAGCACCGCGCTCCGCGCTTACTACGGAATACACAAAAGCGAGAAGCGGTAAAGGCGCAAGGACAATGAACAAGAAACTTACATTGTCTGCCGACAAAAAGATTGCCGGAGTCTGTGGAGGCATTGCTGAGTATATGAATGTCGACCCTATTATAATCCGCGTCATTTACGCAATGCTCACAGTATTCACGGCTTTCAGCGGTATCATTCTCTATCCGATACTGTGGGCCATAATTCCTAACAACAAGAATTTGATAAGATGATAAATGTTGGAATATTAGGCGCTGCCGGTTACACCGGCGGCGAACTCATCCGCCTGCTGCTCAACCACCCCGAGGCAGAGATTGTCTTTGCCAACAGCGAGAGCAACGCAGGCAATCCCGTGGCCGACGTACACGGGGGACTCACCGGCGACACCGACATGACGTTCACGTCGGAGATGCCGTTCGACAAGGTCGACGTGGTGTTCTTCTGCTTCGGCCACGGCAAGAGCGGGGCTTTTCTTAAAGAGCACAGCATTCCGGAGGGCGTGAAGATAATCGACCTTGCGCAGGACTTCCGCCTTGCGGCTCCCGGCAACGACTATGTCTACGGTCTGCCGGAGATAAACCGCGACCGCATCGCCGCGGCGCAGCACGTCGCCAACCCCGGATGCTTCGCCACGTGCATACAGCTCGGCCTGCTGCCGGCAGCGAAGATGGGACTGATAAAGGAAGACGTGGCCGTGAACGCCATCACGGGCTCCACCGGCGCAGGGCAGAAGCCTGCCGCCACCACCCACTTCTCGTGGCGCACGGGCAACATGAGCATATACAAGGCGTTCACCCACCAGCACGTGCCGGAGATACGCCAGAGCCTCACGCAGGTGCAGGGCACGCTCGACGCCGCCATCGACTTCATCCCCTACCGCGGCGACTTCGCCCGCGGCATCTTCGCCACGGAGGTCGTAAAGACCGACGCTCCGATAGAGGACATCGTGGCGGCATACAAGGATTTCTACCGCGACGCGGCCTTCACGCACTATTCCGACCGCCCCATCGACCTGAAGCAGGTGGTGAACACGAACAAGGCGCTCATCCACTGCGACAAGTATGGCGACAAGCTGCTCGTCACCTCGTGCATCGACAACCTGCTGAAAGGCGCCGTCGGCCAAGCCGTGCAGAACATGAATATCATGTTTGGCATCGGAGAGAAAACTGGTTTGAATTTAAAAGCATCGGCATTCTAAAGCCCCCTCCGACTCCCCCAAGTGGGGGGGGGAGAGAAGGGATGGCAACAGAGATTAAGATTATAAACATTCAATGAACCTGCTCCAATCCCCTCCCCTTTGGGGAGGCCGGGAGGGGCTTCTTTTCCATTATGAACCTATTTGACGTATATCCATTATTCGACGTTAACATCGTCAAGGGCGAGGGCTGCCGCGTGTGGGACGACCACGGGCAGGAGTATCTCGACCTCTACGGCGGCCATGCCGTGATAAGCATAGGCCACTGTCACCCGCATTATATAAATAAGGTGAGCGAGCAGCTGGGACGCCTCGGCTTCTACAGCAACTCCGTGATAAACACGCTGCAGGCCGGACTGGCCGAGCGCTTAGGACGTGCGAGCGGCTACGACGACTATCAGCTGTTTCTCATCAACAGCGGCGCCGAGGCCAACGAGAACGCGCTGAAGCTGGCATCGTTCACCAACGGACGCACGCGCGTGCTCTCCGCCGACAAGGCTTTCCATGGCCGCACATCGCTTGCGGTCGAGGCCACGGCCAACCCGAACATCATCGCGCCCATCAACGCCAACGGCCACGTGACCTACCTGCCGCTCAACGACCTCGCCGCATGGGAGGCCGAGCTGCAGAAAGGCGACGTCTGCGCGGTGATAATAGAGTGCATACAGGGCGTAGGCGGCATACGGATGGCAACCGAGGAGTTTGCCCAGGGCCTGCAGGCGGCCTGCAAGAAGCACGGCACGGTGCTCATCTGCGACGAGATACAGTGCGGCTACGGCCGCTCGGGCAAGTTCTTCGCCCACCAGTGGCTGGGCATCCGCCCCGACATCATCACCGTGGCGAAGGGCATCGGCAACGGCTTCCCCATGGGCGGCGTGCTCATCTCGCCTGAGTTTGCGCCCAAGTACGGCCAGCTCGGCACCACCTTCGGCGGCAACCATCTCGCATGCTCCGCGGCATTGGCCGTGCTCGACGTGATAGAGGGCGAGAACCTCGTGGAGAACGCCCGGCAGACGGGCGACTATCTCATGGCCCGCCTCAACGAACTGAAGCAGAGCGAGCAGCACATCACCGACATCCGCGGCCGCGGACTGATGATAGGCATCGAGCTGGACATACCGCAGAAGCCCGTGCGCGAGCGCCTCGTCTACGGGCAGCACGTGTTCACCGGCTGCAGCGGCACTAACCTGCTGCGCCTGCTCCCGCCGCTGTGCTTCACCAAGGAAATGGCGGATGAATTTATTGGGAAACTGAAAAAGGCCCTCTCCAGCTCCCCAAAGGGGGAGAGAAGGGATGGCAACAGAAATTAATATTATAAACATTCAATGAACCTGCTCCAATCCCCTCCCCTTTGGGGAGGCTGGGAGGGGCTTTCCATTCTGAGAGGCCGGGAGGGGCTATCATCATGAAAATATCAGTAATAGGTGCCGGCGCAATGGGCGGCGCAATGGCAAGAGGCTTCCTTAAAGGCAGCATATTCAGTCCGAAAGATATCACGGTATCCAACCGCACGCAGGGCGCGCTCGACCGCTTCGCCGACAGCGGCGCATCGTTGACCACCGACAACGGCGTGGCGGCGGAAGGAGCCGACATCGTGTGCGTGGCAGTGAAACCATGGGTGGCCGAGACGGTGCTCAAGGAGATAAAGCCGGTGATGGACTACAGCCGTCAGATACTCGTGGTGGTGGTGGCGGGACTGCCCTCCGCCACCATCATGGAGTGGATGCGGAAAGACGACGGCAGCCTCCCTGCGCTGTTCCTCGTCATCCCCAACATAGCGATAGCGGAGCGCAGCTCCATGACATTCGCCGTGCCCGTGGGCGCAAGCGAGGCGCAGACCAAGGCGATAAAGCAGATTTTCGACGACAGCGGCAGCTGCATGATAACGGAGGAGCGCCTGCTCCCCGCCGCCACCACCCTCGCCTCGTGCGGCATAGCATACGCCATGCGCTACGTACGGGCGGCATCTGAGGGCGGCGTGGAGCTGGGTTTCCGCGCTAATGACGCCAAGCACATCGTGCTCCAGACCGTCAAGGGCGCCGTAGACCTGCTCCTTGCAAACGGCAACCACCCCGAAGCGGAAATAGATAAGGTGACCACCCCCGGCGGACTGACCATCCGCGGCCTCAACGAGATGGAGCACGCCGGATTCTCCAGTGCCGTCATCAGAGGGTTGAAGGCTGGGGTGAAGTGAAGCCCCCGGAAGCCCCTCCCGGCCTCCCCAAAGGGGAGGAGAAAGGGAGGAAGACACCCTCATCCCTGCTTTCTATGTTACAAACCAAGCGGGGACAGAGCTCGTCTATGTCCAAAGTCCGTGAGGCCTGAGGCTTCTGCGTCTTATTAAGTCTGAGGCTTGAGGACATAGACGAGCTATGTCCCTACAATGTCGTGAAATAAAGCAATCATTTCAGTCGCACGCGGCGCTCCACTGCGCCGTCGTATGTGGCGATGGTGACCGCTGCCGAGTCGGCTCCGACGGCCTCGCCGGGAATGCTGATATAATACCTCGTGGAGTAATATTCAGGCACGCCGCCCTGATCGTGATAGAGACGGAGGCGTGCCGTGCTTGTGCCGTCGGCGTTGCGCGTCACCCCGTCGAGGATAATGCCCACCGTATGGCGGCTGTCGGCATCGCCGGTCGTCCCGTTCTTGAGGTATATGCCGATGTTGATATAGCGGCCGCCGGCACTCGCCCACAGGCTCTCGAACCGCACGGGGTCGGTGCGGATGGCCTCAAACTGCGCAGCAGGAACGGGGCGCAGCACCGGAACGGGCACCACGCTGACGGGCGACACGGCCTCATCAGCGGTGCGGTCGTAGTAAAGCACGGCGCGGTATACCGTGTCGGGGCGGTTTATCCACTCCGCGGCGGGGGCGTGCGACAGGCTCAGCTGCTCGCCGTCGTCGGTAACCACGCGGCTGACGGCGGCACTGCCGTCGGTATACACCTCGACGAAATCGGCCGTAGTAAGCGACAGGCTGCCCGTGCCGCTTTCGTAACTCTCGTTCTCGCAAGCGGCAAGGGCAGCCATCGCAATCATCATCAGTATCTTTCTCATCGCATGCACGTCATTCTCCGGCCGCGCCGGTGGCGGCCATCTTGTTGATGGCGGGGTTGGCATACATCGTCAGCATGCGGCCGCGCAGGAACTCGTCATCTCTCTCCGGCAGGTCTATCTTCGCCATCTGACCGTCTATATAGCTGATGAAGGCGGCCTTCTCCTCCGCCGTATACCGCCCGGCAAAGGTGTCGCTGCCCGTCAGCATGTCGGCGGCGGCGTAGTTACAGGGATACAGCCGGTAGCCTGAGTGTATCTCGCGGTCGATGTGAGCGGCCACGGCGGCGAAGAAGTCACCCTTCGGCATGGCGGGGTCGAGCGTCGCCAGCCATCCGTCGATGCACGGCGCACAATGATAGTGTATCCTTCCCTTGCGGCCGGTGATGCCCGTCTGCATGCTCAGCACGTCGTCGGCCTTGGTCTTCTTCCATCCCCCGACATCGCGCTTGAGCTGAAACTCGCGCGCCTTCAGATAGTCGCACGGGTCATACTCGTATGATATCGCCAGCGGGACGATGTGCAGCTGCATGAGGCGCTCGGCCGCGCTGCCCTCTCCGCCCATGGCCATCATCTTCAGGACAGACTGCTGCGTGCGGTCGTCGCTGTCCTTGGCGCGTCCCTCGCGCTGCGCAATCCAGATGTTGTCGTTCTTCTGCTGCACCACGAAGTGCATGTACTCTGCCATCAGGCGGCTGTTAACGAGCATCTCCTTGACGCCCGCCCCGCGGCGCACGATGAACGACTTGTTCACCTTGACGAGGTCCTCAATCCACGGAGCGGCGAGCAGGTTGTCGCCGATGGCAATCTCGCATGTAGTGCCGAAGCCCGAGTCGATGAGCATCTTGTCGAGGAATGCCGAGTCGAGCACTATGTCGCGGTGGTTGCTCACGAAGGTATAGCGCCCGGCGGTGTCTACCCGCGAGGCGTCCATGGTGCATCCGTCGGATGCCGTCCGCAGCAGGTTCTCGAGGAAACCGTAGCAGAACGCCTGCTGAAACTCAAGGTTCGTGCGGCACTGCCGCATCTTCGCCGCCACGGCCTCAACGGGCACTCCGGGCAGCACATGGCCTATGACGGCCTGAAACTGCGGGTCGGCAAGAAGCCTGTCGAACGCTGCGGGCAGCTCTTCCGGTTCGAAAGGGCGTATCCCGTCAAACTGTGATGGTACTTTCATAGGCTCTTATATCTGGTTCTCCACAATGTCCGTGAGCACGTCGCGCATCTCCATTCCGGCCGCCTTGACCTGCTGGGGGATGAAGCTCGTGGCCGTCATGCCCGGCGTGGTGTTCACCTCGAGCATGTATATCTTGTCCACCTCGCTGCCGTCGCTGCCCTTTCCGCGGGCAATGATGTAGTCGATGCGTATTATTCCGTTGCAGTGGAGTATGTCGTAGATATGGCTCGTGATCTCACGCACGCGTCGCGTGGTGTCTTCCGAGAGGCGCGCCGGCGTTATCTCCTGCACCTTTCCGTTGTACTTGGCGTCGTAGTCGAAGAACTCCGTGGCGGGCACGACCTCCGTGGCGGGCAGCACCACGGCCTTGTCCTTCGTCTTGTAGCATCCCACCGATATCTCCGTTCCCTTGATATACGACTCCACCATCACCTCCGGGCTCTCCATCATGGCCTTCCTTATGGCGGGTGCGAGCTGGTCCTTGTCGTTCACCTTCGACACGCCGAAGCTGCTGCCGTCGGCCGCGGGCTTCACGAAACAGGGCATTCCGATGCGCCGCTCCACCTCGTCGTCGCTGACAATCTCCTCATATCCCTTGCGGATGAGCAGGCTGTCGGCCACGAGCACGCCGTAGCCTCGCATGTACTGGTTGAACACGAACTTGTCGAACGTCATGGCCTCGACGAGCACCCCGCTCGTGGAGTACGGCAGACCGATAAGGTCGAAGTAGCCCTGGAGCAGTCCGTTCTCGCCCGGAGTGCCGTGGATGGTGATGTAGGCATAGTCGAACTGCACCGCATGGCCGTCCTCGACGAACGAGAAGTCGTTGCGGTCGATGCGTGCGGTGATGCCGCCGGGCAGCTCCACGTGCCAGTCCTGGCCCTTTATCTCCACTATATATATATTGTAACGCTCTTTGTCAAAGAATGAATACAGCGCACGGGCAGAACGCAAAGACACGCCGTGCTCTGATGAATCTCCGCCACACACGATGGCCACATTTTTCTTTAGGTGTTTCATTGTATCTTGTTTATTTAGCTGTTGCTTTATCTGTAATCTGTCATTCGGATGCCGGCGGCGTGAGCGCGCTGCCGAAATAGCGCCTCCACTTGTCTATGAGGGCTTCCATGTCGGCGGGCAGGGCCGACGTGAAGTCCATCTGCTCCCCGGTCGCGGGATGCACGAAACCGAGCGTGCGGGCGTGCAGGGCCTGGCGCGGGCAGAGTTTAAAGGCGTTCATGACGAACTGCCGGTAGCTGCCGGTGCGCTCGCCGCGCAGTATCTCCGTGCCTCCGTAGCGCTCGTCGCCGAACAGGGGGTGGCCGATGTGCTTCATGTGGGCGCGTATCTGGTGGGTGCGGCCCGTCTCGAGGATGCACTCCACGAGCGTGACATAGCCGAAGCGCTCCATCACGCGGTAGTGGGTGACGGCGTGCTTGCCAGTCTCCGAGCCCGGCGGGAACACCGCCATGCGCAGCCTGTCCTTCGGGTCGCGCCCGATGTTGCCCTCTATGCGGCCGCCGTCTTCAGAGAAGTTGCCCCACACGAGGGCGTTGTAGCTGCGGTGCGTCGTCTTGTTGAAGAACTGCGCGCCGAGCTCCGTCTTGGCCTCCGGCGTCTTGGCGACGACGAGCAGTCCGCTCGTATCCTTGTCGATGCGGTGCACGAGGCCCACCTGCGGGTCGTTCGGGTCGTAGGTGCTCAGTCCGCGCAGATGCCACGCCACGGCGTTGACCAGCGTGCCGGTGAAGTTTCCGCATCCAGGATGCACCACGAGGCCCGCCGGCTTGTTTATCACCATCAGCTCATCATCTTCATATACGATGTCGAGCGGTATGTCCTCTGGCTCTATAGAGGTGTCGTAGTGCGGCCGGTCGAGCATCAGGGTGACCACGTCTCCCGGCCTCACCTTGTAGTTGCTCTTCACCGGGCGGTCGTTGACGTGCACGAATCCGGCCTCCGCCGCCTTCTGTATGCGGTTGCGGCTGGAGTGCTGCAGCTTCTCGCACATGAACTTGTCTATCCTCACCGGCACCTGCCCGCGGTCTGCGGTGAACCTGTAGTGCTCGTAGAGCATCTGCTGTCCCTCGTCGTCGGCCAGCTCTATATCTTCTATATCCTCTGTCATCAAGTGTCCTTATTAAATATGTGAGGCGTCCGGCGTCTCCGTCTCGCCGGCGGCAGGCGGTGCCTCCACCTCCTCAAACTCGTCTGCATCGGCATGCACGTCCTCATATCCAGCGGCGTCGAAGTCCATGTCGGTCTCGCTGTCGTCGTATGTGCCGCTGCCGATGACGAGCGTCAGCGGCGTCTCTATCGACACCACATCACCCGATGCCACCCTGTGCCCGCGGCAGATGATGCCGTACACCCAGTCTTTCTCTCCCGTGACATACTGCGGTTCGAGCAGTCTGAAGCCCATGGCCGTGAGCTTGGCCTTGGCCTCGCGGGCGCTGCTGTTGTCTATAAGGTCGGGGATGACGAGCGTGGGCGACGACGACGAGTTCACCGTGACGTATATCACGTGGCCGGTCTTCACCTTCAGGCCGGCCACCGGGTTCTGCGCCAGCACGCAGTTTGCCGGCAGGCGCTTGTTATATCCCGAGTCGCTGACCACCACCCGCAGACCGTTGCGCCCGAGCAGGCTGTATGCCTTTTCGTAGTCCATGCCGTTAAGGTCGGGCACGGGGATGCTCTCGCCATGGTGGGTGTATACCTCGAGCCCGTACTTCACGCCGAAGCAGAGCAGCGCCAACACCGCCGCCATGGCTGCGAGGTGGCCCAGCAGATAGGCACTGACGAACTTGCCGAAAAATACTCTTGACTTCATAATATGCCTTTAATACGGCAAAGATACAAAATAATCTCCAATAGGAGATGCATAAAGGGGGATAAAAAGAACAGCACGGGGCAGAAACATGCGTTTCTGCCCCGTGCTGCCAACTTGTTTTCAGTCGGTGACTGCCGGATTACTTTCCGTGGTGCTCGTCTGAAACGGTAAGCTTCTTACGGCCCTTGGCGCGGCGGGCTGCCAGTACGCGGCGGCCGTCCTTTGTTGCCATTCTCTCACGGAAGCCGTGCTTGTTCACTCTTCTCCTGTTGTGCGGCTGGAATGTTCTTTTCATTTGTTTTATATTTTTATGTTATTATTCTTACGCTTTTGGGCTGCAAAATTACTTATTAATTTCGAAATAACCAAGAAATATGTGATTTTTAGCGCGTTGTTTTACGTTTTTTCCATTTTTTCCTTACCTTTGCAGCCGTAAAAGCGATTAATAGTTAACAAATTATAAGTTACAGATCATGATCAAGTCACAAGACATCAAGAAAGGTACTTGCATCCGCATGGACGGCAAGCTGTATTTCTGCATCGACTTCCTGCACGTGAAGCCGGGCAAGGGTAACACCATCATGCGCACCACACTGAAGGACGTCGTAAGCGGCCGCGTGCTGGAAAAGCGCTTCAACATCGGCGAGGCTCTCGAGGACGTGCGCGTTGAGCGCCGCCCGTATCAGTATCTCTACATGGAGGGCGCCGACTACATATTCATGAACCAAGAGACATACGACCAGGTGCCTATCGCCAAGGACCTCATCACAGGCGTCGACTTCATGAAGGAGAGCGACGTCGTGGAGGTGGTGAGCGATGCCGACACCGAGACCATCCTCTACGCCGAGATGCCCGTGAAGACCAACCTGCGCATCACGCACAGCGAGCCCGGCATCAAGGGAGACACCGCCACGAACGCCACGAAGCCCGCAACGCTTGAGACCGGCGTGGAGGTACGCGTGCCCCTGTTCATCAACGAGGGCGACCTCATACAGGTAGACACACGCGACGGCAGCTACCTGCAGCGCGTGAAGGAATAAGAGGGAAGCCCCTCCCGACCTCCCCAAAGGGGAGGGGAAGCCCCTCATCCACTCTTCAATCTTCACTTCTCCTCCCCTTTGGGGAGGTCGGGAGGGGCCTCATGAGAGTTGTCGGACTGTGAACGATGCCTGGTCACTGCGTGCCTGAAAGGCCGCCCGGAACCGTTCACTGTCCGACAATTTGTTTTTCACCGTTTAACCCGTAAATCAATTACGCCACAAAATGAAGTATTCCGTTATCGTTCCCGTGTTCAACCGCCCCGACGAGGTGGACGAACTGCTGCAGAGCCTCACCGGCCAGACGCTGAAAGACTTTGAGGTGATAATCGTCGAAGACGGCTCGGAGCGCGACTGCCGCGCCGTCACCGACAGATACAAGGCCGCACTGGACGTGAAATACTACATGAAGCCGAACTCCGGCCCCGGCCAGAGCCGCAACTACGGAGCCGAACGGGCCTCGGGCGAGTATCTCATCGTGCTCGACTCCGACGTCGTGCTGCCCCCGGGATACATGCAGGCCGTCGACGACGAGCTGCTCCGCGAGCCGGCAGACGCCTTCGGCGGGCCCGACTGCGCCCACCCCTCGTTCACCGACACGCAGAAGGCCATCTCCTACTCAATGACCAGCTTCTTCACCACCGGCGGCATACGCGGCGGCAAGAAGAAGCTCGACAAATTCTACCCGCGCTCGTTCAACATGGGCATCAGGCGCGACGTATACATGCGTCTCGGCGGATTCTCACGCATGCGGTTCGGCGAAGACATCGACTTCAGCATCCGGATATTCAAGGCCGGCTGCCGCTGCCGCCTCTTCCCGGAGGCGTGGGTGTGGCACAAGCGCCGCACGGACATGCGCAAGTTCTTCAGGCAGGTATACAACAGCGGCATCGCCCGCATCAACCTGTACAGGAAATACCCCGAGTCGCTCAAGGCCGTGCACCTGCTTCCCACGGTGTTCACCGTCGGGGTGATAGGGCTCGTGCTGACGTCGGCCGTGGGACGCGTGCTCATGGAGTTCGACGACATCCACCGCTGGTACGCGCTCTGCGCACTGCCGTGGCTGCCGATAATAGCCTACTGCCTCATCATCGCCGCCGACTCGGCCGTGCAGAACCGCAGCCTGAAGATAGGACTGCTCTCCGTCGGCGCGGCCTTCACCCAGCTCATGGGCTACGGATTCGGCTTCATCGAGGCGTGGTGGAAGCGCTGCGTGAGGGGCAAGGACGAGTTTCAGGCATTTGAAAAGAACTTCTACAGCTGACCACATCATACCATGAGCACAGACATCACCAGGAAACTGAGCATCTGCCAGTGGGCCGAGGACGACCGGCCGCGCGAGAAGCTCGAGCGCCTCGGGCCGCAGGCTCTCTCGAGTGCGGAGCTGCTGGCCATCCTCATCGGTTCCGGCTCGGCCCGCGAGAGCGCCGTGGAACTGATGAAGCGGGTGCTCGGCGACTGCGGCAACAACCTGAACGCGCTCGGAAAGATGACCGTGGACAGCCTGACGGCCTACAACGGCATCGGCACAGCCAAGGCTGTCACCATACTCGCAGCCTGCGAACTGGGCAAGCGCCGACAGCTCGAGAAGGCAGAGGAACTGCCCGACCTGCGCTCGGCAACGGCCATCTACAACCACATGCACCCGCTGATGCAGGACCTGCACACCGAGGAGGCGTGGATACTGCTGATGAACAGCAGCTTCCGCCTGATGCGGAAGATACGCATCAGCCAGGGCGGACTGACCGACACGTCAGTCGACGTGCGCATCATCATCAAGGAGGCGCTGCTCTGCGGAGCCACCGCCGTGGCGCTCTGCCACAACCATCCGAGCAACAACGCCACCCCGAGCCGGCATGACGACACCATCACCCAAAGCCTCAAGAAGGCTTGCGACCTGATGCGCATACACCTGGCAGACCATCTCATCATCACCGACGGCCGCTATTACAGCTATCTCGAAGACGGAAGGCTGTAGCGCCCGGCAGGCAGCGATGGCCTCGTGATGATGCAACGAGGCCGTTCTGACGGTGCCGCGGAGCACCCGCGACGGTGCGACCGGCAACCCGCTGTTGCTTCCTGCCCGCTGTCAAACGCGTTTTTGAGAGCTGTCAAAAGTGTTTTTGAGAGCTGAGCCAAGAGCTTTTGAGAGCTGTCGGATATCTCCGAGGGCTCCCCACTATCCACAATCCCCTTCTCGCAGCCCCGCCGCTACAATATGGCAAGATATCGGCAATTTTCCTTTTAATATGTAAGAAAAGCATGAAAAGACCTTGCCATATCGATAAACTTTACTAATTTTGCAGACGATACATCTGCCGTGGCGGCGCAAGCCCGCTGCGGCCGATTTTGCATATCCGCTGAATAATCATTCAAAGACAAGTATACTATATGGCAGAAAAATTGGAAGTGAAGGAGCTCGACCACGTCGTGGTCCGCTTCTCGGGCGATTCCGGCGACGGAATGCAGCTCGCAGGCAACATCTTCTCCACGGTGTCGGCAACGGTCGGCAACGGCATATCCACCTTCCCGGACTATCCGGCAGACATACGCGCCCCGCAAGGGTCGCTCACGGGCGTCTCGGGATTCCAGGTGCACATCGGCGCCGGCCGCGTATACACGCCGGGCGACAAGTGCGACGTGCTCGTGGCGATGAACGCCGCCGCCCTCAAGACGCAGTATAAGTTCACCAAGCCGCAGGCGACGGTAATCATCGACACGGACAGCTTCGGACCGAAAGACCTCGAGAAGGCACAGTTTGCCGGCGAAGACTATCTCGGCGAGATGGGCATCGACCCCGACCGCGTGGTGGCTTGCCCCATCACGACGATGGTGAAAGACTGCCTCGAAGGCAGCGGCATGGACAACAAGAGCATTCTGAAATGCCGCAACATGTTCGCCCTCGGCCTCGTCTGCTGGCTCTTCAACCGCGACCTGAACCTCGTGGCCGGCTTCCTGCGCGACAAGTTTGCCAAGAAGCCGCAGATAGCGGAGAACAACATAAAGGTGGTGCAGGCCGGATACGACTACGGCCACAACGTGCACGCAGGCGTGCCGGCGACCTACCGCATCGAGTCGAAGGAGAAGGTGGCCGGCCGCTACATGGACATCACAGGCAACAAGGCCACGGCCTACGGCCTCATCGCCGCCGCCGAGAAGGCCGGACTGAAGCTCTTTCTCGGCTCATACCCCATCACCCCGGCCACGGACATACTGCACGAGCTGGCCAAGCACAAGTCGTGCGGAGTGACCACGGTGCAGTGTGAAGACGAGATATCGGGCTGCGCCAGCGCCATCGGCGCCGCCTTCGCCGGAGCACTCGCCGCCACGTCGACATCCGGCCCCGGCATCTGCCTGAAGTCTGAGGCCATCAACCTGGCCGTGATAGACGAGCTTCCGCTCGTGATCATAGACGTGCAGCGCGGCGGTCCGTCGACGGGCCTGCCCACAAAGAGCGAGCAGACCGACCTGCTGCAGGCCCTCTACGGCCGCAACGGCGAGAGCCCCATGCCCGTGATAGCCGCCACAAGCCCCACCGACTGCTTCGACGCGGCATACGCCGCAGCCAAGATAGCGCTCGAGCACCTCACCCCCGTGATGCTGCTCACCGACGCTTTCATAGCCAACGGCTCGGCGGCATGGAAGCTGCCAACGATGGAGACGCTGCCCGCGATAACCCCGCACCGCGTGAAGCCGGAGCAGAAAGGGCACTACACGCCCTACGAGCGCGACCCGGAGACGATGGCACGCTACTGGGCGGTGCCCGGACAGGAGGGCTACACCCACATACTCGGCGGACTGGAGAAGGACGGCCGCACTGGCGCCATCAGCACCGAACCCGAGAACCACGACACGATGTGCCGCCTGAGGGCGGAGAAAGTGGCGCGCATCCCCGTGCCCGACCTCGAGGTCGACGGCGACAAGGACGACGCCGAACTGCTCATCGTGGGCTTCGGCAGCACCTACGGACATCTCTACTCGGCCATGGACGAGCTGCGCGCACGGGGCCACAAGGTGGCGCTGGCACAGTTCAGATACATCAACCCGCTGCCCGCCAACACCGCCGAGGTGCTCCTCGCATACCCGAAGGTCGTCGTCGCCGAGCAGAACCTCGGCCAGCTGGCCGCATGGCTGCGCGCCAAGGTCGACGGCTTCGTGCCCGTGCAGTATAATGAGGTGAAGGGACAGCCGTTCGTGGTGAGCGAGCTTACCTCTCATTTCGCAGCTCTGTTGGGAGAAGCGGGAAAAGCCTGATTACCGTAACAGCGACAGGCCACATAATTGTAGGGACACATTCTCGTATCTGTCCGCAACCCGCCAGTATCTGTCCGCAACCCGCTAAAGACATGGAACCTGCTAAAGACTATCCGCAAAGAAAGAACATAAGACTCCAGGGATACGACTATTCCACTCCGGGGTATTATTTCATCACGATAGTGACAAACCAGAGGGCGGAGATGTTCGGCACGGTAAGCAACGGACGGATGATTCACAACGAGGCAGGAATGATGGTGAAGGGCGTGCTTGAGAAAGCCGTGGCATACCACCGCGGCATCACCATGACAAACATGGCGGTCATGCCGAACCACCTGCACTGCATAATAGGCATATCAGCAGATGGCGATACCGGAATATCCGGCATAATACGCTATTTCAAAAGCAAGACCACCGTCGAATACATACGCGGTGTTAAGGAAAAGGGATGGAAACGGTTTGACGGCAAGCTGTGGCAGTTCAGATTCTACGACCACATCATCCGCAACCAGCATTCGTATGACAAAATCAACGAATACATCCTCCTAAACCCCGAAAGATGGGATAAGGACAAGCTGAATGCAATGTGCGGAGACGATGCCGACGACATAAACAGTATGATAAAGGAATGCGAGAGCAGATGTATATGACATCCGGCACAGCCAAAAGCCCTTACGGGCTACGGACAAATACAAGAATATGTCCCTACAACCAAAACCAGGAACAAAGATATTGAACAGGAACCCAAAAATAAAGGAGTAACTTATGGATACAAACAAGACAAGCAACATAACCTCTGCTTCATCCCCCCTTGGGGGGACTGAGGGGGGCTTCACCGCCGCCGACTACAAGAAAGGCCAGCCCCGCTGGTGCCCGGGATGCGGCGACCACTTCTTCCTCGCATCGCTCCACAAGGCCATGGCCGAGGTGGGCGTGGCCCCGCACGACATCGCGGTGATTTCAGGCATCGGCTGCTCCAGCCGACTGCCCTACTACGTCAACACCTACGCCATGCAGACGGTGCACGGACGCGCCGCCGCGATAGCCACGGGAGCGAAGGTGGCGAATCCCAACCTCACTGTATGGCAGATCAGCGGCGACGGCGACGGACTCGCCATCGGCGGCAACCACTTCATACACGCCATGAGGAGGAACATCGACATCAACATGATTCTGCTCAACAACCGCATCTACGGACTCACAAAGGGACAGTATTCGCCCACGAGCCCGCGCGGATTCGTATCGAAGTCGAGCCCCTACGGCACCGTGGAAGACCCGTTCTGCCCGGCAGAGCTGTGCTTCGGAGCGCGCGGCCACTTCTTCGCACGGGCCGTGGCCACCGACGCACCGGCAACCGTCGAGGTGCTCAAGGCGGCATACGCCCACAAGGGCGCCTCGGTATGCGAGATTCTACAGAACTGCGTGATATTCAACAACGGATGCCACGACACCGTATATAACAAGGAGGGCCGCAAGAAAAACGCCATATACGTGCGCCACGGCGAGCCCCTCGTGTTCGGAGAGAACAACGAGTACGGACTGGTTCAGCAGGGATTCGGACTGAAAGTGGTGGAGATAGGCAAGGACGGATATACGCTCGACGACATCCTCGTGCACGACGCGCACTGCGAAGACAACACCCTGCAGCTCAAGCTGGCCATGATGGACAACGAGCACGGCTTCCCCGTGGCCCTCGGCGTGATACGCGACGTGGAGGCCCCGACATACAACGATGCCGTCACGGCACAGATAGAGGAGGTCAGCCGGCAGAAGAAGTATCACAACTTCATGGAGCTTCTCGAGACAAACGATATCTGGGAGGTGGTTTAGAACAGCCCCACCCAGCCTCCCCAAAGGGGAGGGGAAGAGTGAAGAATGAAGAGATGTGATTAGTTGCAGAGTCTAACCGAAACTTTTAGGGCATGAAAGTAATCATACTTCTTCACACTCTCTCCCCCTTGGGGAGATTAAGAGGGGCTCTTCCTTTTTCCTTATCATCGTCAGTCCGTCGCGCAGCGGCAGTATGACGCGCTCCACGCGGCTGTCGGCGGCCACGAAGTCGTTGAAGTCTTCGATGCCGCGCGTCTGGCGGTCACCGTCGTAGGCGCGGTCTACCACATGGCCGTCCCACAGCGTGTTGTCCGCAAGGATGAACCCTCCGGGGCGCAGCATGGCGAGCACGGCCTCGTAAGCCTCGCGGTAGGTGCGCTTGTCGCCGTCGATGAAGGCCATGTCGAATGTGATGCCGAGCTTCGGCGCCTCGGTGACGGCGTCGCCGATGATGAACTCTATCCTGTCGGCCACGGGCGAATTCTCTATCCACGGGCGGGTGAACTCCTCCTGCTCGTCGTTAATCTCGTAGGTATAGACCTTGCCGCCGGGCTCGAGGCCCTCGGCCATGCAGATGGCGCTGTAGCCGCTGAACGTGCCTATCTCGAGGATATTCACCGGCCGTATCATCCGCACGAGCATGCGGAGGAGCCGCCCCTGCAGGTGCCCGCTGGCCATACGGCCGTGCAGCAGATGCACGTTCGTGGCACGGTAGAGGCGGTAGAGGTAGTCGCCCTCGGCGTCGATATGTTCGAGAATGTATCTCTCCAGTTCTTCTGTCATTGCTAAGTAGTTTTCTTACGGGCAGCAGCCCGCTTACCGGTGCAAAAGTACGAAAATAAAACGAGCCGGTGAAGAAAACGGCACGGCAAGTTAAGGACAAGACAAAACAACCAAACAACAATAACAATGAGAAAACTCTTACTACTCCTACTCGCCATGACGGCGGCCGGCTCACGAGCCGAAGAACTGAGGGCGGCGTTCTCGTCGGCCCTCTCATACACCACCTACTACAGTCAGGACTTCGACACCGCCGATGACTTCGCCACGTGGACGGTAAGCACAACAAACAGCAAGGCCACATGGCAACTCGCCCCCGGCATCGGATACAACATCTCGTTCGGCAGCATAGACCCCGACAACGAAAACTCCTTAGCCATATTCTACAGCCGCGACAATCAGGACGAGACCGTCACATCGCCGGAGATAGACATACGCCCGAACAGCGTTGTGGAATACTACAACTGGTTCAGTCCCGGCCTGCTGCTCTTCGGCAGCTACACGTTCTATGCCACCGACGTGGCCACGGGCGACACGGTGCAGTTCATGAACCAGTTTCTGTGGGCGCAGGCCACGGCCTACGACGAGAAGGCATGGAAGCGCTTTAGCTTCGACCTGAAGCGCATAGAGGGCAAGCGGGTGACGTTCTCGTTCCGCTACAAGGGCAGCGACGGCGAAGACCAGCTCATCGACGGGTTCAAGGTGATGCAGGTAGACGATGCCGACGATGCCAAGGTGACGGTCTACTGCGGCGAGGAGGTGCAGTTCTACGACCGCTCCGAGGGCAACATAAAGACATGGAAATGGCAGTTTGATGGCGCCACGCCGGCCACTTCGGCGGAGCAGAACCCGAAGGTGACGTACGGCAAGGCCGGCACATACAGCGTGCGCCTCACCGTGGGCGACGGCAAGGGAACGGACACTGCCGTGCGCAACGGCTACGTCACGGTGATGCAGCAGCAGCCCGACGCCGTCATCGGCATGCCGGAGGAGGGCTATCTGTCGCCCTTCGCGGCGACGTTCATCCCCACAGGCGTGCCCGTGACGTTCCGCGACCTGTCCACAGGCATGCCCACGGCATGGAACTGGCAGTTTGCCGGCGGCACGCCCGAGACGAGCAGTGAGCAGAACCCGACGGTGAAATACATGAAAAAGGGCGCTTACAGCCTGTCGCTCACGGCGTCGAACGAGGCCGGCAGCGACGACGACATTATGCTGTATGCCGTCCAGGCGGGCGGCGCGCAGTATGTCTGGAACATCGCCATCGAGGAGCATGACGACCTGTGCAACATCAACTTCGGGCAGTTCGGCAACTATGCCGGGTCTAACTGGCTCGGACTGAGCGCCTTTGCGGAGCACTTCAGCAAGCCGCTCGCCGCGGCAACGGTAGACAGCGTCGACGTATACTTCTACTCGAACACCACCATCTCGCCCGGCGCGGACATCACGCTGAGCATCTGCGCCCCCGGCGCCGACGGCGCTCCGGGAGCCGTACTAAGCTCGACGAGCATCAAGGCTGCCGACATACAGTGCGACCCTAACGCGTGGGTGCCCACCCGCTTCATCCTCCCCAAGGCGGCCGAGATTTCCACCGACTTCTTCGTGGTCGTCTCCGGATTCCCCAACGCCGTCTCCGACACGCCGCCATACATCAGCGACGACATCTCCATAGCCTGCATAAAGCGCGACGAGGGGCAGCGCTCCACCGCATGGCAACTGGTCGAAGACGAGGACGAGCAGGGCAATCCGCTCGGCACGAGCCGCTGGTTTGAAAACTCGGACGATCCCGTCTCGATGGCCGTATGTCCCGTGGTGACATACGATAAGCCGGCGACGCCATCCTCCATAACCGCCGTGACGCCCGCCGCCGGCAAGGACAGCCCGG
This sequence comes from uncultured bacterium, assembly GCA_905216025.1. GTDB lineage: Bacteria > Bacteroidota > Bacteroidia > Bacteroidales > Bacteroidaceae > Prevotella. Next base: position 11,477 of record CAJMSE010000022.1, on the reverse strand, counting down.
CATACACCCCGCTCGGCATCCGCGTGAAAGACATGAAGAAGGGAAGAATATATATCAAAGAAGGAAGAAAAACGGTGTTCTAAACCGCGCAATGTATCATATAATAAATAAATTTACTATCTTTGCAACATTAAAAAATGCATTGATATGGCAAAGAACACAATGGGAACAAAGTTGCCCCGGAAGCTGGAACAGAAGATGGCGCTGGTCGGTGAGCAGATAAAGCTCGCACGGCTGCGCCGCAACCTGTCGGTAGCACAGGTTGCGGAACGTGCCACCTGCTCACCGCTTACCGTCACACGCATAGAGAAAGGGTCGCCGACAGTCTCCATCGGCATATATGCCCGCGTTCTCTATGCCCTACAACTGGACGACGACCTCCTGCTCCTTGCCAAGGAAGATGCTCTCGGGCGCACTCTGCAGGATTTAAGTCTCAAACATCGCCAACGTGCATCCAAAAAGGAATAAGCCATGCAGAAACTATATGTATATGCCGGTTTTGACTGGTTCGACAAGCCCCGACTCATCGGAGAATTGTCTTGCGACTACGTGCGAGGCAACGAAACATACGGGTTTGCTTTCGATAAGGAGTGGCTTGTAAACTACGGCAATGTGTTCCTGAGTGAGGATTTACAGAACTATCCCGGCATGCAATACACCAGACCGGGGCAAGATATATTCGCATGCTTCTCCGATGCACTCCCCGACCGCTGGGGCCGTACTTTGCTTAACCGCCGTGAACAGATTGCCGCAACGGACGAAAGGAGATCCGTGCGCCGCATGACCTCGTTCGACTACCTTACCGGCATCGATGATGCGTCACGGATGGGAGGCTTCAGATTCGCCGAAACTCCGGGCGGCAGGTTCATCAACAGTGATGCCGGCCTGCGGGTTCCGCCTCTGGCAAGTGTCAGAGAACTTATGCACGCAGCCCACGAGATTGAAGCAAGCGAAGAGAAGAACCTGCTACCGGAAAAGAAATGGCTGACCCAACTGTTGCATCCGGGTACATCACTCGGCGGCGCAAGACCGAAAGCATCGGTCGTAGATGACGACGGTTGTCTCACCATTGCGAAGTTTCCCTCACGTAATGACGATTATGACATTGCCCGATGGGAGCACTTCAGTCATCTCATGGGGCGGAAAGCAGGACTGAATGTTGCAGACACACGCACAATTCCGGGGGGAAGCCACCACATATTACTCTCCAAACGATTTGACAGGACAAAGAGCGGAGAGCGGATACACTTTGCATCCGCACTGACTTTACTGGGCCTTACCGATGGAGACAACGCTGCAACCGGCTATGGATATACAGACATCGTGGATATCATCATCCGCCATGGAAGCAATGTTGACCAAAACCTCGAGGAGTTGTACCGCCGCGTTGCGTTCTATATCATCATCGGAAATTCAGACGATCATTTCCGCAATCATGGCTTTTTATTGACACCTAAAGGCTGGATACTGTCCCCCGCATACGACATAAACCCGACACTTGCCGGCAATCAGAGTCTGTTGATTAACCGCTCGACAAACGAATCAGACTTAAACATCCTTTTAGAATCGGCCGAAGACTACATGCTGTCCGAAGAAAAAGCCCGCAATATCATCACCGAAGTAAAGACGATAATGCAATCATGGCGAGGTGAAGCAAGGAGACTCGGGCTTCCACAACGCGATATAGATATGTTCGCACCACGCTTTGACAAGTGGCTACGATGAAGAAATACATACATTAATACCTTATTCTCCCATTTCTTTCGTATATTTGCACCACTTGCTGATAAATAAGTATGAGAAAGATTGCATTTATCATGCTTGCCGCCATCATCACAGCATGTGGAGATGAAAGGGTGGAGAAGATGCTGCGGACGGCCGAGAGCGTCATCGACTGCCGTCCGGACTCGGCAATGACCTTGCTGAGAAAGATTGAAACCAGCGGCAAGAAACTCGTGAAAAGACAACGGATGAAGCATCTGCTGCTGAAAACCATAGCCATGGACAAGCTCGACATCAGCCTCGACACCATAACATACATGGACGAGGTGGCCGAATACTACAATAGCGGAAGCGACCACGGCAGCCGGATGAAAGCCTACTACATGGCCGGAGGCGTATACCGCGACAGGGGAAATGCACCAAAAGCCCTCGAATGCTACAGGAAAGCCGTGGCCGCAACCGACACGACACAGGCCGACTGCGACTTCAAGACGCTCAGCCGAATTTACGGACAGATAGCAACGCTGTTTCACATGCAGGCCTCACCCGACCTGGAAATCGAGGCAGAGTGGAAGGCTGTGAGGTATGCGGAAAAGGCTGGAGACACTATCGGAGCCATAATATTTTACGACCACCTCGGAGATGCCTATTACATAAAAAAAGATTATGATGCCGTCTTACGGATAAGCAATAATTCTTATAAAAGATTTAAGAACGCAGGAGAGCCTGAACTTGCAGCAGGTATGCTTCCCCAGATGATAACGATATATCAGAAAAAAGGTCTTTTTTCTGAAGCAAAGGCCAAAATGGATGAGTTTGAGGGAAAGTCCGGACTATTCGACAATAAAGGAAATATAGCAAAAGGGCGTGAGCTTTATTACGCAAACAAAGGCATATACTATGAGAACACAGGCAAACCCGACTCCGCTATATTCTATTATAGAAAACTCTTAGAGTTCAAGGATGATTTAAGTATCGCAGAAGCCGGATACAGAGGCCTTATGGATACCTATCATAAAATAGGCATTGCAGATTCTGCCGTGAAATACGCGCATCTGTTCGCCCTTACCAACGATTCGACGGTAGTTCTTGCTTCGTCGGAAAACATAATAAAGATGCAGGCTCTTTACGACTATACCGAGAATCAGCAGATAGCCGAAGCCAAGACAGAAGAAGCCGAAAAATACCGCTATATATCGTTCATAATCTTCATTGCTGCTGCCATTATGGGCTACTATATATATAGGTATATAAGGAGGCAGAGCCGGAAGAGCAGAAAATATATCGCAAAAACAAACAGAAGATACTACGACCTGTTATGCCAATACAATGATTCCGAAAAAGAAATGGCCATGCTGAAATCGGGATTCGACAGCTACAAGGAAAGCAAGGAGAAGGAAACCGACGACCTCAGACAGGCAATAAACCTGCTGCGAAACACAAACGACCTGCCGGAAATATGCAACATAGAACAGGCCCTTCTCGGATGTGCCATTATCAGACGACTGCACGAGAATGCAACAAAGATTAAAAACACGGCCTCATCCGAGTGGGAAGAGCTCGGCATGGTGACCGCCAAACACCTTCCTGACTTCTACAATAGAATTACAGATATACAAACAGGATTGACGCAGAAGGAAATAAATGTCTGCATACTTACTAAACTGCAATTCTCTCCAATTGAAATTGCTACACTGACAGACATGACAAAGCAGAGAATATCAAACATCAGGCGCATCATAAACAAGAAATTGTTTGACGAGGAAGGAGCCAAAACTCTCGACAGAAACATCCAAAAGCTATAAAATGCGAGTAAAAGAGCAAGTGTGTACTAAATGTACTTTGCTCATAATGCCCGTATTATCAACTTATTACCAGCTGCCATGCCGATAGGTGTGTACTATGTGTACTCGATTTATTTGGCGGCAAAAACTTTCTTTCATACTTTTGCAGCAGCAATTTTAAAACCAAAAGTATGAAAAGAAAGTTTGTTTTTATCGCATGCATGCTTATCGCATCATTACATTGCTCTGCCGAGTACGGTGAATACAGCAACATCTATGAAAGAATCATCTTTCAAATAAGATGTAATATAGATGAGCTTGGCTCTAACTCAAACTCTAAGCCCAAGGCTCCGGCTCGCATTCCCAATGTATATATAGACAACCACACGCTATATTTTGAATCCGACATGACGGGATACGGCATCGAACTGCTTTCTGCCAAAGATGAGGAGACGGTGATATACGAAGATATCATCACCGCCGACAGCCGGACATACGCCCTGCCGGAGAGCCTGTCGGGAGAGTATATAATAAGGTTGACATACGGAAACATCGGCTTCATAGGAAGTATCGAACTATAACAAGTAATCAGATTATATTTATAGCGCTACTTTATAATAAGGCAGCCATGCCTAAAATGGGAACAACTCCCGAACGCTCAGAGAGAGGGAACAATTCAATTATCTATTTACAATTTAACAACAAGAAAATGAAAAGACTTAAATTTGGTCTTATGGGCATCATGATTGCAACAAGTGTATTTACATCGTGCAGCAATGAAGAAAACTTAGGCTCATCTGAAAAAGTGAGTGTGGTAACCATAGACAACAAATCCACTTTACAGCAGATAAGCTATAGTATTGACAGTATCAATACAAAAAGACTTGGAATTCCTCCTTTCATATATAATGATGATACAAGAGGGTTTTCCATTAAGAATCTATGGAAGGGTATCAAAACAGTTGTTGCAGCTGATGCCAGAGGCGCTGCAGACGGATTAAAGAGCGGTGGATTCCCTGGTGCTGTAACAGGTGCTATCAGTTCGTCTTTTTCCAAAGTCGTTGATCTTTTATTCAAAGATGATGTTCAAACTGTCGACCCCAACCCAAACAACAATAAATCACCTCGGAAAACAACGATATATTATAACAACGATAGCATTTTCAAGAATATGACGAGAGCTGAGGTTGACGAGACCGTATTGAAATTAGACCGTAATACAAATATTCAGATGAAAGAAGATAGTGCGGGATACTACCATAACAAAGTTATTCTGTCGCTATTGGATAAACACAACAGTGTCAAATACTGGCAGAATATTACACCCAAAGATTTAACTATTGAAGTAGCAAAAGAACTTGAGCGGGAATTTAATTTAAATGAAGGGCAATTATACAACGATTCCGAACTGATTGGAAATATCGCGACCAACTCTTTTATACAGGGCAGTGCAGAAGAGGACATATTGAATAGCTACTATATAAACTTGAGAAAGAACAATCCTAAGATGGCAGATTTAATTGATGTAATTGAAACCTATGTCAATGGATTAGGAGAAATAGAAAGCACTGATGAGTGCATTGAATACAGCGAATCTGTAATGGATATTATAAATAAATCCAATGCTAACGAAGATGAAAAGCTATCACTAAGGATTTGTATCAATGTCGCATTCTCAAGCTATAGATTATGGAATCCTGACGTTTTCAATAAATAAAAAAAGAATTATGATTAAACGCTTATTTATAGCCTTTCTATGGGCTTTTCCAAGCCTCCTTATGGCTGGCAACAATAACGATGATACAGTTTCCCCGCGCTTTATTTTCTGTGAAAGTGCCATCAACTACGAGTTTAGACAGCATGGGATAGAACCTATTTCTCTCAGATTATCTGTCGGAGTAAAGCCTGCCGACAAGCTATCTGTTACATTTAACTATACACCAAGGCTAACGCTGTACAGCAACGAAGACGGACGCACATTCTTACGTACACCTGACGCAATAGGCGGTGGCATCGGATATAGAGTGTTTCAAAGCAATAGAGAAAAGCTTATCTTCAATGAAAGCAGTGCCATTGATGTCCGTGCGGCAATAAATTCGACGTTAAGTCATAACGAAATAAAGTTCACATCATACGAAATAGGATTATACCTATATAACAGCAAGAAACCTGCCGCCATATCCGGTCTTGGTCTGAGACACACATCATATCACACTCCAGGCATGAAGGATACATATAATGTGTTCATTGAATCTGGATTCAGATTCTAATCTTTAAAACCATGATACCATAACCAGCAACTTTTGTAAAACTATGACTTGACTATAACAGCAAGTGAGACCTGTGTCGGAGCAACAACAGCAATCTTTACAACATACAGCAAGGCGACGGCGAGGGCTCACTTGCCTTTTAGAGGGAGCCACACGAAAGCCCCTCCCGACCTCCCCAAAGGGGAGGAGAAGGGAGGCCACGTTGTAGAGACAGGGTCTTGTCTTTTCCCCCCCCCCCCAAAGGCGTATTAAAGGGCAGAAATTATAAAAAAATATTATATAAAAAAAAAAAAAATATTTCCCAGCCAAAAGCCCTTGCGGGCTGCGGACAAAGACAAGACTCTGTCCCTACTGCGCCGGTGGCACGCAAGGTGATGTCAGAGCATCTCGGGAAGCTGCCAGAGGCCGGTGCTGTGACTTCCCTTTATCAGGATGCATCGCCCCTCGGGGCGCGCGGCGGCAATCTCGGCCTTCACGGCCTCCACATCGGCAAACTTACGGAAAGGACATTCGGTGCGGGCGAACTCGCTGCCCACAAGCCATACGTCGCCGAAACCGCAGTCGGAGAGCAGCCGCACGATGCGGCCGTGCTCGGCGGCACTGACCGCGCCCAGCTCGCCCATATCGCCGAGGATGGCCATCTTGCCCGCGGCGTCCATGTCGCGGAAGTTCTCTATCGCGGCGGTCATGCTCGTGGGGTTGGCGTTGTAGGCATCCACTATCAGGCGGTTGTGCTCCGTGACGGTGAGCTGCGAGCGGCTGTTGCCCGGCACGTACGACGCCAGAGCGGCGCAGATGTCTTCTGCCGAGACGCCGAAATGGCGGCCAATGGTGGCCGCGGCGAGCATGTTGTCTATGTTGTAAGCTCCTATCAGATGTGTATCCACGTCGTGCACGCCGCCTATGACGGTGCCGTCGGCAGCGCGCTCGCACCAGCGGAAGCTGAGGAACGGCGAGCAGCCGGTGACCTCGCCCGTCACGGCGATGCCCGCGCACTCGGCGGCGGGAGCGTCGCAGGGGCGACGGCCGTATCTCACCACCGACGGCAGGCCGGCAGAGATGGCCGCGAGATTCTCGTCGCAGGCATTCAGGAAGGTGACGCTGCCGCTGCGGCTGCGCAGGAAGTCGTAGAGCTCGCCCTTGGTGCGGACGACGCCCTCGAACGAGCCGAAGCCCTGCAGGTGGGCGCGGCCAACATTGGTGATGAGTCCGCAGTCGGGCTCGACGATGTCTACCAGCGTCTTGATGTCGCCCGGATGGCTCGCCCCCATCTCGACGACGGCGATGTCGTGGCTGCGGCTGATGCGCAGCAGCGTCTTCGGCACGCCTATGTCGTTGTTGAAGTTGCCCTGGGTGAAGAGCACGCTGTACTTGCGCGAGAGCACGGCCGAGGTGAGTTCCTTGGTCGTCGTCTTGCCGTTGGTGCCGGTGATGCCCACCACGGGGGTGCCCATGACGCGGCGGTGGTGGCGTGCGAGCTGCTGCAATGTCTTCAGACAGTCGCCGACAAGCACGGTGCGGTCGCCCGCGGCATACTCTTCCTCGTCGACCACGGCCCACGAACAGCCTTTCTCAAGGGCGGCGGCAGCAAACCTGTTGCCGTTGAACGACGCCCCCTTGAGGGCCACGAAGATTGAGCCTTCGGGGCAGTCGCGGCTGTCGGTTGTCACCACGGGATGCTCCTCAAACAGGCGGTAGAGTTCCGCTATATCCATATTACGCTTCATTTCTGTACCTATTTTTATATCTAACAGATTCTTTTTATTATCTAAATGCAAAGATGCGGGTATTCAAACGCAAAGGCGAGAGTTTTTTAACGCAAAGCCCCAAAGGCGCAAAGGCAAGGGTCAAGGGCGCAAAGGCGTGTTACCTGTGGCGTGTCGCACTGTTACGTGCCATGCGTAACACTGTTACGTGCCACGCGTTACACTGTTACATGCGGCACGTAACACCGTTACCTGCGGCACGTAACAGACCCGTGAGCCGCTCCCGACGTCAGTCTTTGCCTCCGAAGCAGAGGTCGCCGGCATCTCCGAGGCCGGGAACGATATACTTGTTGGCGTTCAGCCGCTCGTCTATCGCGGCGCACCACACCGTCGTCGTGTCGTCGGGGAAGGTGCGGCGCACATGCTCGATGCCCTCCGGGGTGGCTATCACGCAGGCGATATCCGTACGTGCGGGCGTTCCCTTGGTGAGGAATGCCCTGCAGGCCATCTCCATGCTGCCACCCGTGGCAAGCATCGGGTCGGCGATGATGAAGGTCTTGCCGTCAAGGCGGGGCGAGGCGAGATACTCCACATGTATGCCCACTTCGGTGTGCGCCTCGTCGGTATAGTCGCGGTAGGCGCTGACAAAGGCGCTCCCCGCATGGTCGAACACGCTCAGGAAGCCCTCGTGCAGGGGCAGGCCGGCACGGAAGACGGTGCCGATGACGACCTCGTCTGCCGGCAGGCGCACGGCCGCGGTGCCGAGGGGAGTGGTCACGGGGAGCTCCTCGTAGCGGAGGGTCTTGCTTATCTCGTAGGCCATCAGCTCGCCGATGCGCCTTATGTTGTTGCGGAAGAGCAGGCGGTTCTTCTGGTATTCCACGTCGCGTATTTCCGCCAGATAACGGTTCATGACGGAGTCTGTATCGCTGAAGTTTACTATTCTCATTGTATTAAAGTAATGTTTGCAGCCGCAAAGTTACGAAATTAGCACCACATTTGTCATCGATTTACGATTATTATGAGTAAATTTGCAGATGATGAGAGTACCACCAGACTACACGATAAACGCCGGCGGCAGGCTGATGAGCCTCGCCACGCCGAAGGTGATGGGCATACTGAACGTCACGCCCGACTCGTTCTACGCCGGAAGCCGCAAGCAGACGGAGCACGACATTGCCTGCCGGGCATGCGAGATTGCCGCGCAGGGGGGCGACATTATTGACGTGGGGGCGTTCTCTACGCGCCCCGGAGCACCGCAGGTGACGGAGGCCGAGGAGACGGAGCGGCTCAGGAAGGGGCTGGCCACGGTGCGCCGCGAACTGCCCGACGCCGTGCTGAGCGTAGACACGTTCCGCCCCGACGTGGCCCGGATGGCCGTCGAGGAGTATGGCGCGGCGATAATAAACGACGTCTCGGAGGGCAACACCCGCGGGGCGTTCGGCGGCACGGAGGCCGGCAGCGGCCCCGAGGCCGAGGACGGCGCTGTGCCCCCGATGTTCGCCATGGCCGGACGGCTCGGCGTGCCCTACATACTGATGTCCGTGCGCTCCACGCTGCCGGAGATGATGAAGGCCTTTGCGGCGGAGACGCTGATGCTGCACGCCGCCGGGGTGAAGGACATCATACTCGACCCGGGCTTCGGCTTCGGCAAGACCGTGGAGCAGAACTACGCCATACTGGCCGCCATGGACCGCCTGCTCGAACTCGGACTGCCCGTGCTGGCGGGCATATCGCGCAAGTCGATGATATTCCGCCCGCTCGGGGTGACTCCCGACGAGGCGCTCAACGGCACCACGGTGCTGAACACGATGGCGCTCGAGCGCGGCGCGTCGATACTGCGCGTGCACGACGTGAAGGAGGCCGTGGAGGCCGTCAGGCTGGCCGGATGCCTCGCATCGGCATGCGGCGGCGCATGGAAAGACAATCAACGGTAAGCTAAAACAAATATATGTTCTTTGAATTCGGAATAAAGGATGTCATAGATATCCTGCTCGTGGCACTGATGCTCTACTATATCTACAGACTGATGAAGGAGTCGCGGTCGCTAAATGTCTTCATCGGCATCATGGTATTCGTGGTGCTGTGGCTCTTCCTCTCGCAGATATTGGAGATGCGGCTGCTCGGCTCCATCATGGACAAGCTCGTCAGCGTGGGAGTGATAGGCCTCATCATACTCTTTCAGGAAGACATACGCAAATTCCTATACAACATCGGCGCCCACCAGCGCATGAAGCTCTTTATGCGCCTCTTCTCAAGCGGCAGCGGCGCGGGGACGGAGCAAGACAAGGAGGGCGTCACACAGATAGTGCTGGCCTGCCTGGCCATGAGCAAGCGAAAGGTGGGGGCGCTGATAGTGATAGAGCGCGTGGCGCCGCTCGACGACATCGTGGACACCGGCGAGCTGACCGACGCGAAGATAAGCCAGCGCCTCATCGAGAACATCTTTTTCAAGAACTCGCCCATGCACGACGGCGCCATGATAGTGTCGAAAGGGCGGATAAAGGCCGCCGGGTGCATCCTGCCGGTATCGCACAGCCTCGACATTCCGAAGGAGCTGGGCCTGCGCCACCGCGCGGCCATGGGCATCTCGCAGGAGAGCGACGCCATAGCCATCGTGGTGTCGGAGGAGACCGGAGGCATCACCACGGCCATAAAGGGCACGTTCCAGCAGCGCCTCTCGGCCGAAAAGCTCGAGAGCATACTCACGCAAGAGATGTCGCTGAACGGTGAATAAGGGCCGCAGACGAATTTTCCGCAGGGGCGGACCGCCCTTTTCGGATTATTTTTCATAACTTTGTGGTCGGAAACATTCCACACGATACATAGAAAACACAACTTTATAAAACAACTATGGATTTAGTACAACAAATCATTGAACGCGCTAAGAACAACAAGCAGCGCATCGTGCTCCCCGAAGCAGAGGAGGAGCGCACACTGAAGGCAGCCGACATGGTGCTGCGCGACGGCATTGCAGACCTCATCCTGATAGGTAACCCCGCAAAGGTGGAGGCCATGTGCAAGGAGTACGGACTGGAGCACATCGGCAAGGCCACACTCATCGACCCCGAGAACAACCCGAAGAGCGAGGAGTATGCCACGCTGCTGGCCGAGCTCCGCAAGAAGAAGGGCATGACGATAGAGCAGGCCCGCGAACTGGTGAAGAACCCGCTGTATCTCGGCTGCATGATCATCAAGACCGAGGGCGCCGACGGACAGATAAGCGGTGCGCTCAGCACCACGGGCGACACGCTGCGCCCCGCACTCCAGATAATCAAGTGCGCCCCGGGCATCAGCTGCGTCAGCGGCGCGATGCTGCTCATCACGAAGCAGCCGCAGTATGGCGAGAACGGCATTCTCGTCGTCGGCGACGTGGCCGTGACGCCCATGCCCGATGCCGGCCAGCTGGCACAGATTGCCGTGTGCACGGCACAGACGGCCAAGAGCGTCGCCGGATTCGCCGACCCGCGCGTGGCCATGCTGAGCTTCTCGACGAAGGGCAGCGCCAAGCACGAGGTGGTGGACAAGGTTGTTGAGGCCACAAAAATAGCCAAGGAGATGGCTCCCGAGATGAAAGTAGACGGCGAGCTGCAGGCCGACGCCGCCCTCGTGCCCGCCGTTGGCGAGAAGAAGGCTCCGGGCAGCGACATCGCCGGACACGCCAACGTGCTCGTGTTCCCCAACCTCGAAGTTGGAAACATCGGCTACAAGCTCGTACAGCGTCTCGGTGACGCAGAGGCACTCGGCCCCATCCTCCAAGGAATAGCCCGCCCGGTGAACGACTTGAGCCGCGGCTGCTCGGTAGACGATATATACAAGATGGTGGCCATCACCGCTTGTCAGGCAATGGATTCCAAAAAATAATTACGAATGTTGAATTACGAATGACGAGTTGTGGGGGCGCGGCCCCAGGGGGTTTATTAAAAAAAAAAAAAAAAAATGGAAGAGAGGAGGAAAAAAAGAAAGGGGAAAAACACAAAAACACCCCCCCCCCC
>CAJMSE010000021.1 GCA_905216025.1 uncultured bacterium | reverse complement strand
AAGTTAAGCCCGTCTGCGCCGATGGTACTGCGATGCAATGCGGGAGAGTAGGAGGCCGCCTTTTTTTGCTGGGAGTTCCTTTTTCTGGGTGATCCGGAGAGAGGGGCTCTCTTTTTTTGTGCCTTCTCCTCTTCTTGCCCCCTCTCCCTCTCTTTCTTTCTCTCTTTCTCTCTGGGAGCGATGGGAGGTATGGGAAGCATGGGAGGAATGGGAAACATGGGAGCGATAGAAGATATTACTTCATGGGCGGGGATTAGAATGGCGAGAATGATGGATTTGGGTACTGGAAGGAGAGTGACGGGTTTGTTATGATGCAATATAAAGGTTGTTTTAGCGTTGTTTATGTATTAATTTGTATCTTTTAAATGTGGGGCATTTATGAATATTGAGGTAGTGCGTGATTATTGCTTGGGTAAGAGAAAGTGTGAGGAATCATTCCCGTTCGATGAAAAGACGCTTGTCTTTAAAGTTATGGGTAAGATGTTTGCTGTCTTATGCCTTGATGAACCGGATTTTGTAATATTGAAGTGTGATGCCGAGCGTGCGGCCGCACTTAGAGAACATCATGACGCTGTGGAGCCGGCTTTCCATTTTAATAAGAAGTATTGGAATCAAGTGTATTTTAATCGGGATGTCAATGATGAGATGATATTTGAGCTTATCGACCATTCTTTGGATGAGGTTGTGAAGAAACTGACGCGCAAGCAGCGTGATGAATACATGTATTATTGAGCTGGCCTCGTTTTATAGTGTTAGAAACCGATACTCAGACTGAATGATGAATACATGTATTATTGACCTGGCGGTGTTTTTAAATACCGTCAACAGACATGTGGGCGGCATGATGAATATATAATTCATTGCGTTAGTTATGCTTCGGTTGAAGAACTGTTGATATGTAAAGAGCGTGAGAGATATTGTTAAAATAGGCTTAAATGATTGATAATCAACAGCGTGTAATAGTGTATAAGATACTCTTTTAACTTAATTCGCTTGGTCATTTGGATATTTTTGCGTAACTTTGCACCCGATAAATGACAAGTGGCATTAGTGTCTCGTGGTGAGACGGCATACTTGTATAGGGTAAATAGGAGTCTTGGCATGATGCTGATTGTGTTTATTAGTGTTATGTCGCGGATGTTTTCAGGATATCCAAACTCCATAAAAAGAGTTATAATGAAGCGAATTGAAAGAATCGTATGTTTAAGTTTAGTTTTATTTTCATCAATTTTAGTACCGGCAGTTGCCGGAACTGACACTTCCAAAGACAAGGACGCATTCAACTGGAATCCTGTGATGGAGGCCATAATACAGGTTGAAAGCGAAGGAAATCCCAATGCCGTGAGCGGCAATTCGTGTGGTGCGATGCAGATTACCCCGATACTTGTGAGGGAGTGTAACAACATTCTGCGTAGCAGGGCCAGCAAGAAGAGATACACTCTGCGTGACAGATTCAGTGTGTCGAGGTCGAAGGAGATGTTCCTTCTGATACAGTCGCATTTCAATCCCGATAACAATGTGGAGAAAGCCATACGTTCGTGGAATGGAGGAATGCGCTACAGTGCAAAGCGCACACAACGCTATTACGAGAAGGTAATGAGCAAGATGAACAGGTGAGATACATTCCGTTTCCCGTCATGGGGTGGCGGATGATGTTTAGGCAAGCCCGATGCTGTGTTTTAAAGCATGGTATCGGGCTTGCCGTTTTCATTTACATAAAAAAGCACAAAGATAATAATAATTCTTAAAAACCTTTTGTTAGTCGGGCTTTAGCATTATTTTTGTACTTGATACGGTGGATATTTTCGTGCCGGCCGTGCTATAGCGGGCCGGCAAAGAGTATAAACAAGATAATAAATACAACGGATTATGACAACAGGAATTATTGTTTTAGTGATTGTGGTGGTTATTGCATTATGGTGCATCAGTATTTACAACAATCTCGTCAAGTTGAGAAACAACCGCGAGAATGCGTTTGCCAATATCGACGTGCAGCTCAAGCAGCGCCACGATCTCATACCCCAGCTGGTTTCAACGGTTAAGGGTTATGCCACGCACGAGAAGGAAGTGCTGATGAGAGTGACCGAGGCAAGGAGTGCAGCCATGGGCGCCACCTCCATCAACGATAAGATTGTGGCCGAGAACGCCCTGAGCAGTGCCCTTTCCGGCCTGCGTGTTTCCCTTGAGGCATATCCCGACCTGAAGGCCAACCAGAACTTCCTTCAGTTGCAGGGCGAGGTGTCCGACATTGAGAACAAGCTCGCTGCCTCACGCCGTTTCTTCAATTCGGCGACCCGTGAACTTAACAATGCAGTCCAGACCTTCCCCTCCAACATCTTTGCCGGCATGTTCGGTTTCAGCCGCGAGCCGATGTTCGAGATACCCCAGGCCGACCGCGCATCTTATGACAAGGCACCCGAGATTAATTTCTAAGCCATGAAGTATGTAGGAATGCAGACCCAGATACGGCGCAACAACAGGCTCAGCGTACTGTTGCTGCTGCTGTTTCCTGCGATAATTCTCGGCACGGTGTGGGTGTTTCTTGCCCTCGTCAACTACTTCGGCACTTACTATTACGACGCTCAGGGCCGGATGGTGAACGTCTTTGAGGCCGATGTCGTCAACGGATACTTCCTCAGTACCGTGCCGTGGGTTGTTGCCGGTGTCGGCGTGTGGTTCATCATAGCCTATTTCGGCAATGCCTCGATGATAAGGCAGGCCACTGGAGCGCGCACCCTCGAGCGCCGCGACAATCCCCGGGTATATAACATCGTGGAGAACCTGTGCATGTCGTGCGGCATGGACATGCCGAAGATAAACGTCATCAACGACCCGCAGCTCAACGCCTTTGCCAGCGGGATAGACCGCGGCAGCTATACCGTCACCGTGACGACCGGCCTTTTGCAGCTGCTCGACGACGATGAACTTGCCGGCGTGATAGCCCACGAGCTGACCCACATCCGCAACCGCGACACCCGCCTGCTTGTCGTCAGCATCATCTTCGTCGGCATCATCTCCGCCATTATGAGCATCACCGTGCAGATGATGTACCATACCATGTGGTTCGGCGGCGGCAGCCGGCGCAGCGATGAGCGTGGCAACGGCCTTTCGATGATGGTGATACTCCTCGTCGGAGCCGTGTGCAGCGGCATCGCCTACTTCTTCACGCTCCTCACCCGCTTTGCCATTTCCCGCAAGCGCGAGTATATGGCCGATGCCGGCGGTGCCGAGCTTTGCGGCAATCCGCTCGCCCTCGCCTCGGCGCTCCGCAAGATTTCCGGCGACCCGGGCCTCGGCGGCGTGGGCCGTGAAGATATCGCCCAGATGTACATCATACACCCGCAGGGCTTCTCGCAGGGTGTGATGAGTTTTGCAAACTCGCTTTTCAGCACCCATCCGAGCACCGAGAGCAGGATTAGAATACTTGAACAGTTCTGATGATTCGTATTAGATTTTCAGCCCTTGCCCTTGCGCTTGCCATGTCGGCCGCAGCGGCGGGGCAGACAGTGAGCTACCGCCCGTTCCGCCATTATGGCGAGCGGGTGGAGCGTTTTGCCATCCTTCCGGCCGTCGACAGCACCGATATCGTGATGCTTGGCAACAGCCTCACTGAGTTTGGCGGCGACTGGGGCAAACTGCTCCGTGCTCCTCACGTCCTCAACCGCGGCATTGCCGGCGACGATGCCACCGGCATCGCCCACCGTCTCGTGCAGATATTGCCGGGCCGTCCGCGTGCCGTTTTCCTCTTGGCTGGCATCAACGACCTCAGCCACGGCCTCACGCCGCGTCAGGTCGCCTCGCTTGTGTGTCAGCTGATAGACCGCATCCGCCGCGATGCCCCTGCGACGGAGCTTTACGTGCAGAGCCTCCTGCCCATCGACGAGAGCACCGGGCGGTGGAAGCGCCTCGAGGGAAAGACCGATGATGTGCCTGAGATAAACCGGCTGCTTGCAGCCCACTGCTCCGAGGCGGGCATTCGCTACATAGACCTTTACCCCAAGTTTGTCCGCCGCGGCACGAATGTCATGCGCCGCGAGCTCACCTCCGACGGCCTGCACCTCTCCCCGCAGGGCTATAAGCTGTGGGCGTTCGAGCTCCGCCGGTATATAAATGAACTTATGGGAGCTTCGCCGGCTCAATCTCCCATTCGCTGATGGTCTTCTTCTCGTAATCGAAGTTGATGCCGACCTTCACCACCGGCAGGCCGCATAGCGCGAACCGTTTGGGATAGTCGTTGATGCTTATCTGCCTCATGGCAGCCTCGGCCGACCTGTTCAGTTTCAACTCTATTATATATAATGTGTCGGCCGTACGCATCACCGTGTCCACGCGTCCGCGTGCCGTCCTCACTTCAACATCCACATAATACCCGAGCAGACTGAAGATGATGTAGAGCATTTGCTGGTAATGCCCCTCGTAGTTTGTGTTGTCGCAGTAGGGCACGGTCGTCAGAAAGTCTTGCAGCATCTTCAGGGCTTCGTCCATGTTGCCCCGGCGTATCGCGACAGACATCTTTGCTACCGTCGTGTTTCCCGCCATCGTAGCTTGCTTGACGTAGTTCGGCAGCAGGCTGCGCATCAGTCCTACGCGTATCTCATTGTTGGGAATGTCGAGCGTATATATCTCGCTCATCTCGTCATACTCCTTTATCGTGACGTATCCGCTCTGATACAGCAGCGGCGTGATGCTCATTATGTGCTCCGTGGGCGCATCGAAGTCGGCGGACAGTGCCTGGTTGCCTCCTATTTCGGATGGATTGACGTCAAACTTCCGCAGCATTTCTATCAGATATGTCGGCGTTCCGCTGCCGAACCAGTAGTCTTTCAGTGTCTCGAAGGCAAAGGCACTCAGCAGGCTGAACGGATTGTATATGTCGGGTGACGGCCATGTGAAGTGGTATCCGTCGTATTTATCTTTCAGTTTGTTCACCATTTCATCGTGTGTGATGTTGAGTTTGCCGGCCAGATGCTCTATGTGGGCGTCCATCTGGCTTAGCATTTCTTCTTCCGTTATTCCGCAGATGGCGGCATACTGTTCGAGCATGCTTATATTTGAGATATTGTTCAGTTCGCTGAAGATGCTGAGTTGCGAGAATTTGGTGATTCCTGTGAGGAATACGAACCGCAGATAAGGGTCGCATGCCTTCAGCGGCGAATAGAAGTTGCGCATCACGTTGCGGAGTATAGGCTGGTTTACGTCCTCGTGAATCACGTCGAGCAGCGGCGCGTCGTATTCATCAATGAGCACCACGACCTGCTGTCCGGTCTGTGTGTATGCCCTTTTGATGAGTTCCGTCAGGCGGTCGTTGTTGTCTACCGCCGGCTGGCTGATGCCATATATCGTTTCATATTCTGCGAGTCTGTTGGCAAGATAGCGCTCGAGGCCCTCCTTGTCCATGTGTTTCCCGAGGCTCATGTCAAAGTGCAGCACGGGATATTGCGTCCATTCACTTTCCAGTTTCTCTATGGCCAGTCCCTTGAACAGCTCCTTCCGCCCTTCAAAATAGCATTTGAGCGTAGACGTGAGCAGCGACTTGCCGAACCTGCGCGGCCTGTTCAGGAAGAAAGACTTTACCGCAGAGTGCGCCAGGCGATATACATATTCCGTCTTGTCAATATAAAGGAAGTTGCCTTCTATTATTTTTGAAAACGTCTGTATGCCCACGGGGCATAGTTTCAGCTGCTTATTTTCCATCGCCTTGTTGTTTTAAGTTTATGTGCAAACATAGCTAAAATCAGCGAGATAGGTGCTTAAAGAGGGAAATAAAAAATGATATTGTCTGTCAATATGCTCTTAGACAAATCCTGATAGTCTTATGCCGGCAGTGCGTCCGGCATGGCGGTGAGGCTTTCAGCAGAGTGAAAAGGCAGATGACATGAAATGAAGAAGTAGGTGATATTAAATGAAAAAGTGGATAGCTTGCCGTTTCCGGTTTGCTATCCACTGCTTTGTTGCGGAGGCAGGATTCGAACATGCGACCTCCAGGTTATGAGCCTGGCGAGCTACCAACTGCTCCACTCCGCGATGTTGTATTTCTTAATTGCGGTGCAAAGGTACTGCTTTTTTTCGTAACCAGCAAATTTTTACGTAACTTTTTGCGTACGGAGCATTCCTTGCCCGCTTCTCTTGCGTTTGCTATGCCGTCCGGCTGTATTTTTGCCAGCTCTCAAAAACACTTGGCTTAGTTCTCAAAAACACTTTTGATAGCTCTCAAAGACCTGTTTGGAAGTGGCCGGCCATCCATGGCGGGCTGTCCGTCACACCGTCGCGGGTTGTCCGTTGCATCGTCAGAAGCCGCCCGTTGCATCGTCAAAAGCACGCCACTGCATTTTATTTATCGTTGTTTTATTTGCTGAATTGAAATTAAATTAATACTTTTGCACATGATATTTGCAATGTGCAATATATCTTTAGCAAGGGCGTAAGAATATGTCAATATCGAAAACAAGACAAAAACTGGTAGATGTAGCACGGCAGCTGTTTGCGAAGAACGGACTTGAGAACACTACGATGAACGACATCGCGGTGTCGTCCGGCAAGGGACGCCGTACGCTCTATACATACTTCAAGAGCAAGGAGGATGTATATTATGCCGTCATAGAGTCGGAGTTGGAGCGCCTCTCCGACAAGCTCGACGAGGTGGCGGCAAAGAAGATACGTCCGCAGGACAAGATAATAGAGCTCATCTACACGCACCTGAGCATGATAAAGGAAACCGTCGTGCGCAACGGCAATCTGCGCGCGGAGTTCTTCCGCAACATCTGGATGGTGGAGAAGGTGAGAAAAAACTTCGATGAAGACGAGATAGAGCTCTTCCGCAAGGTATATGCCGAGGGTAAGGCCGATGGCGAGTTCGACATAGAGAACGTGGACCTCGTGGCCGACATCACCCACTACTGCATCAAGGGGCTTGAGGTGCCGTACATATACGGCCGTCTCGGCCACGGCATGACCGAGGAGATGAGCAAGCCCCTCGTGGCCAAGGTGGTCTACGGAGCGCTCGGCAAGAACATGCTCCGGTAGCATGGAGATAACGAAAGAATGTTAATCAACAAATAAACAAATAGAAAAATGGGATTATTGACAGGTAAGACAGCTCTCATCACAGGAGCTGCGCGCGGCATCGGAAAGGCCGTGGCCATTAAGTTTGCGCAGGAAGGCGCTAACATTGCAATAACAGACCTCGTGCTTAACGACGATATGGCCGCCGGTCTCGAGGCTACACGCAAGGAGATAGAGTCGCTCGGCGTCACCTGCCGTGCATACGCCGGCGATGCTTCCGACTTTGCCGCTACCGACACGGTGGTGAAACAGATACACAGCGACTTCGGCACGATAGACGTGCTGGTAAACAATGCCGGCATCACCAAGGACGGACTGATGCTCCGCATGACCGAGGCACAGTGGGATGCAGTGCTCAACGTCAACCTCAAGTCGGCGTTCAACTTCATCCATGCCTGTGCGCCCATAATGCTGCGCCAGCGTGGCGGCTCCATCATCAACATGTCGTCGGTTGTCGGCGTGCATGGCAATGCCGGACAGTGTAACTACTCTGCCTCGAAGGCCGGCATGATAGGACTGGCCAAGTCTATCGCCCAGGAGCTCGGCCCGAAGGGCGTACGCGCCAACGCCGTGGCTCCCGGATTCATCGAGACGGCCATGACGGCACAGCTTCCCGCTGAGATCCGTGCCGACTGGATGAAGAAGATACCCCTCCGCCGCGGCGGTCAGGTCGAAGATATTGCCAACGTCTGCCTCTTCCTCGCTTCCGACATGTCGAGCTACGTGTCGGGCCAGGTTATCCAGATCGATGGCGGAATGAACATGTAGTACATTTCATTGTTGGCCGGCGGGGCATGTCTGATATGTCTCGCCGGTTTTTCTTTTACCCTATTTAATCCGTTCTCATACCTTATTATATAATGACTCCGCTCTACGAAGACAACCATATCATCATCGTCAGCAAGGCTGCCGGCGAGATAGTGCAGGGCGACAAGACCGGCGACACGCCGCTGTCGGAGACCGTCAAGGCATATATCAAAGCTAAATACGGCAAGCCCGGAAATGTGTTCCTCGGTGTGGTCCACCGCCTCGACCGCCCCGTGAGCGGCATCGTTGTCTTTGCCCGCACGTCGAAGGCCCTCGCGCGGCTCAACGAAATGTTCCGCTGCGGCGACGTGCACAAGACCTACTGGGCCATCACGCGTAATGCCCCGGCCGTGCCCGAAGACACCCTCACGGGGTGGATCGTGCGCAACGAGAAGCAGAACAAGAGCTACGTCTACGGCCGCGAGGTGCCGCAGTCGAAGAAGGCCGTGCTCAGCTACCGTGCCATAGGCCGCAGCGACAACTATAGTCTGCTCGAGGTGCGCCTCATGACGGGCCGCCATCACCAGATACGCTGCCAGCTCGCAGCCATGGGATGCCCCATCCGGGGCGACCTCAAGTACGGCGCGCGCCGCAGCAATCCCGACGGGAGCATCTCGCTTCACGCCCGCCGCATAGAGTTCGAGCACCCTGTGAGCCACCGGCTTATCTCCGTCGAGGCCCCTCTGCCCGACGACAGGCTGTGGCACGAGATATCTAAATAACACCAAATTGTTGTTTTTTTTACTGAAACCGTCCGCCCTTTGCCGAAAAATTGCTTACTTTTGCAGATAGTATTAATGCTATAGTGCAATAGTTTTATAATGAAAAAGTTTTTTTTGTGGATTGGTGTCATCCTCCTGAGCCCCATCCTGCTATTCATAATACTGACCGTCCTGTTCTATCTGCCGCCCGTGCAGAACTGGGCGGTGCAGCGTGTTGCCTCGTACGCCTCTGAGAGTACGGGGCTTGATATAAGCGTCGGCAGGGTCAGCCTGGCCTTTCCCCTTGACCTCGCAATCAGCGATTTCAGGGTCATCCAGCCCAACGACTCCCTGCCCCAGGTGCGCGACACCGTGGCCGACATCCGCCGCCTCGTCGCCGACGTGCAGCTCATGCCCCTCTTTGAGGGCCGCGTCGTGATAGACGCCTTCGAGCTTAGCGACACCAAGGTGAACACCGCCGGCTTCGTTGCGGCCGCCCGCGTGCGCGGCACGCTCGGCGGAATGACCGTGTCGAGCCGCGGCATAGACCTCGGCCGGCAGCTCGTCGAGCTGAACGATGCCCGCCTGCGTGACGCACGCCTCAGCGTGGAGCTCAGCGACACCGTGCCCCCCGACACCTCTACGGCAAAGACCATGTGGCGCATCATGGTCGACAGCCTCACCGTCGAGCGCTCCGGCATCACCCTGAGCATGCCCGGCGACACCATGCGTATACGCGCATACATGGGCAAGGCATCGGCCGCCGGAGGCGACTTCGACCTCGGCGAGTCGGCCTACAGCCTCGCCCGCTTCTACTGGCACGACGGCACTCTCAACTACGACAACCGCTTCGAGCCGCGCATCAAGGGGCTCGACTACAACCATATAGCCCTCTCGGACATCAACGTCGGCATCGACTCCATCTACTTCCGTGCGCCCGACACGCGCCTCAACCTGCGCTACTGCCGCCTGCGGGAGAAGAGCGGCATCGCCGTCGACCGCCTCGAAGGGCCTGTCAGCCTCGACTCCGTGAGGCTCAGCCTGCCTTCGCTCGTGCTGCGCACGCCCGATTCGGAACTCGACGCGCAGCTGTCTGTCGACATGAACGTCATGGACAGCATCCGCCCCGGCAAGGTGCATGCCCGCATCCGTGCGTCGCTCGGCAAGCAGGATATCATGATGTTCTGCGGCGGCATGCCCGCACAGTTTGTCCGCCGCTACCCGAACCACCCGCTCAGCGTGCGCTGCTCGGCCGACGGGAACATGCAGCGGGTAGACATCACCGGCCTTGAGGCATCGCTGCCCACGGCCTTCCGCCTCTCGGCGAGCGGCTCGGCAGAGAACCCCACGGACGTGAAGCGCCTCATGGCAGACATTAAGCTGAGTGCCCGGACGTTCGATCTCGGTTTCGTCACCGGCCTGCTCGACCCATCGGTCATGGCCGGCTACCGCATACCGTCGGGCATAGCTCTCGACGGCCGGGTCCGTGCCGACCGCCAGCGCTATACCGCCGACCTCACCGCCCGCGAGGGCAGCGGCCGCGTCAAGCTGAGCGGCACGTTCGATGCAGCAGCCATGGCCTATAAGGCCCGCGTCGGGATAGACAATCTCAACCTGCACCATTTCATGCCGAAAGACTCGCTCTACGGTGTCACGTGCAGCCTCGACCTCGACGGCCGCGGCACCGACATGCTCGCGCGCACCACCCGGCTCGACGCCGCCGCCAAGGTGACGTCGTTCCGCTACGGCAGTTTCGACATCAGCGGGGTAGACGCTACGGTGCGCATCCGCGACGGGGTGGGGCATGCCGCCATCGACAGCCGTAACGATCTGCTCTACGGCACCATCGTCGCCGACGCGCTCATGGATACCCGCCGCGTGCAGGCCACGGTGAGCACAGACCTCTCCAAGGCCGACCTATACCGCCTGCGGGTGATGGACCGTCCGTTCGAGGCCGCCATGTGCGCACACGTCGACATCGCGTCAGACCTTAAAGACTATTATATGGTGAAGGGCCTTTTCAACGACCTCACCGTCCGCGACGAGAGGCGGGCCTACCGTCCGGCCGACGTCGTCGTCGATGCCACCACCCGCCGCGACACCACCTGGGCCAAGCTGTACAGCGGAAACCTCGAGCTCTTCCTCTCCGCATCCGGCGGCTATGAGCTGCTGATGAAGCAGGGGCAGGACCTTGCAGACCGCATCATGAAGCAGATGGCCGAGAAGACCATCGACCAGCCAGCGCTGCAGGCCGTGCTCCCCGTGATGGACGTCAGGCTGCGGAGCGGCAACGACAATCCCTTCGCCGGATTCCTGAAGGCCAAGGGCGTCAGTTTCGGCGACATGGCGTTCGCCCTCAACACGTCGCCGGCAACGGGAATAAACGGCGACATGCACATCTTCTCGCTCGTGGCAGACAGCATGAAGATAGACACGGTGCGCATGCGCATCGTCCAGGACGATGCCACGGTGCGCTTTAACGGTCAGGTGCGCAACGGTCCGAAAAACCCGCAGTTTGTCTTCAACACCCTTTTCGACGGCTCAATCCTCGAGCGCGGCGCCGAGCTGAGCGTCAGATACTATGACGCCGAAAACCGTCTCGGCGCATCCCTCGGCACCCGTGCCGAAGTTTGCGACAGCGGAATAAACGTGCGTCTCTTCCCCGACCGTCCCATACTGGGATACAAGGAGTTCAACCTCAACCGCGACAACTATATTTTCATGGGCCGCGACAAGAAGATATTGGCCAACGTCGACCTCATCGCCGACGACGGCACGGGTGTCAAGATATACTCCGAGGGTGAGGGAGCGGCCGATCCCGACATGCTTCAAGACATCACCGTCAGCCTAAATAAGTTCGACCTCGACCGCATCACCTCCGTCATTCCCTATGCGCCGCGCATGAGCGGACTGCTCAACGGCGACTTCCGCGTGATGCAGGACAGCCGGGAGAAGTTCACTGTGCTGTCCGACCTGTCGGTCGACCGCATGACATACGAAAGCTGCCCCATCGGCGACATAAGCAGCGAGTTCGCCTATCTCCAGAAAGACGACGAGTCGCACTATGTCTCTGCCCTTCTGACGCGCAACGGCCGCGACATCGGCACCCTCACCGGCACATACACGCACGTGGGTAACGGATACCTCGACGCCACCTTCAACATGGAGCGCTTCCCGCTCGCCATCGTAAACGGATTCGTCCCCGACCAGATAATAGGCTTCGACGGATATGCCGAGGGCAAGGTGGACATCAAGGGAGAGACGTCGCGTCCGCAGGTCAATGGCGAGATATACCTCGACTCGGCCTACATGGTCAGCGTGCCTTACGGTGTCAATCTGCGTGCCGACAACCGTCCCATGCGTATCGTCGGCAGCAACCTGCTCTTTGAGAACTTCACCTTCTATGCCGCCGGCAGTAACCCGCTGGGCATCAACGGCAACGTGAACTTCTCCAATCTCGACAATGTCAGGCTCGACATGAGGATGCAGGCACGCAACTACAAGATTATCGACGCCAAGCAGACGCGCAAGTCCGTGGCCTACGGCAAGGCCTACGTCAACTTCGGGGCCATCCTCAACGGAAGCCTCGAGAACCTGAAGATGCGTGGACAGCTTGACGTGCTCGGCAACACCGACATGACATACATCCTCAAAGACTCGCCCCTCAACACCGACGACAGGCTCAAGGACCTCGTCACCTTCACCGACTTCCGCGATACCGCCGAGGTGAAGGTGAACCGTCCGGCGCCCGGAGGCCTCGACATGATGCTCATGATGAATGTCGAGTCGGGTGCGAGGATAATGTGTGCCCTCAATGCCGACCAGTCAAACTACGTCAATCTCGAGGGCGGCGGCGAGCTGCGCATGGTCTACAATCCGGCCGACAACCTGCAGCTCTTCGGCCGCTATACGCTCAATCAGGGCGAGATGAAATACGAGCTGCCCATCATTCCGCTCAAGACATTCACCATCCAGGAGGGCAGTTACATCGAGTTCACCGGCGATCCGATGAACCCGCGCCTCAACCTCTCGGCCACCGAGCAGGTCAAGACCCTTGTGGCGGCAGAGACGGGAAACAGCCGCAGCGTACTGTTCACCTGCGGAGTGAGGGTCACCAAGACGCTCAGCGACATGGGACTGGAGTTCACCCTCGACGCCCCCGAAGACATGGCGATAAAGAACGAGCTGGCGGCCATGAGCGTGGAGCAGCGCGGCAAGCTGGCCGTCACCATGCTCACCACCGGCATGTACCTTGCCGACGGAAACACGGGAGGCTTCTCCATGAACAGCGCCCTCAACTCGTTCCTGCAGAGCGAGATAAACAACATCACCAAGAGCGCCATGCGCACGATAGACCTGAGCCTCGGACTCGACCAGAGCGCCGATGCCTACGGAAACACGCACACGGACTATTCGTTCAAGTTTGCCAAGCGTTTCTGGAACAACCGGGTGAACTTCGTCATCGGAGGAAAAATCTCCGGCGGCGGCGACTCCGGTCCGGAAGACCAGGACCAGACGCTCATCGACAACGTCTCGCTGGAGTATCGCCTCGACCAGACAGCCATGCGCTATGTCCGCCTGTTCTACAACAAGGCCGCCAACGACCTCCTCGAGGGCCGCATATCCGAGTATGGCGCCGGTTTCATGTGGCGCAAGAAGGCCGACCGCTTCTGGCAGCTGCTCAATTTCCGCGGCGACGACAAGGCTGCGGTAAACCAAATGAAAACAGATACACTAAAGACCAATGAAGAGAAGAAATGATATCATACTGCCGCTGCTGCTTGCCTTAGTCTGCGCGGGCTGCTCCACGACGAGCAACCTGCCCGAGGGCGAGGTGCTGTATACGGGTCTCAGCAAGATTGAGTATACCGACCCGGGCAGCGACAGCCATTCCGTCGCCATGCAGGAGGAGGTCGAGGCCGCGCTGGCCTGCGCCCCCAACGGTGCCCTGCTCGGCAGTTCATACTACCGCACGCCGTTCCAGCTGAAGCTGTGGATATATAACAAGTATGCCAACTCAACGTCGGCTTTCGGCAAGTGGATGCTCAAGTCGTTCGGACGCGAGCCCGTGCTGATGAGCTATGTCAATCCCGAGGTGCGTGCCCTCGTGGCTAAGAACGTGCTCCGGTCAAACGGCTACTTCGATGCCAAGGTCGACTATAAGGTCATTCCGCAGAAGAATCCCCGCAAGGCGAAGCTCAGCTATGTGGTCACGAAAAACCGCCTCTACACCTTCGACACAATCCAGTATGCCGGATATACCCCCGCTATGGACAGTATCGTGCGGGCCACGGAGCGGCAGTCGTTCCTCAAGCGTGGCGAGGCATTCACCGTGGCGAAGCTCGACGCCGAGCGGAACAGGCTCAACAGCGTGTTCCGCGACAGCGGATACTATTACTACCGTGCCGCCCATACGGCCCTTCTTGCCGACTCCGTGTCCAATCCCGGCACGGTGGCGGTGCGCCTGCAGCCCGTTGCCGACATGCCCGCCGAGGCTCAGCACGAGTGGTATCTGGGCCGGCTGAGGGTCGAGATGCGCCGCTCGGTGATGGAGCAGCTCACCGATTCGCTCGTGCACCGCAACCTCTCCGTGTATTATTCGGGCAAGAAACCGCCCATCCGCCTGCGTGCCCTGCTCCGCGACATCAAGCTGCGGCGCGGCAACAGATACAGCTACAGCGACTATATGGAGTCTGCCGGCATCATCAACAGCCTCGGGCTGTTCAGCCTTTCCGACGTGACGTTCACCCCGCGCGACACCACCGCCGCCTGCGACACGCTCGACATGAGGCTCAACTGCGTGTTCGACAAGCCATACGACGGTTCCATCGAGGCCAACTACTCGCTGAAGAGCAACGACCGCACCGGCCCGGGACTTGTGCTCAGCATGAACAAGAGAAACGCTTTCCGCGGTGCTGAGAAGCTCAGCGTGAGCCTGAAGGGCTCTTACGAATGGCAGACGGGCGGACGCGTGTCGGGCAGCAGCTCGGCCATCAACTCATACGAGTACGGTGCCGACGTGTCGATAGAGTATCCGCGCATCGAGGCTCCCTTCCGCATGTTCCGCCGCCGGCGCTTCTACACGCCGCCGTCCACGCTCTTCTCGCTGTCAGGCAACGTGCTCAACAGGGCCGATTACTTCAAGATGCTCACCGTCACGGGTGCCGTCACGTATAAGTTCCAGACATCGGCAAACTCGCGTCACGAGTTCAGTCCGCTGCTGCTCGACTACAACTATCTTCAGAGCACCACGTCGCGCTTCGACTCGATAATGACCGACAACCCCGCCGTCTACGTGTCTATGCGCAACCAGTTCGTGCCCAAGATAAAGTATACATATATATATAGCAGCCCGTCGGGCTACCGTAACCCCATCGCCTGGGAACTCTCGCTCACCGAGTCGGGCAATATCCTGTCTGCGATATACGCCGCGGCGGGCAAGAGTTTCAGCGAGAAGGAGAAGGGACTGTTCGGTAATCCCTTCGCGCAGTTCCTTAAATTGAACACCACGCTGCGCAAGACGTGGCAGACCGGGTATAAGTCGCAGCTCGTGGGACGCGTCGCCGCCGGTGTGCTCTGGGTCTACGGCAACTCCGAGCGCGGCCCCTACAACGAGCAGTTCTATGTAGGCGGCGCCAACAGCATACGCGCGTTCACCGTCCGCAGCATCGGCCCGGGCAAGTATGTGGCACCCAATTCCAACTATTCCTACCTCGACCAGACGGGCGATGTGAAGTTCGAGGCCAACCTCGAATATCGTTTCAACATGTTTGGCAGCCTCTACGGAGCCGTCTTTCTTGATGCCGGTAACATCTGGCTGCTAAAGGAAGACCCGAGCCGCCCCGACTCGGAGTTCAAGCCGACGACGTTCTTCCGGCAGCTTGCCACGGGCACCGGTGCCGGATTGCGCTACGATATGGACTTCATAGTGTTGCGTCTCGACCTCGGCGTGGCGCTCCATGTGCCCTACGATACCGGCAAGGGCGGATATTATAACATCCCGAAATTCAAGGACGGCCTCGGCCTGCACTTCGCCATCGGCTATCCGTTCTGATGCCATCGGCGGCCGGGAGTGATGCCTGTTGACGTCCGTGTGCGGGCATTGGCGGGCCCTGCGGTAAATAAAAAGGATATTAATGACCGTCTTTCGGAAATATTTATTACTTTTGCAATCATACAAATATAACCTAACAAAACATAACTTAAAATGAAACCGACTTTATTACTCTTGGCCGCCGGCATGGGCAGCCGCTACGGAGGCCTGAAGCAGCTTGACGGACTGGGCCCCAACGGAGAGACCATCATGGACTACTCAATCTATGACGCTATCAAGGCAGGATTCGGAAAGATTGTCTTCATCATCCGCAAGGACTTCGAAGACGACTTCCGCGAGAAGATACTGAAGAAATACGAAGGCCATGTTCCCGTGGAACTGTGCTTCCAGAGCCTCGACGCTCTGCCTGCGGGCTTCACCTGCCCGGCAGACCGCGTGAAGCCGTGGGGAACCAATCACGCCGTGCTCATGGCCAAGGACGTTGTCAAGGAGCCGTTCTGCGTGATCAACTGCGACGACTTCTACAACCGCGATGCATTCATGGTGATAGGCAAGTTCCTCTCCGAACTGCCCGAGGGCAGCCGCAACGACTATGCCATGGTGGGCTTCCGTGTGGGCAATACGCTGTCTGAGAACGGCTCAGTGGCCCGCGGCATCTGCTCAAAGGATGCTTCCGAGCACCTCACCACCGTTGTCGAGCGCACCGAGATAATGCGCGTCGACGGTCCTATCTGCTATAAGGACGACGACGGCAAGTGGGTCGCTGTGGAGGAGAACACGCCTGTATCGATGAACATGTGGGGCTTCACACCCGACTATTTCGAGCATAGCGAAGAGTATTTCAAGGAGTTCCTGTCCGACCCGAAGAACATGGAGAACCTCAAGGCAGAGTTCTTCATCCCGCTGATGGTCAACAAGCTCATCGGCGAGAAGACCGCCACGGTGAAGGTGCTCGACACCACGAGCAAGTGGTTCGGCGTGACATACTCTGCCGACCGCCAGTCTGTGGTCGACAAGATACAGAGCCTCATCGACGAGGGAGTATACCCCGCCAAGCTATTTTAATGAAGAATGAAGAAGAATTAAATGAAGAATGATGAATGAAGAATGAAGAATCAGGCTGCGCCGTGACATTATCTTTCACCGCGGCAGCATATTCTTCATTCTTCATTCTTCATTCATCATTCTTCATTTAAATATTCTTCATTTACTCCCACCGCGGTAGCAGATTCTTCATTCATCATTCATCATTCTTCATTTATTATGTGTAAATTTGCACTCGTTATGCTGAAAGATATATTATCAAGTGACGAGTGCAGCATGCTGCGCTCCCAGATAGAGAGTGCGGAGAACATCGTTGTATGCTGTCATACCAATCCCGACGGCGATGCCATAGGCTCATGCCTCGGCATGGCCGAGTATCTGCGCACCTTAGGGAAGTCTCCCCAGATTATAGTTCCCGACCAGTACCCCGATTTCCTGCAGTGGATGCCGAACACGGAGAAGATCGTCCGTTACGACAAGCACACGCCGGAGGCCGACATGCAGTTGCTCATGGCCGACCTCATATTCTGTCTCGACTTCAACCAGGCGGGCCGTACCGACGCCATGGCCGCATCCCTTGCCGGTTCTCCGGCACGCAAGGTCATGATAGACCATCATCTCGGGCCTGATTTGGACTGCGTCCTCACCGTGTCGCGGCCGGCGGCCAGTTCCACGTGCGAGCTCGTCTTCCGCATCGTCTGGCAGCTCGGCGGCTTCGAACTGATGACCTCCCGCTTTGCCGCCCCTATCTACTGCGGCATGATGACAGATACCGGCGGCTTCACCTACAACAGCTCAGACCCCGACGTCTTCTTCATCATCAGCCAGCTTCTGACCAAGGGTATCGATAAAGACCGCATCTACCGTAACGTATACAACAACTACAGCGAGAACCGCCTGCGGCTCATCGGCTTCGTGCTTTACCATAAGCTCGTCGTCATTCCCGAGTGCCATGCCGCCTTCTTCACGCTCACGCGGCAGGACCAGCGGCGGTTCCACTTCATCAAGGGCGATGCGGAGGGCATCGTCAACATGCCGTTGCAGATAAAGGGGCTCCGCCTCTCCATCTCTCTCCGCGAAGACACGGAGCGTCCCAACCTCGTGCTTGTCAGCCTGCGGTCTGTCGGCGCTTTTGCCTGCAACAAGCTGGCGGAGGAGTTTTTCAACGGCGGCGGCCATGCGAATGCATCCGGCGGACGTCTCGAGTGCAGCATGCCTGAGGCCGTCGAGATAGCGAAAAAGGCCATACAAGCCTTTGCCGCCGCGTTAAAGTAGCATAATATTGAGCGTATTTACCGATATTTTATTAATTTTGCGACCTGTGATATCATTACAGATTAAAAACGACATGAAGATGACAATAATGAGAAAACCGGTTCACGTGCTTGTCGCCATCGCCGCGCTGCTGGCCTTTGCCTCGTGCGACGACTACGAGACATACGGCGAGAAGAAGGAGCGTGAGCGCGATGCGATAAGCGAGTATATCAGCACGGAGAAGATACGCGTCATAGACGAAGCCTTCTTCCACGCCCAGGGCGACTCCACCTCGGTGGAAAAGAACGAGTATGTATACCTCACGAACAGCGGGGTGTACATGCAGATAGTGCGCCGCGGCACGGGAGAGCGCCTCGCCGAGAACAAGCAGGTGAACCTGCTGTGCCGCTATGTGGAGTACAACATCCTCGACAAGGCGCTGCAGTCGACCAACTGGTACTCGCGCGACGTCGACAAGATGTCCGTGACGCGCACCGGCAGCCAGTATACGGCATCGTTCGTGCCCGGCGGAGTGATGAACAGCACCTACGGGGCGTCCGTTCCTTCCGGCTGGCTCGTGCCGCTTCAGTATATCAACATCGGCCGCCAGTCCACCCCTGAGGGTGAGATTGCATACGTGAAGCTCATAGTGCCGCATACCCAGGGACAGAGCTACGCCATGTCGAGCGTATATCCCTGCCACTATACCATAACCTATCAGGAGACCTACCAATGACACTTATCAAATCAATATCAGGCATCCGCGGCACTGTCGGCGGACGCACGGGCGACACGCTCAATCCCCTCGACATAGTGAAGTTCACCACGGCATACGCCACGTTCATCCGCCGCAGCGGAAAGTCGGCCAGCGGCCGCATCGTTGTGGGCCGCGACGCCCGCATCTCGGGCGAGATGGTGCGCAGCGTTGTCTGCGGCACCCTCATGGGAATGGGATATGACGTGACCGACATAGGCCTCGCCACGACGCCCACCACCGAGCTGGCCGTGCGCATGGCAGGGGCCGACGGTGGCATCATCATCACCGCGAGCCATAACCCACGCCAGTGGAACGCCCTGAAGCTGCTCAACCACGAGGGCGAGTTCCTCACCGCGGCCGAAGGTGCCGAGGTGCTCGACATCGCCGGGCGCGAAGATTTCGAGTATGCCGACGTCGACCATCTGGGCCGCTACACCGCCGACGACACCTACAACCGCCGCCATATAGACAGCGTCCTCGCCCTGCAGCTCGTAGACTGCGAGGCTATTGCCAAGGCCGGGTTCCGCGTCTGCGTCGATCCCGTCAACAGCGTGGGCGGCATCATCCTGCCCGAGCTCCTCAGCCGCCTCGGCGTGGAGTATAAGGTCATCAACGGCGAACCTACAGGCGACTTCGCCCACAACCCCGAGCCGCTCGAGAAGAATCTCGGCGGCATCATGGACGAGATGAAGGGCGGACGCTACGACCTCGGCATCGTCGTAGACCCCGATGTGGACCGCCTTGCGTTCATCTGCGAGGACGGCCGCATGTTCGGCGAGGAATATACACTCGTCAGCGTGGCCGATTATGTGCTCTCGCACACGCCCGGCAACACCGTCAGCAACCTCAGTTCGACGCGCGCCCTGCGCGATGTCACCGAGCGTCACGGCGGCAGCTACACGGCAGCGGCCGTGGGCGAGGTGAACGTCACCACGAAGATGAAGGAGGTGGGAGCCGTCATTGGCGGTGAAGGCAACGGCGGAGTGATATACCCCGAGAGCCACTATGGCCGCGACGCACTTGTGGGCATCGCCCTCTTCCTGTCGGCCCTGGCCCATAAGGGATGCCGCGTGAGCGAGCTGCGCGCCTCGCTGCCCGACTATTTCATAGCCAAGAACCGCATAGACCTCACCCCGCAGACCGACATCGACGCCATACTGGCGAAGGTGAAGGAGATGTACAGCGACGAGCAGGTGAATGATATAGACGGCGTGAAGATAGACTTTGCCGACAAGTGGGTGCACCTGCGCAAGTCGAACACCGAACCGATAATCCGCGTCTACAGCGAGGCCGCCACGATGGCCGAGGCCGACGAGCTGGGCAAGAAGCTCATGCAGGTGGTCACCGACATGCAGAAGGGCTGACGCCGGACAATCAGAAAAAATATCATACCAAGCAAAAAAAACGGCCGAAAGATTCTTTTCTTTCGGTTTTTTTTTTTACCTTTGCCGCTATGGCATGTATCGTAACGCATGCCACTGCTAATACTTAAAATCATCAGTTATGTGTAATTCCGTGTTCATTAAATCATTCTTCAGCATCATTCTGCTTGCCGCCTGGCATGCAGGAGCTTCCGCACAGGTTGAGGCCCGTGTCGAATGGGACAACAAAGGCGACTACAGCCACAGTTATGTAGAGTCTCTGAAAGAGAAAGGCGCGCTGCTCCTGCAGTTTGCCAAAGACAGCGAGGGCGGTCAGCGCTATCTCAAGATAAGCCACTACGACACCGGCCTGAAGCTCATCCGCTGCGACTCGTTCCTCATCGACAAGCATCTCGACATGTACTCGCTTTTCCCCGACGGCGACATGCACTACAGCGTGCTGCGCCGT
The DNA here is from genome assembly GCA_905216025.1 of uncultured bacterium. Lineage (GTDB taxonomy): Bacteria > Bacteroidota > Bacteroidia > Bacteroidales > Bacteroidaceae > Prevotella. The sequence continues at coordinate 41,844 of CAJMSE010000021.1, read as the reverse complement.
AAGAACGGCGAGATGGCCGTCGTGGCCTATAACGTCAAGACCGGCGCCCACAACGTGTATGAGAGCGACTACAGCCGCAAGGCCGGCATGTATGACGAGCAGATACACGACGGCAAGATGGTGTTCAGCGTTGCCCGCAAGAATCAGAAGCGCGTGGGTATCCTCGACCTCGCCAGCGGCGAGATAAAGCATGCCGAGATGCACTTCAAGGGCGTCAGCGACTCGAAGGTCGACATCATCGAGACCACCGTCGCCGGCGGCGAGATAAACTCCATCGTGCGCCTCAACAAGGAGGTCTGCCTCTTCAAGATAGACATGCAGGGCAATATCGTCAGCCGCACGACGCTCAATCTGCCCGCCGACAAGATTCTCGCTTCCGGCTCCGTGTCGAAGACCGGCGGCAAGCGCTTCCTCACCGGCACCTACGGCGACAAGCCGGGACGCTCGCAAGGCATATACTTCGCCGAGCTCGGCGACGACAACCTGCGCTTCGTCAAGTTCTATAACTTCCTCAATCTAAAGAATTTCACCGACTACATGAGTGAGCGCGGACAGAAGAAGGCCGCCCGCCGGATTGAGAAAGCCAAGAAGAAGGGCAAGGAGTATACGCGCAACTACCTCATGGCGGGCCACGACATCATTGCCCACGGCGGCGCCTACTACTATCTCGGCGAGGCTTATTACCCCACATACACCACCATGTTGGTGGGCAATACCTACGTGACGAGGTTCGCCGGCTATGCCTACACGCACGCCGTGCTGGTGAAGTTCGATGCCGAGGGAAATATCGTCTGGGACAACTGCTTCGAGATGGCGCCCCATACGAAGCCTTATTACGTAAAGCGTTTCGTCAGCGCGGGTGTCCGCGACGGTAACATGTCGATGCTCTTCGGTGACGGGAAAAAACTGTTCAAGAAGGTGGTCAGCGACCGTGACGGCACTACTCTGCAGGACCGCGAGTCGGAGATGCTTGCTACCGACGAGGAGGCCGACGACGTGAAGAAGGCCCGCAGCACCAACACGCAGCACTGGTTCGGAGACTGTTTCCTCGTCTTTGGTAATCAGATAGTGAAGAACAAGCAGACCGGCGAGCGCCGCAACGTGGCTTATATCAACAAGTATGTCATCAAATAGGAAGGTAATGAGTGGCAGAATAGTGAACAGGATGATGCGGGCTGTGCTCGTCATCGTCCTCGCCTTAGGCACGGAAAGGGCCATGGCACAGGCCTTCGACGGCGACTTCGACTTCAAGCTGTATGCCGGATACATGACAGTAGACCTTGATCCGGGCTTCGAGCTTGGTGCCGACTATGGGTGCAATGACTGGCTTTCGCTCGGTGTGGGTGTCAGATACCGCTTTACGGACAAGTCGGATTATGAGGAACCGCCGCAGGGCATGGAGGCGCTCGACGTGAAGATGCACGCCGACATCCATGGGCAGAACCTGTTTGACCTTCCCTCCTGGTTCGACGTCTATGCCGGACCGTTCGTCGGTTTCCATGTCGGCGGGGTGCGCGGCGGTGTCCGCTTCGCTCTCGGCGAGTGGATAGGGCTGTATGCCGAATGTGCCCAACCGCTGTATGACACGTTTAAGAACAGGTCGAACGACGAGCTTGGGCTCTACCGCAACAAGCCGGCCATATCCGTCGGACTGACCGTAAACCTTGAATGACAAAGCGCCGGCACGGTATATACCATGCCGGCGCTTTGTTACCTGCAACGCGTTACACTGTTACCTGCAACGCGTTACACTGTTACCTGCCGCGCGTCACACCGTTACCTGCCACGCGTAACACTGTTACCCGTGGCAGGTAACAGACAGGGAATCACTCTCCGACAATCTCCTTGGCCCTCTCGAGCGCCAGGTCGATGTGGTTGCAGATGTTCCCGCTGCCTATAAGTTCGTTGAATCCGGAGCGCTTCAGCACCGCCTCCACCTTCGGGTTGACACCCGACAGCACTATCTGTATGCCCTCGTTTTTGCTCATCAGGCACAGGTTGGTGAGGTTGTGCAGTCCCGTGGAGTCTACGAACGGTACCTTTCGCATGCGTATGATTCTCACCTTGGGACGGTCGCCGAATGCGGCCATAATCTCCTCAAACTTGTTTCCGGCCCCGAAGAAGTAAGGACCGTTTATCTCGTACACCTCTACACCCTGCGGTATGGTGAGGTGCTCGATGTTTCCTGAGTTTATGTCGGCCTCGTCGTTAGGGTCTATCTCGTCCATTATCACCTTCACGTCGGTAGTCTCCGACATACGCTTCATGAAGAGCAGGCAGGCGATGATGAGGCCCACCTCGATGGCGATGGTGAGGTCAAAGATTATCGTGAGGAAGAAAGTGATGAGCAGCACGGTGACGTCGCTCTTCGGATTCTTCATCAGTGCGGCGAACGAGCGCCATCCGCACATGCCGTACGACACCACCACGAGCACGCCGGCGAGGCATGCCATCGGGATATACTGAGCCAGCGGCATGAGGAAGAGGAATATCAGCAGCAGCACGGCAGCGTGTATGATGCCCGCCACGGGTGTGCGTCCGCCGTTGTTGATGTTCGTCATGGTGCGCGCTATGGCTCCCGTGGCCGGTATTCCGCCGAAGAGCGGCGAGGCGAGGTTTGCCAGTCCCTGGGCCACGAGCTCGGTGTTCGAGTCGTGGTGGTCGCCCACGACACCGTCGGCCACCGTTGCCGAGAGGAGCGACTCTATCGCTCCGAGTATAGCAATGGTGATTGCCGGCGATACGAGGCTCTTTATCGTCTCCCACGTCATCTGCGGCACCTGTGCGTCCGGCAGTTCGTTGCTGATGGAGAAGCGGTCGCCGATGGTCTCGATGGTGGTCACCCCGGCCATGCGCTCGAGCATCAGGGCAGCCACCGTCATCACTATTATGGCGACGAGAGAGCCCGGAATCTTCTTGCTGAACTTAGGCGTGACGGCTATTATCACCACGCTGAGTATGCCCACGGCGGCGCTCCACGGGTCTGTCGTGGCGATGTTGCGGCCGTATGCAATCCATTTCTCTATGAAATCGGCCGGCACGCTGTCCATGGTGAGGCCGAAGAGGTCTTTTATCTGCGTGGTGAAGATGGTCACGGCGATACCGCTCGTGAATCCCACGATGATGGGGTAGGGTATGTACTTGATAATCGTGCCGAGGCGCAGCATGCCGAAGAGCACGAGGAAGATGCCCGCCATGAGCGTGGCCACGGCCAGTCCGTCCATGCCGTACTGCTGTATGATGCCGTAGATGATGATGATGAACGCTCCCGTGGGGCCGCCTATCTGCACCTTGCTGCCTCCGAACACGGAGACGAGCAGTCCGGCCACGATGGCCGTGATGATACCCTTCTCGGGCGTCACGCCCGAGGCGATACCGAAGGCGATGGCCAATGGCAGTGCCACGATGCCGACGATGACACCGGCCATGAGGTCGGCCATGAACGTCTTTCTGTCGTAATGTCTTAACGTAGAGACCAGTCTCGGTCTGAATTGAAATGCTTTCATCTTGTGATAAAATCGTTGTTATTCTGAAAAAAACGCTGCAAAGGTACATGGAATCCCCGAGATTACAAAACAAATGTTAATCTTTCTTTAATAAAGTGATGGGGAAAGGGGCGGAGGAGAGTAGGGAGGGGGGCTTTTGTGGGGGAGGGGGTGAGTAGGGAGGGGTAGGGGTGAGTAGGGTTGGAGTAAGATTCAGGCGGACGATTGGCAATTAAATGGCCAATCGTCCGCCTGAAATCAGCATGCAGTCAGCATGTTTCCGTCGTGTCCGAATCAGAAATTCACGCCGCAGTTGATATAGAAGCATCCGTTGTGCGACGACTCGAAGTCGCTGTGGCAGATGTTGTAGAGTCCGAAGTCGTATGCCACTTCGGCGTATATCATCTGGTATTCTACGCCGCATCCAATCTTCAGACCGCCGTCGAAGCGCTTGAAATAGTCTTCGGAGAACGACGAGTTTGTGCCCCTGTCGCCGAAGTTCTTTACCTTGCCGCCCACGCCGTAGGCCACATATCCGCCTCCGAAAGGCTGTACGGAGAGGTCGCCGTCGATGTCGTACCTGTATTTTATGAGGATGGGAACCTCCAGATAGTTGAGGTCGTAGGTGAATTTCGAGCCGTTATACTTGCCCTTTCCGCCCTTCTCGGTGTAGAGAAGGCCCGACTCGAGGAATACCGGAGCCGCCGGAGAGAGCTGGAAGCCGATGATGGCCCCGAGGTTGAGGCCGGCCTGTGCGCTTCCCCCGTCGAGATAGTCGTCATCCGAGTTCACCGTGCTCACGGCCAGTCCGAGGCGCAGTCCGTAGTAGATGTTATGCTCATCGCTGTATCTCTGGAAGCCGTCGCCCTGCCGTCCGTAGTTGTCATATTGCGCGCATGCCGGCAAAACCATTGCGGCAGCGATAATAAGAAACACTATTCTTCTCATGATTGAAATGTTATGAATGTTTATGTTGGCTGCAAAGATATATAAATAATCTGAAAAAACAGCCCACGCCGGCCCTATTTTAAATTTTATTGACCGGACGGCCGCCGTTCTTCCGTGGTGCCGCCGCATCCGCATGCCGTTCTTTAACTTTAATTTTTACTTTATATATAATGTGTCAGTAATATTTTGTGTACCTTTGCATCGTAAACAGTATAGCAATCATGACTGACATAAAGGACAAAGACACCAAACGGACAAACCCATTCTTTGAACCATACGGCACGCCGCACGACACCGTGCCATTCGACCGCATCAGGACCGAAGACTTCGAGGAGGCATTCATCGAAGGCATCAGGCGTGATGACGAGCAGATAGAGCGGACGGTCAGCAACCCCGAGAAACCGACTTTCGACAACACGATAATAAACAGCCGTGACGACGACGAGGACGGATACTACGACCTTCTGTCGCGCGTCTCGACCGTGTTCTTCAACATGCTCAGTGCCGAGACCAACGACGAGCTCGACGCACTGGCGCAGAAGATGCAGCCGCTGCTCACCAAGCACGCCAACGACGTGCGGCTGAACAAGCGCCTCTTCGAGCGCATCAGGGCCGTGCACCGCCACCACCGCAAGCTGACGCCCGAGGAGAAGATGCTCCTCGACAACGTCTATGACAGCTTTGCCGGCAGCGGAGCACTGCTCGACGACGAGGGCAAGGAGCGCCTGCGCAAGCTCACCGAGGAGGCCGGAATGCTCTCGCTGCAGTTCTCGCAGAACCTGCTGAAGGAGGAAAAGGCATTCACACTGCACATCACGGATGAGGCCGACCTCGACGGACTGCCCGCCACGGCACGCGAGGCCGCCGCGGTGGCCGCCCGCGAGCATGGCGTGAAAGGATGGGTGATAACGCTCGACCATCCGAGCTACACCCCGTTCATGACATATTCGACGCGCCGCGAACTGCGTCAGAGGCTCTATATGGCGAAGAACACCGTCTGCATGAAAGACAACAGCGAGAACAACATAGAGATATGCAAGCGCATCGTCAACCTGAGGAGGGAGATAGCGCAACTGCTTGGATACAAGACATACGCCGACTACGTGCTCCGTCACCGGATGGCCTCGAAGGTGAAGAACGTTTACAAGTTGCTCGACGACCTCACCGAGGCATACAGGCCGACGGCGCAGAGAGAGGTCGAGGGTCTCTGCCGGAGGGGACGGCGCGACGGCGGCCGCGGTTTCGAGCTGAAGCCGTGGGACTTCAGCTTCTATTCGCACAAGCTGCAACTTGAGAAATACAACCTCGACGCGGAGATGCTGAGGCCCTATTTCGAACTGTCGAAGGTCATCGGCGGCGTGTTCGGACTGGCCAACCGCCTCTACGGCATCACCTTCAGGGAAAACAAGGACATACCCGTATACCATCCCGACGTGAAGGCCTACGAGGTGTTCGACGCCGACGGCTCGTTCCTTGCAGTGTTCTATGCCGACTTCCACCCGCGCAAGGGAAAGCAGGGGGGAGCGTGGATGACCGAATATCAGGGGCAGTATATCGACCGCAAGGGAGAGAACGTGCGGCCGCACGTGAGCGTGGTGATGAACCTCACGAAGCCGACGGACGACAAGCCGGCACTGCTCACGCTCGGCGAGGTGGAGACCTTCCTGCACGAGTTCGGCCATTCGCTGCACGGCATGTTCGCAAACACCCGCTTCGAGAGCCTCAGCGGCACCAACGTGTGGTGGGATTTCGTGGAGCTGCCCTCACAGTTCATGGAGAATTACGCCGTGGAGAAAGACTTTCTGCGCACTTTCGCCTTCCATTACCAGACAGGCGAGCCTATCCCCGACATGCTGATATACCGCATCGTGAAGAGCCGCAACTTCATGGCTGCCTACGCCTGCCTGCGCCAGGTCAGCTTCGGACTGCTCGACATGGCATACTACACCAGGCGCGAGCCGTTCGGCGGGGACATCGTGGCGTTCGAGAAGAAGGCGTGGGAGAAGGCCGTCGTGATGCCGCAGCTGCCCGACACGTGCATGACGGTTCAGTTCGGCCACATCATGTCGGGCGGATATGCTGCGGGATACTACAGCTACAAGTGGGCCGAAGTGCTCGATGCGGATGCCTTCAGCGTGTTCAGGAAGCACGGAATATTCGACCGCAAGACGGCGCAGAGCTTCCGCGACAACATCCTCTCGCGCGGCGGCACGGAGCATCCCATGACGCTCTACAAGCGCTTCCGCGGCTGTGAGCCGACTATAGACGCACTTCTGAAACGAAACGGAATAAAGAGAAAGAGATAACATGGACAGCGAGGAGAAGCAGAGGAAGCTCGACCTGCGCTACCTGCGCATGGCACGCATCTGGGCGGAGAACAGCTACTGCCGCCGCAGACAGGTGGGCGCGCTCGTGGTGAAGGACAAGATGATAATCAGCGACGGCTACAACGGTACGCCGAGCGGGTTTGACAACGTGTGCGAAGACGGCTCGAACGTCACGTATCCCTATGTGCTGCATGCCGAGGCGAACGCCATCACCAAGCTGGCGCGAAGCTCGAACAACAGCGACGGCGCGACGCTCTATGTCACGGCGTCGCCCTGCATAGAGTGTTCCAAGCTGATAATACAGGCCGGAATCAAGCGGGTGGTCTACGGAGAACACTACCGCCTCGAAGACGGCATCAACCTGCTGCGCAGGGCAGGAATAGAACTGATATACCTAAATCCGGACGAATAGATGAATCATAACAAGTCAAACCGGCTGATGCCGCTGATAATGGCGGTGTGCGTGGTGGTCGGTATCCTCATCGGGACATTCTACACAAGCCATTTCTCAGGGAACAGGCTGAGCATTATCAACAGCAGCGGCAACAAGCTGAACAACCTGCTGCACATCGTCGACGACCAGTATGTGGACACGGTGAACATCAACACGCTCGTGGAGAACGCCATGCCGCAGATTCTGGCCGAGCTCGACCCCCACTCGGTATACATCAGTGCGAAGGACGTGCAGGCCGCCACGGACGACCTCAAGGGCTCGTTCTCGGGCGTGGGGATTGAGTTCACCATACGCGAGGACACCATAAGGGTGCAGAACGTGGTCAACGCCGGACCGGCAGACCGTGCCGGAGTGAAGGCGGGAGACAAGATTGTGACCGTGGACGGAAAGCCCTTTACGGGCAAGATAGTAACCACCGAGGAGGCCATGCGCCGCCTGAAGGGAAAGAAAGGCTCGGTGGTGAGGCTCGGACTGGTGGGCTACGGCGAGAAGAAGGTCAGGACGGTGAGCGTCACCCGCGACGACATACCGCAGAAGAGCATAAGCGCCACATACATGATTGACGGCAACACGGGATATATCAAGGTGAAGAGCTTTGGAGAGAACACATATCCCGAGCTGCTCATCTCGCTGGCGATGCTCTCTCAGGAGAACTTCGACAACCTCATAATAGACCTGCGCGGCAACGTGGGCGGCTATCTCGCCGCCGTGGTGCAGATGGTCAACGAGTTCCTGCCGAAGGACAGGCTCATCGTATACACCGAGGGACGGAAGTCGCCGAGGCAGGAATACCGCAGCGACGGACGCGGCAGCTATCAGAGCATACCGCTCGTGGTGCTCATCGACGAAGGGTCAGCATCGGCCTCCGAGATATTCGCCGGAGCCATACAGGACAACGACCGCGGCACGATAATAGGGCGCCGCTCGTTCGGAAAGGGACTCGTGCAGCAGCCCTTAGCCTTCAGTGACGGCTCGATGGTGAGGCTGACGGTGGCCCGCTACTACACCCCCTCGGGCCGGTGCATACAGAAGCCCTACGTATCGGGTGCCGACAAGGACTACGAGGAAGACCTCATCACGCGATATCAGCACGGCGAGTATTTCTCGCAGGACAGCATCAAGCACACCGGACCGGCCTACCACACGTCTATCGGCCGCACCGTGTATGGCGGCGGAGGCATCACGCCCGACATATTCGTGCCGGAAGACACCCTCGGCGTGACCTCATACTACAAGGAGGCGGGCATGACGGGACTGATATTCCAGTTCGCCTACGACTACACGGACAGCAACCGGGGCAAGATGGCGCCGTATGCCGACATGGAGTCGCTGGCCGAATATCTCGTAAAGCAGAACACCGTGGACAAGTTTGCAGCATACGCCGAGAAGCGCGGACTGAAGCGCCGCAACCTCATGATACGCAAGTCGCACAAGCTGCTCGAGCGTTTCATCAACAGCCGGATAATATACAGCATGCTCGACGAGGAGTCGTGGATGGAATATCTAAACCTCGACGACCCGGCGGTGGAGAAGGCTCTCGAGGTGTTCAAGGCCGGAAAGGCTTTCCCGCAGAGACCGAAGGCAGCGCCGGTGAAAGGCGTCAAGAAAAAGACAAATGTGTAAGAAAGAACTGAGGAGACTCATAAGAGAGCGGAAGCGGCAATGCACACAGGACGAACTGCGTGCATTGTCGCTTTCTGTCATAAACAGGCTGACGGGCAATGCCCGCCTCGCCGCTGCCCGCACACTGCTCCTTTACCATCCGCTGCCCGACGAGGTGGACGTCTCCGCACTGCTTGACATGCTGCCGGACAAGACCCTGCTGCTGCCCCGCGTCACGGGAGAGAGCACGATGGAGCTGCGCGTATATGGGGGACGGGGCAGCCTCGAGCCCGGTGCCTACGGCATAATGGAGCCTTGCGGCCCGCTCTTCACCGACTACGGGAGCATTGACGTGGCCGTCGTCCCGGGCATGGCGTTCGACAAAGACGGCAACCGGCTCGGCCGCGGAAAAGGATATTACGACCGTTTCCTCGCCCGGACGCCCCATATATATAAGATAGGTGTGTGCTTTCCGTTCCAGCTTTTGGAGTCAGTCCCAGCCGGACCGGCGGATGTAAGGATGGATGAGGTGGTGTGCTGACCTGAATTTTGGACGATGTGCACCGGTCGTCGGGCGGTTCAGCAGAACCTTATGTCTGCGATGACGCTGCTTCCCACATAGCTGTTGAGCATCCGCACATATTCCTGCCGCCTCATGCTGAGGTCGGCGCGAAGGGCCGGATTGGACAGGCGGACGAACAGGGTCTGGTTGCGGATGTATGTCTCACGGGTGTAGCGGGCCACGGCCGGACCTGCAATAGCAGGCCACGCGTCGACGATGCGCTTCTGGAGCAGCGGCGTTTCAAGCCCCTGCACGCGGAGGTTGCGCATTATAAGGTCTCTGACCGACTGGACTTCTCTCTTGAACATACCTTATTATATATAATGTGTCATGCCTTGCCGGCTGACGATTCGAGTTCCGTTATCTCCCCGTCCTCAACGAAGAATATCTTATAGTCGAACGCACTGCCGTGCAGAATCTGCTGCAGGTGGTCGCGGTTGGTGTCTGTGATGAATATCTGGCCGAAGCCGTCGCCGGCAACGAGTTTCACAATCTGCTCCACCCGCCGGGCGTCGAGCTTGTCGAAGATATCGTCGAGCAGGAGCAGGGGTGTGGTCTTGGAGCACGTCCGCTTGAGAAACTCAAACTGTGCGAGCTTCAGCGCGATGACATACGTCTTGTTCTGTCCCTGACTTCCCTCACGTTTCATCTGATGACCTGCAAGGGTGAACCCGAGGTCGTCGCGGTGGACGCCGTGCAGCGAGTAGCCCACGGCAAGGTCTTTATGGCGGTCGCGGCGTATCACGTCGAGCAGCGGGCCGCGCTGGCAGTGGGAGACATACTTCAGACCGACCTCCTCGTGGTCGGACGAGATGGTGCGGTAATAGTCTTGGAACACGGGTATCAGTTCGCTGACAAACTCATTCCGCTTGGCGTATATGGCCTCTCCGGCGGCTGCCATCTGCTCCTCCCAGATGTCGAGTATCTCCGGATCGGCGGCCGTCTCGGCCTTGAGAAGCGTGTTCCGCTGCTGAAGAGCCTTTGAATATCTGTTCAGAGCCTCGATGTAGCCGTGGTCGTACTGCGATATAACCATGTCCATCAGCCGGCGGCGCTCCTCGCTTCCGCCCTCGATGAGCAGCGTGTCGGAAGGCGACACTACGACGAGCGGTATCAGACCGATATGATCCGACAGCCTCTTATATTCCTTCTTGTTACGCTTGAAGTGCTTTTTCGTGCCGCGTTTCATGCCGCAGTATACCGCCTCCGGCTCTCCGTCGTCCGTGAGGTAGCTGCCCTCTATCACGAAAAAGTCCTGATTATGCCTTATCACCTGCGAGTCGATGGGGTTCTGCGCGCTCCTGCAAAAGGAAAGATAGTATATCACATCGAGCACGTTCGTCTTCCCTGCGCCGTTGTTTCCTATCATGCAGTTCATCTTAGGAGACATCGGGAGCGTGGCGGCCGGTATGTTCTTATAGTTTATTATGGACAGCTTTTGCAGAATCATCAGTACTGTTTATCGCTAAGTTTAATGCAAAGATAATGCAAATGAGCGCAATGAAAACTTGTTTTCGCTTTATTCGCAAGCTCATCAACACGTGCCGAATGCAGCTTATCTTATGCAAAGTTACGCGTTTTATCAGTCAAAAACGAAAAAAGTTGGTTATAAATTTCCCTATATCCGATAATTTAAGTAATTTTGTCCGCGATTTTGAGTTCAAAGAAAATATAACATAATGGCAAATAATCAAGACCCGAAGAGCGCTCTCAACAATACCGAAGAGACTCTCAACAATCAGGAAGCATTCTTCGTAAAGCACAAGAATGCCATCGTCTATGGCGTGATAGCGTTAATCGTAGTCATCGCAGGATTCATCATTTACAAGTCTTACGTGTCGGCTCCGCGCGAGGAAAAGGCAAGCACCGTGCTCGCAAAGGGTGAGGCCCTCTTCGGAGAGGAGCAGTTTGAGGCAGCCCTCAACGGCGACAAGGCCGGCTATCCCGGTTTCGTTGCCATAGCAAAGGACTACAGCAGCACTGCCGCCGGCAACCTTGCAAACCTGTATGCCGGTCTCTGCTATGCCAAGATGGACAAGTGGTCTGAGGCTGCAAGCTATCTCGAGAAGTTCGATCCGCAGGACGACAGCATGATAAGCCCCGCAGCAGTGGGAGCCCTCGGCAACGCATACGCACACCTCAACCAGCTCGACAAGGCTGTGGAGTATCTGAAGAAGGCAGCCAAGAAGGCCGACAACAACAGCCTTTCGCCCACATTCCTGATACAGGCCGGAGAGATTCTCGAAAGCCAGGGCAAGAAGGACGAGGCTCTCGAGCTATATAAAGAGGTGAAGACAAAGTACTTCAACTCAATGCAGTATCAGACGATAGACAAGTATATCGAACGCGCAACGACGAAGTAATGGCAACAGCACTCCATAACTTGTCCGACTACGATATGGCGAGCATTCCCGATGCGAGCAACATGTGCTTCGGCATTGTTGTGGCAGAGTGGAATCCCGAGATAACCGGCGCGCTGCTTGACGGTGCCGTCGGCACGCTTGAGAAGCACGGCGCACTGCCGGAGAACATTCATGTCAAGACGGTTCCGGGCAGTTTCGAACTGATATACGGAGCCCATCAGATGACTCTCAACGGCAGCTTCGATGCGATAATAGTGCTGGGCAGCGTGATTCGCGGTGAAACACCTCACTTCGATTACATCTGTCAGGGCGTCACGGCGGGTATAGCCCGTCTTAACGCCACGAGCGAAGTGCCTGTCATTTACGGTCTGCTGACGACAGAAGACCTGCAGCAGGCGAAAGACCGCAGCGGTGGACGACTCGGCAATAAAGGCGACGAGTGTGCCATCGATGCAATTAAAATGGCTAAATTCTAATAACTTTCAGGATTGATAACGGAAGGGGCGGGCTTGCGATAAGACCCGCCCCTAAATTTTTGCGGCATCCCGTCGGGATGCCTATCGCAGCCTTTCCTTTATCCAAAGCATCTGTCCGAACTCGGTGTCGTCTGATGTCCAGTGCTCGTTCACGGGCGTGATGAGGCTCTCCTTGGGGCATCTGAGCGTGTTCCAGACGGCGAAGCTCGTCGTCGGCGGGCACGTGTTGTCGTTGTATCCCCATGTCATGTATACGTCGGCAGTCACCTTACGTGCGAAGTTCACCACGTCGTAGTATGCCAGCACAGCGGCGCTGCTCTCTGTCAGCAGACCGGCGGTCCTGTTGAAGTGCGGGTATCCTCCGGTGCGGCCTTTCTCCATGTATGCGCACATGTCGCTCAGTGCGGGGTGGTTGACAACGCAGTGCGTCACGCGGCGGTCCAGTCCTGCGGCGACGAGTGCGAGGGCGCCGCCCTGGCTGCCGCCCTGTACGGCCACGTTGCGCCCGTCCCATTCGGGCAGCGACGTAAGCAGGTCGATGCATCTGACGAGTCCGGTGTACACATGCTTCATGTAGTAGCGGTCGCGGCTGTCTATCCCATCGGCCAGGTATCCGCCGTCACGGCCGTTGAACGCATTGGAAATCTCTTTGAATGCCTCCGGAGACATGCGCGGGTCAAGTCCGTGGATGTCTATCTCCATGCGTATGAATCCGTTTTCGGCATAGTATTTGTGCCTCAGCGGCTCCTTGATGGTCTTTATTCCCGCTCCGGGAGGGCAGAGCACGACAGGGTGCGAGTCCGCTTTCGCGTTCTTCGGATAGAACAGGTAGCCGTACATCGAGTGTCCCTCGCCGTCGGTCTGCAGCTTTATCAGGTAGCAGTCGACCTTGTCCGTGCTGTATTCGGGTGCCGGCTCCTTAGTGTACGAGAGCGCAGTCTTCCTCATCTTCCTGATGTTCTCTTCCCAGAAGCCTGTGAATCCGGCCGGCTCCTTTGTCCAAGGCGTAATCTTTTCCGGCGAGAAACCGAGCTTGACGTGGTGCCTGTAGGTCTTGCCGTCTATGGTGGCGGCCAGCTGTATGTCTCTGAATCCCGGCGTGCGGCGCGTCCCCGCCTTCAGGACGGCGCGTCCGTCCTTGAGTACTATCTCCCCGCTGCGGTCTGCCGGCAGCATGTCGTCCGCGATGCTGTACTTCACCGTGGCGTCGCGCGGTATACCATATTTATATAGCTGTATCTCGACGGATGCGTTCTCGCCGGTGCGGTATAGCCAGTCGTGATGGTCAGGGACGGTCACCCACAGGTAGTCCGAGCGGTAAGGATAGTTCTCCGCGCGTCCGTACAGGATGGCGGCGGTGAGGCACAGGGCCATGATGATAAATCGTTTCATGCGTGATTGATATTTTATGAAGTTTGTCTTACACGGGCAAAGTTAATAAAAATACTGCCGATTATCCGCCGTTTGCAGGAAAAAGACTAACTTTGCAGCAGTCAGGACAATGACGATAACAACGAAAACGATAAAATATGAAGTTCATATCATGGAATGTAAACGGCCTCCGGGCCTGTGAGGGAAAAGGGTTCAGTGAAGCGTTCGGCCGTCTCGACGCCGATTTCTTCTGTCTCCAGGAGACGAAGATGCAGGCCGGACAGCTCGACCTGGAGTTCGACGGATACCGCTCTTACTGGAACTATGCCGACAAGAAAGGCTATTCCGGCACGGCGATATTCACACGCCACGAACCTCTCAGCGTATCCTACGGGCTCGGGATAGACGAGCACGACCACGAAGGGCGCGTCATAACGCTCGAGATGGAAGCCTTCTTCCTCGTCACCGTCTACACGCCGAACTCGCAGGACGGGCTCCGCCGTCTTGACTACAGGATGCAGTGGGAAGACGATTTCCTCGCATACATCAAGCGCCTCGATGCCGTCAAGCCCGTCATCGTGTGCGGCGACCTCAACGTGGCCCATGCCGAGATAGACCTGAAGAACCCCAAGACCAACCGCCGCAACGCCGGATTCACCGACGAGGAGCGCGGGAAGTTCACCGTGCTGCTCGGTAATGGCTTTATCGACACGTTCCGCACGCTCCATCCCGAGCAGGTCACATACTCATGGTGGTCGTACCGTTTCAAGGCCCGCGAGAAGAACGCAGGCTGGCGCATCGACTACTTCGTGACCTCGGAACGGCTCCGCGACCGGATAGCCTCCGCCTCGATACACACCGACATCCTCGGCAGCGACCACTGTCCGGTGGAGCTTGATCTCGACATGTAAACACCTCTTCACGATAATTCAGCATTCCTCGGGACGTTTTAACCTTTCGCAGACAAATAAAACATACGAAGAATAAGGATGGTTAAAAAAGAGACGGGAGTGTAACAAACTGCCGTTTAATGCCTTATCTTTGCATTGTGACAAAGGTAAAAGGATAACATGTCTAACTAAAAAGGAATGAGATTATGAAGAAGGTATTGGTTTTTGCAGCAGCAGCGGCAGTGATATACATCGCCGTCCGTAACAGGAAACAGATTGCATGTTGTGCACATTCGTGCCATGGCAAGGTTAAGGAAAAGATGAAGTGTGCCTCGGAGTGCATCGGCGAGGCGCTCAAGACCGGCACGGAGGCCGTTGCCTCCACGGTGAAGGAAAAGGCCGAAGCCGTGCAGAAGCTCGCGGAGCAGGCTGCCGAGAAAGCCAAGGATAAGGCCGAGGCCGTCAAGGACGATGTGCAGACCGGTTCCGCATGGCAGAGTATAAGGCACGGTCATGTGATGTGACCATGCCATGCCGGGGCATCAGAAAGCATAAAACCGGCTCTAAAGTCTTAAATACAAGTCTCTTCTTTACGGGAATTGACAATAATTTCGTACTTTTGCAACGAAATTAATCAAATCGTGATGAAGAGACTTGTATTTTTATTTATCCAGACAGTGATACTCTCGGTGACCGTTTCGGCACAGATGGTAGACCCGGTACATTTCAGTTCACAGTTAAAGATGCTCGGCGGAGATGAGGCCGAGATTGTATTCTCGGCACGCATAGACGACGGTTGGCACCTCTATTCCACAGAGCTCGGCAATGACGGGCCTATATCCGCATCGTTCCATGCAAACGTCATGGACGGAGTGAAGACCGTCGGAAAGCTCATGCCGCGCGGAAAGGAGATATCCCAGTTCGACAATATGTTCGGAATGAAGCTGCGCTTCTTCGAGAAGAGCGGTTCCTTCGTGCAGAAGATAAAGTTCACAAAGGAGACATACAAGATAGACTGCTATCTGGAATACGGCGCTTGCAACGACGAGATGTGCCTGCCGCCGTCTCAGGCGACGCTCGTGAAGAGCGGCAAAGCCCCCGCAGCAGCTAAGGACGAGGCTGTGAAGACAGACCCGGAAGAGCCCGCCGCACCAGTGGCTGAGCCCGCCGAGGCTGCCGTCCAGGACACAGTGAAGCAGGATACTGCCGCCGCAGCCGCCCCCGCCGTGTCGGGAGCGGAAGACCTCTGGACCCCGGTGATAGACGAGCTGAAGGCATATGAGGACAACCCCACCGACAGCTCGCTGCTCTATATCTTCCTTGCCGGACTTGCCGGAGGATTCCTCGCCCTGCTCACACCGTGCGTATGGCCGATCATCCCGATGACGGTCAGCTTCTTCCTGAAGCGCAACAAGGACCATGCCAAGGCCATCCGCGAGGCCGTCACCTACGGCGCGTCCATCGTGGTGATATATGTATTGCTCGGACTTGTGGTCACATGGCTGTTCGGAGCGAGCGCCCTCAATGCCCTTTCGACCAACGCCGTGTTCAACATCCTTTTCTTCCTGCTTCTCGTAGTGTTCGCCGCGTCGTTCTTCGGAGCGTTCGAGATAACGCTTCCGTCGTCGTGGAGCAACAAGATAGACCAGAAATCGGAGAACACGAGCGGCATGCTCAGCATCTTCCTCATGGCGTTCACCCTCACGCTGGTGTCGTTCTCATGCACCGGTCCCATCATCGGTTTCCTCCTTGTGGCTGTCTCCACCCAGGGAAGTATCATTGCGCCGACCGTCGGCATGCTCGGCTTCGCCATCGCTTTGGCCATTCCCTTCACCCTCTTCGCCATGTTCCCGAGCCTGCTCAAGTCGGCTCCCAAGTCCGGCGGATGGATGAATGTGGTGAAGGTGGTGCTCGGATTCATCGAGCTGGCCTTCGCGCTGAAGTTCCTCTCCGTGGCCGACCTCGCCTACGGATGGCACATCCTCGACCGTGAGACATTCGTCTCGCTCTGGATAGTAATCTTCGGACTACTCGGAATATACCTCCTCGGCTGGCTGAAGTTCCCGCACGACGACCCAGAGCACCGTACCAACGTGCCCCAGTTCTTCCTCGCCATGATATCCCTCGCCTTCGCGATATACATGATTCCCGGCCTGTGGGGAGCTCCGCTGAAGGCCATCAGCGCCTTTGCGCCGCCCATGAACACGCAGGACTTCAACCTTCAGAAGTCGGCCGTGGAGGCAAAATACACCGACTACGACGAGGGCATGGCCGCAGCGGCACGCATGGGCAAGCCCGTCATGGTAGACTTCACCGGCTTCGGCTGCGTGAACTGCCGCAAGATGGAAGCCGCCGTGTGGACAGACCCCACCGTGGCAGAGATTCTCAACGACAAGTACGTGCTTATATCACTTTATGTCGACGACAAGACTCCGCTCGCAGAGCCCATGCAGGTGACCGAGAACGGACAGCAGCGGACGCTGCGCACCGTGGGCGACAAGTGGAGCTATCTGCAGCGGACGAAGGTGGGGGCCAACACGCAGCCCGTCTACGTGCTGCTTGACAACAACGGCAAGCCGCTCAACGGCAGCCGCTCCTACGATGAAGATATAAACGAATATGTGAAGTTCCTGCGCACAGGACTTGATAACTATAACAAGTAAGATGCAGGACAAGGCTACGCGGGAGCGCATCATAGCTCTCATACACAGGAACGTTGTGCCGGCAATAGGGTGCACCGAGCCGATGGCCGTCGCCCTGTGCACGGCCAAGGCTACCGAGACGCTCGGCTGCCGGCCTGAACGGATAGAGGCCGTGCTGAGTGCCAACATTCTGAAAAACGCCATGGGCGTGGGCATACCGGGCACCGGAATGGTGGGCCTGCCGATAGCGATAGCGCTCGGCGCCATCATCGGTAAGTCGGAATACGAGCTTGAGGTGCTGCGCGATGTCACGCCCGAAGCGCTTGCCGAAGGCAAGGACTACATCGCCGGGCAGCGCATCTGCATCAGCCGGGCGAAGGATACGGCAGAGAAACTCTACATCAGGGTCACCGTATACGCCGATGACGGCACGGCCACGGCCGTCATTGCAGGCAGCCACACACGCTTCGTATGCATATCCCGCAACGGAGAGACGCTGCACGAGACAGGCAGCGCAGCCGGCGGCGACGAGGCGGCAGACGACATACGCCTCGACATGAAGACCGTCCACGACTTCGCCACAACGGCTCCGCTCGACGAGATACGCTTCATGCTGTCGGCCATGGAGTATAACATGGGAGCTGCCCGCGAGGCACTAAAGGGCAACTACGGCCACAACTTGGGCAAGACCATCGACCGCCCGCTCAGCCAGGGCATATTCGGCAAGAGCATCTTCTCCAAGATAATAGCCAAGACGGCATCGGCGTGCGACGCCCGCATGGGCGGGGCCATGATACCGGTGATGAGCAATTCGGGAAGCGGCAACCAGGGAATATGCGCCACCAACCCGGTGGCCGTATATGCGGCGGAGAACGAGAACACCGAGGAGGAACTCATACGGGCGCTCACCCTGAGCCACCTCACCGCGATATACATCAAGCAGAGCCTCGGCACGCTTTCGGCCCTGTGCGGCTGCGTGGTGGCGAGCATCGGCAGCAGCTGCGGCATCACCTACCTGATGGGCGGCGACTACGAGCGCGTGTGCCGGTCGGTGAAGAACATGATTGCCAACCTCACCGGCATGATATGCGACGGGGCGAAGCCCAGCTGCGCCCTGAAGATATCGTCGGGAGTGTCTACGGCCATACTCTCGTCGCTGCTGTCGATGGAGGGCAAGTGCGTGTCGAGTGCCGAGGGTATCATCGACAACGACGTGGACCGCAGCATACACAACCTCACGTCCATAGGAGCCGAGGCCATGAACGCCACCGACGAGATGGTGCTCGACATAATGACAGACAAGAGCTGCTGACCGGAACGTCAGCCACACATATTATAATATAGAGAAGAATGAATCCGGGCAACGACAAGGACGCTATAGCAGACAGGATGTTCCTGTCCGTGGTGACTCCTGTCTATAATGCTGCCGGCTACCTCCCCGCACTTTACGCCACGCTCCGCGCCCAGACCCACACGGCCTGGGAGTGGGTCGTGGTCGACGACGGCTCTACAGACGGCAGCGGGGAGATGCTCCGCGGATGGGCCGCGGCCGACGGCCGGATAAGGTGCTATGCATGCAGCAGGAGCGGTTCGGCAAAGTATCCGCGCGACATGGGCATCGTGATGGCCTGCTCGCGGTTTGTCGTCTGCATCGATGCCGACGACGGCGTGGCGCCCGATTATCTTGAGAAGCTGGCCGCGAGGCAGGCCGCTACGGGGGCGGGCATCGTGTATGCCGCGGTAAGGTTCGTGATGCCGGACGGCGAGTGCACCGGAGAACTGCCGTTGCCGGGCTTCGACCGCACGCAGGTATACGCCGGGCGAAGTCTCGTCTGCGAGACGATACCGATATGGCGCATCGGCTGCAACGGCCTTTACGACAAGTCGCTGTTCACTAATCTCAGCTATCCCGTGCGCAAGGCCGACGTGTGGATGAACTCCGACGAGGTCGACGAGCGCATCACTCTCATCAACGCAAAGGCCGTTGCCTTTGCAGACACCACCTATTTCTATATCAACCGGTCGGAATCGGTGACGTCCGGCGTGTCGCCCCGGTTCTTCGACAAGCTGAAGACCGACCGGGCGCTGCTCTCGCTCATCGTGTCAGAGTATGGCCGCGGCAGCGAGGAGCATTCGCGCATGAGCCGCCAGCTCTTCTGCAACTTCCGCAGCTGCCTGGCCGTCTATGCAGCCAACCGTCGCAGTCTCGGTGCCGATGGCGCCGCCATCTATGCCGACCTGAAGGAAAACTACAGGCTCATCGAACCCTCGTGCCTGTCGCCTGCCGAGCGGATTAAGTTTCTCGGCCTCGTCTCTTTCCGGCTGCTGCATGCCCTTTTCCATATCAAGTATTCACTCCTTGCCGGTGAGGTGAAGAGCCGCTTGGCGCCTTTGTCCGTCCGGCAGCAGGATAATGACACGCCGGCACGATGAACAGCAGGGGAAAGGCGGCATACCGTAACATCATGCACAGCACCATGTTCTTCGGTGGGACGCAGGTGCTTGTCACCCTCGTGAATCTCGTCAAGGGCAAGCTCGTCGCCGTGATACTCGGTGCGGCGGGCATGGGACTGTCGTCGCTGCTTATGAGTGCCTCGGGCGTCATACAGCAGATAGCCTCTCTCGGTATAAACAACGCCTGCGTGCCGGAGGTCTCTCAGGCAAACACCGCCGGCGACCGGGCCGCGCTGCTCGTCATTTCGCGCATCGTGCGGGCCATGATGCTCATCTCGGCATTCGCCGGAATGGGCCTCGCCGTGCTCCTCTCGCCGTTCACGGCGCGCCTCTCTGTCGGCAACCTCACCTATCTCGGCAGTTTCGCGCTGCTCGGCGGCGTGGTGTTCTTCAACATCCTCGGCAGCGGCGAGTATGCCCTGCTGCAGGCCACGCGTCAGTATCGCAGTATCGCGGCCAGCACAGTGGTGATACCCGTGTGCAGCCTGCTCATCGGAATCCCCGTCTACTACGTGTGGGGCATGGCCGGCATAGCCCCCGTGCTTGTCGTCCAGTCGCTCGTCTACTATCTCTCGGTGCGCTGGCTTGCCACCCGCAGCGGTCTCGGGGGGCAGCGGCTGCCGCGCGTTCCGCTGCGCACGGTGTGGAGCCGCGGCCGCGGGATAATAATGCTCGGCATGACGATGATGGTGGCCGCGCTGCTGGGCAACGTCACCGTCTACGGCCTGTCGGCGTTCATCAGCAACACCGGCTCCATGACAGACGTGGGCTTCTATCAGGCAGCCGTCGGCATCACGGCCCAGTGTTCGGGCCTCGTGTTCTCGGCAATGGCCACGGATTATTATCCGAAGCTCGCCGGAATAGTGCACACCGACACCGCCGGGGCATACCGGCTGGTAAACCGGCAGATAGAGATAGTGCTGCTGATAATCACCCCCATCGCCATGCTCATCATCCTCGCCGTGCCGTTCATCATCTCGCTGCTGCTCACTTCGGAGTATCAGGTCATCCGTCTGATGCTCCGTTTCATGGGTCTCTCGGTCATATTCAAGGCCTTGTGCTTCCCGATGGACTATATATCGTTCTCCCGCGGCGACAAGAAATACTTTTTCTGGCTCGAAGGCGTGTTCCTCAACATCAAGATGTTCGCCGTCTTCGCCCTGTTCTACCATTTCCTCGGACTCGACGGGCTTGGCTATGCCGCGCTGTGCTCTTCGGCCATAGACGTGTCCGTGAGCATCGTGATGAACCGCTGGCGCTACGGTTTCCGCATGTCACGCGTCAGCACGGCCATCTTCATCCGCCTTACGGCCATCGCCGCCGTATGCTTCGCCGCGTCGTTCATCGCTTCGCCCGCCCTCAGCTACGGCCTCATGGGAGCATCCACGCTCCTCTGCTGCATATACTCCTACCGGCAGATAGACCGGCGCATCGGCATCAGGGAGGTGGCCGTGGCGCTGAAAAACCGGCTAAAGTGAAAAATAATATAAAAAACGGGACAGCTCCTTGCAGTCTCGTTTTTTTTGCGTACATTTGCTGATGGACGTTAAATCAGTTAACCGTCACAGACAGACAATCTACCTAAAACAATACACGTATGAAAGAATTGAAGATGTACATCAACGGCAAGTTCGTTGAAAGCAAGTCCGGAAAATGGATTGACGTATTGAATCCCTCCACCGAGGAAGTGATAAGCAGGCAGCCCGACGGCACGGTTGAAGACGTGAACGAGGCCCTCGACGCAGCCCGTGCCGCGCAGAAGCCATGGGCCGCCACGCCGGCCGTGGAGCGCGCTGCATACCTGAAGAAGATAGCCGACGGCATACGCCGCCGCCGCGAGACATTCATCGACATCATAATGCGCGAGCAGGGAAAGACGCTCAGCTGGGCAACGGTCGAGGTTGACGTCACGGCAGAGTATTTCGACTATATGGCAACGTTCGCACGCCATATCGAAGGCGAGGTGATTCCGAGCGACCGCCGCGGCGAGACCATCATCCTGACGAAGCGCCCGATAGGCGTCGTGGCCGGAATACTGCCTTGGAACTTCCCGTTCTTCCTCATAGCACGCAAGGCCGGAGCTGCGCTCATCGCCGGATGCACCATCGTCATCAAACCGTCGCAGATCACTCCGGAGAACTGCACCGAGTTTGCACACGTGGTCGAGGAGTCGGGACTGCCCGCAGGAGTCATCAACATCGTAACCGGACGCGGCTCGCTGATAGGCAACGAGATGGCCGGAAGCCCGAAGGTGGATATCGTCAGCGTCACCGGAAGCGTGGGCGCAGGCGAGAGCATCATGAAGGCAGCCGCCACTAACATCACGAAGGTGTCGCTTGAGCTCGGCGGCAAGGCTCCGGCAATAGTGTTCCCCGATGCCGACCTCGAGGCTTCGGCACAGTGGATTCTCGACAGCCGCATCGGCAACAACGGCCAGATATGCAACAACGCCGAGCGTGTATACGTGCACAAGGATATCAAGGAAGAGTTCACGAAGATTCTGCTCCGCAAGTTTGAGGCCGTGAAGGTGGGCGATCCGTGCGCCGACCACAGCGTAGACATGGGTCCGCTCGTTGAGAAGCGTGCCCTCGAGAGCGTCGAGGCAAAGGTGGCCAACGCCGTGAAGCAGGGCGCGAAGGTGCTCTGCGGAGGCCACAGGGTAGGCGAGAAGGGATATTTCTATGCCGCCACGCTGCTCGACAACTGCACGCAGGACATGGACATCATACATGAGGAGACCTTCGGACCGGTGCTTCCCATTGTCGAGTTCGAAGACACAGACCAGGTCATCGCATGGGCAAACGACGTAGAGTACGGCCTTGCATCGTCCGTATTCACGAAGAGCATCGACACGGCCGCCAAGGTTACGCGCGGCCTTGAGTTCGGCGAGACATACATCAACCGCGAGCACTTCGAGGCCATGCAGGGTTTCCACGCCGGCGTGAAGAAGAGCGGCATCGGCGGTGCAGACGGCAAGCACGGCGTTGAGGAGTATCTCGTGACACATGTCACCTACCTCGACACGCACTATGAGTAAAATAACAGCAAGGTATAAGTGAATAAACAACAGCGCCTGCGCAGCCGATAAGGCCGTGCAGGCGCTGTTGTTTATTTCTTTTCAGTACCATATCCCTTTCTTCTATTGTCCCATTCACTATATCTTTCATTATTTCCATATTTCCCGTTCATTCCATTTCTCCCATTATTTCCTTACTTTCCATAATCTCTATCCTTCCAATTACATTTTATGAACAGCGTATTGGGATTCCTTCGTTTCTTTATTGATTGTTTTTTTTGATGTGCAACAAGGTGCTTCCGAATGTGCCGCGGAACGCTTTTGATGGTGTAATAGACTGCTTTTGATGGTGCGAAAGGGTGCTTTCCGATGTATTCTGCCTTCTTTCAAATGCGTTTCTGCCAGCTACCAAAAGCGTTTTTGCCCGCTATCAAAAATGTTTTTGAGAACTGCCGGAGATAATAAAGGTTATCAATCTCTTCGTAAGAGATTTGTATAAATGTTCTTTGGCAGTAGAACATGAATCAAAAAAGACATGTTGACAATGCTGTGTATATTGCATATTATCAATGATTTAAGGCTTGTGTTACTATCATGCGGCAGCCTGTCGATATGGAACAATTTGCTTATTGAACATCAATAAAAAGATATCTATATCATAATGGATTATCACTATAAACTCCAATAATGGAAAATCTTTCCATAGTAAAACGTCCTCATTATCAGAATTTTTCGTAAATTTGCAACCGGTTATCAATCTCTTACGAAGAGATTTAGAACCAAGTTTCAGATAAGTTGCTGGTTATCAGTGTTTATGGAGACTTCACGGATGTTCGTTTGCGGCGCTGCCCTTCAGGGCGGTGACCCCAAGTTGTATCCTGTGGCAGACTCTCCCCTTGCATGGTTTCCCATGCGGGTGACTTATAACCGCGAACTCCGGGCAAAGGCATCATTCGACCGTCTCGGCATCGAGAACTTCATCCCGATGCGTTATGAGCTCGTCATGGTCGGCGGCGAGCGCCGACGCCGTCTTGTCCCCGGCATCCGCAATCTGATTTTTGTCCGTTCCACCCGCAGCCATCTCTCCGTGCTGAAGCATACCGACGAGTCTCTGCTCCCGCTCCGCTACATCATGCGGCGCTCCGTCTCGACGTCTGCCGCGCCGGAGATACTTACCGTTCCCGACCGTGAGATGGACAACTTCATCCGCGTGTGCACCGCCGGCACCGACATCGAGTATCTCCGCTACGACCCGTTCCTCGACAAGCCGGGCCAGCGTGTCCGCATCATCGAAGGCCCTTTCGCCGGCGTTGAAGGCATCGTCAAGCGCATCCGCAAGAACAAGCAGATAGTCGTCGTTCTTCCCGGCCTCGCCGCCGTGATGCTCAACTCCATTCCTTATACATGGGTAGAGAAGATATGACAATATTATGATGCCGTTTTCATGGCAGGACAATCTGACAATAAAATGGCGCTTTATAGTGTTGTCCGAGGCGTTATAGCCTTAAATGGGAAACAATAGAAATATCTATATATAATGAAAGTAACAGCCGTGATTCCTATCCGGAAGGGTAGTCAACGGGTGCGTGATAAAAATTTGCGCCCGTTTGCCGGCACAAACCTGATGGAGCTGAAGATAAAGACGCTCCTTCGTGTACCGGAGATTGACGAGATAATCGTCAATACAAATAGCGATGATGCAATCGCTATTGTCAATAAAAGTTATTGGGGGGGTAAAAACTCACCGTCGTGAAGAATACTATGCTTCGTCTGAATGTTCTGGAAGTGAGTTCTTCCGTCATCTTGGCGAAGTGACCGATACGGACATATTCATTTATTGTCCGTGTACATCACCATTTGTAAAACCAGAAACAATATCTCGGTGCATCCGCACGTTCGTAGATTCAGACGATTGCGATTGTGTTTCTACAGTATCGGCCATAAAAGAGTTTATGTGGCTTGATGGGAAACCGGTCAACTACGACCCGCTCAATGCACCGAACTCCCAGAATCTTCCGGACGTCGTTGCCCTCAATTTCGGCACAACGGTGATACGTCGTGAAGACCTGATACTTAACCATAACATCATAGGCAAGCATCCAAAATTCGTATTGACTTCAGATATTGAGGCGATAGATATAGATACACCGCTCGATTTCTACTTAGCCGAGCAGATATATCAGCGCACGATACTTGAAGGCAAGGAGTTGATAGAGTAGTCCGGCTGACCGGATGTGGCTGTGATGGCGTATTTGAGATTATAATCCAATAATTCTTTATATGAAAACAATTACAGCTATAATTCCGGTCCGTGCAGGAAGCACGCGGCTGAAAAACAAAAATGTCGCTCCGTTTGCGGGTACGAATCTTCTTGTCAATAAGATTCGTCAGTTACAGGAGGTAAAAGAGATAACCCGTATCGTTGTGTCTTCGGACTCGGACTTGATGCTTTCAATGGCAAAGGCCGCCGGTGCGGATATCCATAAGCGTGCACCGGAGTATTGTGACGAGAAGACAAAGACATTTGGTGAAGTTGTCCGGCATATAGCAGAGAGCGTTGACGGGGATACTATACTTTGGGCAACGTGCACATCTCCCCTGGTATTTCCCAAGGATTACCGTGAGGCTATTGCTGCCTATTATCCTGCACTTGACCGTGGCTTCGACTCTCTTATGAGTGTTGAAAGTTTCAAACGGTATATATGGAACGAGGAAGGACCGTTGAATTATGAATTGGGTCTGAAGCATGTTCCGAGCCAGCAACTTCCCACGCTGTATTTCGTTACGGATGGAATATTGATGGCTCCCAGAGCCAAAATGATAGAATGGGCATATTTCCATGGGCATAATCCTTATAAATTCCTTGTGGATAAGCGTACAGGATGCGATATAGATGACGGTCTTGACCTTGCTTGTGCCCGTGCATGGCTTGATATGGATGAGAGCGTGTCGCAGATAGATCCATTCATAATAGGGGGGGGTAAAAAGTATTAACATTGCTCGCGCGGCCGTTGCGGAAAGGAGGGCCGCATGAAAATAGCAGCTCTTCTTACCGGTCGCGGTAACAATACCTTAAAAGACAAGAACGTTCTCCCCGTATTAGGCAAGCCCCTGCTATATTATCCGGCGATGGCCGCCCGCCGTTGCAGTCTGATAACAGATTTCTATGTAAGTTCGGATGACGAAAAAATACTTGATGCAGCTTCGGCCTGTGGCTATAAGAAAATCAGACGTCCGGACGAACTGGCTTTGCCGACGGCCCAGCATGTAGATGCCATCGTGCATGCCCTTAGTGTTATGAAGGCCGATGGCTGTGAGCCGGACATCCTTGTCGTGCTTCTTGCAAATTCAGGTATAGTAAAGACGGAGTGGATAGCGGAATCTATAAACAATCTGATAGAGGATGTCACTCTTTCAGCATCCGTCCCCGTATTGCTTGAAATGGATAATCATCCGTACCGTTCAAAATGTCTGAACGAGGAAGGATGTCTCGGTACGTGGTTCGATTTTAAGGGTAAGAATATCTCGACCAACCGCCAGGACCTTCCGGACAATTATGTTCTATGCCATAACTTCTGGACATTAAACCTTAAAAACTCTCTGTTTGCCGAAGAAGAGGGGCAGCAACCTTGGACTTTCATGGGAAACAGGATTAAGCCGATAGTTGTAGAAGAGAGCTTTGATGTTCATGATGAAGATGATATATTGAGAACGGAGAAATGGCTGAAGAAAGAAGGTATTGCTTAGGGGCTTTAGTATAAGCTAATTACTATCAAAGTATAATGATGAAGAAGGCAATCAAATATTTGTTGAGTATCTTGGAGGATACTGTTCTTACAATGTCTTTCGTGATAAAGTATATATTGAAATCAAGTAGATATAGGCGTTTTAAATATCAGAAGCGTAATTCTGGAACTATAACATTGTTGGCAAATGCCCCCTCTTTGAGAGAAGTATTGCCGCGTGTGTTTACGGATGAGGAGTTTAAGACAACTGATTTTATCGTTCTTAATTATTTCGCTTTTTGTGATGAATTTACCAAAATAAGGCCGGGGCATTATTGTTTGGCAGACCCGATGTTTTTTCATAGAAACAATAGATATGATGATGTGAAGCGGCTTTTCCATATATTGCAAAACGATGTGGATTGGAATGTTAATCTGTATGTACCGGCACATATGAGAAAAACTTTCATCACTTTTTCCGGTTTGACCAACCCACATATCAATATCGTTTCTGTTGTATCTGATATATATTTTGGTTTTGAATGCTTCCGGAATTGGGCTTACAAGCATAATCTTGCAATACCGCTTATTCAGACAGTGGCTAATCTTGCAATATATGTCGGGATAAATTCGGGTTATGACGAGATGCATCTTTATGGAGTAGACCACACCTTCTTCGATGGATTGTGCGTAAACGAAAGGAATGAGTTGTGCATGCTTGACAGGCATTTCTATGATGACAAACCGGATCTGAAGCCGGTAAGACGGAACGATAACGATGAGATTTTTAAAATCTCGGATTACGTTTTGAGCATAGGACGTATGTTTGAATCACATGATTTGTTGAATGCTTATGCCGGATATATCGGAATCAGTATAAAGAACTGCACAAAGGTATCTTTGATAGATAGTTACCCCAGAGACTGAAGAGAATGGGACAATACTCTCGTTTAGGAAAGAACACCATACTTGTATTTGCCGGGAATGCCGGTGCAAAACTTATAGGGCTGCTTATGCTTCCTTTTTATACAAGGTGGCTTGATGCGGATGAATATGGTTTGACGGATGTTATATCCATATATGTGACTTTTCTTATAAGTATTGTGACATGTTGTATTTGTGAGTCGATTTTTATATTTCCCAAGGGAGAGTCCAAGAAAAGGCAGACGGAACTGTTCTCGTCTGCGATTTTGTTTGTCACCTTTACATGTATTACGACAGCCGTGATATTCTTTGGTGTCAAGTCCGTTGCTTTATTATATGATTGGCATAATAGTTTTGTAGATAATGTCTGGTTGATTTTCTTTATGATGCTTTCGCAGATAACACAACAGATAACACAGCAGTTTGCCCGTAGTTTGGATAAAATGATGATATATAGCGGCTCAGGTGTTGTTGTCACAGCCGGCACAGCACTTTTTGCTTTCTTGTTAATTCCGCATTATGGGGTAGAAGGATATGTCTGGAGCATGATATTTGCATATCTGTGCGGGGCATTGTTCTCTTTAATTGCATCTTTTCAGTTTCGTTATATTTCATTTGTCTCAATAGACAAAGAGTCTTGTGTTGAGATGTTGAAGTATTCCATACCACTTATCCCGAATGCAATAATGTGGTGGCTCGTATCTGCCTTGAACCGTCCTATAATGGAGTTTCATTGCGGCCTGCATGATATTGGACTTTTTGCTGTCGCCAATAAGTTTCCCGGTATTCTTTCAATGGTGTTCGCCATATTTGTCACGTCATGGCAGATATCTGTATTGGAAGAATATGGGAAACCGACGTTTCAGAAATTCTATAACAATGTGATGCGGATAATTTTTACTTGTTTGAGCATCGTTCTTATAGTAATTTCCATAAGTTCAAAGCTTTTGGTGACGATGTTTGCATCAGCATCGTTTTATGATGCTTGGCAGTATGTCCCTCTTCTGACATTGGGAATGCTTTTTACTAATTTGTCAGGATTTTCAGGAACGGTATTCTCGGCTGTCCGTAAAAGTAAATATTTCTTTTATTCGAGTGTATGGGGAGCAGTCGGAGCTGTTTTCTTCAATTTCCTGTTGATACCGTCGTTGAAACTTTGGGGAGCAGCCATATCTTTTCTTTTATCTTTTGCTGTCATGGCAGTTTCACGTATGTTCTATGCCAGACGGTACATAAAGGTGACTGATATCCATGTATATGGAATAATGATACTTTTGGATATCATGATGATTGTTGTGATGAGTATGGGTGTAGACATTATATATCCAGTTATTTTTGGTATTGTAGCAATAGCCATTGATTTATATATGTCAAGAAGTATGATCCGTGATTTTATTTCTGGATATTTTATTAACGTGATAAAGGATAGGAGGGACAAGCCTGTATGATATTGAGCAATATAAAACTATTAGTTAAATATATAGTCAATAAATGGCGCTGGCGTTCAAAGCTCAGTTTCTCTTTCACAAGTAACATATCGTTAGACTCATGTTTTGAAGGGATGAATAGAATAGAGCCGGATTGTGTATATAGGGGACGGATGGGATATGGAACTTATATTGCAGAAGGAACAAAACTATCAGCAGATATTGGTAGGTTTTGTTCAATCGGGCATGATGTAAAATATACTTCTGGATCCCATCCTTATCAATACCCTTACGTAACGACATCCCCTTGTTTCTTTAGTTTGAATAATCAGTCTGGTAATACTTTTGCTTCACATATATGTTTTGATGAGAATCGTTATATTGACAAAGAAAGAGAGATTGCTATTAGAATTGGTAATGATGTTTGGATAGGTGATGGGGCTTTTATTGTTGGTGGGGTTTTCATCGGTGACGGAGCGGTTGTACTTGCGCATGCAGTTGTAACCAAAGATGTTCCTTCTTACGCTATAGTAGGTGGAGTGCCTGCTAAAGTTTTGAAATATCGTTATAATCAAGACACAATAGATTTTTTATTGAAGGGCAGATGGTGGAATAAACCTGTTAAATGGTTGGAAGATAATTGGGAAAAGATGAATGATATGGATGTTTTTATGGAGGAGTTTAAACATTAGTAATAGAGAATATTTTATTATACAAGAATTATATTATGGATAGCTTGAAAATATCTGTTGTTACTGTTTGTTATAACGCTGTCTCAGTATTGGAAAGGACAATTAAATCTGTGATAGCTCAGTCTTTTCCAAATATAGAGTATATCATCATTGACGGTGGCAGTACTGATGGTACAATTGATGTTATTAAGAAATATGAAGATAAAATTTCTTTTTGGATAAGTGAACCTGATGGCGGAATTTATGATGCTATGAATAAGGGTATAAAGAATGCTAATGGAGATTGGATTATCTTTATGAATGCTGGGGACTTGTTCTATGAAAGGGATACGCTTTCTAAAATGTCGGTGCATTTGAATGATGCTATTGATATACTTAGAGGCAATATTATCAGAGTGTATGATAGGTTTAAAGTGAAATCATGTGGTGTTGTTGTGCAGAATCCAGGAATCATGGATATGATTCATAATACATTTCATCATCAGGCTTGCCTGATACGTAAGGCTTTATTTGAACAATATGGACTATATGATACAGAATACCGCTTATGTGCCGATTGGAAATTCTTTTTCGATTGTGTGGTGCTCCATCATGTGAAATCATGTTATGTAGATATTACTGTTGCTTCGTTTAGGATGGATGGCGCAAGCAGTGTCAATACCAAAAAGTGTGCAGAGGAGCACTCAATGTATTTACAAAGAGTTTATGGAGAGGAATTATCATCGTTGCTTGAAGAGTTAGCACTATACCGTAAGTCTTATGTTAGTCGCTTGTGCTGTTCATTTAGGAGAAGATTGATTGAAAATCTTTCGCCAAAGTATTACGGCCGTATACTTAATATGAAACGCATCTGTTGTTCAATGTTGGGGTTACGGGTAAACTAAGAAAGGAAAGATTTGATTTATGATACCGAAAAAAATACATTATTGTTGGCTTAGTGAAGATGCGATGCCTGATAAGTTGTTGAGGTGCTTGGACAGTTGGAAAAAGTTTCTTCCCGATTATGAAATCATCAGATGGGATTTAAAGCGTTTCCCTTTAGAAAAGAACCGCTGGGTCAGACAGGCTTTTGAACGCAAAAAATATGCGTTTGCAGCCGATTATATACGTCTGTATGCTCTATATAAAGAAGGTGGAGTATATCTTGATAGTGATGTAGAGGTCCTTCGTCCGTTGGATGAATTGCTTACATTACCATACTTTATTTGTAAAGAGAACAGTCCCAAAGGTATAGAGGCAGCAGTGATGGGAGCTGAAGCAGGTCTGAAATGGGTAAAGGATTGTTTGGCATATTATGAAGGTAAAAGCTTTATCAATGAAACTGGAAGGATGAAAACCGATGTCTTACCTTCAATAATTCAAAGCTGTTTGGATGAGAAATATAATTTGGATTACATTCAGGGCCTTGATGAATTTGGCCATTCAGATAAGACAATTTACATCTTGCCTTCAGACTATTTCAGTCCGAAGAATTATGTAACTAAGAAAATAAGCATAACCGATAGGACATATACTATTCATCATTTTGCCGGGACATGGCAACCGGTTTGGAAGAAAGCATTGCTGAAAGTATGGGTTCCGATGTCTGTAAAGTTTCCTAAGCAGGCAGAATGGATAAAAAATAAGTTGTTAGGATGAAAGTATCAATGACAAAACAGGAAAAAGGATTCCTTTATTTCTTTTTGCCTTTATTTGCTATAAAGCTATTGGATTTTACAGCCGGTAGTTTTATCCTTAAAGCCGTTGCCGTGGCTTGTTTTATTGCTTTTGTGACACATTTCATAAACGAGTCGTATAAGGCCGCTCATTTTAAATTGTTTTCTGTATTATTGGTATATACAGCCGTTCTTGTTGTTACTTGTGGAAAGCAAGGAGCTTTCTTTTCAGTCATTGCATTGGCAGCGATGAAAGGAGTTGATATGAACAGGAAGGTATATGGTATATTATTGAAAGTTGGTATTGTTTTTTTGCTGATCGCCTGCTATATAGGCTCAAATAGTGCTGTTACGGATAGGTTTATGGGAGAGGAATGGGTGACTGTAGTTAAGCGTAGTAATATACTATATGTCGCATATATGGCTGTGGCATGTTTATATATAATGAAGAATAGGGCTGTTTTTTCACGTAAGCATTTCGTCGTATTGGCTGTCACTGGTTATCTGATGTATCTATATGTAGGTTCACGTACCGGAGGTATATCTATGATGATATTGCTGTTGTTGTTGGTCATACTTAGGAACAAAACTATCAGGAGACATATATTTGTCAGATGGTTTTGTATATTATCTCCTCTGATATGTATGGTAGTCTCAGTTGTTCTTGCATTGAATTATAGCAGTTCTGATGATATGTTTTTTTTGAATATGCTGACGCAGGGAAGGCTTGAACAAGGCTATATATTTTTACATAAATATGATGTTACGATATTTGGCCAGCCTATTGTAGAGAACTTTGGAGTCAGTTATGGTAATTATTTATGTCTTGACAATGCATATTTGGATATGATTCTTTGTGAAGGATTAATCTTTACGGTTCTATGGATTGTAAGTACAATATGGGTTATATCCTATATGTATAGGAGAGGACGATATTTGGAGGTCGCTATAATTGTTGCTTACGCTTTATATGGGCTTTGTGAGACATTCTTGCAAAACTGTTTCTTGAATATATCTCTATTGTTGTATGGTGAAGCTCTCTATTCTTTACCGGCATTCTATACGAAGCCACAAATGATTGTAACTGATAATAAAAGTAGAATGTTACAAAAGGTTAATTCGGGGGGGGTAAATCCCGTCTCAAGGTCTGATAACTACAGCCTTATGGCTGCGTAATGGCAAGGGAAGGAATGATGAAATCTTCAACTTGTCATTATAAGAGGCAAAGCAGTAGGAACAGTAAGGCTGATTTTCCTGTATTATTAATGTTTTGCGTATTTCCTTTCATATCAATAACCGCTTGGTTGATGGGTAAAGGAGAAGTGAATTATGATTATTTTTGGGTGCCGTTCCTTTTTTGGCTTCTTTGCTATAGAATTACACATAACAATAAATGTGTAACAAAGAAGCATTGTAAGTTGTTGAATGTGGTTATGGCATTAGTTATCTTTAAATATATCATACCATGGATTTATGATTCGTCTATCATCTTGAAGGCTAGTTTGATGGATGGTAAATGGGTGGTTTATGTGTTTATTGCAATATTATGGACTGATATCTTTGGATTGCCTTCAATAGAAAGAATGTATAAAGCCGGTGTGTTCTTTGCCGTCATATATATAGCAAAAGCCGTTTATATGATGGTGACAGGACAACTTTCTCGTGGTGGTCTGTTGTTAGAAGCTAATTATGATGGCTTGATGATATTGATTGTCTATTGTTTTGGCCGAAATGTAAAGAATAAGAAGTTATATGACCTGATATTGGTGTTTGCTACGTTGCTGACATTCTCAAGGACAGGTATGCTTACATTATTTGCAATATGGATAGTAAGAGCTTCCAAAAGGAATATTCTTGTTATGATACTTGTCATACCTATAATGATGGGTATGGCCTATATAGGAATAAATATGAGAGGTGAGAGTGTCGCTCATATGGATAGATTCGTTTATTGGGAGCAGGCGTTTGTGCTGTTCCGAGACTCGGACATAATGAACTGGATGTTTGGACATACACCTGGGGTTGCATTGAAGATGCATATAATTCCAGAGTTTTACTGGAATGTAGAAAACTTTGAAGATATGAGAGGTTTAAAGGGAGTATTTCCATTTATGTTCCATAGTGCATATTTACGTGTAGCTATAACATGGGGCATTCCATGTGCTGTGATAATGACCTGCATTTTGCTGTTAAAGCATTTTAGAAGTAAAAGTGAGTCTATGAAGTTGCTTTGTTTGATAACATTGATACAGAGTTTCTCTTTATCATCTATGACAATACCCAATGTCTCTTTATTGTTGTTTATGGCATTCTTGATTGCGTTGAAGCAAGAACGTGATGGCAATAGTGTGCCGGATAAGATTGATCGTGTATTAGGAACCTATAAAGCAAACCTTGTAAGTAGATAACTTTATTTTATAAACAGATGTCTTCTATATTGATATCGAAAATACTGTTGACGGAGAAGGAAAATCTGGATGCAGTGTTAACCACGAAAGGAAGAATATATACATTTCTTAATCCGGTCTCATATCTTGATGCCAGAAGTCATAGTGACTTGTTTGAAGAATTTGATGGCATTTGGGCTGACGGTTCTCTTTTAGCATCTGCTATAAAACTTTTTTATGGCATTAATGTGACGCGAAGGAGTTTTGATATGACAAGTATAGCTCCTTTATTGTTTGATTATGCATCAAAGCAAAGAAAAACGATTTATATCGTTGCCTCACGACATGAGGATGTAGAGCATGCTGTTGATATTTTCCGTAGTAAGAATATGGGAATGAATATAATTAGGTTTAGGGATGGATATTTCTCTTCCGATAAAGAAATAGATGATGAGATAGCACGTATTTGTAGACTACAGCCTGATTATCTTATAGTCGGTATGGGGATGATACGTCAAGAGGAATTTCTGGTAAATGTAAAGAAAGCTGGCTATCATGGAATTGGATTTACATGTGGCGGATTCATCCACCAAGTGGCACGTGGAGAGATAAACTATTATCCGGCATGGATAAATCGTATGAATCTACGTTTTGTATATAGGATGGTCAGAGAGAAGCATACACGTAGCCGTTATGTTAGAGCTGCAGTGCTATTTCCTGCAAAATTCATTTATGATAGAATCTTTTGAAAAACAGCCAGCAACAATCAATGATACCGATAATAATAGAAACCGGTATCAACAGGATTAGAATTGCAGCTGGTATGATGCGGCCTAATGCTGTTTGAATCTGTTTGAACATACTAATTGCAAAGTTACAAAAAATATAATGAATTGCATGGATAACCGTCAAAGAGATATACAATTGCTTTTTTTCGAATTATTGAAGATATCTGTGGGGCGTATAGGAATAATGACGCGAGAGCCAGAGATAGAAGAATGGTATCAATTGTTTCGTATAGTGCGTGAACATGCTCTTGTCGGTGTTTGTTCTACGGCGGTAGAGCGTATGTCTGTGTCATGTCGGCCTCCACGTGAATTGCTTGTAAAATGGGGATTTATGGTAGGAAAGGTGATACAATGGAACAGAATATTGGACAATCGATGTTCAGAACTGACTATGGAATTAGATAAGGCTGGTTTTGATTCATGTGTATTGAAAGGGCAGGGGATTGCAAGGCTGTATCCGGTTTCGCAATTCAGACAGTGTGGTGATATAGATTTGTGGGTATGGCCTAAAAATAAAAGTGTGAAATCATGGAGTGATTATGTTCATTCGATAGTCAGATATGCAGACGGCAACAAGGGGAGTGGAAAAGATTATTCATTAGAGGTGAGATATCATCATGTAGAAATGCCGACAGAGGATGGCCTTTCGGTTGAATTGCATTACCGTCCGGCTTATATGTATTCACCTCTTAGAAATAATCGTTTACAGCATTGGTTTTGTGAGAACAGGAAAGATTTGGTTAGATATGAGGATATAAACTCATACGTCCCTTCCGTATCTTTTAATATCATATTTATCCTTACCCATATTTATCGGCATCTGTTTGAGGATGGTATTGGTTTACGTCAAGTCATGGATTATTATTATGTGGTTTTATCGTATAATCGTGAACAATTGGCTGCAGAAGCTGGTGTTAAGAAGAATATGGAGACCAAGACTTTATCCGCGCTTCGTAATTTGGGCCTTTATAGTATGGCACGTGCAATGATGTTTGTATTGCATGAAGTATTTGGACTGTCGGAAGATGAAATGATTGTGCCTCAGAATAAGGATATTGGCCGGTTTGTACTTGATGAAATAATGAAAGCCGGAAATTTTGGAAATTACGATTCACGCACAAATCATTCTTTAAAGCAATCTTCTTTAGGTTGGTTTTATTTGAAACTTAAGCGTAGTGCACGGTTATTGAGATATTTTCCGGAAGAGAGCATGTCCTGTTTGTATTTTAATACATATCAAAGGTTGTGGCGTATTAGGCATAAGCAGAGTGTTTGAATTGGTAGCTTGTTGTTAGTGGCAAACTATTGAAAAATACCACTCGCTTTTTGAAAATAGAAACGCTTTGCAATACGATTCAGATTGCAAAGCGTTTCTATTTTTATTGAATGTTCGCAACTTTTATTGCATGGGGATTTTATCTGCCAGCATCCATTTATAGGCTGGGACAACATGGATTGCAGCTCCATCTGTATGCAAGGTTGCTTCTTCTTCGTATGTTACAATCAGTAGCATCCAGTCTGGATGTGTCTGTGCAAACTTGATTAATGGAGTTACTTCGCGGGCACAGGTCTGCTCGTCTTTTATGCTGTAACTTACTTGAATGGCAATGTGAGATTCGCTGACCACAAAATCAATTTCCTTTCCGGCATTGTAATAAAATACATTCTCTTTACCGTAACTGCGGCATAGGTGTATGGCAACAAGGTTTTCAAGTAGAGACGTCTTGTCGTCGATAAGGAATAGATTTAGAATTCCATTGTCAATGAAATAGTATTTCTTGCTGGCTTCCTTTTCTGTCAGTTTGCCAAGTTCATTTTCCATTGGTATGATTAGCCAGCTTTCTTCTGCATGACTTATATAGTCAATTACGGTAGGAAGGGTAATCTGACATCCAGTGGAGACAATGATGTTACGGATGCGGTTATAGGATATAGGCTGCTTGACGCTTTCTGCAAGTTTCTTAATAAGAATGTTGAGCGCCTTTGAACTGCGTATATTGTTGCGGCTGCATATATCTCCGAGATATATCTTCTGATAGAGACTTGAAAGCATGGCACGCTTTTGTGCGAAATACTTTATTTCCGGTAAACCTCCAAAGGTAAAATACTCATTGAAAAGGCGTAACACTTTACTACGCTGTGTCGTGGAGTATTCCCATTCTTTGTCAAGCGTGACATCATTGGCTGTAAGGAATTCATTAAATGAGAACGGATATACGTTGACAATGAAGAATCTCCCTCCTAATGTCGTGGCAACGTCTGTACTCAGCATCTTTGCATTGCTGCCTGTGACATATATGTGGTATTTCTCGTTTGCGAGGCGGCGGATGAATTTATCCCATGCCGGTATGTTCTGTATTTCATCAAGAAAAACGTAAGGACGCTTGCCGTATGTCTCAAGATGTGTCTCAATGAATAAATCGAGATCGGAGGTCGTAGCCTCAGCCAGACGCTCATCGTCGAAATCAACAAACAAGATTTCATCCCAGCCATGTCCTTGCGAAAGTAGTTGACGGACACGCTGATAAAGCATATATGACTTGCCGACATGCCTTACTCCGACCATGACATAATTGCCGTTCTCTTCAAAAAAGAACGGACGGGATATGATGTTCGCTGACTCTATTTCATCGCGTTTATCACGCATACATCGTCTTATAATATCTTTTGAGATGCCCATAATTATAAATTATGATTTATAATATCGGTGCAAAGTTGTAAAATATATCTTATAAAACCAAGCTTTTATGTGAAAATAATACTAAAGGCACGTTTTTTGTTTATCTGTGGCGTTTGTAATAGATGGTTATTTGAATGATTGAAATCACGCAAAGATATCCTTTACATTGATATAAAACACGCTGAGAGTGAGTGCCTATTGGTTAGACAAGATGGGAAGTGGATATGACAGTCTTGTTATCCGTTCATTGCCCCGATGACCTTTTCGAGTTTCGGGATGGTGATTGTTCCGCGGTTCAGCTTTATCAGTCCGTCGGCCTGCATGCCGTTAAGGGCTATTGAGATGTTTATGCGGCTGTCGTTCAGTTCGGTTGCGAGCTGTGTCATGCGTATCTTGAATACTTTGCGACCGGCAGGGCGGGTGCAGCGGGCGGTGAAGAATCGGGTGATGCGTTCCTGCAGGGTGCGCGGACAGCGGTTCCACGGGCGGTTGAGGAGCCGTTGCGTCTGGGTGGTGAGCATGTTCAGCATGTTGATGCGGAATATCGTCAGGGAGTCGGAGAGGGTGGCAATCTCATGCTTGTCGATGGCGATGATACTTGTGTCTGTCTCTGCGTAGTAGGCCGACATATATCTTTGTGACAGGCCGAAGAGGCTCTCAGGGGCGAAGATATATGGTGCTGTGTGTTCTTCGCATACGGTGTAGCTGTTGTCGTCGGCCGTTGTCTCGGTGCGTACCGTCCCGTTCATGAGCAGCAGCATCCGGTCGCACCTGTCTCCTTCCTTTACGATGCGTTTCCCTGCAGAAACCTTTATGAAGTCGAACTTTGTCTTTGACACTACTTGCATCAGCTCTCCTCGTCCCATTCCCTGAAAGAGCTGGAACTGCAGCAGTTTGTCATATAGTTGGATCGTGGCCATTTTCTTGTGTCTTATGTTGCCGGCCGGTAACCGTCCTTATTTCCGTATCATGTCTTTCAGTCCCGGTGAATACCACACGGCATTTTTCCCGTCGGCATCCGTATAGATGAAGTAGGCCATCATGCCGTCGTGGCGTGCCAGCACCTTCCTTGCCTCGTCGAGTCCCATGACCATGAACGCCGTGGCATAGGCATCTGCCGTGGCGCAGTCTTTGGCTATCACCGTCGACGACAGAATGTTGTGCTGCACGGGATAGCCGGTGCGCGGGTCGATGGTGTGTGCGTATTTCTTGCCGTTCTTGTAGTAGAAGTTACGGTAGTTGCCGCTTGTCGCCATGGCCTTGTCCGTGATGTTGATGACCGTGTTCAACTCGCTGTCAGTGCTCAGCGAGTCTTCAGCAGGTTTTATCACGCCAATCTTCCATGGCTGTTGCCTGCTGTTTGTGCCTCCGGTGACCACCTCGCCGCCTATCTCGACCATGAAATCACTGATGCCCCGCTTCTGCAGCAGCCTCGCCACGCGGTCGCATCCGTAGCCCTTGGCTATGGCGCTGCCGCTTATCATTATGCGCTTGTCGGCCTTGCTGACGACCGTTGTCCCGCGCTCCTTCGTCAGTCTGACTTTCTTGTAGCCGGTGAATTGCAGCATGCTGTCTACCTGTTGCCTCGTCGGCATGGCCGAACTCTTGAATCCGAAGCCCCATGCGTTGACCAGTGGAGCCACCGTTATGTCGAACGCGCCGTCGGTATCGTCCGATATCCGCTCGGCGAGGGTGAATACCTCCTCGAGCATGCTGCCTGTGACGTCCGGACTTTCACCGCGGTTTACCTGCGATATCATCGAACTCTCGTTGAACGGCGACAGGGCATTGTCCACGTTCTTGAGTTCCTGCTCGATGCTTTTCTTCAGGCTTGAGTCGCACCGGTATGTGATGCTGTATGTCGTTCCGAATATGAATCCGCGGTCGTTCTGGAACGGAGTGTCGTCCTGCTTCTTGATGATCAGTATGGTGCCGACTATCAGGAATGTGAGGAACGGCACTTGCCAGATAAGCTGTTTGCGGTTGTCTTTGCCTGTCTTTTCCATAGTTTACCGGTTTTGTCAGATGTCTATTATTACGTTGAAGTTTGCTCCGAGGCGCGTATCGCCGTATATGCCGTATCCCGGCACATACCATGTGCTGCCTATGCTACTGTCCTTGTGTGCGATACGCCTCTTGTACCGGAAAGTCCATCCCATGTGCAACGGTCCCCATATCTGTGCGTCTATGCCGAATACGGCCTCTATCCAGTGCTGGTTGCACGCGTCTCCGACGACGCTGAAGCCCGTCTCCTCCTGCCATGTGGGGTCTGTCATGCCCTGCCTGGCTATGTCTACCTTATACGACGTGAAGGCATAGCGCAGTCCGCCGTACAGCCGGTTGGGCGCATGCTTGTTCTTGAGCAGGTTCAGGTCACATCCGATTCTGAAGTAGGGGGCTTTCGTCTTGTAGTATATTCCCGTGACCTCATCGTCCCGTTCGGCCTGTCCGTAGCCCAATTCGAATATCGGGAAGTACTGGTCGTGCAGGTTTATCCTCAGCGCTGCCTCATACTCGCCGTAGTCGCCGAGCGCCTGCATGGCCGGTCCGACGAGGTCGAACGACACTGCCAGTCCGTTGAACAGCGGCACGGAGTCTTTCTCTATGACGAACATCCGGTTCTGTGCGGTTGCCGCCGGCGTCGCTGCTGTCAGCAGAATGCTAAGGACGAGCCTTGAAATATATGTGGAAATGTTCTGTCGAAGCATCATAGTTCACTGATGGTTTGTTTATCGCGATGGAGTCTATGGCGTGCCCGGTGTGCGTCACGGCGGTGATGTGGTGGAAGTATGATATGTTGCAGTCCACCGATTCGAAGTGCGGAGTGTTTTCCTTGCTGACGCATACGGTGTCGATCGTGTGGCCTGTTTTGCCTTCCATGAAGAAGAGCAGCGTGTCCGCCGGTGCGGTGTAGCTTATCGGCAGGCTGAACTCCGTGGTGTTTATCATCCTGTTCAGCAGCACGCTGTCCGTACCGTCGCGCCTTGTCGTGGCCACGGTGAGGGTGTCTCTCAGCGTGTCGGCCGTGCCGTCGCTCTTGCATGCCCTGTATACGGTGTATACCGAGTTCTGCACGGGGCAGTCGATCGACGAGCATGCCGTGGCGGCGAGTGCCATGACGGATATGTAGAGGAGCATCCTTGTCATACGGTCTCTTCTATCTGGTAGTCGTTCCTGTTGCTCGACGTGCGGCTGATGAGGTCTCCGATGAAGCCGGTGAGGAACAGCTGTGTGCCTATTATCATCATCGTGAGCGATATGTAGAAGTAGGGCGAGCTGGTGACGAGGCGCTGCGGGATGCCGTTTGCCAGTGCATAGAGCTTGTCGGCACCGATAATGAATGCCGCTATGAGGCCTATCATGAACATTATCGAGCCGAGGAATCCGAACACGTGCATCGGCTTGCGGCCGAAGCCGCCGAGGAACCACAGGGTGATGAGGTCGAGATAGCCGTTGAAGAACCTGTTGAGGCCGAACTTCGACGTGCCGTATTTGCGTGCCTGGTGGTGTACCACCTTCTCGCCGATCTTGTCGAAGCCGGCGTTCTTGGCGAGGTAGGGTATGTAGCGGTGCATCTCTCCGTACACCTCGATGTTCTTCACCACGGCCTTGCGGTAGGCTTTCAGTCCGCAGTTGAAGTCGTGCAAGTTCTTTATCCCGCTGATTTTCCTTGCCGTGGCGTTGAAGAGCTTTGTCGGAATCGTCTTCGACAGCGGGTCGTAGCGTTTCTGCTTATATCCCGACACGAGGTCGTAGCCGTCTTCCTTTATCATCCTGTACAGCTCGGGAATCTCGTCGGGCGAGTCCTGAAGGTCCGCGTCCATCGTTATCACCACGTCGCCCTGTGCCTGTTCGAACCCGCAGTACAGCGCGGGACTCTTGCCGTAGTTGCGGCGAAACTTGATGCCCTTGACGTATTCCGACTTCCGCCGGAGTTCCGTTATCACGTCCCATGAGCGGTCTGTCGAGCCGTCGTTCACGAAAATCACCTCGAACGTGAATCCGTTTTCCTTCATTACCCGCTCAATCCATGCGTAGAGCTCGGGCAGCGATTCCTCCTCGTTATATAGTGGGATTACTACTGAAATGTCCATTGTATTATCTTTTGTTTGTTGTTATCTTTGTTCTGTCCTGCCGCCGGTGCGTGCCAGCAGCGCCATAGGCAGTCCGGCGATGATGCCTATAGTGATGTTCACCGTCAGATAGTTGAGTGCATAGTCTATCGCGCGCGTGCCGGCCATCATCTTCAGGCTCTCGTCCATGCTTTCTGCCAGTCCGTATGCCTCTATCATCTGCCTGTTCTGTGGGATGTTGACCATCTCTGCCATCTTGCTGACGATGTATCCGTTGTCTATATACTGGAAGTAGATGAACTGCGCGATGGCAAACAATATCGATGCGTAGAAGAATATAAGCATGGTGTAGGCGTATGCCCTGCCGAACGATATCGTTCCTTCGAGAGCCGTGTCGCGGAAGTTGCGCAGCCTCGTGTGGGCGAAAAGGAGTGAGCCGACGGCCATTCCCATGCCGCAGATCATCAGCATCGGCGATGCCGTGCCTGCGATGTAGCATGCGAAGCTGCCTGTCCATATTGCGGCCATCAGTGCCCCGTCGATGTGGGCGAAGGCCTTTAGCTGTATGAATTCAGCTGGATTCATGTCTCTCTTTATATACTAATAATGTATCTATCAGTCTGCAAAATTACTAAATTAAATCCATAATATGCCGTCCGCCACAGATAAATAACGTTTCTGCCGCCAGCTATTTGGATGGTGCCGGCATACATTTTGTTAAAAACATATAAAAGAACGGCGCGGCAACCGATGTTTATCGATTAAAGTGTTACCTTTGCATCCGCTTAAAGACGGGCAAGTCTTGCACGGCCAGCTCCCTTCGAATCCTCCAGGACGGGAACGTAGCAAAGGTAGTTGGTTGTAGCGGCGCGATGTAAGTAGCTTGCCCACCCGCCTCTTTAG
>CAJMSE010000020.1 GCA_905216025.1 uncultured bacterium | reverse complement strand
ATGATAGTGGCGAAGTGATCCCAGTGCACGGCGTTCTCGTAGTTCTTCTTTGCGCCCACGGGGACGAAGAGACGCCATTTCCTCGTCAGGCAATTGTCCCATCCCTTGTGACTCCTATTGCAGGCGAACGGTCCGTCGGGAGTCTTCACCTGCGATCCGCCGTCAAACGTGTCCGAGCAGTAAGGCGGTGTCATGCGGTTCACATAGAGGTCGACCTCTCCTACGAGCCATTGTCTCTGCTGGGCGAGATCGAGTGATGCCGGTTCCAACTCTTCAAGTGTGGAGGGCAAAACGACGGTCTTCAGGCCGCTGCAGCCACGGAAAGCCGTGTAGTCCAGCTTCCGGCAGCCCTCAGCAATTGCTATTGTACTGTCGGCGAACCATCTGTATCCTTCAAATGCTCCGACACCTATCTCGTCATAGCTTTCCGGCAATGTCAGATGCTCCACCTGCGAATACTGCAGGAAAGCCTCGCATATCTTTGTCATCCGCTTCGGCATGCGCAGACTCTCCAGACGGCAGCCATAGAGATATCCGTCCTCCGTCACGCAGTCGCTCAAGTCGAGAGCAGAAAGGTGACCGTCGGTGTTGTTGACCAGCAGGCACTCAAAGTCTTCAGCTGTCGGAGTGCCTGTCAGTCTCATAGAATCCACGTGCATGTTGCAGCTGCCGAGGATGTCCGCCAGCGGGCGGCTGCCGTCCGCGTCGACGTTCATCACCCTGTATGCGTTCTCCGTCTCATCCACCTTGCCGAATGC
Source organism: uncultured bacterium (assembly GCA_905216025.1). Classification (GTDB taxonomy): domain Bacteria; phylum Bacteroidota; class Bacteroidia; order Bacteroidales; family Bacteroidaceae; genus Prevotella. The sequence goes on along the minus strand of CAJMSE010000020.1, from coordinate 62,559 downwards.
AGCCCAGCTCTCAATGCCGGTATATCCGGCTCCGTTGCCTGGCGCAACCTGCAGCACGGCCCCGGCGGCAAGCCCGCTGAACGCATAGCCCTCGGATGCGGGGCGGACCGTCTTGCCCCTTAACGTTACGCATTTCAGATATTTGCAGTCGCTGAAAGCACCGTCGCTGATGCTTGCCCTTACAGGGATGTCCACGGCTTCGAGGTTGGTGAGTGCGAAGGCAGACTCGCCTATCCTCTTTATTGTATTTGGCAGGTGATATAGCGCAGGTTGGTGCGGTAGCCGCGCTCGTCGTCATTGCCGGCTGCTTTTCTCGGCTTGCCGTTTACCAGCTCCGGGAAGAATGCCATTGCCGGAATCTCGTCGTTCTCCACGTTGATACACTTTGACATGTCGATGCCCGTAAGGCGCCCTCTCGTGCAGCAGTCGCGCAGCGTCCCGAACACTTCGTCCTTAAGCATGTCGTACTCCCCTTTTATCACGAGTGAGTCTATCTCATATCTGTTTGGCCCGAGTGCCTGCACGAATGTGAGTCCTTTCCGCCAGTAATCAGTAGATACGACCTTGATTTTCTTCTCCTGTGCCGTTGCCGACATTGCCGCGGTGAGCAGCATGATGAGTGTGAGTGTCTTTTTCATAAGCTCTTGATATTTTGTCATTTTCCCATAATCACCTTGTGGGCCTGCCCGTTCTCCCTTATTATATATAAGCCTTTCGGCAGCTGTGGCAGCGCCGTGCCCTTGCATGCGAGGCGGCCGTCGGCCGTATACACCTCCTTCACGGCTGTCGGCTGCGTGTCGGCGGTGGCTCCGCTGATGCCTGTCGACGTGCCGGTGAGCAGCGGGGTCTCGATGATAGTGGCGAAGTGATCCCAGTGCACGGCGTTCTCGTAGTTCTTCTTTGCGCCCACGGGGACGAAGAGACGCCACTTCCTCGTCAGACACCAACCTTTGCCCTTATGGTCACGGTCGCAGGCGAACGGGCCATCCTGATCCACATCTTTACCATTATACGTGTCCGAGCAATAAGGCGGGGTCATGCGGTTAACATAAAGATCGACTTCGGGCTCAAGCCAATCCTGCATCCATGTAAAGCCAAGCGCAGCCGGTTCCAGCTCCTCGAGCGTGGAGGGGAGTACGACTGTCTTCAGGCTGTGGCAGTTTACAAATGCCATGTAGCCAATCTTCCGGCAACCTTCGGCAATTGCAATCGTACTGTCTGCGAACCATTTGTAACTGGTGAATGCCTCGGCACCAATCTCATCGTAGCTTTCCGGCAATGTCAGATGCTCCACCTGCGAATATTGCAGGAAGACATTGCATATCTTTGTCATTCTCCTCGGCATGCGCAGACTCTCAAACCGGCAGGCATAGAGATATCCGTTTTCTATAAAGCAGTCACTCAGGTCAAGCCCTAAAAGACAGCCAAAGTTATTGTTGTCTTGCAGGCATTCAAAGTCTTTTTTAGCCGGAGTGCCTGTCAGTCTCATAGAATCCACGCGCATGTTGCAGCTGCCGAGGATATCTGCCAGCGGGCGGCTGCCGTCCGTGTCGACGTTCATCACCCTGTATGCGTTCTCCGTCTCATCCACCTTGCCGAATGCGGCCCAGCTCTCAACGCCGGTATATCCGGCTCCGTTGCCCGGCGCAACCTGCAGCACGGCCCCGGCGGCAAGCCCGCTGAACGCATAGCCTTCGGATGCGGGGCGTACCGTCTTGCCCCTTAACGTTACGCATTTCAGATATTTGCAGTCGCTGAAAGCTCCGTCGCTGATGCTTGCCCTTACCGGGATGTCAACGGCTTCGAGGTTGGTGAGTGCGAAGGCAGATTCGCCTATCCTCTTTATTGTATTTGGCAGGGTGATATAGCGCAGGTTGGTGCGGTAGCCGCGCCCGTCGTCATCGCCTGCTTCCCTTCTCGGCTTGCCGTTCACCAGCTCCGGGAAGAATGCCATTGCCGGAATCTCGTCGTTCTCCACGTTGATACACTTCGACATGTCGATGCCCGTAAGACGCCCTTTCGTGCAGCAGTCGCTCAGCGTCCCGAACACTTCGGCCTTAAGCATGTCCGAATGTCCGTCTATCACGAGTGAGTCTATCTCATATCTGTTTGGCCCGAGCGCCTGCACGAATGTGAGTCCTTTCCGCCAGTAATCAGTAGATACGACCTTGATGTTCTTCTCCTGTGCCGTTGCCGACATTGCCGCGGTGAGCAGCATGATGAGTGTGAGTGTCTTTTTCATAAGCTCTTATTTTGTGAATTTCTTTGTTCCCGTCACCGTTCCGTTCTCTATCAGCGTCACCTGATAGACGCCCGACGGCATGCCGCCGGCAGGGATGGTGCACGTAGTCGCGCCGCTCTCCACCTTGTGGTCACTCACAGGAGTGTTGCCCGTAGAGGATGCAAGGCGCAGCGTGGTATCGCTTGCCGCAGGGCCTTCGAGGGTTACCTTCACCACGTTCGGGTTGCTCTTGCTGTCAACGCTTTGTATAGAAGAGTGCTGCATGTCCATCGTTGCTGCCGAGTAGCTTATGGCACCGTCGCAGATAGCTTCTACGCGCACGGTATATTCAGATGCCTGATGCCCGGTCGGCACGTCGAATGTTTCACCCGTGCCTACAAGATTGCCGCTTGCGTCATACCAGTAGTACATTGCTTTTTCTGACACGTTCGTAGCTGTGAGTGTAATATTCTTGCCCTGTATACTTGTCTCAACCAGCGGATTTATCGGTTCACGTGAATCCTGCACTATACGGAATGTCTCGCCTCCGAGACACTGTCCCGTTGCCCTATCTATCAGTGCGATGTCTATATCGTATTCTTTTCTGTCTAATATGCGCTTGTCTGCAAAGAAGTTGCAGCGTAGGCCGATTTTGCCCGTCTGATACGGATTCATCTTCAGGCATCCAAGTTTACTTGCTGTGCTGTTCAGATAGAATGTGCCTTGCGAGTTCTTGTCTTTCTCCACGTCCTCACATACCTGTCCGCCCTTATTCCATGAAGCGACCAGATCCGAAGACATGTTTAAGGAAACTTTAGCCTCAGAAAACAGAGGCTCTACATCGGCGTTGCTCATGACACGAAGATCGCACTCACGTGCATGTGCCGTTGTATTAGGCACTAATACGAGCAATGAGTCCCTAAGTATATCTGCCAGTCCACGTCTTTTTATATTAGACTGTGTCAGTTTATCGGTTGCCCATACGGCTGCGATACTATTTGAATCAAGCGGGAAAGCCATGCTCGTCTTGTCTTTTTCCCGTATAAATCCCAATAAGCACATATCGCCTTTTATTTCCTGCAAAGTGGAAAACTCATCCCCGTCAAATGTTTTCTTTATCCTGACAGCTTTTGTCTCCCCCGGTTTCATTTCACCTTTCACCGATACACTTCCAAACCGGCCTCCATCTGTCGTTTCTGATACTGTAAGCCCTTTCCATTGGGCTTCCGTCATAGTCAGGGCCGGTCTCGTCCAATACCCCACGACGGACTTGTCGTTTAAAGTATAGGATTTCACGCCTTTGTTACGAACTTCAGCAAAAAAGAAAACTTCAGCTTTTTCCATGTCGTCATCAATAATGATGCTTTCATGGTCATGATTCTCAAAGCCGTCATCCTGATTCCTGAGCCAGATGTAAGGACTTCCCCAAAAATAAAACTTAAAGTGTCCTTTCAAATCTTCCTCATCCAAACGGGTTGCATGACCTGTCTGCTTCTCATACTCTTTCATGCGCTGCTTTGATACCAGCGGCTCACGGTAATCATCGAAGCACAGATCCACCACCGGCGGGATGTTCGCGAGCGACAGGTCGTATGCCACGGAGTGTGTGAAGTAGTTTACCACCGGCGTCTCCTTGCCATACCGCGTACCGCCGTTTGCATGGATGTCCTTTTCGGAAGCATATCTCCACGCTTCGAGCAGGGATATGTTCTCTTTCACATTCACCTTGTTGCCTCCTGCATCATAGCCGTTAATGGCTGAAGTCCAGCCGTACATGAAATCGTTATAGGGCATGTCCTCCCTTGAGAAGGAAAATTCATCCTCCTTGCACGCCGTGGCGATGATGCGGTTGGTCTTCTCCAATCCTTTGACGAAGCCGCCAGCATTGCATTGTCCCATGACAGCGCTGATGAATCCGGCATTTATATTTCCGAGCCATGTATTAAGTTCGGTAGGGAAGAGCTTGTCTCCGCCCCACAGATATATGTATGACCTGTTGCCTGAGTTGTCATACCCGCCATGTCCCGTGACGAAGAGCAGCAGGTGGTCGTCGTCTGTCAGTTTCTGGGCCATGCCGTTCAAAACGTCCCTGACAGCATCTTTTGTTGCGGGATACTCGATATCGGCTTTGCCGTCGCCGTCAAGGTCGAGCGGAGAGGATGCGTATCCCGTGCCGTCGGCAAGGAACATGTCCGGGGCATCTGATGTTCCGTCAGCCATTATCACCTTTATGTTCTGCTTGGGAATACCGTATCTGTTTCTCAGCGTCTTATAGAAGAACGAGCAGTCGTTCCAATACCTTTCGGCGTTTGACGTCTGGTTAAGTCCTCCGTTCAGGATGACGGCATAGGTATGCCCGGCCGCGAGGTTCGGGGCATTGGTCTCTATCTTAGGCACAAACGGCTTCATCTTTGCCTTCGTGCCATATCTGTTGGCGACCTTTATCGGCTCAAGTGAGATGTTGGACGGTGGCAGCTGCTTGACCACGGCCTTGGCATCAGCAGGATTAGACCATGACTTAGCCTTTACATAGACGTATCTGCATTGATGCTCCCAGCCCGTTCCCGGCGCTTCATCGACAAATACAAGCCAGCATTCTGTCGCTCTTTGTGCGACACCAGAGTTACCAAAACCGAGCTCGGTATCTTTCGGCCATAACGTTGTTCCGATGTAGTAGTCATAGTTTCCATTGCTGTCACCCACGATGCTGGCAGCAACCTGGACGGCCCGCTGTCTTGCTGCGGGATCCTTCAATATAGCCGACGTTGTCTGCGCCACTGCCGCGATGCAGCAGAAAAGGCTGGCTATTAATGAATATATCTTCTTCATCATGCTATTCATTTTTGATTAACAGTCTGCCGGTATCAAATCTCCGTACAGTTAGAGTACAGCACGCTGGCGTATGCCACCTGTATGCACTTGTTCAGCATAGCAACGTCGCCCACGCCTGCGTTCGAGTTTTTTATCATGTAAAAGACCTCCTCTGTATAGTCGTCGATGTCCACATTGCCGTAGACCACGGCGTATAGATACTCGGCTGCGAAGTCGATGTAGTCGCCATCGGCGGGGTTCAGGCTCTTAAGCAGGTCGCAGTATTCGTCGAACGAAAGTTCGTTGGTGTCCGCGTTGCGGAACGCCTCCACATCGTTTACTATGGCAGAAAGCTGCCAGGTTGCCAGCCTGCCAGTTGAACTATATCCGACCGACATGTATCTCAGTAGGGTTTCAGCTGTGCCAACCAGATTGTTTGTCGTAAGCTGCTGTATGTTTGGATAGGTCTTATACATTATGTTCTCTATCATGTTGTGATAGTAGCCCACGCTGTCACTGAAAGCAGAAGTGCTTCCGGCAGCGAATATCTTTGGAACTATCGTCGGCTTACCGGATGAAATGGCCGGAGCGGCTGCCGGAGATTTTATCGTACCTTTGGATAGATAGATGGCGGCCATCTTCAAAAGCGAGCATCCCGCAGCTCCGGCTATTGCTCCGCCTGTACCTCCATACTTCCATCCACGTGCGGCACCCCTCGCATCAGCGATTGCGATGCTTATCTTTTCGTTCTGCGTCAGTCCCGGCTTGCGCACCTTCAGCGGCTGCACCACGGTCATGTCTCCGGAGATGCTTGCGTTATAGGCTCTCAGCTGTGCCGTAAGTTCTTTCACGGTAGTTTTGTTCTCTTTCACTTCATATTGTTCTTCCTGTGTGCAGGATGATGCAATCACTGCAATGACCAGCAGTGACAGACCTTTAATTAGATGTAGTCTTTTCATGTTTCTATGTCTTAAATGTTTATGCCGATTCTTTCGCTTTTCGGCTTTGCGCCTTTTTAGGGCAGTATGGTCTGCGCTATATTAATCGATTAATTTCATTTGGTTAGAGCTATTCTGGTTCCATCAGCCACAAAGTGTGGCTGATGGACTGTAAATTGATTATTCAAAATAACCGTACATATACTCTTTTTTATAGTAAATCTCAATCGTGAACTTATCGTTCTGATACTCTTCGGGAATGCTTAGAGTGGTTTCCGCCGGGTCTATCATCTTCTTTTGGTTGTAGATAACGTTCCCGTTGACATCCTTTATTATAATATGTACATTATACATAATGGTGTCAGAACTGATGGTCACTTCATCCTTGTCGTATTTCACGGTGGGGACTTCAAAGCGATGGCCTTCTCTTGTTTTATCATCGGGGCCAAAGCATTGCAGTGTAACGGTTTTTTCCTGTGCGTGTACACCTGTGCTTAACATTAGCCCAATGCAGCAAAGCATAAATCTATTTCTCAGTTTCATAATAAATTTGATTGTCTGTTGTGGTTTATTAAAAGTTGTGCTGCAAAAGTAATAAAATGGCATATCATGGCCAACGAAATGCGTTGACAATGAATTGACAAATGCTACAGGAATTGACACCGAATTGACAAAATGAAGTCAATTCGGTGATTTACAGTGAATTAATAAATCGGTCAAAATCCTTACCGCTGCCATCGCCGTTGAAGAATTTTTCTTGCAAACGTTGCCGCGCCTTCGATATGGCACTATGTGAACAGTTGAGAAGATTGCTCATTTCACTTGTCGAGAAGCCTAAACGGATGAGCAGGCAGATGCGGTAATCGCGTATGCTGATGTCGTAATACTCATATATCCTCTCATGGAAATTCTCAATCATGCCGTTTACAGTATTGTCAAGAATGTTCCACTCGTCAGTGCTGACGGTCTTTCCTGTTTTAATCCTTTTTTGTAAGGTCTGGTAGATGGGTGTGTCCTGAAGAATAATCTTCAGTTTACTTGCTCTCTCCTGCTTTTTGATTGCAACTTCATTAGCGAAGGCGAGGTCGCTCTTCTGCTGCTCGATCTGTTCACGCAGCATCAGGGTTTCTTTTGTTATGTCATGTATGCTGTTTTCCAGCTCCGCTATCTTTGTTTTGTTTGCCGCAATATACTCATGGCTTTGTTCGAAGAGCATTTTCTTCAATCTTTTCATCTTGTTAATTTTCTCTTTCTGCCATTGTCTTACCTTTATAAAGATGATTGCCCCTGCCGCAGCTGCAATGGAAATGAGCGCTGTCAGAAAGAGAATGATGTTTAGACGGTCTGCACTTTCAGACCTTAGGATAAGTATTTCTTTTTCGTGCCGGTTATAATTATATAGTGAGTTCATCCGTGCAATGGACTCAGTGGCTGTTATCCTGTTTACCGAGTCTGTGCATTCATTAAAGATATTAAGGCTTTTCCTGGCATTCTCATTGTCATTTCTCATCATATAAATCTCCGTAAGAAAACGGCTTGCGGTCTGTTTGGCATATATAGTGCCGGAATCGAGCAGCTCGATACAGTATTTGAAAGCGGAGTCATACTGCTTTTTGTTCATGTATATCTTGGCAGCCATATTGCAAACTGGACTTCTGTCGATGCCATTGTCTTTATGGAGATATCCTTCAAGGTATTTCATGGCTTTATCATACTCTTTGAGTTTTATATAGAATGATGCCATTTGGGCTTCGACTTCGGCTTTTAAATCTTTGTTGTCTATCTCTTTTGAAAGTTCAAGAGCTTTGCCATAGAAGTATATACATTTTTTCTTATGATTGGTTTCTCCGTATATGTATGCAATATCTCTAAGACTATATATAATGCTTACAGTGTCTTTCTGGACCTTATTGAGCTTATACGCTTTGAGATATGAATCTAAAGCAAGATTGTAGAGGTATTGTGTAAGGTAGATAAAGCCCTCCTGGCCATATATCCGGCTTAAAAGGAAGCGGTTATCGTCGCTGTCAAGCATGCTTTCGGCTTTCTGATAGTATTCCAATGCCTGCGGAGCATCGTTGAGGTCGCGGTATACGCTCCCTGCATAGTAGTATGCTTCGGGCAGCATGCCTTTGTCGTCGTTCTTCTCGTAATATTTCACAACCGTAAGGATAGAAGAGTCTGATGTATGGACAATGTATGCCTTGTCGGCGGCTTTGATGCGCAGCAGCTCATAGTACATCCGTTCATGCTTCGGGGCGGACTTCATCGCAGAGTTCATGGAGTTGAGCAAGATGATGGCTTTCTGCGGTGAAGACATGGAAAGGCTGTCTGCCGCGAGCAGCTCGTGGCGGTATTGAGGCGACGAGCACGCAGCGGAAAAGAGGGTGACAGCAACAGATGCCACTATATATAATATGTGTATGCAATGCCGGTAAAGTTGTTCAGCCATATCTCTAACCATTAGAACGGACTGCAAAAATAATAAAAAAATCGGAAAACGGCAAATAGTCGGCATGACTGCCGTGCATAAACGAAAAAGGAAATATGTCAAAATACAGGCATAATACAAAATAGGGACATATTCTTGTATCTGTCAGTTCCCGATAGCTGTTTGGCGGACAAATACGAGAATAGGTCCCTACATGTTGTGTTCTGATACGGCCTGCGCCTCAGTTGTGGACCAGCGTGCCGATGGGCTCGCCCTCCATGACCTTCCTGAGATTCCCGACTACATCCATGTTGAACACGTATATGGGCAGGTTGTTCTCCTTGCACATGGTCGTGGCGGTGAGGTCCATGACCTTCAGGCCGCGGGTGTATATCTCGTCGTAGGTGATTTCGTCGAACTTCACGGCCGTGGGGTCTTTCTCCGGGTCGGCGGTGTAGATGCCGTCGACGCGCGTGCCCTTCAGCATGACGTCGGCCTCAATCTCTATTCCGCGGAGCGAAGAGCCGGTGTCGGTGGTGAAGTAGGGGCAGCCGGTGCCGGCAGAGAAGATGCAGACGCGGCCGGACTCCATGGCCTCGATGGCGCGCCACTTGGTGTAGAACTCGCCGATGGGCTCCATGCGGATGGCCGTCAGCACGCTCGTCTTCACGCCGATGGCCTCGAGGGCGGAGCTGAGGGCCAGCGAGTTGATCACCGTGGCGCACATTCCCATCTGGTCGCCCTTGACCCGGTCGAAGCCTTTTTGCGACCCGCTGAGGCCGCGGAAGATGTTGCCGCCGCCGATGACGATGCCTATCTGCACGCCCATGTCGCTCACTTCCTTTATCTGGCGGGCGTAGTCGGAAAGCCGCGCGGGGTCGATGCCGTAGTTCTGGGTTCCCATGAGGCTCTCGCCGCTCAGTTTCAATAAGATTCTTTTGTACTTTGCCATAATGTTGTCTTTTTGCTTTTATCTGTTGCTTTATCTGTTGTTGCCTGGATGACGGGGCGTCACGGCTCCGCAGGGAGGGCCTCGGCGAAGGCCGGGAGGATGAACTCCACCTCCTTGAACGCATAGCGGCTCAGCGTGCCGTCGGCGCGCCGGAGCACGAGATGGCCTGTGGACTCTACCGTCTCGAGCGCTGCAGTGAAGGTGCCGCCGGCGTCGCGGTAGGGGTGCATGCCCGTGCGGCGGTAGAGGGCGGCGAGGTAGCGCGAGGTTATAGGCCCGTAGATGCCGCGGTCTATCTCCCTGAGCATCGGCACGAGGCGGGCGATGATGGCTTTGAGGATGTCGGCTGTGCTTGTCTCGTGCCCCGTGATGTGGCACAGCGACACGGGATTCGGCGCGCCGCCGGTGAATGCCGCCTGATTGACGTTCACCCCGATGCCTATGATGCAGCTGCCCACCATGCCGTTGCTGACGGTGCACTCCGACAGCGTGCCGCTGATCTTGCGGTCGCGGAAGTAGATGTCGTTGGGCCATTTGACGGTGAAGCCGCCGGCGTATGCGGCAAGGGCATCCCTCACGGCAAGGGCGGCGGCCTGGAGCAGGATGTACTGGCGGCTCGCCGGCACGCCCTTGGGGCATATCCTGATGCTGCACAGCAGGTTGCGGCCGGCCTCGCTCTCCCACCGGTTAGAGCCCTGGCCGCGGCCGGCGGTCTGATATTCCGCCTTGACGACGGTCATGAAGCAGTCGGCGGGCGGGGCCTGCTCGCGGAGAAACCTGTTTGTAGAGTCGGTCTGTCCGATGCTGATGATTCTTATACTATCCTTGTGCGGCATGTCGTCGGTTGATGTTTCATTGCTGTGCGGAGCCTCTGCAGGGTCAGTAGGGCAGGGGCGTGAACGCGTCTTCGATGTGGTTTATATTGCATCCGCCTCCCGCACTGCCGGTGACGGCGATGATGTCGAACCGCACCGGGGCGTCTATGGCATGTCTTTTCACGAACGCGTCGGCAGCCATTGCCAGCGAACGCATCTTGCGCCGGTCGACGGCCTGCTCGGGAGAGGTGAGGCTGCCGGCGGCCCGTGTCTTCACTTCGGCGATGACGAGGGTGTCGCCCGTGGCGGCGATGATGTCGATGTCGCGGTGGCCGAAGCGCCAGTCGCGCCTCAGGATACGGTAGCCCTTGCGCTCGAGGAACTCGGCCGCGACCTGTTCGCCCCACTGTCCGAAGTCGTTATGTTCTGCCATGTCTGTAAGGGAAGTGTCTGTTGATTGATGCAAAAATAGCACTTTTATCCCATTTGTCAAAGAATTAATTGTAATTTTGCGGGCAAAAGAGCCATTATGACGAAAGAAGAACAGCTGAAACAGGATGAGGCCTTCATGCGGCGGGCCATCGACGAGGCACGGGAGGCGCTCCGCGCTGGGGAGATTCCGATAGGAGCGGTGGTCGTATGCCGCGGCCGGATAATATCGCGGGCGCACAACCTGACTGAGACCCTCAACGACGTGACGGCCCATGCGGAGATGCAGGCCATCACATCGGCCGCGAACATGCTCGGCGGGAAATATCTGACGGAGTGCACGCTCTACGTCACGGTGGAGCCGTGCGTGATGTGCGCCGGGGCGATAGGCTGGGCGCAGATACCGCGCATAGTGTATGGAGCCGCCGACGAGAAGAGGGGATTCGCGCGGTTTGCCCCACGGGCGATGCACCCCCGGGCCGAAATTGTAGGCGGGGTGCTCGGCGAGGAGTGCGCGTCGATGATGGTGGACTTTTTCAGGGAGCGGCGCTGAGCGGCCGGCGGTGATGGCGGGGCTATTCGCTGCCGCCGCCTTCGTAGGTGTTGTACGTGTTTCCGAAGTCGGGGTTGCTGCCTAAATCATCGTCGCTGCCGTATTCTATATTGAGGATTCTCTGGTTGTATTCTTTCCTGATGGGAAGCACACGCATGAGGATGTCGTCGTAGCTGACCGTGGGGATCACCATGCCGAAGATGCCGATAGAGGCCCGCGTGCCTTCCGGGTGGAAATTGCTGTGGATGCGTGCGGTGGAGTAAAAGGCATGTCTGTATATCTCTATGCGGTTGAAGCGGTAGAAGTCGGTCATGTTACGCTCTGTCGCGGCGGAGTCGCTGCCGGTGAACATGGCAGTGAAATTCCGCACAGCATCGTCGATTCTGTCGCTTTGGGAAATGGCGTTCTCGTCTATGCACAGGCTTATGCCTTCTTCCGTCTTTGCCAGCATGTCCTCGTCAGCGGGGACGCTGAGGCTGGCAATGAACGCTATTACCGCCACGGCAACGGCTGCAATGATGAATCTGCCGAGGCAACTGCGGCAGAACTGCTGGCCGAATGATTCCTTCTGATATGTGCCTCTGTCTGTCTGATACATGTCGTATTTGATTTCAGGTTATTGTCTGCTGTGTATAAGGTTCATGAACTCCTGGCGGGTCTTGGCCTGGTTGAAGGCTCCGCTGAAGTCGCTCGTCGTCGTCACGGAGTTCTGTTTCTCCACGCCGCGCATCTGCATGCACATGTGCCGTGCCTCGACAACGACCATGACACCGAGCGGGTGGAGGGTCTGCTCGATGCATTCCTTTATCTGTGACGTCATGCGCTCCTGCACCTGGAGGCGGTGCGAGAAGATGTCTACCACGCGGGCAATCTTGCTAAGCCCCGTGATATATCCGTTCGGGATGTATGCCACGTGGGCCTTGCCGTAGAACGGGAGCATGTGATGCTCGCAGAGGGAGAAGAAGTCGATGTCTTTCACGATGACCATCTGGCTGTAGTCTTCCTTGAACAGCGCATCGGTGAGCACCTTGTGCGCATCCATGCCGTATCCCCTTGTCAGCACCTGCATGGCCTTTGCCACGCGCATGGGGGTTTTCAACAGTCCCTCGCGCCCGGGATTCTCCCCGAGCAGACCGAGTATGCTCTCATAGTGTGAGGCCAGTTCGTCGAGGCCCTCACGGTATTCTGTTTCCGGATTCATTCGCTAATACTGTACGCTTATTTTGCCTTTCACGATGGATGCCTGCTTGTAGCCGAGCTTCTGGATGGCCATCAGCATCCTGTGGGCTTCCTCGTATGTACGGTAGTTACCTACGCGGCATATCCAGCGCGGGGCATAGAAATGCACGTATATAGGTTCGTCGGGGAAGCTGGCCTTTATCTTGTTTCCTGCCTGCTCGGCCGCCTGCCGGTCGCGCCTTGTGTTTCCGCCGGCATAGGCCTGCACCCTGTATCCTGTCACCTTGTGGCTGTTTGCCATCACCTTCTTGTGCGTGTCCGGAGCGTCGTCGGTGGTGTCCGCCGTCTCTGTCCGTTGCGTCACGGTTGCCGGCCGGCTGTCTTTCCTGTCGTCGGCAGATGCCTTACGGGCTGCCTCCGCCGGCGTCTTCGCCTTAGGCGCGGTTGTAGCGGCAGTCTTAGGCCCGTTGACCAGAGCGCTTATGGCAGCGTCTTGCGTCACCGTGACGGTGCCCTGTCCGGACACCTTTCTTTGCAGCCTGTCGGTGAACGTCTGTGCACCGGCCGTTACGGCATGGCAGAAGAGAAGTATTATAATGACAATCTTATGCATGGTTGTTGAAGCAGGAAGATTTTTGTTTTGAGTGTGAAACGGGAGTGCGGGAGACGTGAGACAGCCGTTGCGGCCGTCTCGCATCTCCCTGCCGGTCTCCGTCAATTAGTTGAATGCATCGATGATGCCCTTGAAGTCGGCCGCCTTCAGTGAGGCGCCGCCGATGAGGCCACCGTCGATGTCGGGCTTTGCAAACAGCTCGGGAGCGTTGCTTGCCTTGCAGCTTCCGCCGTAGAGGATGGTCGTGTCGTCGGCCACTTCCTTGCCATACTTGCCGGCTATGACGCTGCGGATGAAGGCGTGGATTTCCTCTGCCTGCTCTGCAGTAGCCGTCTTGCCGGTGCCGATGGCCCAAATGGGCTCGTATGCTATGATGATGTTCTTGAACTCATCGGCAGTGAGATTGAACACGCTGCCCTCGAGCTCAGCCTTGACAACGTCGTTCTGCTTGTCTGCCTCGCGCTCCTCAAGGCTCTCGCCGATGCAGAAGATGACCTTCAGGCCGTTCTTCAGTGCGAGCAACACCTTCTCCTTAAGTATCTCGGGAGTCTCGCCATAGTAGCCGCGTCGCTCGGAGTGGCCGAGGATTACATACTGTGCGCCGGTGCTCTTGACCATCTCTGCCGACACCTCGCCGGTGTAAGCACCCTTCTCCTTGTCGGCGCAGTTCTCGGCACCGAGGCCGATGACGTCCTGGTTGAGGAACTGGGCGATGCTTGCCAGGTGGATGAACGGAGTGCAGATGACAACTCCGCAGTTGGGCTTGTTTACCGTAAGAGTCTCGTTCAGCTCCTTAGCCAGAGCCACACCGTCCTGCAGGTTCATGTTCATTTTCCAGTTACCTGCTACAATTTTCTTTCTCATTTTCTTTCGTTTAAAGAGTTTATATATTATGTTTGAGTCCTTCTTCCTCTTCACCCACTGCGTCCATGCCCAAAGCCGGTCTGCGAGCGTGAGCACGAAGAGCGGCAGCACATACCATAGGATGATGTACAGCACCTTGCTCGTGGCCGACGTGTCGCCAGCCGCCGCAGCCAGTTCGGCCGCCGTGCTCCTTTCCAGTTCTTCCTCTTCGGGCAGGTTGTTGTTGCTCCATTTGGCCTTCACCACACCCGCTTTGAGCATCACCAGGCCGGGATTGCTTCTTATGACGGTCTTCAGCGTCGTCTCGTCAGTGGTGCAGAAGGGATATTCCGCTCCGGTGATGTCGCGCCACCGCTCTATCGCCTTGTCCGGACTTGCCGTCAGGCAGTAGAACCTGTGGCCGTGCTCGAGTGCATACTCGTACATCAGGTTTATCTGGTCCAGCCGGCTGTCGTCGGCCTTCTCTATGTGCGGGGTCACGAGCAGGAAGGTGTATCCCTTGTCGTCGAGCACCTCGTCGGTGATGTCCTCGTCCGTGCCGCGCGTCACTATAGAGAAGTCGTGTATCGGAGGGACGTATCCCTCATCGGTCATGACGGTCTTGCTGTCGATGAACGTCCATGTGGAGTCGGGGTAGTTGTCTATGGTGAACTCCTTTCGCGTGCCGTCCTTCTCCATCGTGAACGTCGTCTCGAACTGCGGGCCCTTCTCTCCCGGAGGCATCTCCATGCCTTTCCTGATGTCTGCCCCCACGTGATACGGCCTGAAGTCGAACGGCGGGAGGTAATAGAGCGAATATCCCGACACAGCGAGGATGAAGACGACAGTGTAGTTTATCACTATCCACTGGCTGCTCTTGCTTATCAGCCTGACGATGTCTTCGGGCCTGCGGCATACTGTGACGGCGGCATACAGCAACACCACATTCTTCCAGAACGTCTGCCAGTTGGTCAGGCTCACCGCATCGCCGAAGCATCCGCAGTCGCTCACCGGGTCTGCCAGCGCTATCCACAGGGTGAAAGGCGTGAACACGGCCATGACGGCCGCCACTATCCGTGACGTCAGCCTGCGCCTGATGGCGAACAGCAGCGCTATGCCGATGGTGAACTCCATGGCCGAGAGAAGCACGGCTGCCGATATGAAGACGAACTCAGGGAAGTATCCGGCAAGCCCGAATGCCTCGGCATAGTCGGCAATCTTGTATTGCGTGCCCGCCGGGTCGACAGCCTTGACAAATCCGGACAAGATGAATGTCGCGGCAAGCAGCAGCCGGCAGATGTTCACGGACGCCTTCCTCATCGTCTCTTATTCCTTCAGTTTTATGCCGCCGAACACGGCATAGTTTATTATGTCCATATAGTTGGAACCGATGCCCTCGCTGGCGATAGTCTCTCCGCCGAGATCTTCAATCTCCTTTATGCGCTCGATTTTCGTCAGTATGAAATCGGTGTAGCTGCTGACCCGCATCGAGCGCCAAGCCTCGTCATAGTCGTGGTTTTTCCTTTTCATCAGTTCCAGCGCCTCGCCGGCATATCTGTCGTACAGTTCCAGCGCCTCCTCAGCTGTCATGTCCACGTTGTCTGCAAATCCGCGCTCAAGCTGTATGAGGCCGATGATGCCGTAGTTTATCAGTGCGATGAATTCCGGCCTGATGCCGTCGCCCACCCGCGACACCTTCTTTATCTCTAAGCTGCGTATGCGTTTGGCCTTGATGAAGAGCTGGTCGGTAAGCGACGAGGGCCTGAGGATGCGCCATGAGGCTCCGTAATCGTGCAGTTTCTTCACGAACAGGGAGCGGCATTCGCCCATTACCTGTTCAAACTGCTCGTCGGTAGATGATATTTCTTTTGTCATGATTGTCTTGTATGGTATGCCGCAGGCCGTCGGCGCGCGGAAAAATTTGTCGGGTGTTGCGGTGATGTATGCCTTGCCGGCGGCTGTTTACTTTGTCTTCTCCATCTGCCGCCTGTGTATGTATCTGATTTTTGCGAACTGCGTGTCGAGGCGTATCTTCATCGAGTCGCGCTCGATTCTCCGTCTTGTCAGTTCGTCGGCCTCTTCCTGCGTGAAGTTTCCGCCGCTTCTCTCGAGCGCTTTCTTCATCACTTCGTAGTCGCGGTTGGCAATCTGATACATCTTGTCTGCCTCTTCTGCTTCTTCCTGCGCCTTTTTCAGGGATATTCGCTGCTGCAGGTCGAGCGCCTGCTTGCGCACCTCAATGGCATTCGGATATAGTTTCCTGAGCGAGTCGATGGATGCAAGCGCAATGTCGTAGCGTCCGTGCACGAAGTCGTAGTTGGCGCTTTCAAGCAGTTTCTCTGCCTCTTTCTGCGCGCTGTTGCATCCGCATATTGCTGTTATGGCTATTGCCGGCAGTATAACCAACGTTCTCAGTTTCATAATCTCTTGATGGTCTTATTCGTTATTCTGATGTCATACGTGCGGCAAAATTAATCATCTTTTCCCGATAAACAATGAAAAGCACCCCAATTTCTTTACTTTCGGGTGTTAATTCTTTATCCGCCGTTCCCTGTTCTTCGTTTGTTTTTAGTAACTTTGCAGCCCGGAAAAGGTAAAAGAACATACAGATGAGAATACTTACAGACGAAGAACTGGCCGCCGCGCTCGATAAGAACATATTTCACAGGATTTCCGCGGTGGCAGACCGGCTCGATGTTGAATGCTATGTGGTGGGCGGATATGTGCGCGACCTGTTTCTCGAGCGTCCGTCGAACGACATCGATGTGGTCGTCGTAGGCAGCGGGATAGCCGTGGCAACAGAGCTTAAGCATGAGCTCGGACGTAAGGCGCGCCTGTCTGTATTCCGTAATTTCGGCACGGCTCAGGTGAAATACGGCGACATGGAGGTGGAGTTCGTCGGTGCGCGGAAGGAGAGCTACAGCCACGACTCGCGCAAGCCGATAGTCGAAGACGGCACGCTCGAGGACGACCAGAACCGCCGCGACTTCACCATAAACGCCATGGCGGTGTGCCTTAACGCCCCGCGCTTCGGCGAGCTCGTAGACCCGTTCGACGGCATCTACGACCTGGAAGACCGTATCATCTGCACCCCTCTCGACCCGGACATAACCTTTTCCGACGACCCGCTGCGCATGATGCGCTGCATCCGCTTTGCCACGCAGCTCAATTTCATTATCGAGGAAGATACGTTCAGTGCCCTTGAGCGCAATGCCGACAGGATAAAGATTGTCAGCGGAGAGCGCATAAAGGATGAGCTGAACAAGATAATGATGACCGCCACGCCGAGCCGCGGTTTCGTGGACCTTCAGCGCTGCGGCCTGCTTCAGCTCGTACTGCCCGAGCTCTCGGCCCTCGATATCGTGGAGACGAAGAACGGAAAGGCTCATAAAAACAATTTCTACCATACGCTCGAGGTGCTCGACAACGTATGCCGCAAGTCGGATAACCTGTGGCTGCGCTGGGCCGCGCTCATGCACGACGTGGGCAAGACGCGCAGCAAGCGCTGGGATCCGGCCATAGGGTGGACCTTCCATAACCATAACTTCATAGGTGCGAAGATGGTGCCGCAGGTGTTCCGCCGCCTGATGCTACCCATGGACGCTAAGATGAAGTATGTACAGAAGCTCGTAGACCTGCACATGCGCCCCATCGTCATTGCCGACGAAGAGGTCACCGACAGTGCCGTGCGCCGCCTGATGAACGATGCCGGCGACGACATCGACGACCTCATGACACTCTGCGAGGCCGACATCACGAGCAAGAACCAGATTCGCAAGAAGTGCTTTCTCGAGAATTTCCGCATCGTCCGCGAAAAGCTCACCGACCTTAAGGAAAAGGACTACAAGCGGCTCCTTCAGCCGTGCATCGACGGAAACGAGATAATGGCAATGTTCGGACTCGGACCTTGCCGCGAGGTTGGAACACTGAAGCAGACACTGAAAGACGCAGTGCTCGACGGACGCGTGCCCAACGAGCGCGAGCCCCTCATGAGTCTGCTGGTCGAGAAAGCCGTGAGCATGGGGCTGGCGGCTGCCGATTAGTCTTTTTGTTAGAAATCCTTAACCTGCGAATAATTATTGTTAAATATGTACCCGCAGGGTTTTGTTATTATAATATTGTGCGTATATTTGCACTCCGAAAACTAAAGTAGGCGCAAAAGTTTTCTCCTTATGGAGGATAACGGTTGTGGAACAATAATAATTAAACAATATATAAAGAATAGGTATGAAACAGAAAACGATGTTATTCATTACGGCTTTGGCCGCTACAATGCTTGTTTCATGTGGCGGTGGCAGCAAAGGCAAGCCCAACTTTGGTGACAATGAGTATGCCGTAAGGACAATCCAGCCGCAGCAGGCAATGTTGTCAAACTCATATCCCGCCACAATCAAAGGCGTGCAGGATGTGGAAATCCGTCCGAAGGTGGCCGGATTTATCACAAAGGTAAATGTTCACGAGGGTCAGGAAGTGCGCAAGGGACAGGTGCTCTTCGTTATAGACAATGTCACATACGCCGCTGCCGTGCGCCAGTCGAAAGCGTCGGTAAATGCAGCCAAGGCTCAACTGAACACAGCCAAGCTGACATACGAGAACAGTAAGAAACTGTTTGAGAACAAGGTTATAGGAGATTACGAGCTGCAGTCGGCCGCAAACACATACGAATCGGCACAGGCAGCCCTCGCGCAGGCCGAGGCCGGATATGTGTCGGCAAAGCAAAACCTCGACTTCTGCTATGTCACGAGTCCGGCGGACGGTGTGGTAGGAGAGCTTCCCTATAAGGTGGGAGCGCTCGTAAGCTCGTCAATCCAGCAGCCGTTGACAACTGTGGCCGACATAAAAACCATGCAGGTGTATTTCTCAATGACCGAGAAGGACATCATGAACTTGTCGAAGACTGTCGGCGGAATGACCGCTGCCATCAAGGATTTCCCCGCCGTGAAGCTGCAACTGGCCGACGGAAGCATCTTCGGACATGAGGGGCGCATCGCCGCAATAAGCGGAGTGATAGACGCTTCGACCGGTGCCGTGCAGGTGAGGGCCGATTTCAGCAACCCGGAGCATCTGCTTAAAAGCGGCGGTTCGGGCTCGGTGGTAATACCGCAGGCGAAGACC
The DNA here is from genome assembly GCA_905216025.1 of uncultured bacterium. Classification (GTDB taxonomy): domain Bacteria; phylum Bacteroidota; class Bacteroidia; order Bacteroidales; family Bacteroidaceae; genus Prevotella. Next base: position 43,659 of record CAJMSE010000020.1, on the reverse strand, counting down.
GGTGCCATCGTTGTTCCTCAGGATGCCGTGACACAGGTGCAGGACAAGTTCTTCATGTATGTCGTTGGCAAGGACAACAAAGTCAAGTACACTCCGGTAGAGGTTAATCCGGAGAACGACGGCAAGACATATATAATAGAGAAAGGTATAAGTGCCGGACAGACTGTTGTCGTTTATGGCGTGTCGGCATTGACCGACGGCACTGAGATCAAGCCGCTCACCGAGGCACAGTATGCCGAGAAACTGCAGAAGGCCGAGAAACTGGGCGAGGCTCAAGGCGACCTCAGCGCGTTTAAGAAAGCAATGGGAATGTAAAAACAATCATTAGAGAACAATGAAATTAGACAGATTTATAGATCGCCCGGTGCTATCGACGGTGATTTCCATATTCATCGTCATTCTGGGCTTTATCGGACTGGTGTCGCTGCCTATCGAGCAGTATCCCGACATCGCTCCGCCTACAATCATGGTCCGCGCCTCTTACAGCGGTGCGAATGCCGAGACGGTGCTTAACTCCGTGATTACTCCGCTTGAGGAGCAGATCAACGGTGTGGAGGGCATGACCTACATGACATCCGCCGCCACTAACGACGGTTCAGGCTCAATCACCGTTTATTTCCAGCAGGGAGCCGACGCCGACATGGCGCAGGTGAACGTGCAGAACCGTGTGTCACAGGCTTCGGCCTTGTTGCCTGCCGAGGTGACGCGTGCCGGTGTGCAGGTGATGAAGCGCCAGAGCAGTACCGTGCTCATATTCGCCATCACCGGTGACCCTGAGAAATACGACAACAAGTTCCTCGGCAACTACGCCGACATCAACATCATCCCTGCCATCAAGCGTGTAAAGGGTGTGGGTGAGTGTCAGGCCATGGGATTGCAGTCGTATACGATGCGTCTCTGGCTCGACCCGGTGAAGATGAAGAACCACAACCTCATGCCGAGTGATATCACCGGAGTGCTGGCTCAGCAGAACATAGAGGCTGCTCCCGGTAAGTTCGGCGAGCAGACGGACAATCAGTACGAGTATACCATAAGATATAAAGGCCGTCTGAAGACTCCCGAAGAGTTCCAGAACATGATTATCACGAGCGACACCGACGGCCGCACCGTGCGTGTCAAGGACGTGGCCAACGTTGAGTTGGGTGGTCTTTACTACTCGTTCAAGCAGTCGGTTGACGGTCAGGCATCATGTATGATGATGGTGACGCAGACCGCCGGAAGTAACGCTACCCAGATTGCCACCGATATCAAGAAGGTGCTGGCCGAGTCGGAGAAATCGCTGCCGCCGGGAGTGGAGCTCAAGGTCATGCAAGACGTCACAGAGTTCCTTAACGCTTCTATCGACGAGCTTATCAAAACTCTTTTCGAGGCGTTCATCCTTGTGTTCATCGTGGTATATATCTTCCTTCAGGACATGCGCTCGACGCTCATTCCGTTGATTGCCGTGCCTGTGTCTTTGGTGGGTACGTTCTTCTTCCTCTATGTATTCGGATTTTCGCTCAACCTCCTTACGCTGGCCGCCCTCGTGCTTGCCATCGCCATAGTGGTGGACGATGCCATAGTGGTGGTCGAGGCGGTGCATGCCAAGCTCGACCTCGGTTATAAGAGTGCGGTGACGGCTTCGAAAGACGCCATGAGCGAGATATCGGGTGCCATCATCTCCATTACGCTCGTGATGGCTGCCGTGTTCGTGCCGGTATCGTTCCTCGGCGGTACGAGCGGAACGTTCTACCGCGAGTTCGGTGTGACCATGGCCATCTCGATTGTCATATCGGCGCTTAACGCCCTGACGCTTTCACCGGCCCTTTGTGCCATACTCCTGAAGCCGCACAATGCCGACGGTTCGGAGCGTAAGATGTCGAGAGTAGACCGTTTCCATGCCGCTTTCAATGCTGCCTACGGCAAGATACAGAACAAATATCAGGGTGGAGTGCGCCGTATAGTGGAGCGCCCGCTCATAGCGATAGGCGCAGTGCTTGTGGGTATAGCCGCAATGGCCGTCATGATGATGAACACCCGCACCGGACTTGTGCCCGATGAGGATACGGGAACAGTCTTCGTGACTGTGGCAACGCCTCCGGGAACGAGCCTTGAGAAGACTGACGGCGTGATGAATCAGGTCGACAACATGCTGAAGTCCAATCCCGCGGTGTCCAATACGCTGCGTATCACAGGTTACAGCTTCATCGGCGGTCAGGGTTCCAACCAAGGAACGTTCATCGTTAAGTTAAAGGGCTTCGAAGAGCGCAACGCCGAAGAGGGACCGTTGAAGTATGTGGGAGTGCATAATCTCGGTTCTTCAATGGTGCTCGGAATGATATACAAGCAGACGGCAGCCATCAAGGGAGCGCAGATTCTGGCGTTCCAGCCGCCTATGGTGCAGGGCTTCTCCGCAACCAACGGTCTTACCTTCTCTATGCAGGACCGCACGGGTGGCGACGTAAACAAGTTCTTCGAGACCACGCAGAAGTTCCTCGCAGAGCTGAACAAGCGCCCCGAGGTGAGCAGCGCCATGACGCAGTATAACTCGAAATATCCGCAATACATGATGGACGTGGACGTTGCCAAGTGCAAGCAGAGCGGTATCGACCCCTCGGTAGTGCTCTCCACCATGCAGGGATACTTCGGCGGACTCTACGCTTCCAACTTCAACAGCTACGGTAAGCTGTACCGTGTGATGATACAGGCGGCATACGAGTTCCGTGGCGACACCAAGAGCCTTGAGAATATATATGTGCGCACGAAGAACGGCATGAGCCCGATAAAGGAGTATGTCAACCTCACGAAGATATACGCTCCGCAGGAGATAGACCGTTTCAACCTCTTCACCTCAATCAACGTGAACGCTTCGCCGGCCGAGGGCTACTCGACGGGTGACGTCATCAAGGCGATGGAGGAGGTTGCGGCCACCAACCTGCCCGAAGGATTCTCTTACGAGTTCTCCGGACTGACCCGTTCGGAGCAGGAGTCGAGCAACTCCACGGCTATAATCTTCGTTCTCTGTCTGACGTTCGTATACCTTATACTTTCCGCCCAGTACGAGAGCTACGTGCTGCCGCTGTCGGTTATCCTCTCGATACCGTTCGGACTTGCGGGCGCGTTCCTCTTCACCAACCTCTTCGGAAAGCAGAACGACATCTACATGCAGATTGCCCTTATCATGCTTATCGGACTGTTGGCCAAGAACGCCATCCTTATCGTGGAGTTTGCCCTTGAGCGCCGCCGCACGGGTATGGCTATCTCATGGTCGGCCGTGCTCGGAGCCGCAGCCCGTCTGCGTCCTATCCTCATGACATCTCTCGCCATGATCATCGGTCTTTTGCCGTTGCTCGTCCCCATGGGAGCAGGCTACAACGGAAACATGACCCTCGGTGCGGCAGCCATCGGCGGTATGCTCATCGGTATGCTCTGCCAGATTATGGTTGTTCCGGCGCTGTTCTTCATCTTCCAGAAGTTGCAGGAGAAGATCAAGCCGATAGCGTTCAACGACGACGACGCGCATGTCGACTCGGAATTGTTGCAATATACACGTCCCGTAGATAAATAAAAGACAGAAAGATTATGAAGAAACTGATTATGATAATGTCCGCATCGCTGCTTCTCGGCAGCTGCGGACTCTACAACAAATACGACCGTCCGGATGTCAACACCAAGGGATTGGTGCGCGACGTGACGTCAAATACCGATACGCTGGCCGTCAGCGACACCACAAGTTTCGGCAACCTGCCGTGGCGCAGCGTGTTCACTGACCCGCAGCTGCAGACGCTTATCGAGTCGGGACTTGAACATAACGTCGACTTGCAGAATGCAGCCCTGAACGTCAAGATGGTCGAGGCACAGCTCCTCGCGTCGAAGCTGGCTTTCCTGCCGGCCATATCGCTTAATCCGCAGGGCACGCTCTCCTCGTGGGACGGCCATACTCCGTCTAAGATATACTCCCTGCCGGTAAGCGCGAGCTGGAGTATCGACCTCTTCGGAAACCTCCTCTCGCAGAAGCGCAGCGCACAGACGGCGCTCCTCGGCATGAAAGACTATCAGCTTGTGGTGAAGACCAATGTCATAACAGGCATCGCGAACATGTACTACACACTGCTCATGCTCGACAAGCAGAAGGAGATTGTCGATGAGATGGTGGGCCTGACGAAGAGCACATGGGACATGATGAAGCTGCAGAAAGACCTCGGCCGCGCACGCTCGACGAGCGTTCAGAGTGCGGAGGCGAGCTACTACTCGGTGCAGGCGCAGGCCGCCGACATAAAAAGGCAGATACGTGAGGTGGAGAACTCGCTGTCGCTGCTGATAGGTCAGCCGGCACAGACCATCGCCCGCGGCAAGCTCGACGAGCAGTCTCTGCCCGCAGAGTTCAGCACGGGCGTGGCAATACAGATGCTCAACAACCGTCCGGATGTTCACTACGCCGAGATGACACTCGCACAGTGCTTCTATGACACGGAGACGGCGCGCAGCCGCTTCTATCCGAGCATCACCATCAGCGGCTCGGGAGCATATACCAACAACTCGGGAGCCGGTATCGTAAATCCCGGCAAGTGGCTCCTCTCGGCCGTGGGAAGCCTCACGCAGCCGATATTCGCCCGCGGACAGCTCATCGCAGGACTGAAGGTGGCAAAGGCACAGCAGGAGCAGGCATACAACAACTGGCAGAACGCCATACTGAAAGCCGGCAGCGAGGTGAGCAACGCCCTTGTGCAGTATAACTCTTCCGACGAGAAGAGCCGTCTCGAGGCAAAGCAGGTGGCCGTGCTGCGCCAGAATGTTGAAGACACCAAGCAGCTCTATGCGAGCAGCGGCAGCACCTATCTCGAGGTGATATCGGCACAGTCGAGCCTGCTCAACGCCGAGTTGTCCAAGGCCGCCGACGACTTCTCGAAGATGCAGGCCGTCGTCAGCCTTTATACCGCACTCGGCGGAGGAAGATATTAATGTGAATGTCGGATGTTAAATGTTGGATGCCGAACGTCGGAAAGATACTTGTCGTCTGACATTTAACGCCCAATATATGGTAATACACAGATTGGGCATATTGCATTCAGCATCTGACATCGGGCATATAACATATTTACATCTAACATATAAACCTCATTTTTATGATTAGCGAAAGAGCAGAAATCAGTCCGAAAGCGAAGATTGGCAAGAACGTTACCATCTATCCTTTCGCATATATAGAAGACGATGTGGTGATAGGAGACGACTGTATCATCTATCCCTATGTCAGCGTGATGAACGGTACGCGGCTCGGTCGTGGCAACAAAGTGTTCCAAAACACCGTGCTCGGCGCCGTGCCGCAAGACTTCAAATATCGCGGCGACGCCTCGCAGCTGATTATCGGCGACGAGAACGTCATCCGCGAGAACGTTGTCATCAACCGGGCCACATTCAGCGACGGCCGCACGGTGATAGGAAACCGCAACTTCCTGATGGAAGGCGTGCACGTGTCGCACGACACCAAGATAGGCCATGTGAACGTGTTTGGCTACGGAACCAAAATCGGCGGTGACTGCGAGATTGGCGACCGTGTCATTTTCTCATCGGGAGTGATAGCCAATCCCGGAGCGCGCGTGGGCGACGCGTCGATGATACAGGCGGGAAGCCGCTTCAGCAAGGATATCCCTCCTTTCATCGTGGCCACCGACAACCCCGTGCGTTACGGCGGCGTGAACAAGGTGATACTGCAAAACTATGGCGTGAGCGACAAGATAATAGCCCACATCGCCAATGCTTACCGCCTCGTGTTCCACGGCCAGACTTCGGTCTTCGATGCCGTGATACAGATAGAGCAGCAGGTGCCCGACGGCAAGGAGGTGCGCAACATCGTAGAATTCATACGTGCCACCAAGCTCGGCATCATCGGTAAGATGTAGCGATATAGCCCAAAGGGGCCGTGTCAGGGTGCATACATAGCATGTGAACCGCATCCTGGCACGGCCCCTTATTTTCTTTTATCCCTTTCCCGCCCCATTCCTCCATCCTTTCCCATCCCTTTTCTCCCGTTCTTTCCCCATTCCTCCCATCCGGTCCCATTCTTCCCATCCTTTCCCATCCCTCTCAAAGACCTTTTCCTTAGCTCTCAAAACCACTTTTGGTAGCTCTCAAAAACGCATTTGCCAGCCGGCAGACACCATCGGCGGGCAACCCGTTGCACCGTCAAACCGGCTCCGTTGCACCATCAAACCGGCCTCGCGGCATCGTCATTAGCACCATATTGCATCGCCGTGGGCGTGCGGCGCCTCGCCGGTGCCGTTTAGTCGGCATCCCATCCGCCGGATATCCCGCTTCCGGCGCCATCGCATGGCGCCCTCTCCGTTTGTTAATAAATACGAAACAGATAATTTGTTTAACATAAATAGCTTGCGTTTCAAAATATTATGTTATATTTGCAGCAGAAAGAGAATCAGCCAACAACTATTCATCTACTTATTTTTTTTATTTTAAAAGGAGTCAGTTATGAAGACATCAGATTACAACTATTTCATACCATACAGGGGAAAGCACATCTTCTTCAACGGTATAAGCAAGCGGTTCTTCATCGTCAGCGACGAAAACCATGAGGCAATGGAGGATGTAGTGCGCCATCCCGAGGCCTACAAAGACGTTTATGCACCTTTCATCAGCAAGATAGGCGAAGCCGGATTCGTTGTCGACGACGATGCCGACGAGAAGCGGCAGGCCCGCGACATCTTCATTTCCCAGCGCGACAACGATATCTACAAACTGATGATTCTGCCCACGTACGACTGCAATATGCGGTGCTGGTATTGCGTGCAGAAGCACCGCGGACTGACGCTCACGCCCGAAAGCGTCGACAGCATAAAGCGCCATATCAGGCATTATCTCAGCCATGCCGGAGGCAGCGTCAGCCTGTTCCAGCTCGCATGGTTCGGCGGTGAGCCCCTGCTGGCCTTCGACATCATCATGGACATCTCGGCATACGCCCGCAAGGTGTGCAGCGAACTGGGCATAGCGTTCAGCAACACCATCACCACGAACGGCACGCTGCTCACCCGCGGGAAGCTCGAGGCAATGAAGGATGCCGGGTTCACCTTCTTCCAGATAACGCTCGACGGATGCAAGGACGACCACGACCGGGTGAAGCGTCTGGACGGCGGGTCGTCGTATGAGCTGATACTGCGAAACATCTGCCTCATGCTCGAGACCATTCCCGACGCCATGTGCAACCTCCGCTTCAACTACACGCCGGACAACCTGCGCCCCCGTGAGTTCATCGAGGGCATCAGCGAGCGTATCCCCGCCGTGCTGCGCAGGCGGATAGAGCTGTCGTTCAAGAAGGTGTGGCAGGTGGACGACCCGAAGATAGACCCGGCAAAGACCGATGAGCTGTTCGACCTTGCGCGCAGGCACAACTTCGGCATCGACACGCGCAACAACTTCTCTATATGCTATGTCGAGTTCCGGAACTACAACACGATATTCCCCAACGGCCGTGTAGACAAGTGCGACAATGTGGATCCGGACACGGCGCGCGGCACGATAGCCCCCGACGGCTCTATAGAGTGGAGCGGCGACCTGACGTTCTTCGACCATACGGCGTTCAACGAGGGTGAGTCGGAGTGCTACGGCTGCCGCTACCTGCCTGTGTGCAACGGCCCGTGCCCTCCGGAGCGGGAGCGGATGTGGAAAGCGTCGCAGTATATCAAATGCCGTTACCAGTATCCGCAGCTGGTCTGTGAAGACAGGATAAAAGGCTATTGTGAGAGTTTTATGTAAATGCTGTTATGAATAAACTTGGATTGCAACTTGTCTCTGTCTGTGCTTTCCTTTTCGGAACGTTGCCGGCATCAGCCGCGGATTTTGCTCTGCCGGAACCCGACACCGTGCGTACAGATACGCTTGTGGACGGCGGTGTCCTCAAGAATCTTGTTGTCGACGGGCAGCGTGTGCTGAGATATCCCGACAAGGACGTGTGGATAATCAGCCGCAGCATGCGCAAGCATGCCTCAAAGGTCGTTGAATTGCTTGGTAATGTTCCCGGCATGTTCTATGACCGGATGGACAAGAAACTCTTTTACGGCAGCTCGGACAATATCAAGATATTGATGGACGGCAAGGAAAAGGAGCCCGGTTTCGTGGAGGAACTGGGCCATCTGAGGTTCAGACGTGTTGAGGTAATACTCCATCCGCAGGGGATATACCGTGATTATGACGTGCTTGTGAACCTGATTTCATACGAGCATTATGAAGGTATGGAACTGCGCTTAAAGAACGATACCGAACTGAAACCTGAGCAGGAAGAGAAGCTGGCGACCACGATGCCCGAGGCGACATTCATGTATACCCGCGACAAAGTAAACATTGCAGCGCACTATAACTATTTCTATTATGCCCGCCAGCTGTATACCACCGACATCCGCAGGGTTTATCCGGACTACACATTGCAGACGTTCAGAGGTGACGGTCCGGTTAACGTGAACCACACAATATATCATAACGCCTACATCGACGGCGACTATGACATCAATAAGAAGCATTCCGTGTCGTTCCGATACAGCTATACCAACAACCGTGCGCGTATGACGGACGACTTCATGGTAGAGAAAGAGTTTACAGACCCTTCCATCGACAATACGTTCCGCCGTGAGCTGACCTATACCCGCGACCATGGGGACAATCACATGGCAACGGCTTACTACCGCGGCGAGATAGATGGATGGCGCTTGAACAGCGATTTCAGCTATAATTATTACACGAGTGACAATAGCTACAGGTTTGATGAAGCCGGTGGCGAGCAACTGTTCAGCGCATACAGCAACAAGAAACACTACACCAGGTTTAATCTGTCGGCGATGAAGTCGTTTGGCAAGGCTGTGCTTAGTGGCGGATATATCAATGTCTACAGATACTATAAAAGTACGGACGGAGCTGCCGAGTCGTCTTCAAAAGAGTTCCGCCACAATGCTTTCGCCTCCTTGCAGTATTCTTTCAGCAAGGAACTGAGGGCTGGGATAAGCGGTAATGCCGACCTGATACAGAGCAGATACGACGGTAAAAGCGAAAACCAGTGGCTGTGGGCCGTGAATGCCAACATGCGATATAATATCGGCGGAAACTTCTTCAATTATATATCGTTGGCCTATGGCTGTAATGTCGTTTATCCCAATCAGGCCCAGCTTAACCCGATAGGCTATAAGACAGGATATGGAGTATGGGTCACGGGCAATCCGGCATTGAAGGCTTCGAAGAACCATTCGTTGTCGTTGAGTGGAAGTCATGAAGTGTTCAAGCCTATAGATTTGGATTATCGGGTAGGGTTGAGTTATTCAGGGGATGATATTCAGAATATCACAACGATGGATGAGACGGGAAGGATTGTCATGACATACCGGAATATGGAGCGTTTGTGCCCGTTTGGCAAGGTCTCTTTATTGGGTCATCACCGTTTTGGACCATCCGGTAGGTGGCAGACCATAAGATACATGGCCTCTTTGGGCTATTCGTATACCCGTTATAGATTGCCGGAATACGATGTGCAGGCTGATGGCGGCAAATGGAACGGTAGCATTCAGGCATCTTACTCTACGTATTTATCAGAAAGAGTTGATTGGGGTATAGGATTTAAATATACGGATAATGGAATCGGGTATAATGTTTTGTCTCCTCAACAGAGAAAGAAGGATGAACTCCGGACAATATCGTTATATACCCATCTTTTTGTTCATAAGGGTATCTCGATGTCGGTCAGTTATAAATGCCCTTTGAAATGGGGCGGCCGCAATATCTCATATAAGGAAACTGTGACGCCAACTTATGCCACTTATTCAACGAATGACATGTTTGAATCTAATCATATCATTGAATTTGAACTCTCATGGCGTTTCGAAACAGGTAGGGAAACGAGGAAAAAAGGAACGAGTCAATATATAGAAACAGAGAATAATAACCTTTTAAAGTAAACGATTATGAAAGAATTAAGAGATTTGGAGTCAGAACTGAGGAATGAAAGCCTTAAGTCGGAAATGGATGCGACCGTCATATTGGGAGGCGAGTCGGAGCGTAATTCATCGGAAAATTATGCCTGTAGTGAGAATATAGAATGTCAAGGGAATACGACTTGTGCTGTTAATAGGGATTGTAACAGAAATAATAAGTGCTATTCTAATTCAGACTGTAAAGAAAATGAGAAATGTACCGGTTCGTATTCAGGTCCTAATCCTAAATGTCAAGTAACAATAACACATGGTTGCGATTGTGGCGTTTCCCATTATATGAACTGTCCGGCGAATACTCAAAACTGCGGATGCAGGAGTATGGAATAGTTAGAATGATTGCAAGAAGGTATTATATGAATATGCAATGCAGGTAATACTTATACAGGCTCATAAGAATAAGCCGCAGCTGTGCAGGCTTATCGCCTACTTTGAGGGTAAATGCGACATCTTTATCCATATAGATAAGAAGTCGGCATTTACCCAAGAGGATATTGAGGATATTTCGAGAATGCCAGGTGTGAAGCGGGTTTATCGGAAATATGGAGTGCATTGGGCCGGATATACGATATTGCAATGCGAGATATTCCTCTTGAAAGAGGCTTTGAAGTATAGTGAAGGAACTTATTTTCACTTGATTAGCGGACAGGACTATCCTTTGAGATCGTTGGATGATTTTCTGTATTACTTTTCTCGCGAGGTTACAAAGGAAGGGTATATACGACATAAACAGTTGCCGTATCAGGAGTTTGACGAAAGTACCTTTTTCCGTTTCCAGTATTATATGCTTACAGACTATATACAGGCAAGGACGGAGAAGGGCTATAAACTGGTGCATAAACTTATCAGGCTTCAGCGGAAACTTGGCATAAAGCGCCGTATTCCGGACCAAGTGGATCAAATGTATGGAGGTTCCGCGTGGTTTTCTATAAGCCGTCGGAGTGCACAATACATTGTAAGCTATACGAAAGAGCATCCGGCTCTGTACCGGAGGCTTCGATTTACATTCTATCCGGAAGAGTCTTATATAGGAACAGTGCTTCTGAACTCATCTTTTGGAAATGAAATAGATAACAATGAGAATTTCAGATGCATATTATGGACAAATCCGGGTAGAGACTTCTCCCCACTGAATCTGACCGAGAAGCATTTGGAATGTATCCTTAAGAATGATATGGCGTTCTTTGCCCGCAAGCTGGAATATCCGGAGAGTGAGCCGCTGATGGAGCTTATAGACAGGTATATGCTTGATGAACCGTCGCATGCGGCGTCTGACACAGGATGCTGGCAGACGCGTTCGTTCAGCTCCTACACCTACGACCGCGGCCTGAGCGACGGCCTGCTCTACCTGTGCCGTACCCTCGGAGTAAAGACCGTGCTCGACTTAGGATGCGGTCCGGGATATTATGTGTCCGACCTGCAGAGGAGCGGGATAGCGGCAATAGGCTACGACGGCAATCCGAATACGGAGGAACTGTCGGCGCTTGTCATGCCGGAAGATACGCGCTTCCCTTGCGGACAGGCAGACGTGACGGAAGAACTCGCCGTCGGGCATCCATACGATATGGTGCTGTTTACCGGTGTCGGGGAGTATATCCCCGTGCAGCACGAGGATCGTGTGCTGCGTAATCTTGCCGTATGCACAGGCCGCTATCTCGTCGTGAACTGGGCATCGGCTTGCGGTGGCGATGAAAGGATAGTGAATGCGATGGATGAAGACACGCTTGTTGAGAGGCTTGGCGCGCACGGTTTCACCCTGGACCGGCTGGCCACGCGCGTGCTGCGCGACCATGCCCGCAGCGACGGCAACCGGAAACGGGTCACCGTATTTCAGAAAGAACGTGAAAGGACAGTCTGATGTGTCGTTTCCGCATAGAACTAAACTAATTATACGATATTATGAAACATCTAAACCTTTTGCCCATTGCCGCCTGCTCCATCCTGTTCGGAGCGTTGCCTGCTTCTGCCGCGGACATTTCTCTGCAGGTATCCGACTCCGTGCGTGCCGACACGCTTGTGGAGGGCGGTGTCCTGAAGACTCTTGTCGTCGACGGGCAGCGCGTGCTGAGATACCCCGATAAGGATGTGTGGATAATCAGCCGCAGCATGCGCAGGCATGCTTACGGGGTTGCCGAGATGCTCGGCAACGTTCCCGGAATGTATTACGACCGGTTCGACCGTAAGCTGTCATACAACGGAATGGGAAAGATAAAACTGCTTATGGACGGCAAGGAGAAGGAAGACTTTTATATAAAGAACCTGTCTCACATGAGATTCAAGCGCGTAGAGATTACCACCCATCCGCAAGGCATCTACCGCGACTACGACGTGCTGGTGAATCTGGTGTCGTACGAGCATTATGAGGGTGTTGAACTGCTCGTGCAAACCGCAGCAGAAGTAAAGCCGGAGCAGGACGAAAAGTTATCGGAAGCCCGGCCAACGATGACTTTTTCCTATACCCGGGATAAACTGAGCATTGCAGCAGATTATAGGTATATGTATTATCTGCGGCAAAATCATGATGTCGGAATACAGCGCGTATACCCCGATTATCATCTGAACGCATCGGCAGGAAAAGGTCCGGCAGATGTGAACCGTATCAATAAGCACACTGCCTATATAGACGCTGACTATGATTTCAACAGCAGGCATTCGGTGTCGCTGCGCTATACTTATACAAACAACAACTCCCACCTTACCGATGACTATATGGTGGAGAAGGATTATGACAATCCAGATTGGGAGACGACCCTGCGGCGTGAGCTAACTCTGACGTTCGACCGCAGTCACGACCATACGGCCACGCTTTACTACCGCGGCAGGGTGGGCAAGTGGAGCCTCTACAGCGATTTCAACTACAACTATTCTACCAGCGATAACAGCTACGAGTTTGACGAGCATGGCGGCATCCACTTCCTCAACGCCTACAAGCACCACAAACATCTCACCCGGCTGAACCTCTCGGCTTCACGTATGCTGAACAACAGGACTTCATTAAATATGGGTTATGTGAATACATACAGGTATTACAAGAGTTCTAACGGCACTTACACATCGACCTCGGATGAGTTCCGTCACCGTGCTTTCGCCTCGCTTGGCTATACGTTCAGCAGTAAGTTGGGCGGCCGGGTCAACGTTGATGCGGAGCTGCTTCAGGATAAATATGGAGATGTTACGAAGACCAGATGCCTGTGGTCGGTTAATGTTAACATGAACTATCGTTATCAAAGTATAAATAGTATGTATGTCGGTTATAATTGCAGTGTGAATTATCCGTATCAGTTTCAGCTCAATCCGATATCATATATAACCGGTTATGGAGTAGTTGTGGCAGGTAATCCGTCGTTGAAAGCGAATAAGACACACATGTTCAGTTTCGGGATAAATCACTCTTTAAGACACATTTTCCTCAGCTTAAATACAGGTCTGTCATATTCCGGGAATTATATACAGAACCTTACGACAAGGGATAATGACGGTAACCTAATGATGACCTATCATAATATGGAACATCTTAGGCCTTTTGTTAGAGTTAATATGGATGGTCATGGATATTTTGATGCTGGCAGGAAGTATTCTTATAGATATACATTCAGCGTTGCATATAACTATGACCGGTATCGTTTACAGGCATTTGGTGTGGATGATAGTGGCGGAAACCTGAATGGCAGCCTGTCCATGGGTGTCTCAAGAAACTTTAATGAAACTATTGGAATGGGGGCTGTCGTGGGGTATAAAGATAATGGTAACGGATATGCGGTATCTCCGCAGAGCCGTTATCGGGATGAACTGAAGGTGCTAAACTTTGGTCTGACCCTTAATAACTATCGTTTGAATATAGAAGGGGATATTCAGTATAGGCTGCCATTGCGTGGCGGACACCATGATATATATTATCGTGAGTATATGACTCCGACTTATTGTTACTATGTAAACCGCAATATGTTTGAGTCAGAGCATAAACTCTCTTTGAACTTACGCTGGCGTTTTGCTGCAGGATGGGACGCGAGAAGAAACAAAAAGCACAATGGACAGTATACGGAATATGAGAATAATAACATGTTAAGATAAGTATTATGAAACAGTTAAGAGATTTAGAGTCAGAGAAGAAGCTGGATGCTCTTTCGGCTGAAATGGAGAATGTACAAGTATTGGGAGGAGAAAGGGATTCCTCGGTGAACAATTACGATTGTCATAACAATAGTGATTGTATCGATAATAATATTTGTGGTGATAATTCTTCATATTGTGGGAAGAATCTTAAATGTAATAGGAATACGACTTGCCGTAGTCAGGAGTTTTGTGAAGGTGACACATCGTGTACTGGCTGTTGGAGTGGAAATACTAATTGGACATGTGACAAGCCTCATGGATGTGCTTGCCGTCCTGAGGATCAATCCTGTCCGACATATCAGACATGTCCGATACATCAGACTTCTTGTCCGACGCATTCAACGTTTTGCCCGACGCATTCAACATCATGCCCTTCAGATTCGTCTTGTTCGACGGACTCAAAGCCTTGTCCTTCACAACCGTCGGATTCATCTTGTTCGACAGATTCAAAGCCTTGTCCTTCAAAACCGTCAACGGATTCGTCCTGTTCGACAGACTCAAAACCTTGTCCTTCACAACCGTCGGATTCGTCCTGCTCGACAGACTCAACCCCATGTCCTTCAAAACCGTCAACTAATTCGTCCTCTTGTCCGACTAATCCGACATCCTGTCCAACCAATCCATCTTGTTAGGCCCGTCAGATAGATAGCAGTGGAGCATTAGGTTTTAATCATAAAGAATTCGATAGTGGCTTCGGAGAGTAAGAACGGGCAGGTGATATTGATACAGGCCCATAAGAACAAGAGCCAGCTGTGCAGGTTGATATCCTATTTCAGGGGTGAATGCGACATCTTTATCCATATAGACAAGACGTCGGCGTTTACCTCTGAAGACATCGATGAGATATCGGGACTGCCGGGCGTGAGGAAGGTTTACAGGAAATATTCAGTCCATTGGGCCGGTTTTTCCATACTGCAATGTGAGATATTCCTTCTGCAGGAGGCTCTGAAACATAGCGACGGAACTTATTTCCACTTGCTCAGCGGGCAGGATTACCCATTGCGTCCGCTGAGCGAGTTCCTGCATCATTTCTTCCACGAGGTGACAAGCGACGGCTATATAAGCAACAAGCAGATGCCGCACAGCGGAGTGGACGACAGCACTTTCTATCGTTTCGACTATTTCGTGTTTACCGACTACATACAGGCAAAGGCGGAAAAAGGCTTCCGTCTTGTCCATAGACTGATAGACTGGCAGAAGAAACTGGGGATAAAACGCCGGGTACCGGACCAGGTCCCACGGCTGTATGGCGGGTCTGCCTGGTTCTCAATAAGCCGGCGGAGCGCAATGCACCTTGTTGACTATACGAGAAACTCTCCTGCTCTTTACCGGAGGATGCGCTTTACATTCTATCCGGAAGAATCGTATGTCGGTACGGTACTGATGAACTCCGGTTTCAGCAATAACATAAACAACAGCGATAACCTGCGGTTCATATATTGGAACAAACCCGGCAGGGAGCGCTCTCCGGTAAATCTGACTGTGAAGCATCTGGAACGGATCCTTAAGAACAGCACTGCGTTCTTTGCCCGCAAGCTGGAATATCCGGAAAGTGAGCCGCTGATGGAGCTGATAGACAGGTATATGCTTGAAGAACCGTCGCGCGCGGCGTCTGATACAGGATGCTGGCAGACGCGTTCGTTCAGCTCCTACACCTACGACCGCGGCCTGAGCGACGGCCTGCTCTACCTGTGCCGTACCCTCGGAGTAAAGACCGTGCTCGACTTAGGATGCGGTCCGGGATATTATGTGTCCGACCTGCAGAGGAGCGGGATAGCGGCAATAGGCTACGACGGCAATCCGAATACGGAGGAACTGTCGGCGCTTGTCATGCCGGAAGATACGCGCTTCCCTTGCGGACAGGCAGACGTGACGGAAGAACTCGCCGTCGGGCATCCATACGATATGGTGCTGTTTACCGGTGTCGGGGAGTATATCCCCGTGCAGCACGAGGATCGTGTGCTGCGTAATCTTGCCGTATGCACAGGCCGCTATCTCGTCGTGAACTGGGCATCGGCTTGCGGTGGCGATGAAAGGATAGTGAATGCGATGGATGAAGACACGCTTGTTGAGAGGCTTGGCGCGCACGGTTTCACCCTGGACCGGCTGGCCACGCGCGTGCTGCGCGACCATGCCCGCAGCGACGGCAACCGGAAACGGGTCACCGTATTTCAGAAATAGCCGGAGAGCGCCTGCCCGCGGCCTCTCTGTTGATACAGCCTTATGGTGCTCAGTATGATGCGGTGCACGGTATTCCGCACTCCGCGACCCTGTCTCTGATGGCGTCGAGCACCTCAGGCTCGGCCTTTCTCAGTCCGTGGGCGGGCGTCTCGCGGTCTATCGTGTATATCATGACGCTCTGCGGGCGTATCTCTTTCACCGCTTCGAGCCATGGGCCGACATACTCTTCGCCGGTGTTGTCCACGCTTTCGCCGCCGGCCTCACCCTTCATGAACATGGTCTGTATTATCAGGTGGCCGTCAAAGGCTTTCATCCGGCTGATGATGGTGTCCACGTCGTATGACTTTGACACCGGCCGGTCCACCTTGTTTATATATGTAGGGCACACGGTGTCCAGCTTCAGGATGTTGTTGTCCACGCGCATCAGTGCGTCGTGCACGTCCTTGCGGTGTATGAACGTCGAGTTGCTGAGTACGGATATCCTTGCTTCGGGGAAGAACCTGTCGCGCAGTGCGATTGTGTCGTCTATTATTCCGGCAAAGTCAGGGTGGCATGTCGGTTCGCCGTTGCCGGCGAATGTCAGCACGTCGGGAGCCGGTCCGTTGGCCGCCATGTCTTTCAGCCGTGCCTCGAGGGCTGCGGCCACCTCGCCGCGCGACGGCATTCGCAGGGTGGGGCGGTGGTCGGCGTTGAATCCGCATTCGCAGTAGATGCAGTCGAAAGTGCATACCTTGCCGTCGGCCGGCAGCAGGTTGATGCCAAGCGACACGCCGAGGCGCCGGCTGTGCACGGGCCCGAATATCGGCGATGGATAGATGATGGTGCTCATAAGCGTTTCATTTAACGAGATTCAAAGGTATTAAAAAATATCCGTGGGCGGCGGTTAATACATGTTAAATGTATTGTTTGTTAGTAGATTTTTTTGTTACTTTGCACCAATTTAGGTGTATTACATCCGAGATAGCAGATGAAAAGAAGGAAAAAAAGAGCCCGTTCCCGTGCCGGGATGCAGGCCGTGACGCTGTGCATAAGCACCATGCTGGTGCTTGTCATGCTTGGACTGATGGTCTTCTCCGTGTTCACGGCGAACAACCTGTCGGCTTATGTCAAGGAGAATCTCACCGTTACCGTGATGCTCGGCGACTCGGTGACGCCCAATCAGGCGCGCATCCTGTGCCGCGACCTCTACCACCGCCCTTATTCGCACGAGATAGACTACGTCAGCAAGGAGCAGGCCCAGTGCGAGCAGTGCGCCGCGATGGGCTCGGATCCGTCGGAGTTTCTCGGCTTCAACCCCTTCGTGGCAACCCTCGAGGTGAGGCTTAAGTCTGACTATGCCAACTGCGACTCGCTCCGCTGGATTGTCAAGGAGATGCGACGCCACTCCGAGGTGACCGACGTGGCCTATCAGGAAGACCTTATGGACAGCGTCAACTCAAACCTGCGGAAGGTCAGCATCGTGCTCCTCGTGCTCGCCGGACTGCTGACGTGCATATCGTTCTCGCTGATAAACAACACCGTGAGGCTCGGGATATACTCGCGCCGCTTCCTCATCCACACGATGAAGCTCGTCGGTGCCTCGTGGTCGTATATACGGTGGCCGTTCCTGCGGCGGGCCGTCGGCATCGGCCTGCTATCGTCCCTGCTTGCCTGCATGGTCATAGGAGGCGGCCTCTACGCCCTCTATCGCTACGAGCCGGGCATACTTCTCGTGGTCACGTGGCGTGAGCTGGCCTTTACCGCGGCCGCCGTGTTCTTCTTCGGAATAGCCATCACGGCCGTCTGCTCTTATTTTTCGGTCAACAGGTTCCTCAAGATGACCGCCGGAGAGCTTTACAGCATATAGACAGAAACATTCATTCCAAACAGATATCTATGGACAAAAGAAATCTTGCATTCGACAGGACAAACTTCATCCTCCTTGCCGTGAGCATGGCAGTGGTGGTGATAGGATTCCTGCTGATGACCGGACCGGGCTCTACAGACACGGTCTACAACCCCGACATCTTCAGTGCACGCCGCATCAAACTGGCTCCGGCCGTTGTCTTCGTCGGCTTCGTGTCGATGATATATGCCATCGTGCGCAAGCCGAAAGACGCTCCCGGCAGCATCGTAGAGGAACAGACAACAGAAGAGGAGAAGGCTGATGAGTTGGTTTGAGGCGCTGATATTGGGACTCGTACAGGGTCTCACGGAGTATCTTCCCGTGAGCAGCAGCGGCCATCTGGCCATCGGCTCATACCTGTTTGACATCAACGGGGCAGACAACCTTACGTTCACCGTGCTCGTACATGTGGCCACGGTGCTCAGCACGCTTGTCGTTCTCTGGAGCGAGATAGACTGGATATTCCGCGGACTGTTCAAGTTCGAGATGAATCAGGAGACGAAATACGTGCTCAACATCCTCGTGTCGATGATTCCGATAGGCATCGTCGGCGTGTTCTTCAAGGACTATGTCGAGGAAATCTTCGGCTCCGGACTGTTCATCGTGGGCTGCATGCTTATCCTTACGGCAGCCCTCCTGACGTTCTCCTACTACGCCAAGCCGCGCCAGAAGGAGCGCATCAGCTTGAGAGACGCTTTCATCATCGGCCTGGCGCAGGCCTGTGCCGTCATGCCGGGCCTGTCGCGCTCGGGCAGCACCATAGCCACCGGCCTGCTTTTGGGTAATAAGAAGGAGAATCTCGCCCAGTTCTCGTTCCTCATGGTCATCCCGCCGATACTCGGCGAGGCCCTGCTCGACGTGCTGAAGGCCGTCAAGGGCGAGGAGACTTTCGGCGGAATAGACACCCTCCCGCTCGTTGTCGGCTTCGTGGCCGCTTTCCTTTCGGGATGCGTGGCGTGCAAGTGGATGATAAACATCGTGAAGAAAGGCAAGCTGATATACTTCGGCATCTACTGCGCGGTGGCCGGTGTTGCCACCGTGATAGCCTCAATGTTCTGACGTTAGTAGCCTGTGATGAATTTCGCCAAAGGAGAAGTCATATACCTGAACAAGCCCTACGGCATGTCCAGCTTCGGGGCACTGGCCCGCGTGCGCTATCTCATCTCGCAGCGCCTCGGGGTGAAGAAGGTGAAGACCGGCCATGCCGGCACCCTCGACCCGCTCGCCACGGGAGTGCTGATAATCTGCACCGGCCGCAAGACGAAGGAGATAGAGACCCTGCAGTATGGCACGAAGGAGTATACGGCGACGCTCCAGCTGGGATGCACCACGCCGAGTTTCGACCGTGAGCATACCGTCGACTACACATACCCCACGGCGCACATCACCCGCGAACTGATATTGAGCGTCCTGCCGCGCTTCATCGGCGAGATACAGCAGGTGCCGCCGGAATATTCGGCATGCAAGGTGGACGGCAAGCGGGCCTATAAGATGAAGCGCAAGGGCGAGACCGTGGAGCTGAAGGCCAAGACCCTGCGCATCGACGAGATAGAGCTGACTGCCTTCGACCGCGCTACCATGCAGATGAGTATACGTGTCGTATGCGGAAAGGGCACATACATACGCGCCCTGGCACGCGACATCGGCACGGCGCTCGGCAGCGGAGCCTTCCTCACGGAGCTGTGCCGCACGCGCATTGGCGATGCCGTCATCGCGGACTGCATCACCCTCGATGACTTCCCCGCATGGCTGGAACGCCAGGAAATAGAAGAAACAATATAAAGAAAGGAGACTGAACAAATATGAAACTGTCACAATTTAAATTCAAACTGCCCGAGTCGCAGATTGCCCTGGAACCCGTGTTCCGGGCTTTTGACAATGAGGACGGAACGGTAGACAAGGTATACCGTAGGGACGAATGCCGGCTGATGGTCATCCACCGCAAGAGCAACACCATCGATATGGTGAAGAAAGACGCGGAGGGGAACGACATGAAAGATGCCGACGGCAATCCGTTGTATCTCAGTTTCAGAGACATTGTCAACTACTTCGATGAGGGCGACACCTTCATCTTTAACGACACGAAGGTCTTTCCGGCGCGCCTCTACGGCACGAAGGAGAAGACCGATGCCAAGATAGAGGTCTTCCTGCTGCGCGAGCTCAACGAGGAGCTGCGCCTGTGGGACGTGCTCGTGGAGCCGGCCCGCAAGATAAGGATCGGCAACAAGCTGTTCTTCGACGAGGACGGCCCCATGGTTGCCGAGGTCATCGACAACACCACGAGCCGCGGCCGCACCCTCCGCTTCCTCTACGACTGTCCTCACGACGAGTTCAAGCGCGAGCTCTTCGCCCTCGGCGAGGCACCCCTGCCGCGCTATATCGTAGACCGCCGTCCCGCCACGGACGACGACATGGAGAACTTCCAGACCATATACGCCTCGAAGGAAGGTGCCGTGACGGCTCCGGCCTCCGGCCTGCACTTCAGCCGCGAGCTGCTGAAGATGATGGAGATAAGGGGCTACAACTTCTCATACATCACCGTGCACTGCGGTCTGGGCAACTTCGAGCCTATCGAGGTGGAAGACCTCACGAAGCACAAGATGAGCTCGGAGCAGATGGTGATAGACGCCGAGGCATGCCGCATCGTCAACGAAGCCAAGACCGGAGGTCACCGCGTGTGCGCCGTCGGCGTGAGCACGGTCCGTGCCACGGAGACCGCCGTGGGAACGGACGGCCTGCTGAAGGAGTATGAGGGATGGACAAACAAGTTCATCTTCCCGCCTTATGAGTTCGGAATGGCAAACAGCATGATAGCCAACTTCTATCATCCGGAGTCCACCATGCTCATGACCACGGCCGCTTTCGGCGGTTACGACATCGTCATGGAGGCTTACAAGATGGCTGTGAAGAACGGCTACCGCTTCGGATGCTACGGCGATGCCCTGCTCATCGTCGACGACTGATACAACGGGTGAAACGTGAAGCATAAGGTTTACCTCGGTCTCGGTTCGAATCTCGGAGACCGCCGCCGCATGATTGCGGACGCGATAGAAAGGATAGGAGAGCAGGTCGGCACGGTCTTGTGCCGGTCTGCTCTTTATGATACTGCCCCGTGGGGCTTCTCTTCGGCCAACCGCTTCGTCAATGCGGCCGTCTGCTGCCTTACGGAGCTGTCGCCGCGCGGCGTCCTTGATCGCACCCAGGCCATAGAGCGGATGCTCGGCCGCACGGAAAAATCGGTCGGCGGACAGTATCACGACCGGCTGATAGACATAGACATACTGCTCTACGACGACATAGCCGTCAGCGAGCCAGACCTCATCATACCTCACCCGCGTATGCTCGAGCGTGAGTTTGTGATGCTTCCGCTGCGCGAAATCTGTGACGTAGACAGCCTGTGATAGTGTAATTACTAATCATAAAACAATAAAAAACAAATGAAAAGAATCTTACTGAACATCCTCGTGTCGGCGTTTGTCCTTGCCATGCCGGCATACGCAGACAATCCCTACAAGACCTATACGGACAAGCTTCCGTTCAGCATGCCCGAGGTGAAGGCGCCGGTGATTCCTTCACGCGATGTCAACCTCAAGGACTTCGGTGCTTTGGGCGACGGCCGTACGCTGTGCACCGATGCCTTTGCAAAGGCTGTGGATGCCCTTAGCGCCAAAGGCGGCGGCCGTCTCGTGGTGCCGCGCGGCGTGTGGCATACCGGTCCCATCGTGCTGAAGAGCAACATCAACCTGCATCTTGAGAAGGGTGCGGTCATCCTCTTTGCGGCCGACGAGACCCTCTATCCGCTCATCAAGACCTCTTTCGAGGGATTAGACACAAGGCGCTGCCAGTCGCCGCTGAGCGCAAACGGCGCCGAGAACATCGCCATCACCGGCCAGGGCGTCATTGACGGCAACGGCCAGTACTGGCGCCCGCTGAAGAAGGCTAAGGTGACGGAGGCCCAGTGGAAGAAGTTTACCGAGAGCGGCGGCGTGCTGAAGAACAAGAACCTGTGGCTCCCATCCGAGGGATATGCCAAGGGCGACGCCATCGCCGATATGAACGTGCCCCAGGGACTCAGCTCCGATGCCGACTGGAACAGTGTCAAGCGCTTCCTGCGTCCCGTGATGGTGAGCCTCGTCAGCTGCCGCAACGTGCTCCTGCAGGGCGTCATCTTCCAGAACTCGCCCGCATGGAACATCCATCCTCTGATGTGCGAGAACATCATTTTAGACGACGTTCTCGTGCGGAATCCTGCCTATGCGCAGAATGGCGATGCCCTCGACCTCGAGTCGTGCAAGAACGCCCTGATAGTGAACTCGCGCTTTGACGCCGGCGACGACGGCATCTGCATCAAGAGTGGAAAGGATGCCGACGGACGGCGCCGCGGCCGCCCGTGCGAGAATGTCGTGGTAGACGGGTGCACGGTGTTTGCCGGTCACGGAGGCTTCGTCGTCGGTTCGGAGATGAGCGGCGGCGTGCGCAACATCCTTGTAGAGAACTGTCAGTTCCTCGGCACCGATGTGGGCCTGCGTTTCAAGAGTACCCGCGGACGCGGCGGAATCGTCGAGAACATCTTTATCGACGGCATCTCGATGAACGACATCAAGACCGACGCCATCACGTTCAACATGTATTACGGCGGCAAGTCGGTGTCTGAGATGCTTGCCGACGGCGACAAGCCCAACAATGTAGACCTCAAGCCCGTCGACGAGACTACCCCGATATTCCGCAATATCAACATCAAGAACGTCGTATGCAACGGTGCCGGCCGTGCCATGGAGTTCAACGGACTGCCCGAGATGCCTATCGACGGCATCACGCTGGAGAACATCGACATCATCGCATCGTCCGATGCAGAGTTCAGCAACTATAAGAACGTGAAGAAGACAAATGTGAACATCACTGTCGTAAAGTGATGTTCATCCTG
Source organism: uncultured bacterium (assembly GCA_905216025.1). Lineage (GTDB taxonomy): Bacteria > Bacteroidota > Bacteroidia > Bacteroidales > Bacteroidaceae > Prevotella. The sequence continues at coordinate 20,597 of CAJMSE010000020.1, read as the reverse complement.
TAAAGACAAATCCCCCGCACATCACCGATGTGCGGGGGATTTTCATTTTGCGTAAAATATAATTAGCGGCGCAGACCTAAAGCCTTTACGATGGCACGGTAGCGCTCGATATCACGGTCGTAGAGATAGTTGAGCAGGGCGCGGCGCTTGCCGACGAGCTGTGTCAGCGATCTTGCGGTCGTGAAGTCCTTGTGGTTCTTCTTCAGATGCTCGGTCAGGTGAGAGATACGGTATGAGAAGAGCGCAATCTGGCTCTCTGCTGAACCTGTGTCTGTCGTTGACTTACCATACTTTGTGAAGATCTCCTGTTTCTTTGCTTGATCTAAATACATTTTGTTATTGATTAATTGTTGTTTTATTACATATCTCAGACGCCTGCCGCCTTAATCACAACGGATTACATCCTCGAATGCACCGGATTTTCCGGATTTCGGCCGCAAAGTTACTCATTTTTCATTACATGACCAAACCTTGCGGCCACTTTTTTCAGTTTGCCGTGAAGAAAAGGGCTGTGCATCAGAAGGCGACGCCGACACCGAAAGACAGCCTGCTCGTGCCCATGAAGTCGTCGAGCTCAGACTTTATCGACCAGCGGTACTGGTATGTAAGGCGCACTGCGAAGTAGCTGTATTTGGCACAGATACCTACTACCGGCGATACGGCGAAGGCAAAGTTAGACTTCTTGTTGGCCTTGTCTATCTCCTTTTCGTCCATGTCTGTCTGGTCTTCTATCGCATCGTTCTTGTATTTCGGGTAGTTGTCTTCCTCGTATGTACCGTAATACAGCTTTCCGGTGAAGCCCGGACCGAAGTATATCCATACGGGGTTGGCAATCTTCACGGTCCATCCGAATGCGATGTTCAGTTCAGGGAACTTGGTGTCGCCATAGCGGCACTCGCTTCTCAGGGCGTCGAACACCACGTTGTTGAAGTCGAACTGTATGAAGCCGCCAACTTTGTGCATGTTGTATTTGCCGTACGACATGCCGACGGGGACATCCTTCCGGTATTCGTATGTGAGCACGCGGGAGTGGTCTTTCTTCGCCGTCATGTATGCGTCGATGATGTTTATCCTGTCGGTGGCCATCAGCATGTTGTCGCATTCCTTGTCCACCACCTGCTGGTAGAGCTCGCGCGCTTTCACATAGTCTTTCTCGTTGAAGCAGAATTCGGCCCTGCTGAATATCATTCCGCACTCGTCCTTATAGTTCTTGGCGCACACCGAGTACCTGTTCGACGCATAGTTGTCGTACGGGTTGAGCATCATCGCCTTCTCGTAGTAGTCGCCTGCCGTCTTGTAGTCAAGCAGCTTGAACGCGTTTTCACCCATCTGACGGTAGTAGATTAGCGAGTCCACCATCTTCAGGTTGGCGTTGTTCTCGGCCGTGTCCACATCCGAGCACATCACTGCCTCCTCAAGCAGGTCCTTAGCCTGCTCGTAGTTTGAGTTCTTTATTTCCAGCTGTGCCTTGTTTCGGTGCTCCACATAGCATCCTTTGCCCACGATGGCGTCCGGGTCGGAGATGGCGAGGGTCAGCAGTGCCTTCGGCTGCAGGTCCAGCGCGATGTCTTTCTGCTCATATCCGGGCGACATCACCGTCAGCACGCGTCCCCGGTAGCGGTTGCCTGTGGGGAAAGCGATGTAGTATACCGAGTCGGAGCCTTGCAGCTCGGTACGGAACGGGTCGGCACTCTTGTCCATCGACGATGCGAATGTCAACGGTATCGACCGGTCGCAGCGTATCATCACGGCGGCCTCGTTTCCCTCGCTCGAATACACGTCTGTGCCTTGCGACCTGTCTTCCACTTCCAATTTCTTCTGCGGGAAAGCCACACTGCACACCATCAGCAGCAATGCGGCGATAAGATTTCTTTTCTGCATGAGTATCACTGTTATGTTATTGTTTTTCCTGTATCATGTCATTATGTCTCCGGGGCTTTCACCTCACGATCCGGAACGAGCCCAGATGAAACACATCCTTCTTCTGAGTGATGACCTTTCCGTGCGTGTCTTTATACGGCTGCCATGTCCTCACCTGTATCTGCGGGTTGTCCGTGTCCCTGAAGTCGACGAGCAGGAAGAGGTAGCCCTCGTCCGAATATCTGTCCGTATGCCAGTACTGCTTCAGCGTCACGCCGTATACGTCGTCGTATTTGGGATGCTGCACCACCTCGATGTCGTCGAACTTGACGTTTATGTACTTGGTGATCTTGAACACGCCGGCCAGCTTTCTCAGATATTCCTGCTTCGTCTGGTTGATATATACCACCTTGTTGTTTGCCAGGGTCATGCGCTCCACGTCCGAGTTGGGTTTCTCGGTGATTACCTTTCCCGTTATTATCAGCGCCTTGTCGCTGAACACGCTGTTGAGCATCTTCAGGTCCTTGCGGTTGTATGCCGTGCGGAAGTTCTCCACGAAGTTTACTATTATCTGCCGTCTCGCATAGTCGAGGTCCGATTCTTTCTCGGCCATTATCTGCTCATACCTGTGCATGGCGATGGCAATCTGCACGCTGCTGATTTTCCCCGACGGCAGGAAGTCCACCGTCAGCTCCTGTCTCGCCTCATTCTCGTCGGCTTCCACCATGTCCACCGGTATGCCCCTCACCTGCCATCCGGCCGATGTCTTCAGGCAGCGGCTCATTATGTTCATCGGCGGGCAGCTCATGGCGCTGGTCTCCCATATCTCCTTTATGCCGTCGATGGCGTCAGATGTGAAGTTGTCCTTCGAGAGTTTCACGCTCTTGCGGTTCTCGTCTGCAGCCGTCCTGAACGCGTCTATCATGCTGCACACGTTCGTTTCCATCACCTTTTTAAGCTCCGTGTCGTCCATTCCCTCTATTATCTTGAATGTGGTTCCCGCCATTGCGGCGCACACCGATGCCATCAGTGCCATGGCCAGAGCTTGCAGTCTTCTTGTCTTTAAAAAGTCCATTTCAACTTATTTGTTTCCCTTGAATATTGATTTTATGTTATTTTGCGGTATGTTGGTATACATGTCTGCCGTCAGCATGCCGTCGGTTTTGAACAGGGTATCCGTCGGAATTGTCAGGCGGAGCATGTGTATGAAGTTCCTTTTCACGTTATGAAACACGAGGACGGCCTGCATTTCCTTCGTGCCGACGCTCGTCACGCTGCAGTACATGTCCATGTTTCTGGCCAGCATGTCGTACAGCAGCTGCATCTTCATCATCAGTTTGGGATTCTTTCCGCCATACTGGTGGTGCGTGAGCATCAGTCCGTGCCTGTTGTCCTCTATCCTGTTGAGCAGCAGGTTGACGGCCGTCTCCATCGGGTAGCGCCTGTCGTTGACCGGCTGCCAGCCGTCCTTGCCCTTGACCACGTAGAAATCGGAGCGCAGCGAGTTCACCTGGAATGCCTTTCCCTCCACAAGAAAGAGACCCTCCTCGGCCGTGCTGCGCAGCGACTGCCCGTCGATGGCGAGCGGCTCGTGCCAGTTTTCCACTGCATGGCTGCCCGACAGCATCTCGAAGAGTATCCTGTCTGCCTCCACCTTGTCTGTTCCCGATGCCGGGATGCACGTCGCCGCCATCAGTGCCGCCACCGGCAAAACCTTTGTTATCAGTCTTTTCATCTCCTGTCTGTTTTATTGTCCGACACTGAAGCGCCTGCGGTAAAGCCCTGTGCGCATACGGCTGCCTTCCGATGCCTTGATGGGACTCATCAGGATGCTGAAGTCTACCGGCTCTTCCGTGGCCACGAGCAGGAACGACTCCTCGGATGCGGTGTCGCCGAAAATCATCGGTTCCGACTTGAAGGCCACCGTACTCATCGGCGGCACGAGCAGATGGGCGCACGAAGAAGCCGAGTCTACCGGCAGCACGAGATACTTGTTGCCCGCCGCGTCAACGTTCAGCACGTTCACGTAGACAAGGTCGTCCGTCCCGTTGCGCACCCTGACATAGCATCCCGTGTTTCCGGGTACGCTCTGTCCGAGCGGCTCGCCCGTGTCGCACGACACGAGTTCGAAGCTCACGTCGAGGTCCGTGTCCACCTGCGCGCCGCTTGCGGCAAACGCCGTCTCTAAGCTCGGGCCTCCGGGCGCGCTTCCGGCAAGGGCTGCCGCCACACGCCTGAGCATCAGGGAGTCTGCTGCCACCGAGCGGTATGCCGTGGCAGTGGATTGCATGTAGGTGTCGGGGTGCGACATCTGCTTGCTTCCCGAGGCGAAGAGCTGCTTCACGAGATAGCCCATATACTGCTTCGAGAGGTTCTTTGCGCTGCTCTTCTTCCCGGCAATCAGCTGCCCCACGGTCTTTGTGCCTGCCTCGGTGAACGAGTACATCCTGCTGTTACGCTCGTCGAGCACCGTCACCGCGCTTTCCTTCCCTATCCTCAGCACCGTGGCCGTGGATATCGCCTTGCGTGGCTTTAGAGACACGTCGCGGCCCTGTTCCTTCACGAAAGCGTCGCCGGCAACCGAGTATACGGTGTATTGCTGTGCCGAAACGGTGAGCAGCGGCATTATTGCCAGCATAAGAAGAAGTCTAATTCTCATAGGTAAAAATATTAAAATGTTCCATTCCTCCCGGGTTGATGAATATCGGGGTCTGCTTGAAACCGGTCGTTTTCCTTACCTGCCGGTAGAGATACATCTCCAGTTCCTGGGTCGACAGCCCCTCGTCTCCAGCCTGTCTGGCCCCTCCGCCGAACGCCTCTACGAGGGCTTTGGTGAATGCTCCGTTGCCCCATTCCGGGTCTTCCTTCGATTTCGTGTCCGATGCGCTCGACGCGTAGAGCAGCATTCCGTTCTTCGCCCTGCGCAGCTGCTCCACGAAGTGTGTTGCCGCCGCCGAGCGGTTGCCGTCGAACAGGCCGCCGGAGTAGCATGCGTCGACGAATATCAGCAGCTTGCTGTTTATCTCCTCCGCCGCCATCCGGAAGTCCGTTGCGCTGAAGCAGTCGTACAGCCTGTCCGGATTGGCATGGTAGGGCATGAAGAAGAAGCGGTCTTTCTGGTCGCGGAATCCGTGCCCGGCAAAGAAGAACATGCACACGTCGCCCGGTGCGGCCTCCTGCGAGAGCCACTCCATGGCCTCGAAGATGTCGGCCCGCGTGGCCTCGGCGTCGCAGAGCAGCTTCACCTGCACGTCGGCAAACGGCAGTCCCTTCTTCTTTGCCACGGCCTCGGCGAAGTCGCGCGCGTCCTTGCATGTCAGCCGCAGGTCGGGCAGTTTGTCGTTGCTGTATTCTCCTACGCCCACGGCCACGGCGAAGAGCTTTGGCATGTCGGCCTGCACCACGTTCTCGCGGATGAGCCTTATCGTGGCCGGCTCGCTGTTGCCGTTGCCGTTGGTGGCATATATCATCACGGTGCAGTCGTGTCCCGGCACCTCCACGTCTATCATGCCGGCCTGTCTCACCGCCCTTGTCCTGGGCTGCTTCACGCCGTCTACAAACACGTTTACCTCCGTGCCGGCCTCCGCCCCGCCGGCGATGAGCTGGTATTTCAGCTTCACCACGTCCGTGTGGAACATCGACTGGTCTTCGGGGTAGAGAATTTTCACCACAGGGGGCGCCGGCCTGGCTGCCGTCGTGGCGGGCGCTTTCGGCTCGGGCGGATTTACCGTCACGGGCTTGCGCGCCTCTTCCTTGCCGTCAGCGCGTGCGCGCCACCGCTCGCTCTCGGCCTTGTCCTGCTCCACGAGTATACCCTCCGCATAGCATTCGGATAGCGTGAGGCATGCCTCGCGCAGTCCCTTCTCGGCCGATTGCTTCAGCAGAGCCTCCGCCTTGTCGTAGTCGCGGGGCACCCCGCGGCCGTTCATGTAGCAGTAGGCGAGGTTATACTCTGCCTTGGCAAACCCTCCGCGGGCCGCCCGCTTGAACCACATCGCCGCCGAGGCATAGTCTCTATCGGTTCCCTCGCCGTTGTAGAAGGCATATCCCGCCTTGAACTGGGCTTCCGCATTGCCGGCTCCGGCGGCGCGCAGATACATCTCCACCGCCTCCTTGTGCCGGCCGGCATCGTAATGCCCGTCGCCGCGCCTGAGCCAGTCTTCCGGCTTTTCATCTGCCATAGCTGCCGTAACGTATGCGAGCACCGATATGATGATGAAGGCAATCCTTTTCATTCGCTGTGTCATTTCTTTACCATTTTATATATAGACTTGTCGGCAAACCGCCAACGTGCACTGGCCTGGAAGGTGGCCACGAGCCACTTGTAGTGCACGCGGGCCTCCTCGACGAGTGCTATGCCGAGCAACGGGTAGAGGAGGTTCACGTTATAGCCGAACTTCACGAAACAGATGAAAGACACCCACGCGAGCAGCGCCGCCATGACGCAGTAGTAGAGCTTGAGCGTGTAGAGGCATGCCGGGGGCGGGGTGCGTGCTATCAGATAGCCCACCCATGCCGAGAAATAGCAGAGCAGGAAGGCTATCAGCAGACTCATGCCCACACTCATCTGACTGATGGTGCGGTGCTCGAGATACGACTGTATGGAGTATGCCTGTATCTTCATGCCCGGCATCTTGCCCACGGGCGTGATGTGAGAGTCTTCCTCGGCCGAGATGGTGCCGAGAACCACTATCTTGTCTTTCAGCATGGTGTGGTTTCGGGCTATTTCATCGTAGCCGACAACGGGGAAGTCTGTGTTGCCGTATACGATGATGCGCTCGTTGGGGGCTTCGGGAGATGGCTCGATGCCTGAATACATGCACGCCGCCGTGTAGGGCAGCGAGTATACCGGCTCGCCCGTGAGTTTCTGTGAGAGCGAGTAGCGCCTGATGCAGCCGCCAGACTGTGCCTGCACCACGTTGCCGTAGCCCCAACGGTAATCGCCGAAGCGGCTGAAGAACGAGCATACACGGTTGCCGAACGAGCCGGCCGTCGGGTCGTAGCCGGTCAGCTTGCACGATAGCACGGTGTGGCCGCTGCCCTCGTCTATGGCGCTCATGAGGTCTGCGTTTCCCATGATGTCGTCGCCTTCGCGCTCGAATATGAGGTCTATGACGAGCACTTTCGGCCGGCATCTGTTTATCTCGCGTATCGTGCGGGCAATGTCGCCCCTCATCCGTTGTTGCGTCATGTCAACGAGAATGATGTCGGTATTCATCTCGAGGTCGCCGCTGCGCTGTATCTCGTAGTAGACATCCGTCATGGAGAAGTCTTCAAGGGCACGCTTCATGGGGCTGAACACGGTGAAGTTTACTGACGCGAACGCCAGCATACTGCCTATGATAAAGACAAGAATGCAGACGAGAAGGTGGTCCCAACAAAGGAAGTGCTTGTCTTTCTGCCATGCTTTAAGGCGGCTGGAGATACCCGCCGCTGCGGCAAATGTCTTCTTGCCGGTTTTATTATACAACATATATGTACTTTTTGTGCCGGTACAAATATATCAATTTTGTTTCATTAACTTTTACCCCCCCGGATTTTAACATTGATTTAACATTTGATGGTGTTCTCTGTCGTCTGTTTTGAGTTTGTGGTGGATTGTGCGATTGGTTTTAAACTAAGATTAACATTGAGGTGATTGAAATGTCGTGACATGCTGCGAAGCATGTTTTATAGCTGTAATTCTATGCTTTCTATGCTGTCATTGCACACGTCGCGGTGGGCGTATCCTGTATGATGGATGGCCACAGCCGTTGCCGCGGGCATCTCCTGACGGTGCAACGGGGCCGTTTTGACGGTGTAATCAGCTTGCTTTGACGGTGCAATCGGTTGCCCGCCGATGTGTCCTGCCTGCTTTCAAATGCGTTTGTGCCAGCTGTCAAAAGTGTTTTTGAGAGCTAAGCTAAGTGTCTTTGAGCGCTGCCGGAAGGTCCGGCAGCGCTCAAAGTCTCAGCTGCGGCTCACCTGCAGGCCCTTCATGCTCAGCGACATGTCTACGAAGCGGGCGTTGGCGTTGGTGCGGTTTGCGTTTATCGTCTGCTTGATGCGTGCCGCGGCCTCGGGGTCTTTGGCCACCATGTAGAGGTAGCCGCCGCCTCCTGCTCCAGGCAGCTTGTAGCCGAGGCAGAGGTCGGAGACGAGGCTGGTGATGGCCTGCACTGCCGGCGGGTTCGTGCCGCGGTCGAGGGCCTGGTTCTGTTCCCATGTCTTGCCGACGAGCTGGCCGGCCCGCGTGAAGTCCTGGCGCTGTATGGCCTCGTACATGTCCATGGTGTGCGCCTTCATCTGGCGCAGCAGCCGCAGCTGGTCGCCCTGGTTGAGGAACATCCGGCGCACTATCTCCGAGAGTATGTTCTTTGCCGTGCGCGTTATTCCTGTGTAGTATAACAGGTGGCAGCGCGCATATTCGGGCTGCGTGTAGATGTCTGCCGGCAGCCAGCGCACGAGCGGGTCCTGAGCGAATCCGCGCTGCGTCTGAAGCAGTTTGACGCCGTGCAGCACGCCGCCGAACTGGTCTTGCCATCCGCCGCCGGTGGTGAGCATCTGCTCGAGCACGAGTGTGCGCTTGCCAATCTCGTTCTTGTCCCATGCCAGCGAGCAGAAATCGCTTACCGCTCCGAGCACCGTCGCGGCGAGGATGCTGCTCGTTCCCAGTCCGCTGCCCGCCGGGATGGCCGACAGCAGGGTCAGTTCGATGCCGCATCCGAACTCTTCGAGCTGTGCCTCCAGGGTGGGGTAGCGCTCGGTGCAGAATCCCGGCTGGAATCCGGCGAGCACGAGTGCCGCCTTGGGGATTGAGAACGGGCTGCCCACGTGCGTGAAGTCGGCCAGCTGCTCGTAGGTGTCTATCACTTCCACGGCGCCGAGGTCGATGCTGCGCAGCACGATATGGCGCTCGCGGCACGGCCTCACGTAGGTCTGGAGCGGCGGCTGCCCGTTCAGTTCTATGGCCAGGTTTATCACGTTTCCGCCCTCCATCAGGCAGAACGGGGGCGTGTCTGTCCATCCGCCGGCAATGTCGATGCGCACAGGGCTGCGGCCCCATACTATCTGGTCGCTGTATACCGACATCCGCGGGTGCTGCCTGTCGGCGAGCACCGTCTCCGTCAGGCCCTGTGCGAGCAGGCCGAACGCCTTTCGCTCATCGCCCTCATGGCCTGCGCCGGACAGGCGGCAGACCTCCGAGCGGAACATCGCGTCGTGTATCCTCGTCATCAGCGGCGCCGTCTCCGGCAGCGGCCGGGGCAGGGCTATGCCTCCGGCGGCGAAGCTGCGTGCCGCGTCGTCGAGGTCGAGCTGGTAGAACACGCTGTGCTCATGGTTGTCGGCCAGCTCGCTCCAGTTGTCGTGGCGGAAGCTGCGACGCTGCTCCACGAGGCGCACGAGGTTGGCCTTCGTCGATATCTCCTCGGCACTCATCAGGCGCGCGCCGTCCGTGTCGGTCTCTCCTCCGAGCATGGCCTGCAGTGCGCGGCCCATGTCTCCGATGTTGTCGAACACCGGGAACATCGGCGTCTGCTGTGCCGCGCCGGCAAACTTGTCGTCTATCATGTACGGGCGCACAACCCATTCCGTTTCGCCTACGGGCACAATGTCGACGCACTGCCCCGGGTCGAGCGTTATCTTCCAGTCGTTCCGCGGCACGCCCGTGATGATGTTGTCGTGGCTTATGGTCCATCCGGCCGCCACGTGGCTGTTCTCTATCCACAGGTTGGTGTTCTCTCCCGTGATGGTGATGTCCGTGCGGGCGTTCTGTATGAATATCGACGGGTGCGGCTTGCGTCCGCGGTGCATTATCTCGCGCTGGTCGTTGACGATGTTCTGTATAGCGAGCGTCGAAGAAATCATCTCGCTGCTCGTACCGTAGTGGTAGAACTCACCTCCCGGCAACGGCAGTATGGCCACGCTGAGCGAGCGCAGCTCCTCGTCGTCCAACTGCGGGTCGGTGCCCAGCGCCCGTCCGAAGTCGGAGTAGAGGTCGTACTCCCTGATGCCGTCTCCGCTGCCGGAGCGTTTCATCAGCAGTTTCACGGCGCGGTCGCTGAGCATCCACACGCCGATGTCGGTGAGGTAGAATCCCGTCTGCAGCAGGTCGTTAAGCTCCTTCACGCTCGGTTTCTGGAGCATGCGCTTCAGCACCGAGGCCGTTGCGCGGTCGCTGACGAACACGCCGTGGTCCTTCGCTATCGACGAGTCGAGCCACAGGCCGTAGCACACCACGTCGGCGTCGGGCACCGGCGGCAGCTGCTCTGCGGCGCGTATGTATACGTCTCCGCTGACGATCATCGTGTGGATATTGTCCGGTGCGAGGCGCATCAGCCGTTCATAGAGCGGCAGCTGCAGGTCGAGCAGCGTCTGAGACAGGCGCTGTCCGCGCTCCCAGCGGAACACGGGCACGGGTGTCAGTATCTTGCCCGACGGCGCATACGACGGCAGGCGGCGGCTCTGCCCGCCGGCATGCAGCAGTATGCGCCGCTCTCCGGCCAGCCATTCGTCGAAGCTCCGGCCCGTGCCGTCGTCGGCATGGCACTGCTCGAGCAGCCACGTTGTGCCTCCTCCGCTGCCGAGCTTGTGGCCCACGGGGTCGTTGGTACAGAAATATTCGTCGCGGGAGAATCCCGTTATCTCATGAAAACTGCCCACAAGGTTGGGCGGAAGTGACAGTAGTTTTTTCATTCGGCGTAGGTATTTAGGCTGCAAATGTACCTATAATTTACCGATTTCGGCCCATAAAGGAAGGAAAAAACCTGCCTTTTGCAAAGAAAAGATACGCCGGTGCAGTCGCACCGCCTGTGTAGAAATATCTTGCAAACGGCGTAAAAAGTCAAAATAAGTTCACTATTGTGCCATAAATTCACTAATTTTGCCCCATCTTAAAATCATAATAACAGATGGATACAAGCAAGAACAACGGTCTGCTGACCCGTGAAGGCGTCAGCTTCCTCATCCCTTTCATTCTTATAACGTCGTGTTTCGCCCTGTGGGGCTTTGCCAACGACATCACCGGCCCCATGGTCAAGGCGTTCTCAAAGATATTCCGCATGAGCGTGACGGAAGGTGCCCTCGTGCAGGTGGCTTTCTATCTCGGCTATTTCGTGATGGCCTTTCCCGCCGCGATGTTCATCCAGAAGTATTCGTTCAAGGCCGGGGTGCTCATCGGCCTGTCGCTCTATGCCGGCGGCGCGCTTCTCTTCGTGCCCGCGCAGGCCATCGGTCTCTACTTCCCCTTCCTCTTCGCATACTTCGTAATGACCTGCGGCCTGTCGTTTCTCGAGACCAGCTGCAACCCCTATATCTACTGCATGGGCAGCGAGGAGACGGCCACGCAGCGCCTGAACCTTGCCCAGGCGTTCAACCCGATAGGCGCCCTGGCCGGCATGTACGTCGCCATGCAGTATGTGCAGGCACGCATGAGCCCCATGGACTCGGCCGCGCGGTTCGAGCTTCCCGAGGAGCAGTTCAACATGATAAAGGACTATGACCTCAACATACTTATCCAGCCGTATATCTTCATCGGCGCCGTCATCATCGTGCTGCTTGTGCTCATCAGGCTCGTTAAGATGCCGAAGGCCGGCGACACGCGTGCGGAGAAGAGCCTGCGGACGGCCATCGGCGAACTCGCCCGCGTGAAGAACTACCGCGAGGGAGTGGTGGCGCAGTTCTTCTATATAGGTGCCCAGGTGATGTGCTGGACGTTCATCATCCAGTATGGCACGCGCGTGTTCATGGCCGAGGGCATGGATGAGCGCGCCGCGGAGATGCTCTCGCAGAAATACAATATTGCAGCTATGGTGATGTTCACGTGCAGCCGCTTCATCTGCACGTGGTTCCTGAAGTATATCCAGCCGGGGCGGCTGCTGTCGGTGCTTGCCGTCTTCGGCGGCGTGGCAGTGCTCGGAGCCATCCTCTTCACCGACCGCAACGGCATCTACTGCCTTGTGGCCGTCAGCGCGTGCATGTCTCTGATGTTCCCCACCATCTACGGAATAGCCCTGCGCGGCCTCGGCGACAACGTGAAGTTCGGCGGTGCCGGACTGATAATGTCCATCCTCGGCGGTTCGGTGTTTCCCCCGCTTCAGGCGGTGATAATAGATTCGGGCGTCTCTTTCATGGGATTGCCCTCCACCAACCTGTCGTTCGTCATCCCGCTCGTGTGCTTCGCGGTGATAGCGACATACGGACACAGGGCATACGTGCGCCATCATATCACGCATAATTATGTGGATTAAGAATGATTATGGGAGGAATGGGAGTTATGGGAAAAATGGGAGGGCTGGGAACAAGATGAGATGAATCCTCAATCATCTGCTATTCCCAGCCCTCCCATTTTTCCCATAGCTCCCATATTTATTGGAAGCTGGCCTTTATTTCACCTCTTTCCTCTTCCTGTACTCCATGAATATGAGCAGCAGGATGATTATTGCCAGCACGCCGTAGGCGGCGTATGCCAGTGCCACGGTGGTGCCGATGGTCTTCGGGAAGAATGCCAACTCAACCTTGTGGCTGCCCGGTTTCACGCTGATGGCTCGCAGGATGTAGTTTGCGCGGCCTACGGGCACGTCCTGTCCGTCTACCGTTGCCGTCCATCCCGGATAGTAAACCTCAGAGAAAACGATGACGCCGCCCTTGTCGGAGCTTACGTCGTATGTCAGTCTGTTGGGCGCGTACGACGTCAGTTTCACCGTCGCAGTGCTGTCCTGAGCCGTACTGCTGCCGATGGCCTCGCTGAATTTGCGGTCTGCCACGGCCGTGCGGCGCAGGTCGGTGGCTGCCAGTGCCTCAATCTCCTGGTTGGCGTTGTCCACATATTTCACCTCGTCCACGAACCAGGCATTGCCGAATGCGTACGGGTTTTGCAGCGGGGCGGTCTGTCCCGACTGCAGCGGCAGGATGAAATACTTGGCGTTCAGCATGTTCAGCACGGGGAAGATGCTGTCTCCCTTCACCTGCGACATGTCGCCGCCGGCCTCTGCCACGGCTCCGAACACAGCCTTCATCTCCGGCGCGATGTATGCCTCTATCATCTCCTGATAGCGGCGCAGCTTGGCGGCATGGTATCCGCCGATGCTCTTGAGGAAATAGGACGTCTCGTTCTCATTGAACGTATTGGATGCGAGGTTGAGCACGCGGTAGTCCGGGTCCTTGTCGGCGAGGATGGCACGCTCCGTCTCGTTCATCTCCACGGGATTGTCGCGGACACTCTTTTCCACGAACATGCCGTCGTTGAGATAGCGTTTGTTCACCTGCCACATGTCCCCGAGGCAGAGCACGAGGATGGCCGCAATCATGTAGCGGGCCTTCAGCTTGCCGGCCTTGAAGAGCAGGAGCATCATCGTTCCGGCCGCTATTATCCAGAACGAGCGCCAGCAGTCGGCCGTGAACACGGCCTTGCGCATCTCCGTGAGGTTGGCCAATAGCGGCTGCAGCTGGTCTGCCGGAATCTGCCCGAGGGCGTGCATCTCCGACGACGATACGTAGCTGCCGAAGAAAGCCGACGGCATCAGGGCGAAAAGCAGGGCCACGCCGCCGGTGAGGACGAAGCTGGCGTATACGTATCTGATTTTCTCCGTCAGCACCTTGGGCTCGTCGACGATTCTCTTCAGCGCGAGCATAGCCAGCAGCGGGATGGTGAACTCGGCGATGACGAGTATCGAGGCCACCGTGCGGAACTTGGCATACATCGGCATGTAGTCTATGAACAGGTCGGTGAACGGCATGAAGTTATGTCCCCACGACAGCAGCACGGAGAGCGCCGTGGCCGCGAGGAGAGCCCATTTCACCGGTCCTTTCACGATGAACAGGCCGAGGATGAAGAGCATCAGCACGAACGCGCCCACATATACAGGGCCCGATGTGCCGGGCTGCTCGCCCCAGTACTGTCCTATCTGCTGGTATACCGGCAGGTAGTTGTTGTCTGCATGCTCCATTGCCGTCTTGTTGTCGGCCAGCGGCATCGACGCCCCGCCCTTGGTGTTGGGCACGAGCAGCGTCCATGTCTCGTCTATTCCGTAGCTCCACTGCGTGATGTAGTCGCGCTCGAGACCGCTGCTCGTCTGGTTGCCTGTGTCTTTCTTCACCAGCTCGCTCTTGCCGCGCATCGACTCCTTGCTGTACTCCCACGTGTGATACAGGTTGGGCATGTTGGCGCAGAGGCCTATGACGGCTCCCGCGGCGCATGCCGCCGTGGCCTTTGCCAGGTGTCTGTATGCCTTGCGGCGGGCCGCCTCGACGATGAAGGCGATGACCATGAAGGCTATGATGAACATGTAGTAGTAGGTCATCTGTATGTGGTTGGCCTTTATCTCAAGGGCGCAGAAGAGCGCCGTGACGGCCGCTCCCCACGCATACTTGCCCCTGTATGCCAGCACCACGCCGGCAATCATCGGCGGCAGGTAGGCCAGTGCCATCACCTTCCAGATGTGTCCGGCGGCGATGATGATGAAGAAATAGCTGCTGAACGCCCATATCACAGAGCCGAGGGCGGCCAGCGACTGCCTGAAGTCGAACGCCCGCAGCAGGATGTAGAAGCCTAAGAGGTAGGCGAACACATACCATACGTAGGCCGGGAGCCACAGGTGGTAGGCCGACTCGACGGTGTTGAGGATGCCGTCGCTGTCGTACGACGGGCTCATCTGGTAGGTGGGCATGCCGCAGAACAGCGAGTTCGTCCACCGCGTAATCTCTCCCGTGCGCTCGAAGTGCTCCACCTTCTCCTGTCCGGCGCCGCGTCCGGCCGAGGCGTCGTGGCGGTATAGGATGCGTCCCTCGGTGTCGGCGGGGAAGAAGTAGGCGAACGAGATGACCGCAAAAAGTATCACTGCCAGTATGTCAGGCAGGCATTGTCTCCATATTTTCATGCTCTATGCTGTTTAATAGTTAATCGGCGCAAAGTTAATAATTCGTTTCCACATAACAGAATGATTTACCCTTTTTTGGTCCGGAGCCCTTAAAAAAGCAATGGTAAACTTGCTGCGGTCGGGCTAAATACGTAACTTTGCAGGATATAGCACACATCTTATAATTATGAAGATAGGTATAATAATAGCCATGGACAAGGAGTTTGTCCGCATAAAGTCGCTCCTCGGCGGCGCAGAGGAGATCGTGTCGCACGGCCGCACCTACGTGACGGGGACGATGGGAGATAACACCGTGGTGATGCACCAGTGCGGGATAGGCAAGGTGAACGCCGCCATCGGCGCGTCCGAGATGATAAGCAGCTTCGCCCCCGATGCCGTAGTGTCTACCGGCGTGGCCGGCGGCGCGTCGCTGAGTCTCAGCGTGGGCGATGTCGTCGTGTCGTCGCAGACATGCTATCACGACGTCTATTGCGGCAGCGAGGTGGCCTACGGCCAGGTGCTCGGCATGCCCGCGCGCTTCGACGGCGATGCGGCGCTGCTCGCAAAGGCCGTGGCGCTCGACTGCGGCACGCGCATTGTGAGTGGTCTCACCGTCACGGGCGACTGGTTCGTAGACTCCCGCGAGAAGATGACCGTCATCATCGGGCACTTCCCCGAGGCCATGGCCGTAGACATGGAGTCGGCGGCGATAGCCCAGGCGTGCTTCCAGCGCGGCGTGCCCTTCATCAGTTTCCGCATCATCAGCGACATTCCGCTGAGCGACCACAAGGCCAGCCAGTACTTCAACTTCTGGGAAACGGCGGCTGACAGTTCGTTCGGAGTGACGAAGGCCTTTCTCGAGAGCATGTGACGGCAAGACAGACATAACATAATGACATACAAACGGAAGACAATGGATAAGATACCGAGTTTTACGATAGACCACGGCCGCCTGCTGCGCGGCATATACGTGTCGCGCAAGGACAGTGTGGGCGGCGACACGGTGACAACGTTCGACATACGCATGAAAGAGCCCAACCGGGAGCCAGCGCTGCATCCCGGCGCACTGCACACCATCGAGCACCTTGCCGCGACATACCTGCGCAACGATGCCGAGTGGCGCGACCGCATCGTCTACTGGGGCCCGATGGGCTGCCTGACGGGCAACTACCTGCTGCTGCGCGGCGACTACGAGAGCCGCGACATAGTGGACCTGATGCGCCGCACGTTCCGCTTCGTGGCGGAGTTTGAGGGCGACATACCCGGCGCCGCCCCGCGCGACTGCGGCAACTGGCTGCTCCACGACCTGCCCATGGCACGCTGGGAGGCACGCAAGTATCTGACGGAGGTGCTCGACTGCATCGGCGAGGAGAATCTGGTGTATTAATCGGCTGCTCCGGCCGTCCCGGCGGAAGGCCGGTAGAAGGCAATGCCGTTTCTCTATCAATATAAAGGAATCTATAAGCTATCGTTATGATTGAAAGAATAGAAATACTTAACTATAAGTCAATAAGGGATGTGCGTGTCGACTTGAAGAGACTGAACATCCTTATCGGTGCGAATGGAGCTGGTAAGAGCAACTTTATCTCATTCTTCGAGATGACGCAGCATCTGCTCGACCAGCGCCTGGGCAGCTATATGCTCGGTCACGGCGGAGTGGACTCCATGCTGTACCGCGGCCGTAAGGTGTCCGACAGCATATCGGCGCTTATCGATTTCGCCAACAGAAACGCATTTGCATTCAAGCTGAGGCCTACGGCCGGTCCGAAGGCATATATTGAATATACGAGAGACTACTTTAATAATAAGGGACTGCAGGATAAGCAATACCGTGACAACTGGCATCCGTGCGACTGGGATTCCAACGTTGAGGAATCGGAGATACTGAATAAACCGCAGTGGAGGGCGGAGTATGTCCGTGCTTTCCTGCGCAGTTTCACCGTCTATCACTTCCACGATACCAGTCTGTCGTCGCCTATGCGCCGCCCCTCGAGGGTGGGAGATAACGAGTTCCTGCGGCATGACGGCTCCAACATAGCAGCCTATCTGTACATGCTGAAGGAGAAAGAGGAGACTGCATTCAACCTTATCGAGGGCACGATACGTTCCATCGCCCCGTATTTTAAGCGGTTCAAACTCGTTCCCGGCAAGAATATGGACGGCTTCATATCATTGGAATGGGAGGAGAAGGATACCGACATGTACCTCGATGCGACCAACTTTTCGGACGGAATGCTGCGCTTTATCGCCCTTGCAACCTTGCTGCTACAGCCCAATCCGCCGCAGACGGTGATAATAGACGAGCCGGAGCTCGGACTGCATCCGGCCGCAATAAACAAACTCGGAGCACTTATCAAGCGGGCATCGTTGAAGACACAGCTCATCATAGCGACCCAGTCGGTGGAGCTTATAAACCATTTCTCTGTCGGAGACCTTGTCGTTGTCGGACGGAATGACGGTCAGTCGGTGTTCTCGCGGCTTAGCGAGGAAGAACTGTCTCACTGGCTTGAAGAGTATTCCATCGGCGAGTTGTGGGAAAAGAATGTCATAGGAGGGAGACCATGAAGAAGCGGTTGTATATCGTTGTGGAGGGACAAAGCGAGGAGGAGTTTGTCAACAGCCTGCTTGCCCCGTACCTTATGCAATACGGAATATACGTCTATCCCGTCATTATACATACAAGCAAGGGGCATAAGGGCGGCTTCGTGAACTATCAGCACCTGAGGAATGACATACGGAGACTATTGGATTCGCAGGGCAGTGATATCGTTGTTACTACATTTGTCGATTTCTTCCGTTGCCCGGAAATGCCCGGCAGGGAAACTTGGAACGGCATTGCAGACCATGCAGAGCGGGCTGCAGGGATGGAGACAGCGATGAAAGACGATATCTGCGACCGAAGGTTCCATCCGTATATACAGCTGCACGAATTTGAGGCGCTGCTGTTTTCTTCGGCAGAAGGTTTCCGCAAATATTTCGATGAGCAGGCAAGCGGTTCGGTTCAAGGCATCATAGATGCCTACGACAATCCGGAAGAGATAAACAGTTCGCCGGACAAAGCGCCGTCAAAGCGGCTTCTGCGGATAATTCCCGAATACGATAAGGTGATGTATGGCAACATCATTGCGCTGGAAATCGGCATTAATACGATACTCGGGAGGTGTCCGAGGTTCAGACGTTGGATAGAGACGCTGATTCATCTGTGCAGCCAATGATTTGTTACCTGCCGCAGGTAACGGTGTAACCCGTTGCAGGTAACGGTGTGACGGATGGCAGGTAACACCGTTACATGCCGCAGGTAACGATATTACGCGCCGTCGGTAACGGCGGCGGAACAAAAAAGAAAGGGTCCGGTGAACCACCGGACCCTTTACTTTTATATGTCTTTTATCCGTTTAGGATATTCCTGCTAAGTGTTCAGGATATTCCTTCTAAAAGCAATCAATCACTCCTTTCCCGCCTTTTTACGCTCGTTGTGGTCGAGGATGGTCTTGCGCATGCGCATGCTCTTGGGCGTCACCTCCACCAGTTCGTCGGCCTTGATATACTCGAGAGCCTCCTCAAGCGAGAGCACGGTGCGCGGAACGATGCGTGCCTTGTCGTCGCTTCCGCTCGCGCGGGTGTTCGTCAGCTGCTTTGCCTTGGCCACGTTGATGACCAGGTCGTTGTCGTGCACGTGCTCGCCGACGACCTCTCCGGCATAGACCTCCTCGCCCGGGTCGATGAAGAACTTGCCGCGGTCCTGCAGCTTGTCTATCGAATAGGCGAAGGCCGTGCCCGTCTCGAGCGCTATCATGCTGCCGTTGGTGCGGCGGGATATTTCTCCCTTGAACGGCTGGTACTCCTTGAAGCGGTGCGCCATGATGGCCTCGCCCTGGGAAGCGGTAAGCACGTTGGTGCGCAGACCGATGATTCCGCGCGACGGGATGTCGAACTCGATGTTCACGCGGTCGGCCTGACTCTCCATCGACACCATCTCGCCCTTGCGCCGGGTGACCATGTCTATCATCTTGCTGGCAAACTCTTCCGGCACGTTGATGGTCAGTTCCTCGATAGGCTCGCACTTCTGGCCACCTATCTCCTTGTATATCACCTGCGGCTGGCCCACCTGAAGCTCGTAGCCCTCGCGGCGCATGGTCTCTATCAGCACCGAGAGATGGAGCACGCCGCGGCCGCTTACTATCCACTTGTCCGTGTTGTCCTCGAACGGGGCAACGCGCAAGGCGAGGTTTTTCTCAAGTTCCTTGACCAGCCGGTCGTTGATATGGCGGCTCGTCACGAACTTACCCTCGCGGCCGAAGAAAGGCGAGTCGTTGATGGTGAATAGCATGCTCATCGTCGGTTCGTCGATGGCTATCGGCGGAAGGGGCTCCGGATTCTCCGCGTCGCAGATGGTATCGCCGATCTCGAACTTCTCCAGTCCGATGATGGCGCAGATGTCTCCGCTCTGCACCTCGTGCGTCTTGGCGTGTCCCATGCCCTCGAACGTGTGCAGCTCCTTTATCCTTGTCTTCTCCATCGAGCCGTCGCGGTGCGATATCGTCACGGGCATGCCCTCGGTGAGGTGCCCCCGGTGCACGCGTCCCACGGCGATGCGGCCCGTATAGCTCGAGTAGTCGAGGCTCGTGATGAGCATCTGCGGCGTGCCTTCGATGACCTTCGGGGCCGGAATCACCTCCACAATCTTGTCGAGCAGGTATGTGATGTTGTCTGTCGGGGTTTTGTAGTCGGCGCTCATCCAGCCGTTCTTGGCCGAGCCGTAGACCACGGGGAAGTCCAGCTGGTCCTCCGTTGCGTTGAGCGAGAACATCAGGTCGAACACCATCTCGTACACCTCTTCGGGCCGGCAGTTGGGTTTGTCCACCTTGTTGACCACCACGATGGGCTTGAGGCCTATCTGGAGAGCCTTCTGCAGCACGAAGCGCGTCTGCGGCATGGGACCCTCGAAAGCGTCGACGAGCAGCAGGCATCCGTCTGCCATGTTGAGCACGCGCTCCACCTCGCCGCCGAAGTCGGAGTGTCCCGGAGTGTCTATGATGTTAATCTTCACGCCCTTCCAGTCTATCGACACGTTTTTCGAGAGGATGGTGATGCCTCGTTCGCGCTCAAGGTCGTTGCTGTCCAATACCTGTGCGCTGAGGTCCTGCCCGTCACGGAACAGGTTTCCTGCCAGCATCATCTTGTCTACGAGTGTCGTCTTTCCATGGTCGACGTGTGCAATGATTGCAATGTTTCTGATGTCTTGCATTTCTTTTTACCTTAAAAACCGGGTGCAAAGTTAATATTTTTACGGCAGACAGCGCATGTTTAGTGTGTTTTTTTAAGCCGGCGAGGGCTCGGGGTCATATTTTTTCATTATTTTTGCCTGTCAAAAAGCAGTGTCTATGGAGTTTATGACAAGAGTGGCCGTGCCGTCGCCCGGCTTTACCGTTGAGCCGCAGGAAGATATGCTGTTTGTCGGCTCGTGCTTCGCCGACAGCATAGGGCGCCGTTTTGCCGAGGAGAAATTCAGGGCGACGGTGAATCCCTACGGCGTGATGTACAACCCTGTGAGCGTGCTTCACACCGTGGAGCGGTGCGGATGCGCTCCCCGCACGGCGTTCCTCACGCTCGGCACGAACCATGTATACCGGCTGAAGGCCACCGGCGAGATTGTCGACAACTGCCGCAAGCGCCCCCAGTCGCTCTTCAGCGAGGAGGAGCTGACGGTGGACGAGTGCGCCGCCGCCCTGCAGCGGGCCGTTGACATCCTTGCGGAGCGCAACCCGGAGGTGCACGTCGTGCTGACGGTCAGTCCAATACGCTATGCCAAGTACGGCTATCACGGCAGCCGGCTGTCGAAGGCCGTGCTCCTGCTGGCCGCCGATGCGGTGGTGAGGGGCAATGCCCGCTGCGCCTATT
>CAJMSE010000019.1 GCA_905216025.1 uncultured bacterium | reverse complement strand
ATATGCACGCGTGGGCTCTCGGCTAAATTTGGGCCCCCTGCCAAACTCCTCCCAAAAAACAAATTTTATCAACGTCCAAATTCCCCTTTACCCAACCCCCCAATTATCCCCCAGTACTCCCATCTCTCCCATTCCCTCCCCTTTGGGGAGGTCAGGAGGGGCTCCCAGAAGGTCAGGAGGGCCTTACAGCTTCTGCTCCACCTCTATCTCGGTGAATGTCTCGATGATGTCGCCCTCGAGAATATCGTTGAAGTTAACGAGGCTTATACCGCACTCGAAACCTGTGGGCACTTCCTTGACATCGTCCTTATAGCGCTTGAGGGCACTGATGTCGGCCGTATGTACGACGATACCGTCGCGCACGAGGCGGGCACGGTCGCTGCGGTGCACCTTGCCTTCGGTGACGATGGCACCGGCAACGGTTCCGACCTTCGATATCTTGAATACCTGACGCACCTCCACCTGACCGGTGACGACCTCTTTCTTCACCTTGTCGAGCATGCCGACCATGGCCGACTTGATGTCCTCGATGGCGTCGTAGATGATCGAGTAGGTGTTGATTTCCACACCCTCGTTGTCGGCCAGCTTGCGGGCCGCTGCCGACGGGCGCACCTGGAAGCCCACGATGAGGGCATCCGAGGCGTCGGCCAGCTGCACGTCGTTCTCCGATATCTGGCCCACGGCCTTGTGAATGACGTTGACCTTGATCTTCTCTGTGGACATCTTGATGAACGAGTCGCTGAGGGCCTCGACCGAACCGTCGGTGTCTCCCTTGACGATGAGGTTGAGTTCCTTGAACGAACCGAGGGCGATGCGGTGACTGATATCTGCCAGAGTGAGGCGTGTCTGCGTGCGCAGACCCTGCTCGCGCTGCAGGCGCTCGCGCTTGCTGGCAATGTCCTTAGCCTCCTGCTCGGTCTCCATCACGTGGAACGAGTCGCCGGCAGTGGGCGCACCGTTGAGTCCGAGAATTATCGCGGGCTCTGCCGGACCGGCTTTCTCCATGCGCTGGTTACGCTCGTTGAACATGGCCTTGATGCGGCCGTAGCTCGTTCCGGCCACCACATAGTCGCCGACCTTGAGCGTACCGTTGCTCACGAGCACCGTCGACACGTAGCCGCGGCCCTTGTCGAGCGACGACTCGATGATGGAGCCCGACGCACGGCGGTTGGGGTTGGCCTTGAGGTCGAGCATCTCGGCCTCGAGAAGCACCTTCTCGAGCAGGTCGTCGACGCCCATTCCCTTCTTGGCCGATATCTCCTGGCACTGGTACTTGCCGCCCCACTCCTCTACGAGCAGGTTCATCTGGCTGAGGTCTTCGCGTATCTTGTCGGGGTTGGCACCCGGCTTGTCTATCTTGTTGATGGCAAACACCATCGGCACGTTGGCCGCCTGGGCATGCGCGATGGCCTCACGCGTGGTGGGCATGACGCTGTCGTCGGCCGCAACGATGATGATTGCGATATCGGTCACCTGGGCACCGCGGGCACGCATGGCCGTGAAGGCTTCGTGACCCGGAGTGTCGAGGAACGTTATCTTGCGTCCGTCGGCAAGCGTCACGTTGTATGCACCGATGTGCTGGGTGATTCCTCCGGCCTCGCCCGCGATGACGTTGGTCTTGCGGATGTGGTCGAGGAGCGACGTCTTACCGTGGTCTACATGTCCCATCACCGTCACGATCGGCGCGCGCGGCACGAGATCGCTCTCGTCGTCGGCCTCCTCGTTGATGGCCTCGCTCACCTCGGCACTCACATACTCGGTCTTGAAGCCGAACTCCTCGGCGACGAGGTTCACCGTCTCGGCGTCGAGACGCTGGTTGATGGACACCATGATACCCACGCTCATGCACGTGCCGATGACCTTGACCACAGGCACGTTCATCATCGTGGCAAGCTCGCTGACGGTGACAAACTCGGTCAGCTTCAGCGTCTTGCTCTCTGCCTGCTCTTCCATGCGCTCCTCATTGAGGCGCTCCTGCACGGCCTCGCGCTTCTCGCGGCGGTATTTGGCTCCCTTCTTGTTCTGGTTCTTGCTTGTCAGTCGGGCGAGCGTCTCCTTTACCTGGCGGGCCACGTCCTCGTCGCTCACCTCTACGGGTTTGGGCTGGTTGCGGTTCTTGCGGCTGCGCTTGCCCTGACGGTTGTCGGCATTGGGCGCTCCGCCGCCGGCATTTCCTCCGCCGCCGGCGGGCTTGTTCTTGCCCTTCTTGCCCTGGCCCTGTCCGGCCTGGCTTGCGGCAGCCTCAATGTCGACGCGCTCCTTGCCTATGCGCACGCGCTTCTTGCGCTCTCCGGCGGGACGCTGCTGCGCGGCTTTCTCCTCGCGCTCCTTGCGGCGCTCCTCCTTCGACTTCTTCTTCGGGCGCGTGCTCTGGTTGATTGCATCGAGGTCTATCTTGCCGAGCACGTTGACCTTCGGGGCGAGCTTCTTCTCCGTTCCGAGGGTAAATATCTTCGGTTCGGCGGGAGCGGCTGCCTCCTGCTTGGGCTGTGCGGCCTGCGGCTCCGGCGTACGGGCCGGTGCCGGCGCTTCCTGCTTCGGCTCTGGCTTGGCCTCACTCTTCCTGGCTGCGGCTGCCGGTGCCTTCGGCGCGGCGGGTTTCTCTGCCGGCTTGGCCTCCACTGCCGGCTTCTCCTCTGCCGGTGCTTCCTTGACGGCCTTCACCGGAGCCGGATTTCCGGCGGGTTTCTCCGCCGGCGCCTTCACGGCAGCGGTCTCAGCCGCAGGCTTCACCGCCTCGGCGGCGGGCTCGGGCTTTGCTGCCGGAGCCTTCGTACCGGCCGGCTGCGATGCCGCAGCGGGCTTCTTGCCGATGCTGTCGAGGTCTATCTTGCCGACAGGCTTGAACTGCTGGCGCTGCTCGAGCAGCTCCTCAGCCGACGTGACGGCTTTCTTCGCGGCCTTCTCGGGCTTGTCGGCCTTCTTGGCCTTGGCCTTGCTGGCAAATATCTTCCCAGCCTCGTTCTTTATGTCCTTGTCTCCCTTGAACTCGCTGACGAGCGCGTTGTACTGCTCGTTGCTGATCTTGGTGTTGACGTCGGCATCTTCCTTAATCTCTCCGAGGCTCTTCTTGTTCTTCAGGAAGTCTACTGCCGTCTGAAGTCCAATATTCAGTTCTCTTAATACTTTATTTAATCTGACACCCATTCTGTTTGATTTTGATTTTCCTTGAATTACGAATCACGAACGGTACTGCCCCCAATTCGCAATCCACTTGTATTCCCCCGTTTACTCGAACTCCGAGCGGAGCACCTTCAGGACGAGGTCTACAGTCTCCTCCTCAAGGTCGGCTTTCTCGATGAGCATGTCCTTCGGCGCGTTCAGCACGGCCTTGGCCGTGTCGAGGCCGATGCTCTTTATAGCGTCGATGACCCACTGGTCTATCTCGTCGGAGAACTCGTCGAGGTAGATATCCTCGTCGGCCTCACTCTCGCTGACAACGCGGAAGACGTCGATGGTGAACTCGGTGAGCATCGAGGCGAGCTTGATGTTCATACCGCCGCGGCCGATGGCGAGCGAAACCTCCTCGGGCTGAAGGTACACTTCGGCCTTGCGGTTCTCCGTATCGAGCGTGATGCTCGACACTTTCGCAGGGCTGAGGGCACGCTGGATAAAGAGCTGCACATTGCTCGAATAGTTTATGACGTCGATGTTCTCGTTGCAGAGCTCGCGCACGATGCCGTGCACGCGGCTGCCCTTGACACCCACGCATGCGCCTACGGGGTCGATGCGCTCGTCGTAGCTCTCTACGGCCACCTTGGCACGCTCGCCCGGCATGCGGGCAACGCGGCGGATGGTGATGAGTCCGTCGTTGATTTCGGGCACCTCGGCCTCAAGCAGACGCTCGAGGAACTGGGGGCTGGTGCGGCTCAGGATGATGCGGGGGTTGTTGTTCTCGTTGTCCACGCGGAGCACGATGGCGCGCACGGTCTCGCCCTTGCGGTAGTTGTCGGCCGGTATCTGCTCGCTCTTCGGGAGGTGAAGCTCGTTGCCCTCGTCGTCTATCAGGAGCACCTCGCGCTTCCACATCTGGTACACCTCTCCGCTGACGATGTGTCCCACCTTGTCCTTATACTTATTATATAATGAGTCGTGCTCAAGCTCGAGAATCTTCGATGCCAGCGTCTGACGCAGGTTCAGGATGGCGCGGCGTCCGAACTTGGTGAAGTTAACCTCCTCGCTGACTTCCTCGCCGACCTCGTAGTCGGGCTCGATCTTCTGCGCGTCGGTAAGTGAGATTTCCTTGTTCTCGTCCTGCACCTCGCCGTCGGCCACGACGACACGGTTGCGGTGAATCTCGAAGTCGCCCTTGTCGGGGTTCACGATGACGTCGAAATTCTCGTCGCTGCCGAAAATCTTGGCAATCACGTTGCGGAAGCTCTCTTCCAGAACGCTCACCATCGTTGTACGGTCGATATTCTTGGTCTCCTTAAACTCCTGAAAGGTCTCTATCATGCTGGGGCCCTTCTCGTCTTTCTTTGTTGCCATATTTCTATTTGAAGCTTAATAAGTATTTTGTATATTTCACTTTATCCATGTCAAAGGCTTTCTCCACGTCTGCGATGACAGGGCGTTTCTTGCCCTCGACCTTCTGCTTTTCCTTCACTGTCACGGTGAACGACGTGCCGTCCACTGCCGTGAGCACGCCCTGCACCTTGCGGCCGTCTTCCGTGAGCACCTCGACCTCCTTGCCGATGTGGTTCACATACTGGCGCGCCACCTTGAAAGGCTGCCCCAGTCCGGCCGAGCCGACCTCGAGTTCATAGTCGCCGAGCTCGTCGCCGAGCTTCTCCTGCACGAAGCGGCTGAGCTCCGCGCAATCGTCAATCCACACCCCGTCGGCATGGTCTATCTCCACGACGATGCGGTCGTCGGGGGTCTGTGTCACGTCTACGAGGAAGTACTCTCCCTGCTCCAGCCATTCTTCAACGACTGCCTTTACTACGCTTTTGTCTATCATTTATATGTATGATGTTATTAAAATAAAATGAGGAGCTTTCGAGAAGCCCCTCATTCCACTGAACGCCGCAAAGGTAATAATATTTACTCTAACGGCCAAATCTTTCCGCTTTTTTTATGAAAAACACGGCAAAATCATCGGCTTGCCGCCTATTTTGCGGGCGAAGCGAGTATTTTCGCATACTCTCCGCCGTCATTCAGCAACCGCTCGGCCTCGCGCAGCTGGCGGTCGTAGGCCATCGAGGCGCGGATGGCACCTGCCTGATAGTAGTAGGCCTCGACGATGTCGCGCTCGAGCATCTCACGGATGACGTCCTTGTTGCGGTCGATATCGCGGGACACATCGTGCTTGAGCTTGGCCTTCAGGGCCTCGAACTCGGCCTTGGCGTCGTCGTAATAGCCCTCGAACTGTGCCGTCTTGACGAGGTCGTCAAACTTCTTCCTGCTCATGGGGTCGTATGAGAAGCCGCTCTTTATGACGCGCTGCTTGAAGTCTTCGAAGTCGGCGTCGCTCAGGTGGAACTCCTCCGCCGGGGCAATCGTGGGATGCGAGGCTATGTAGTCGACGGTATAGTCGAACATCACCTCGGCCGAGTCGACCCTGTCGAGATATATCGCGATGTTGGGGAACGTGTCGGGCTTCACCTCCACGTCGGGCTTTATCCCGCCGCCGTCGCGCACCTCGCGCCCCGCCCTCGTGTGGAACACATGCGTCAGGCTGTCGGGGATGCGCTCGGTATATCCTCCTCCGGCATGCTTGTAGTTGATGGCCTGGATGCACCGTCCGCTCGGTATGTAGTATTTGCTTGTCGTCAGCTTCATGTCCGTGTTGTAAGGCAGGTCTATCATCCCCTGCACGAGTCCCTTGCCGTATGTGCGCGTGCCCATGACGACGCCGCGGTCGAGGTCTTGCAGCGAGCCGCATGTTATCTCGGCGGCACTCGCCGTCTCTCCGTTCACCAGCACGACGATGGGCATCAGCGTGTCCACCGGCTCCATGCGCGTCTTGTAGTCGCGGTTGTTCCGCTTGAGCTTTCCGCGCGTCTCGACGAGCGACAGTCCTCTCGGCACCCACATATTTAATATATCTATGGCTTCCTGGAGCGAGCCGCCGCCGTTGCCACGCAGGTCGAGGACGAGCTTCTCGGCGCCCTGCTTCTTCAGATCTACGAACACGCGGCGCATCTCACGCGCACTGTTCTCGGTATAGTCGTTCAGGTTTATGTAGCCTATGCCGCCCGGGCGCAGGCCATGATAGGGGATGCCGGGCATCTTGATGTTCCGGCGCGTAATCTTGAACTTCATCGTCTTGCCTGTCGACGGGCGCTTTATCTTCAGCACGAAGCTCGTGCCGGGCTCGCCGCGCAGGTGGCTGCTGACATAGCTGACGTCCTTGTCCGTGGTCACGCTGTCGTCGATGGCCAGGATGATGTCGCCCTTGCGCAGCCCCACCTCCGCAGCGGGCATACCCTCGTAAGGCACGTCCACCACCACGCGCTTGAGCCGACGGTGATAGCGTATGAGGGCACCGATGCCCGCATACTTTCCGGTTATCATCATCTTGAGGTTCTTCGTCTTGTCTTCCGGATAGTATTCGGTATACGGGTCGAGACTGCCGAGCATCGCGTTGATGCCGTTTCCGATGACCTCCGCCGGATTGAGCGTGTCCACATACATCAGGTCGAGGTTCTTGTATATGGCATTGAAGATATCCAGGTTCTTCGCCACCTCGAAGTTGTGGTTTTCCTTTTTCTGCGCCTGCCCTGCCGTGGCGGCAAGCAATGCGAGCGCTATCATGATCAGTTGCCTTTTCATTCTGTCGTCTGTTGGTTACTGTTCACCTTGCGGTTGTTTTGATTATAAGTGCAAATTTACATGTTTATACTCTAATAACGGCGCGTCACCGGTTCTTTTTTGCAAAAAAATATATGTTTAAACGATTTTTTTCGGGAAAAGTTTGCACGTTTCCGAAAAACTCATTACCTTTGCATCGCATTTGAGAACAAGTGCTGAAAGAAACTTATTGCTTCAATAGCTCAGTTGGTTAGAGCACCTGACTGTTAATCAGGGGGTCGTTGGTTCAAGCCCATCTTGAAGCGCTGAAAGTCCGAAGAGAAATCTTCGGACTTTTTGTTTGTGTGAAAGTAAGCCCCGCCCGCATCGTTACCTGCCACGCGTAACAATGTCACCTGCGGCACGTCACGGTGTTACGCGTGGCGCGTCACAGTGTTACGTGCGGCAGGTAACACCGTGACGCGCCATGCGTAACAAACAAAAATCCCTGCAACGATGCCGCCGGCATGTTGCAGGGATTTTCCTATATAATATATAATAATATGTGTACGGCTTATAAAGCCGCCTCATCAAGATTAGAAATCCGTCCCGCCGGGATTAGAAATCCATCTTGTCGAGAGAGTCGTTAAAGTCTTTCGGCTCGTGGTTCTCGTGTGCGGGAGCTTCGTTGAAGTCCTGACCCTGACGGCGCTCGCCGCGCTCGGGACGGGGACGGCGCTCACCACGCTCGGGGCGCGGACGACGCTCACGGCGCTCGCCGCGTGCGGGACGCTCCACGTAGTCGGCCGGCTTATCGATGAGGACACGGCGCGAGAGCTTGTACTTGCCAGTCTTCGGGTCTATCTCCATCAGCTTGACCTTTATCTTGTCGCCCTCCTTGATGCCGGCTTCCTCAACCGTCTCGAGGCGCTTCCAGTCTATCTCGCTGATATGGAGCAGGCCGTCCTTGCCGGGCATGATCTCAACGAAACATCCGTAAGGCATCACCGAACGCACCGTTCCGTCGTAGATCTCGCCTACCTCGGGTATTGCGACGATAGCGCGGATCTTGGCGAGGGCTGCGTCGATGCTGTCCTTGTCGGGTCCGCTCACCTGAACCTTGCCCACACCGTCTATCTCGTCGATGGCGATAGTGGCTCCGGTATCCTCCTGCATCTGCTGGATGATCTTGCCGCCCGGGCCTATCACAGCACCGATGAACTCCTTGGGAATCTCTATCTGTACGATGCGCGGCACGTGGGGCTTCAGCTCGGGACGCGGCTCGGCAATCGTCTCGGTCAGCTTGCCGAGGATGTGCTCGCGGCCGGCCTTGGCCTGCATGAGGGCCTTCTCGAGAATCTCGAAGCTCAGTCCGTCGCACTTGATGTCCATCTGGGTGGCTGTCAAGCCATCCTTCGTACCGGTGGTCTTGAAGTCCATGTCGCCAAGATGGTCCTCGTCGCCGAGGATATCGCTGAGCACGGCATACTTCTCCTCACCCGGGTTCTTGATGAGTCCCATGGCAATGCCGCTCACGGGCTTCTTCATCGGCACGCCGGCATCCATCAGCGCCAGCGTTCCGGCACATACGGTAGCCATCGACGACGAGCCGTTGCTCTCGAGAATTTGGCTCACGAGGCGCACTGTGTAGGGGAAGTCTTCGGGTATCTGACCTTTCAGACCGCGCCATGCGAGGTGTCCGTGTCCTATCTCGCGGCGGCCGACGCCACGCTGTGCCTTGGCCTCGCCGGTGCAGAAAGGCGGGAAGTTATAGTGAAGCAGGAAGCGCTGGTAGCTCTTGTCGAGCACGTCGTCCACGAGTTTCTCGTCGAGCTTCGTGCCGAGCGTACATGTAGAGAGGCTCTGCGTCTCGCCGCGGGTGAATATCGAGCTTCCGTGAGGCATGGGCAGCGGGCTTACCTCGCACCATATCGGGCGTATCTCGTCGGTCTTGCGGCCGTCGAGACGGATGCCCTCGTCAAGGATGCAGCGGCGCATTGCGTCGCGCTCAACGTCGTGGTAGTAGCGGTCCATCATGGCGCACTTCTCTTCCAGCTCGTCCTCGGTGAGGCCGGCGTGTGCGGCGGCATAGCTCTCCTTGAAGTCTTCGATAATCTTCTCGAAGGCCTCGGCACGTGCCTGCTTGTCGAGGGCCTGGCGCGTGATGTCGTATGCCTTCTGGTAGCACTCCTTGTTGACCTGCTCGCGCAGCTCCTCGTCGTTCACCTCATGGTCGTACTCGCGCTTGACGTCGGTGCCGAGCTCCTTGCTCAGCTCCGTCTGCAGCTCGCACATGGGCTTGATTGCGGCCATGGCGGCCTTGAGTGCGCCAATCATGTCCTGCTCGGACACTTCCTTCATCTCGCCTTCCACCATCATGATGTTCTCTGCCGAGGCACCTACCATGATGTCCATGTCTGCGTCCTTCATCTGCTCGAATGTCGGGTTGATGACATACTCGCCATTGATACGGGCTACGCGGACCTCACTGATGGGGCACTCGAAGGGGATATCTGAACAGGCCAGGGCTGCCGAAGCGGCGAATCCGGCCAACGCATCGGGCTGGTCAACGCCGTCGGCACTGAGCAGCATCACGTTAACGAATACTTCTGCATGATAGTTTGAGGGGAACAGGGGGCGCAGCACGCGGTCTACGAGACGTGATGTGAGAATCTCGTTGTCGCCCGGCTTACCCTCGCGCTTGGTGAATCCGCCGGGGAATCGGCCGGCGGCGGAATACTGCTCCTTGTAGTCTACCTGCAAGGGCATGAAGTCAGTACCGGGAACTGCATCCTTTGCGGCACAAACAGTGGCCAGCAGCACGGTGTTGCCCATGCGCAGCACAACACTGCCGTCGGCCTGCTTTGCCACCTTCCCGGTTTCAATGGAGATGGTTCTGCCATCTGCCAGTTGAATGGTTTTCGTAATTACGTTCATCTTTTATATTAAAAACATCTTAAAAATAAAAATTCGGACAAAGATAACTAAATTCGCGCGAACGAGTGCATAAAAGGCGGTTATTTTTGGTTTTATTATGATATAATGTGCTCAGGAGCACGGAATACGGAGAAAAAGGCGTATCTTTGCGGGGCTCTGAGGGCTCTGAAAACTCTGAGGGCTACGAGCTCTCAGAGAACTCCGATCCCTCAGAGCTCTCCGGCTGCAACTAACTAAAACCATCAAAGATATGATCAAGACACTGAAAGCGCTCCTCTTCATGCTCGCCGCAGCGGCTGGCACCGGAGCGCACGCGGCCTCCACCGCGGCCGACGCCGGGCACACGCACTACAGCGAGTGGCTCGTGGCTTCCGAGATGAAGCGCACTCCGCATCCCTACAACCTCGACTTCTCGAGCAGTCCGCGCTGGAGCTACGTCATGGGGATAGAGCTCGAGTCGATGCTCGACACCTACCTCGAATACGGCGGCGACGGAATAGCGGATTACCTGAAGGAGTATCCGGCGAAAATGATTGACAGCAAGGGCAACATCACGAAGTATAAGTACAGCGACTTCAACCTCGACAACGTGCGCACGGGGCGCTTCATCCTGCGGATGTACAACCTCTTCCCGGCGGCAAAGGACTCGCTGGCGCTCTGCACACTCTTCAAGCAGCTCGAGAACCAGCCCCGCACCAAGGAAGGGGTATGGTGGCACAAGGCTATCTACGCCAACCAGGTGTGGCTCGACGGCATCTTCATGGGACTGCCGTTCTACTGCATGGCCGCGCCGTGGCTCCGCCCGGACAACGTGATGCACTACTACGACGACGCGGCGGACCAGATAACGAAGACGGAGGCGCGCACATACGACGAGCCGACGGAACTGTGGAAGCACGCCTGGGACGAGACGCACTCGATGTTCTGGGCCGACAAGACCACCGGACTGAGCCAGCAC
Organism: uncultured bacterium; assembly: GCA_905216025.1. Classification (GTDB taxonomy): domain Bacteria; phylum Bacteroidota; class Bacteroidia; order Bacteroidales; family Bacteroidaceae; genus Prevotella. The sequence goes on along the minus strand of CAJMSE010000019.1, from coordinate 57,785 downwards.
ACGTGGGCGCGGGCGCTCGGATGGTTCTCGATGGCCATGGTCGAGGTGCTCGACGTGCTGCCGGAAGACTATGCCCGCAGGGCTGACATCGAGGAGATGCTACGCAAGGTGATGCGCTCGGTGGTGAGATATCAGGACGACGCGAGCGGCGTGTGGTACGACGTGATGGACGTGGACGACCCGCGCAACTATCTCGAGGCAACCGCCTCGTCGATGTTCACCTACTGCCTGCTGAAGGGTCACCGCCTCGGATACCTCGACGACAGCTGCCTCGAGGCGGGCATCAAGGGCTACCGGGGCATCGTCAGCGAGTTCATCAAGAAGAACTCCGACGGCACGATATCGCTGACGAAGTGCTGCGAGGTGTCAGGCCTCGGTCCTGACAGCAACCGGCGGCGCGACGGTTCGTTCGAATACTACATCAGCGAGCCCGTGCGCGACAACGACGCCAAGGGCGTGGGACCGTTCGTATGGGCATCGCTCGAGATGGAGCGCATGGGCTTCACCGTGCAGAACCTATACACCCACGACACCGGCATCACACCCGCCGCAACGCAGCGGCGCAGCAGCGGGCGGGTCTATGACCTGCGGGGCATCAGCCGCGGCACGGCGGCCGGCGAACTGACCATCAGCGACGGGCGCAAGACTATAAGGAAACAAGTGTTAAAATGACGGGGCGCGGCTGCGCTTACGCTCAAAACTGCGTATCTTTGCACCGTTTAAAAGCATTATCATAACAATAAGAAAAGAGACATGAGACATTTTGCTTGCATGGCCGCCGCACTGGCAGCGCTTGCCGTCGCATCGTGCGACAGGGGAGAACGGTTCACCGTGAAGGGTGAAATCACCGGCGCGGCAGACTCCGTGCTATACTTCGAGAACATGAGTCTCGCGGGTCCGGTGACGGTAGACTCCGTGAAACTCGGCAGCGACGGCAGCTTCACTTTCAGCGACAAGGCCGCCACGGCGCCTGAGTTCTACCGCCTGCGCATCAGCGACAGGATAATAAACATCTCGGCAGACTCTACAGAGACCATCACCGTGAAGGCCGGATATGCCGACATGCCCACGGGATACACCGTCGAGGGGTCGGAAAACTGCACCCGCATAAAGGCTCTCGCACTGAAGCAGATAGACCTGCTGCACCGCGCGATGGCGCTCGAGGCCAACACGTCGCTGGGCTGCGGCGAGGCGGCAGACAGCCTGACGAAGATGGTGGAGGCCTACAAGAACGACGTAAAGGAAAACTATATCTTCAAGGAACCGAAGGCGGCATCGTCTTACTTCGCCCTCTTCCAGACGCTGGGCGACTTCCTGCTCTTCAACCCGCGCAGCGACAAGGGCGACATCAAGGTGTTCGCCGCCGTGGCCACGGCCTGGGACACGTTCTACCCGGGTGCCCAGCGCGGCGAGAACCTGCACAACATTGCCATCGAGGGCATGCGCAACGAACGCATCGCGGCGGCTAACAGGGAGCAGGTCATCGAGGCCGACAAGATTGTGACGTCGGGCGTGATAGACATTGCCCTGCCCGACAACAGGGGACGGGAGCGCACGCTGACAGCGCTGGCCGGCAAGGTGGTGCTGCTCGACTTCCACGTCTTCGGCATGAAGGAGTCTCCCGCGCGCATCCTGATGCTGCGCGAGCTGTACGACAAGTTCCACTCGCGCGGCTTCGAGATCTACCAGGTGGCGCTCGATGCCGACGAACACTTCTGGAAGCAGCAGACGAGCAACCTGCCGTGGATATGCGTCCGCGATGCCGACGGCCTCAACTCGCGCTATCTCGGGTCGTACAACATCCAGAACCTGCCCGAATATTTCATCATCAACCGTGCCAACAGCCTCGTATGCCGCTCCGGACAGGTGAAGGATGTCGAGGCGGAGATTGAAGCTCTCGTTGCCGCCGGCAACTGACGGATAACGCATGCCCGCGCCTCAAGGCCGCGACGGGGTGCAATAATTTAAACGCAAAGGCGCAAAGACGCGAAGTTTTTTAAGGAATAAAAGATATCTACGCCTTTGCGTTTAAATATTAAAACCTTAGCGTCTTTGCGCCTTTGCGTTTAAAATATTGCGCCCTTTGCGTTAAAAAGACTCCCCTCAGAACGAGGCCAGCCAGGCCTTCAGGTTCAGAATCATCTCGATATGATATGGGAAGCTCTGGCGGAATCCCCACCCGTGGCCGCCCGATGGATATACATAGAGCGATGCGGGCACGTCGTGGCGGTAGCACTCGATATAGTAGTTCGTGCCGTTTGCCGGCAGCACAAGGTCGTCGTCGTCGCTCAGCGCGATGAAGGCGCGGGGCGTGGCACGGGTCACCTGCATGTCGGTGCTGAACTCGCGCTCGAGCTTCTTATGCGATCCAGGGCCTATGAAGTTGTCGTGCGAGCCCTTGTGGGTGAAGCTCGGGTCCATAGTTATCACGGGATAGAAGAGAATCTGGAAGTCGGGAGCGGCATCTCCCTTGCCTTTCGTGGCAATCACCGAGGCGAGATGACCGCCTGCCGACGAGCCCATTATCCCCACCTTGGTACGGTTTATGTGCCATGTCGCGGCGTTGCGGCGCACCATGCGCATGGCCTCCTCGGCATCCTGCACCGGTATGCGCCAGTCGCCGTGCGGCATGCGGTATTTCAGTACGATGGCGGCAATGCCCTGCCCGTTGAAAAACTGCGCCCAGTCCTTGCCCTCATGGTCCATCGCCAGATTGCAGTATCCGCCGCCGGGGCATATCACCACCGCCCTGCCCGTTGCCTTCTTGGCATCGGGCAGATACACATACACCTTGGCCTCGTCAGCCGCATCGCCGTTGTTTCCGGGCGCACGGCCCGCCCACAAGCTCATCTCAAAACTGCCCTGAGCCGCCGCTGAAAGCGCCGACAGAGCCATGACAATAAAAGTTTTCAGTCGTTTCATCTTCCGGTGTTTAATTTGCCGCAAAGATAATAAAAAATTATGAGAAAGGCAAAAGCGGCCGGAGGACTTCGATTTCTCTGAGGGCTCTGAGCCCACCGGGAAATCGGAGGTCTCGGAACAACCGGAGTTTTCTGAGCATTCTGAGTGCTCTGAGTACTCGGAAAGTTCGGACTCCTCAGAGCTTTCCGAACCATCCGAGAGCTCCAAAACTCCAAAAAAATCTTTCTTTATAGTGCTTTCACGGATATTTTTCGTAATATTGCAGCGTAATTAAACAAGGGATGCACAGCGGCGCCCGGTCCGGACGCATCGCGGCACGCCCTTACTAACATCAAACGATATGCTCGAAAAATTCAATTATTGCCCCAAATGCGGCAGCAAACATTTCCACACGAACAACGAGAAAAGCAAGAAATGCGACAACTGCGGATTCACCTACTACGTAAACCCGAGCGCCGCAACGGCTGCCTTCATCCTCAACAGTAAGGGCGAACTGCTCGTCGAGCGGCGCGGGAAGGAGCCGGGAAAAGGCACTCTCGACCTGCCCGGAGGCTTTGTCGACAACGACGAGACGGCCGAGGAGGGCATCGCACGCGAGGTGAGGGAAGAAACAGGGCTCAAGGTGACACGCGCCGAATATATGTTCACCATGCCGAACATCTATCTCTACTCCGGAGTTGAGATACACACGCTCGACATCTTCTTCCGCTGCGAGGTGGAAAGCAGCGACGGCGCCGAGGCCGCCGACGACGCGGCAGAGTGCTTCTGGCTCCCGCTGGCCGATGTACACACGGAGCAGTTCGGCCTGCGGTCCATCCGTCACGCACTGCGCAAATTCATGGAAATGAACCGCAATTCATTAAAAAAGTAGAAATTTTACATTATATATAATGCTGTGGGGAACTTTTTGCTTACTTTTGCACCCCGAACTTAAAAGTTATTAGCATATTATGCAAAAGAATTTAGTCATTGTCGAGTCTCCGGCCAAGGCGAAGACCATCGAGAAATTCCTGGGAAGCGACTACAAGGTGATGTCGAGCTACGGACACATCAGAGACCTGAAGAAGCGCGAACTGAGCATCGACACCGACACGCTCATTCCCGACTACGAGATTCCCGACGAGAAGGAGAAGCTCGTGAAGGAACTCAAGGCCAACGCCAAGAAAGCGGACAAGATATGGCTCGCCTCCGATGAAGACCGCGAGGGAGAGGCCATCTCGTGGCATCTGTGCGAGGTGCTCGGCCTCGATGAGCAGAAGACGAGCCGCATCGTGTTCCACGAAATCACGAAGCCGGCCATCCTCGAGGCTATAAAGCACCCGAGAAACCTCGACATGAACCTCGTCAACGCGCAACAGGCACGCCGCGTGCTCGACCGCCTCGTGGGCTTCAAGCTCTCGCCCGTGCTGTGGCGCAAGGTGAAGCCGTCGCTCTCGGCAGGCCGCGTGCAGAGCGTGGCCGTGCGGCTCATAGTAGAGCGTGAGCGCGAGATACAGGCGTTCAAAAGCGAGGCCTACTACAGGGTCAACGCAATCTTCACCATACCGGCCGCTGACGGCACGCTGTCGGAGGTCAAGGCCGAACTGGGCACAAAGTTCAAGACAGCCGGCGAGGTGAGGGAGTTCCTCGAGCAGTGCCGCGACGCACGCTTCACGATAGAGTCTGTGACCAAGAAACCGCTGAAGCGCACGCCGGCAGCGCCGTTCACCACGTCGACGCTGCAGCAGGAAGCAGCGCGCAAGCTCGGCTTCACCGTCAGCCAGACGATGATGGTGGCTCAGCACCTGTATGAGAACGGACGCATCACCTACATGCGTACGGACTCCGTCAACCTGTCATCACTCTGCATCAAGGCAAGCGAGGAGGAGGTAAAGAACACGTGGGGAGCAGAATATAGCCACCCGCGCCAGTATCACACCCGCTCCAAGGGTGCACAGGAAGCCCACGAGGCCATCCGCCCCACATACATGAACGTCACCGCCATCGAGGGCACGGCGCAGGAAAGGCGCCTCTACGACCTCATCTGGAAGCGCACCGCAGCCAGCCAGATGGCCGATGCCGACATAGAGAAGACCACGGTGGTGATTGCCATCGAAGGCACAGGAGGCGGCGGACAGAAATCTGCTGCTTCATTCATCGCCACCGGCGAGGTTGTGAAGTTCGACGGTTTCCTCAAGGTCTACCGCGAGTCGGACGGAGACGGAGACGAGCCGCAGGATGCCGACGGCCACATACTGCCGGCAATGACCGAGGGGATGGAGCTGACGGCAAAGGAGATAACAGCAACGGAACGCTTCAGCCAGGGACCGCTCCGCTATACCGAGGCCAGCCTCGTACACAAGCTCGAGGAACTGGGCATCGGCCGACCGTCTACATACGCCCCGACAATCAGCACCATACAGCAGCGCGACTACGTGCACAAGGGCGACCGCAAGGGCGAGGAGCGCACCTTCACCGTAGACACGCTGAAGAACGGCAAGATAACGTCGGTCACCAAGAAAGAGATGGCGGGCAGCGACAAGGGTAAGCTGCTGCCCACGGACATAGGCATCGTGGTGAACGACTTTCTGATGAAATATTTTCCCGACATCATGGACTACAACTTCACTGCCAAGGTGGAACGCAAGTTCGACGAGATTGCCGAGGGCGGCGAGGTATGGACAGACATGATGAAGGACTTTTATAAAGACTTCGAGCCCACGGTGGAGAACACCCTGAACACCCGCTCGGAGCACAAGGCCGGCGAGCGCTGCCTCGGCAACGACCCCGCTACCGGACGGCCGGTGTTCGTCAAGATAGGACGCTTCGGCCCCGTGGTGCAGATAGGCTCGGCCGACGAGGAGGAGAAGCCGCGCTTCTCGCAGCTGCCGTCGGACAAGAGCATGGAGACGATAACGCTCGAAGAGGCTCTCGAACTGTTCCGCCTGCCGCGCGAGATAGGCGAGTTCGAGGGCGAGAAGGTAATCATCGGCGCAGGGCGCTTCGGCCCGTACGTGCTGCACAAGCGCAAGTATGTGTCGCTGCCCAAGGGCGAAGACCCGCTGACGGTGACGCTCGGCACGGCCGTCGCCCTCATCGAGGAGAAGCGTCTGCAGGAGAAGCAGCGCCACATAAAGACATTCGAGGAGGAGCCGAAAATGGAAATCCTCAACGGACGATACGGTCCGTACATCGCCTTCGACGGCAAGAACTACCGTCTGCCGAAGAGCATGCACGAGCGCGCAGAGTCGCTGACGCTTGCCGAGTGCATGGAGATAGTCAACGCCGCACCGGTGAAGAAGAAGTGACAGCATGCGCAGGATAATCATCGTCGGCTATATGGGAGCCGGAAAGACCACCGTAGGCAAGGCGCTGGCAAAGGCGACGGGCCTTCAGTTCTACGACCTCGACTGGTATATCGAGAGCCGGATGCGGCGCACCGTGCCGCAGATATTCGCCGAACGCGGCGAGGCAGGCTTCAGACAGATAGAGCACAACATGCTGCATGAGGTGGCCGAGTTCGAGAACGTGATAATAAGTTGCGGCGGAGGCACACCGTGCTTCTTCGACAACATGGACTACATGAACGGTCAGGCGCAGGTGGTATACCTCAAAGCCTCGCCCGAAGTGCTCTACAAGCACCTTCTGATGGGCAAGACGGAGCGCCCCCTGCTCAAGGGAAAGACCGAAGAAGAGCTGATTGAATTCATCAAGGGCCAGCTCGGCGAACGCGAGAAGCACTATGCAAAGGCGGCTTACACGCTCGACGTGAACCTGCTCGACAACTACGAGAAGATTAAGATATCGGTAGAGAGAATCAGGGAGATGCTCGGGATATAGGCTTGAAGAAGACCCTTCCCGGCCTCCCCAAAGGGGAGGTGAAAGGATACACGGCCCAGTTCTCCCATCTCTCACATCCCTCCCATAAACTCCCATAACTCCCATAATATCCCTTCACCTCCCATAAAAAGAAAGAAACAGAATGAAAAAGTGGACAATCGAAGACTCTAAGGAGCTCTACAACATCAACGGTTGGGGCACCTCCTATTTCGGCATCAACAGCGAAGGCAACGTCTACGTCACGCCCAGCAAGGACGAATCGCAGATAGACCTGCGCGAGGTGATGGACGAACTGGCCCTGAGAGACGTGACCAGCCCGGTGCTGCTGCGCTTTCCCGACATCCTCGACAACCGCATCGAGAAGACGAGCAGCTGCTTCAAGAAGGCTGCGGCGGAATACGGATACAAGGGCGAGAACTTCATCATCTATCCCATCAAGGTGAACCAGATGCAGCCCGTGGTGGAGGAAATCATCTCCCACGGCCGTAAGTTCAACCTCGGCCTTGAAGCCGGCTCGAAACCGGAGCTGCACGCAGTGATTGCGGTGCAGTGCCAGAGCGACTCCATCATCGTGTGCAACGGATACAAAGACCAGAGCTACATAGAGCTGGCCCTGCTCGCACAGAAGATGGGCAAGCGCATATTCATCGTGGTGGAGAAGCTCAATGAGCTCGAGATAATTGCCCGCGAGGCCAAGAAGCTCAACGTGAAGCCGTATCTCGGCATCCGCATAAAGCTCGCGGCAAGCGGAAGCGGCAAGTGGGAGGAGAGCGGCGGCGACGCCAGCAAGTTCGGACTGACGAGCAGCGAACTGCTCGAGGCCCTCGAGATGCTCGACAAGAAGGGCATGCGCGACTGTCTGAGACTAATCCACTTCCACATCGGCAGCCAGATAACGAAGATACGCCGCATACAGGCCGCACTGCGCGAGGCGTCGCAATTCTACACCCAGCTGCACAAGATGGGGTATAACGTGGACTTCGTCGACTGCGGCGGAGGGCTCGGCGTAGACTACGACGGCACGCGCTCGCCCAGCAGCGAGAGCTCGGTGAACTACTCGATACAGGAGTATGTGAACGACTGCATATACACATTCGTCGATGCCGCCGACAAGAACGGACTGCCCCACCCCAACATCATCACCGAAAGCGGACGCTCGCTGACGGCCCATCACTCGGTGCTCGTCATCGACGTGCTCGAGACGGCTTCGCTGCCGGAGATGGACGAGGAGTTCGAACCTGACGAGAACAGCCACCAACTCGTGAAAGACCTGTACGAGATATGGGATAACCTCACGCCCCGCACGATGCTCGAAGACTGGCACGACGCGGAGCAGATACGCGAGGAGTCGCTCGACTTGTTCTGCCACGGCATCGTAGACCTGAAGACGAGGGCCGAGATTGAGAGCATGTACTGGAGCGTATGCCACGAGATAAACATCCTCGTCAAGCATCTCAAGCACACTCCCGAGGAACTGATGAACCTCGACAAGCTGCTGGCCGACAAGTATTTCTGCAATTTCTCGCTCTTCCAGAGCCTGCCGGACTCATGGGCCATCGACCAGCTGTTCCCCATAATGCCCATACAGCGCCTCACGGAACGCCCCACACGCAACGCCACGCTGCAGGACATCACATGCGACAGCGACGGCAAGATTGCCAACTTCGTCACCAACCGCAACAACTCGCATGTGCTGCCGGTGCACACGCTGCGCCGCAACGAGCCTTATTATCTCGGCGTGTTCCTCGTCGGAGCATACCAAGAGATTCTCGGCGACATGCACAACCTTTTCGGAGACACCACGGCCGTGCACATCAGCGTAAAGGACGGACACTACCATATCGACCAGATATTCGACGGAGAGACCGTGGCCGAAGTGCTCGACTACGTGCAGTATAACCCGAAGAAACTCGTGCGGCAGCTCGAGGTGTGGGTGGCAAAGAGCGTCAAGGAAGGAAAGATATCCCTCGAAGAGGGCAAGGAGTTCCTCAGCAACTACCGCTCGGGACTCTACGGATATACCTATTTAGAATAGGGGCCCCTCCCGGCCTCCCCAAAGGGGAGGTGAAGGGATGTCCGGCTCATTCCTCCCATCTCTCCCATGATTCCCATAAGCTCCCATCACTCCCACAAATTCCCATAAAATCCCATTAATCCCATAGCCCGACACCCTTCACCTCCCCTTTGGGGAGGCCGGGAGGGGCTTCCATAAACTCCCATGAATCCAATTACATCCCCCATCTCCTCTCCCTCAGGGAGACCGGCTGAGCCCATCACAATAGTAAAAGTGGGCGGGGCCGTCGTCGAAGACGAAGCCCAGCTCGACAGGTTGCTCAAAGACTTTGCCGTCATAGAAGGCCGCAAGATTCTCGTGCACGGCGGCGGCAGACGCGCCACGCAGATTGCCGCGCGCCTCGGCATAGAGAGCCGCATGGTCGACGGGCGGCGCATCACCGACAGAGACATGCTCGAAGTGGTGACGATGGTATACGGCGGACTCGTCAACAAGAACATCGTCGCACGGCTGCAGGCCTGCGGCGTGAACGCTCTCGGACTGACGGGAGCCGACATGAACATCATCCGCAGCCACAAGCGCCCGCTGAAAAACGGGGTCGACTTCGGTTTCGTCGGCGACGTGGACAAGGCCGACGGCAAGGCACTCGCCTCACTGATAGAGACCGGCGTGACACCCGTCGTGGCACCGCTGACACACGACGGGCAGGGCAACATCCTCAACACAAATGCCGACACCATGGCCGGAGAGACGGCAAAGGCACTCGCCGCATACTACGACGTGACACTGATATACAGCTTCGAGAAACCCGGCGTGCTCTCCGACCCTGACGACGACGGCAGCGTCATACCCACGATAACGCGCGAATCGTTTGCCGCGCTCACCGCCGACGGCACCGTCAGCGGCGGCATGCTGCCGAAGATAGAGAACGCCCTGCAAGCCATCGAGGCCGGGGTGAGCCGTGTCATCATCACAAAGGCCGACGCCATAGACGGCCGCCACGGCACCGTCATAATGTAAGCAGTCGGATTACACCTTATTATATAATGAACACAGAGACACGGAGACACAGAGATACATAGCCCTTCGTGTCTCTGTTTTCAACTTTCAGATATTTTTCAACTTTCCTGTAACTTTTGCCTTCCTGATTCGTCATCAATAATAGAGAGGATGAAAAAAATCAGTTTCCGGAACGACGTGCTGCCGTTGAAGAACAAACTCTTCCGGCTCGCCCTCCGCATTACCCTCGATAAGGCGGAGGCCGAGGATGTCGTGCAGGAAACAATGATAAAGGTATGGAACCGGCGCGACACGTGGGAGCAGATTGAATCCATCGAAGCATTCTGCCTCACGATATGCCGCAATATGGCTCTCGACAAGGCAAAGGCTGCCGCAAACCGCAACCTGAGCATCGACGAGGCCGGCGGAAGCCACCACCCAGACACATCCTACGGGGCAAATCCCGAGGCTCAGGCCATATCGCACGACAGGATGGCCACCGTCAGAATGATAATGGACAGCCTGCCGGAGAAGCAACGCAGCGCAATGCACCTGCGTGACTTCGAGGCAAAGAGCTACAAGGAGATAAGCGGAATACTCGGAATAAGCGAGGAACAGGTGAAGGTAAACATCTTCCGCGCCCGCCAGACAATAAAACAGAAATACGCAGAAAGGGAAAACTATGGACTATAAGTATATAGAACAACTGCTCGAACGCTACTGGACATGCGACACATCGCTCGAAGAGGAGCAGATACTGCGCGCATTCTTCAGCCAGAAGGAGCTGCCCGAAGGGCTCGCCGCATACCGGGAGCTGTTCGCCGCGGCACCGTCTGACAGCGAGACGCTCGGCGACGACTTCGACGCGAAGGTGCTGGCAGCCATCGACGAGCCGCCCACGGTGAAAGCCCGCACGATAAAGATGCCGCGCAGGCTCATGCCGCTGTTCAAGGCTGCTGCCGTGGTGGCGATAATAATAACCATAGGAAACGCAGCGCAGTTCTCCATAAGCGGAGGCGACAGCAGCGACGAGATAAACTACGCCGCATATCAGGATACGTTCACCGACCCCGAAACGGCATACGACAACGTGCAGGATGCACTCCAGCTCGTATCCGAGGGCATGTCAATGGCCATCGTGGCAGACACGGCGGGAGTAAGCAACGACTCAACGGCAGAGGAATGAAGAGGCTGGCAAGCATGATAATGGCCGTCATGACGGCTGCCGCGGTTGCCGCACAGAATGCGCAGGACTTCGCATCGAGGTTCATGCAGGAGTATGAAAAGGACACGGCGGTGCTCTGCGTGACGGTAAGCCCGAAGATGATGGAGCAGCTGACGAAATACTCCGACGGCGAAAACAGCACCAGCATGACGCAGGCCATACAGAAGCTGAAGAGCGCCCGCATAGTCACGGCAAGCAGCAACGGGCACGAATACTACCGCCAGGCAGAGGAACTGCTCGGGAAGAACAGCAGCCGCTTCCGCAAGAACAGAAGCTACAACAGCACCGGCGCCCACGGAACGTTCTACACAAGGCAGACGAAAGAGGGCGACACGGTAGAGCTGATACTGCTCCACAATGACACAAAGCAGAACACCATGGTCATCGTCAACCTCACGGGAGACATTGACGACGAGTTCATCAACAGTCTGGCAAAGCACTTCGGAGTGAAGACGGCAAAGGCCGGACAGGCCGCGAGGCAGACAAGGATACGCCCGTCAGCGGGCTGAGACAGAGATATTTCTATGCTTTCTCTAACATAATAATCATTTTTAGTAAAACAACAACGAAACTGTGAAGTTTCAATTCTCTCAAATTTTTCATAACATACTAACGTAGGAGAGAGGGTCCCGGGCACAAATAAGCCCGGGATCCTCATTTATTTCGTGCTTTTTGACTACCTTTGCACCGCACTGCCGGCTACACCGCCGTTGCCATCAGCAAGATTGGAAGCAACCGTCAGCAAAACAGAAAAGACATGAAATCAAAAGCAATAATCACCGTCATCATCCTTGCCGCCGCAACATTCGCCGCCGCACAGAAGACGCGCAAGACCACGGCACAGGCCATGGCCGCACAGGGACTTGTCGACATAGCTGTCAAAGACCCGACGATACACGTCAGCCTGATGTATGCCCGGGCCGACAACTTCACCGGACGCATACTCTACGGCGACCTGAAACAGGCTTTCCTGCACCCGCTGGCAGCCGATGCGCTCGTCAAGGCACAGCGCAGGCTGAAGCAGCTCAGGCCCGACCTGAGCCTCAAGGTTTACGACGCGGCACGCCCGATGAGCATACAGCAGAAGATGTGGGACGCGGTGAAGAACACCGGCCACAGCTTCTACGTGAGTAACCCGAAGAACGGCGGCGGACTGCACAACTACGGACTGGCCGTCGACATCACCCTCTGCCGCGAGAACGGCGACACCATCCCCATGGGAACCAAGGTCGACAACATGACGGCCATCTCGCACATAGACAGCGAGGAACAACTGCTCAGGCGGAAGATGATCACCCGCGAGGCCTACGACAACCGCCGCCTGCTGCGCGAGGTGATGCGCTCAGCCGGCTGGAAGCCCCTGCGCACCGAGTGGTGGCACTTCAACCTGAGGACAAGGGCACAGGCTAAGAAATATTTTAAGGTGGTGAAGCCCCTCCCCCAAGCCCCCCGGAAGAAGCCCCTCCCGGCCTCCCCTTAGGGGAGGTGAAGCGTGGCGGCCGGCTCATTCATCCCATCTCTCCCATCCCTCCCATTACTCCCAGTCCTCCCATTACTCCCATAACTCCCATAAAATTCCCATTCCTCCCATAAAATTCCGCCCTTCACTTCCCCTTTGGGGAGGCCGGGAGGGGCTCCATCTCCCATGACAACCTCCGACTTCATAGCTTCCCACGCCAACGACGACGTCCGCGCCCTCGCACTGAAGGCCGCCGGCCGCACCGACATAGACCTGCCTTTTGCCCTCGACCAGATTGCCGGCCGCCAGACGGCGCGCCGCAAGCTTCCGTCATGGGCCGCCACCGAGGGCATCACCTACCCGCCGCACATCTCCATGGAGCAGTGCTCGAGCGAACAGACGGCCCTCTACAAGGCCGACATCGCCGGAAGGATTGCCGGCGGCGAACTGTTCATAGACATCACCGGTGGCTTCGGCGTCGACTTCTCGTTCATCGCACGCCGGTTTGAACGGGCCGTATACATAGAGCGGCAGGAGCATCTATGCGCCATCGCGAAGGACAACTTCCGCCTTCTCGGCCTCAACCATGCGGAGACGGTGAACGGTGACGGCACGGAATACATCAAGTATTTCTCCGGCGGGGCGTCACTGATATTCATCGATCCCGCACGCCGCGACAGTCACGGCGGCCGCACATTCGCCATCAGCGACTGCACCCCCGACATTCTCAATCTCATGGACACTCTGCTGGACAAGGCCGGCAGCGTGATGATAAAGCTGTCGCCCATGCTCGACTGGCACAAGGCGGTGGAAGACATCGAGGCCGCGGCCGGAAGATGCGTCAGCGAGGTGCACATCGTATCCGCCGGGAACGAGTGCAAGGAACTGCTGGTTGTGGCGACGCGGCGCGGCGACGGCAGCGAAGGGATAAGGCTGTTCTGCGCAGACGACACTATTTTTATAAGTGAAGAACGAAGAGGGAAGAGGGAAGAATTTGCTGCCGCGGCGGGGAATGGAGAGCCGGCTGATGATGATGACGATTTCAGATATCTCTACGAACCAAACGCTTCGATAATGAAGGCCGGCTGCTTCAGGGCCGTCGCGCAGCGCTACGGCGTGCGGCAGATAGACGCCAACAGCCACCTGTTCGTTTCCGGCACGCCAGTCGCCGGTTTCCCGGGCCGACGCTTCGCCGTGCAGGCCGTCACGGGGATGAACCGCAAGGAGCTGAAGGCGGTCCTTGCCGGAACCGACAGGGCCAACATCACCGTGCGCAACTTCCCCTTGACCGTGGCCGAACTGCGCAAGCGCCTTAAAATAAAGGAGGGTGGCAGCACCTATATCTTTGCTACCACCCTCCCCGAAAGGAAACATGTCCTTTTATTCTGTCACCGTCTCGGTGATTGTCTCGGTGACGGTCTTCTCCGCTGAGCCGTCGATGATGACGCAGCGGTTCTTGTCGTTGTCCTCGAACGGCTGTACTCTGTCGCCCTTCGAGTCGGTGATGATGCGCGAAGCATCAGCTCCATACTCGTTTACGAGCTCTTCCTTGCACTTGTCGGCACGCTGCTTGGCATACTTAACGTTCAGTTCGGGAGTTCCCGTGCCCTTGTCGGCATAACCCACGATTGTGACCTTTGCCTCAGGATACTCTTTCAGGAAGTCGGCCACGCGCTTCATCTGGGCCTTTCCGCCCTCAGCGTCAGACTCGCGGAGCTTGTAGAACTTCTCCTCATGCAGCTTCACAGGAACTTTCTTCTCCACCGTGCGGGTGACGGTCTTTGTCACCGGAGCGGGAACTGGCTCCGGCTTCGCTGCCGGTGTCACCACGGCTGCGGGCACGACGGCAGGCTTCCTGTACTTATGGCCGAAGCGCAGGCTCACGCCGAGTGCGGCGGTGACCATCCAGTCGTCGGCATCGTTGTATTTTGAGTTGAAGCGGTCGTCAAGACTGTTTGCACCGATCTCGAGCGACACGCCGAGCGGCTTCCTCACGTCGGTCTCGAGGCGCAGACCGGCCCGGAGGTTATGGCTCAGCCGGTTGCCGTCCCAAACGAACGGCATGTTGCGGTCCATGTTGGCCTTGGCCATGGCGTTGGCATCATCGTTGCTCCATGCGTTGGTGAGGCCGACGCCGCCGATGAATATCACGTTGAGGAAGTGGTTTCTCTTGCTGCCGATAAGATTACTGAGGTTCACCATGATGTCTGCGCTCGTGGTGATGTAGTTCCACTTGTAGAAGCCGAGGTCGTTGAATCCGCTCTTTGCCTCCCATCCGCTGACATGGAGACGCGCGCCCACCACGGGAGTGAAGTAGTGGCCGAACGAGAGTGCGCCCACCGGAGTTATCAACTTGTCCATCTTCGCATCCGTCAGAGTCATCTGGACACCTCCCTGCGCCTCTACATAGCTGTAAGACTTCAGCTTACCCTTGTCGCCGTCCTGCGCCATCACAGCGCCGGAAGCCAGCAGGCAAAGCGCTGCCGTCAAGAATTGTTTTCTATACATTCGTTTTGTTAATTTAATAGTTAATACTTTAAAATTCATCTGATTGCCTGCAAAAGTAAACCAACTTCTTAAAAAAAACAAATTTTCTTTCTTCTTTTTGATTTTTAAAGCTACCTTTGCATGAAATAGCCGCCTTTCCGGCAGCAAAACGGCAGTTTATCCGGAGCTGTTTACGGGCCGGCGGCAACCTTTATCATCAGATATGGACAAGCATAGATAACGCTCTGCTATCTATGCCGTAATAACAACAAGTATCAAAAGGGCTATAATGTCACAGATAGAAATTAGGAAAGTAACTGACAGGAAAGGCCTCAAAGCCTTCATCGAATTCCACTACGACTTATATCAAGGCAACGAATACGATGCCCCCAACCTTTATTTCGACGACGTCAACACGCTGAGCAAGGACAAGAACGCCGCTTTCGACTTCTGCGAGGCCGAGTATTTCATCGCCTACAGGGACGGAAAGGCCGTCGGACGCGTGGCTGCAATCATCAACCACAAGGCCAACGAGCGCTGGAACCGCCGCAGCGTGCGCTTCGGATGGATAGACTTCATCGACGACATGGACGTGTCGGCGGCTCTCTTCAAGGCGGTCGAAGACTGGGGGCGCAGCAAGGGCATGACGGAGATGATCGGTCCGCTCGGCTTCACCGACATGGACCCCGAGGGCATGCTCACCCACGGATTCGACCAGCTCGGCACCCAGGCCACGATATACAACTACCCCTACTATCCCGAGCACATGGAGCGCATGGGCTGCTGGGAGAAAGACAACGACTACGTGGAGTACAAGCTGCTCGTGCCGGAGAAGATGCCGGAGAAATATGCCAAGATTGCGGCGATGATAGAGAAGCGCTACAACCTGCACGTGAAGAAACTGACGAAGCGCGAAGTGCTAAAGGAGGGCTACGGCCAGAAGATCTTTGACGTGATAAACGGCACGTTCAGCCACCTCTACGGCTACTCCGAACTGAGCCAGCGGCAGATAGACCAGTATGTGAAGATGTATCTGAAGATGGCCGACCTCAACCTCGTGACGCTCGTGGAAGACCGCAATGCCGGCGGCAAAATCGTCGGCGTGGGCATCACCATACCGTCTCTGACGCGCGCGCTGCAGAAGTGCCGCCGCGGCCGCCTGCTGCCCTTCGGGTGGTGGCACATTGCCAAGGCGCTGTTCTTCCACAAGACGGAGGTCGTCGACCTGCTGCTCATAGGCATCCTGCCCGAATACCGCGCCAAGGGCGCCAACGCCCTGCTCTTCGCCGACCTGATACCGTGGTACCAGAAATATGGCTTCAAGTGGGGCGAGACCCACGTGGAAATGGAGACCAACGAGAAGGTGCAGAGCCAGTGGCAGTATCTCGAGCGCGAATGCCACAAGCGCCGCAGGTGCTATAAGAAGCCCATCCCGATCTCCAAGTGAAGAACGAAGAGGGAAGAACGAAGAATCCAATAGTTGCATAAAGGATTCCCAGTTCTCCCATAGCTCCCAGTTCTCCCATAGCTCCCAGTTCTCCCATAACTCCCAGCTCTCCCATAGCCCCCAAAAAACATAACCCCCAAAACCCCAATAATGCCCAACAACCAAGATACCAGCGAACTGCTGAACAGCGTCGAATACACCGACGACAACATACGCCACCTCTCCGACATGGAGCACGTGCGCACCCGCCCCGGCATGTACATCGGCCGCCTCGGCGACGGAAACCTGCCCGAAGACGGAATATACGTGCTTCTCAAGGAAGTGACGGACAACTCGATAGACGAATTCAAGATGCACGCCGGCAACAGAATAGAGATCACCGTCGAAGACAACCTCCGCGTAGCCGTGCGCGACTACGGCCGGGGAATCCCCCAGGGTAAGATGATAGAAGCCGTCAGCGTGCTCAACACCGGAGGAAAGTACGACTCAAAGGCGTTCAAGAAGAGCGTCGGACTGAACGGTGTGGGCGTGAAGGCGGTCAACGCCCTCAGCTCGCACTTCGAGGTACGCTCATACCGCGACGGCAAGGTGCGCAAGGCCACCTTCGAGCGCGGCGTGATGACAAGCGACGTCACCGAAGACACGGCCGACGAGAACGGCACGTACATATTCTTCGAGCCGGACAACACCCTCTTCCAGAACTACTCGTTCCACGACGACATCGTGGAGACGATGCTGCGTAACTACACCTACCTCAACACCGGACTGGCCATCATGTACAACGGCAGGCGCATCCTCAGCCGCAACGGACTGAAAGACCTGCTCAACGACACCATGACCACAGACGGCCTCTACCCCATCATACACCTCAAGGGCGACGACATCGAGATTGCCTTCACCCACACGGGGCAGTATGGCGAGGAGTACCACTCGTTCGTGAACGGCCAGCACACCACGCAGGGCGGCACGCACCAGAGCGCCTTCAAGGAGCACATCGCCAAGACGATAAAGGAATTCTACGGCAAGGGCTTCGAATACGGCGACATACGCAACGGCCTCGTCGCCGCGATAGCCATCAACGTGGAGGAGCCGATGTTCGAGAGCCAGACGAAGATAAAGCTCGGCTCGCTCACCATGGAGCCCGGCGGCGGCGTGAGCATCAACAAATATGTGGGCGACTTCATCAAGACCGAGGTAGACAACTATCTACACAAGACGCCCGACGTGGCCGAGGTGATGCTCCAGAAGATACAGGAGAGCGAGAAGGAGCGCAAGGCCATGGCCGGAGTGACCAAGCTCGCCCGCGAGCGCGCCAAGAAGGCGAACCTGCACAACCGCAAGCTGCGCGACTGCCGCATACACTTCAGCGACGCCAAGAACGCCCGCAAGGAGGAGAGCTCGATATTCATCACCGAGGGCGACTCGGCCAGCGGAAGCATCACCAAGAGCCGCGACGTGAACACGCAGGCCGTGTTCTCGCTGCGCGGAAAGCCGCTCAACTCGTTCGGGCTGACCAAGAAGGTGGTCTACGAGAACGAGGAGTTCAACCTGCTGCAGGCCGCGCTCGACATAGAGGAGGGTCTCGACACGCTGCGCTACAACAAGGTCATCGTCGCCACCGATGCCGATGTCGACGGCATGCACATCCGCCTGCTCATCATCACCTTCTTCCTCCAGTTCTTCCCCGACCTTATCAAGAAAGGACACGTATACGTGCTGCAGACGCCGCTCTTCCGCGTGCGCAACCGCCGCACGAAGATAAAGGACAAGCAGGTGGTGGCCGGGGCGGCGGCAAAGGCCGACGGGAAGAAGAGCGACTTCATCACCCGCTACTGCTACAACGAGGACGAGCGCCTCAAGGCCATCGCCGAGCTCGGTCCCGACCCGGAGATAACGCGGTTCAAAGGTCTCGGCGAGATATCGCCCGACGAGTTCGCCAACTTCATCGGCCCGGACATGCGCCTCGAGCAGGTCACGCTACACAAGACCGACCAGGTGCAGAAGCTCCTCGAATACTACATGGGCAAGAACACCCAGGAAAGACAGAACTTCATCATAGACAACCTCGTGATAGAGGAAGATGTGGTGGAGTGAGGGAGCCCCTCCCAGCCTCCCCAAGGGGAGGAGAAAGGAAGAGGGAAGAGTGAAGAAGGAAGAATCCGATAGCTGCATAAAGGGTTCCCAGCTCTCCCATAGTTCCCAGTTCTCCCATAGTTCCCAGCTCTCCCAGCCCTCCCAGAATCTCCCATAAAGAAAACCCATCCCTCCCATAATATTCTCCTCCCCTTTGGGGAGGTCGGGAGGGGCTAAAACAACACCACAATGAAACACCCCATCTCAGAAGGCATGAAGCGCGCCATCGCCCTTTTACCTTTTTACCTCTTTACCTTTTTACCTTTAAACGCCCAGACCGAGGCCCTGCGCAAGCTGAGCATCGCCGAACTGGCGATATCCAAGCTCTACGTAGACAGCGTTGACGAGAAGAAGCTCGTCGAAGACGGCATCCGCGGCATGCTCGAGAAGCTCGACCCCCACTCGTCGTACTCCACCCCGAAGGAGGTGAAGGCCATGAACGAGCCGCTCGCCGGAAACTTCGAGGGCATCGGCGTGCAGTTCAACATGATGGACGACACGCTCATGGTGATACAGCCCGTGGCCGGAGGCCCGTCGGAGCGGGCCGGCATCGTCGCCGGCGACCGCATCGTCACCGTCAACGACACCGCGATAGCAGGAGTGAAGATGGCCCGCGAAGAGATAATGCGCCGCCTGCGCGGACCCAAGGGCACGAAGGTGCGCCTCGGAGTGGTGCGCCGGGGCATCGCCGGGCAGCTCACCTTCACCGTCACGAGAGACAAGATACCCGTCAAGTCGGTAGACGCGGCATACATGATAAGGCCCGGAGTGGGATACATACGCATAGGCAGCTTCGGAGCCACCACGCACGCAGAGTTCGTCGAGAGCCTCGCCAGGCTGAAGGCCGGGGGCATGCGCGACCTGCTGCTCGACCTCCAGGAAAACGGCGGCGGCTACCTGCAGGCAGCCGTGAGCATCGCCGACGAGATGCTCGCCAAGGACGACCTCATCGTATACACCGAGGGCCGCACCACCCCGCGCACCGAATACCGCGCACGCGGCAACGGACGCTTCATGGACGGACGCATCGTCGTGCTCGTCGACGGATACACCGCATCGGCTGCCGAGATTGTCACCGGAGCAGTGCAGGACCACGACCGCGGCACCGTCGTAGGCCGCCGCACATTCGGCAAGGGCCTCGTGCAGCGCCCCATAGACCTGCCCGACGGCTCGATGATACGCCTCACCGTGTCGCACTACTACACGCCCGCCGGACGGTGCATACAGAAGCCATATAAGAAAGGCGACAACAAGGACTACGCCATGGACATGATGAACCGCCTCAAGAGCGGCGAGCTGACAAATGCAGACAGCATACACTTCGCCGACTCGCTGAAATACCAGACCCTGCGGCTCCACCGCACCGTATACGGCGGCGGAGGCATAATGCCCGACCGGTTCGTGCCCCTCGACACCACACGCTACACCCGGCTGCACCGCGAGCTGTCGGCAAAGGGACTCATCGTGAACGCAAACCTGCACTACGCCGACAAGAACCGCAAGAGCCTGAAGAGGCAGTATGCCAGCTTCGCCGACTTCAAGGCACGCTTCGAGATACCGCAGAGCGTCACCGACGGCATCATCGCCGAGGCGGAGAAGCAGGGCATAAAGCCGAAAGACGACGGGGAGCTGGCCAAGACGCTGCCCCTGCTGCGCCTGCAGCTGAAAGCCCTCGTGGCCCGCGACCTGTGGGACATGAACCAGTATTTCGAGATTATCAACGAAGAAAACGATATTGTAAGGAAAGGCATCGAGGTGATAACCTCAGCCGAGAAATAAAGCGAAAGAGCCGCCGCTTGGAATCAAGCTGATTCCTGGCGGCGGCTCTTTCGTTTGTTACCTGCCACGCGTAACGGTGTCACCCGTGGCGCGTCACACTGTTACCTGTGGCGCGTCGCCTTGTTACGCGCGGCAGGTAACAGTCTTACGAGGCGCCCGTAACAACCCTGTCACCCTATCAGCATCGCCAAGGCACGGTTTTCCTCGGCCTCCATGACCTCGCGCTCGCCCGGCCCCTTGTCGTCGATGCCGCACAGATGGAGTATGCCGTGGATAATCACCCGGTGCAGCTCGTCGTCGAAACTCTTGCCGAACTGCAAGGCATTGCTCCTCACCGTGTCCACGCTGATGACGATGTCGCCGTTTATCACGTCACCCTCATCATAGTCGAACGTTATTATATCGGTATAGTAGTCGTGGCCGAGATACTCGTTGTTGACCTCTAGAATCTTCCCGTCGTCCACAAACATATACCCTATCTCGCCCACCCTGCGTCCGTGGGCCGCCGCCACAGCCTTTATCCACGCCGTGACAGCCCTCTTCTTAATAGCCGGCATCCTAATGCCCTCTGCACTGTAAGTAATCATCAGCTTATCGCATATTTTTTCAAAACCGATGCAAAAGTAATACTTAAAGGATGTGTAATATCTTAAAAAAGGCTAAATTTGGCGCTTTGCCGTTATTTTTCACTTTCGTTATTTTTTTTTTTTGAAACATTAACCTACCTTTGTTGCGGTATAGTTCGGCCCTTAGCCAAATCTTTGCCATGAGAATAAAATCTATAAACTAATATTAACAGAAAGTATGAAACAAATCAGAAGAATCTTTACGGTTCTGGCATTGTCCATGATTTGCGTTCTGGGTTATGCCCAGAAGACTATCCACGGAACAGTCAAGGACGCAGCCGGAGAACCGATGATTGGCGTGACCATCATGGCCGAGGGAGGCAGCGGAGCTGTCACCGACATTGATGGAAACTTCACAATCAAGAACGTTTCAGAGAAAACAAAGTTGAAAATCAGCTACATCGGCTACATCACGCAGACCGTACCCGTGGCTGGAAAGACACAGTTCAACATCGTGCTTGCAGAAGACAAGTCGGAACTGCAGGAGATTGTGGTTGTCGGCTACGGCACGATGAAGAAGACCGACCTCACGGGTTCCGTCTCTTCCATCGGCACGGAAAAGCTCGTGGCAAAGGGAGCACCCAGCGTAATGGAGAACCTGCAGGGTACGACACCGGGTGTGAGCATCACACAGAGCACCGGCCGCGCCGGCGGTGAATTCGCTATAGAAATCCGCGGTAAGTCTTCCATAAACTCCAGCACCAAGCCTATGTATGTGGTAGACGGTGTAATATGCGACGACATACAGTTTCTTAACCCGCAGGATATCGAGCGCATCGACGTGCTTAAAGACGCCTCCTCAACCGCAATCTACGGTTCGCGCGCCACGGCAGGTGTCGTGATGGTGACCACAAAGGGCGGAACAAACGTAAAGAAGAGTCAGAAACCGACTATCAGCTACGACGGATACTATGGATGGACCTCCGCCGCACGCATGCCGGACTTCATGGAGGCCGACCAATTCTACAGATACCGCATATCCAAGTTCAACACACAGGTGAACACCAACAACCAGGCACGCAACCACTACTATATGCCGACGACATATCTCGACGGTATACAGCAAGCTCTCATATTGCAGAACTCAAACGACTTCTCTTCATCACTGCTGCTCAAGGAATACATGGCCACCGGAAGAACATACGACTGGCCTAACCTCGTGACCGACGACGGCGCACAGCAGAACCACTACCTGTCCGTCAGCGGAGCCAGCGAATCGGTGAACTACCACTTCGGCGTGGGCTTCAACCAGGACAAGGGCCTCTATCTGAACGACGAGCAGAAGAGGATAAACTTCAAGGGTAGCGTGGATGCCAAGCTGAACAAAGTAATCAGCGGAGGATTCAGCATAAACCTTGCCCGCATTGACAACTCATACGCCAATGATGACGCCATCAAAGAGGCATACCGCGTAAACCCATTCATGCAGGCTTATGATGATGAAGGCAACATAAACCACTATCCCGGATCTAAGACTACTCTCGAAACCAACGAGTATCAGTTCTCTGACTTCAAGAGCCCGCTCGACCTTCTGAAAAACACGAAGCACGAACGTGAGACATGGCGCGTGCTCGGCAACTTCTATCTGAAGTTCGACATCATCAAGGGACTCGACTTCAAGACTACTTTCTCGCCAAGTTATACAAGCTATCGCGACGGTTCGTTCAAAGGATACATAAACCCCGCAACAGGCATGACGTACGCAGACGAGCCGGCAGGAACAAACACAGCCACGGTCAACAACACAAAGTCGTTCTCATGGACATGGGACAACATCGTCAACTACAACACCACTATAGCCAAAGACCACAGCATCGGCCTCATGGGACTTGCATCACTGACCCAATACCAGAAAGAGGGCTACAAATGGGTGGCAACAGGCGTCATGGAAAATTCCGATTGGTGGAACATGAACTCAGGCTCATTCGTATCGCAAGACGGTTCTGAAACGGAATACGGCGAAAACAGCATGATTTCTTATGCACTGCGTGCAAACTACGCTTATAAGGATCGTTATCTCTTCACCGGTACTGTACGCTGGGACGGATCGTCCAAATTTGACAAAGACCACCGTTGGGGATGCTTCCCGTCGCTGGCCGTTGCATGGCGCATCACGGAGGAAGAGTTCATGCACAAGCTCGACTGGATCAGCAACCTGAAGCTCCGCCTGAGCTATGGTGTGACCGGTAACAACGCCGGCATCGGCAACTTCGCCACAATCCAGTCTATGGGCAACTCCACTTACTATCCCTTCGGCTCTGCCTACGCACAGGGCATGGTTCCCGGCACGGTGGTGGACAAGGAGATACAGTGGGAGAAATCTCACGAATGGAACTTCGGACTTGACTTCGGCTTCCTCAAAAACAGAATCACCGGTAGTATCGATTTTTATCAGAAGAACTCTCAAGACCTGCTCTTCGAAGTGCCTCTGCCTCTTGAAATCGGTGGCGTGAAGATGACGACAAACATCGGTAAGGTGGAAAACCGCGGTGTGGAAATCTCGCTCAACACGGTGAACTTCGTAAACAAGGACTGGAACTGGAGCACATCTTTCACATTCTCACACAACAAGAACAAGGTGAAGGAGATTGACGGCGTTTCAGAGGAGTGGATCGGAGACAAGACCACAGGCAACCTCTTCATAGGTTATCCTGTGAACAACGCATACGGATATGCATGGGACGGCATCGTGACAGACGGAATGATGACCGTGCCCGACACCAAGATTGCAAGAGAAAAGGGATTCGAGCCCGGCAAGCAGGTACGCCAATATGACTACTACTTCGCATGCTACGGCCTGTCTGAAGGACAGCCCATCGTACGCGACAAGAACGGCGACGGCAAATGGGACAACGAAGACAAGGAGATATACAACAGCGACCCATCATGGACTGGTAGCATCACCTCAAACCTGTCATACAAGAACTGGGATTTCTCGTTCTCAATCTATACCAAGCAGGACTACACCGTTGCCTCTCCGTTCATGAACAGCGACTACTACGACTATCATGACCGCGGCCGCGGAAAGATGGCCATGGACTACTACATCCCGGCCGGAACACTCCTCGACATTGAAGGCATCAACCCCGACGGTACATACATCAACCCCACATACCAGACAACCACACACTACGGCGAGTATCCCTACCCGGCATTCGGAAACAAGACCGGAAATGCCGACGGACTCGGAAACGTAAGGACATACTGGGATGAGGCAAAGCAGTTTGTTGACGCATCATACGTGAAGGTTAAGCACATCACTCTCGGATATACATTCCCGCAGAAGTGGATCAGCCACATCGGATGCAAGTACTTCCGTCTCTATGCTACCGTGACCAACCCGTTCGTATTCACGAAATACAGAGGCTTCGACCCCGAGTGGGCAACAGCCGCAACAAAGAACGACGGTCCGAGCACTGTCACATATCAGATCGGTGCAAGCATTAAATTCTAACCATAAAATAAGGAACAGATGAAAACATATAAGTATTTATTCATAGCAGCCGCCTGCACAATGGCAATGTCCGGATGCAGCGACTTCCTTGATGCCGAAAACAAGAAGACCGGCGGAGAGAATGCCGACGGCTACTTCAGCAAGAACGCTGCTGAGATGCTGATAAGCACATACGATGCAATGAAGCCCCTCGTCACACAGGTAGAGATGTTCGACTACGGAACAGACTTCTACATGTCATGGCGCGGAAGCGGCGGAGAATTCGAGCAGTATACAACCCTCAACCCGGAAAGCGATGCTGTGACCGACTTCTATACAAAATCGTATAAAGCCATAAACTATGCCAACGGCACCATAAAGTATGCCGGGGCAGGCAGCAAGACAGGCGCAGAGGCACGCTTCCTGCGCGACTACTGCTACTACATTCTCACCCAGCAGTTCGGTGCAGTGCCCTATGTGACCACTTACATCGAGAACGCAGAGCGCAGCTACCCGCGCACCAATGTCGCCGACATATACAAAGGACTGATTTCCGACCTGACAGATGTATACAACAACTCAAGCCTCGATGCACAGGACCATACCGGACACGCAAGCAAGCAAGCTGTCGCTGCCCTCCTCGCAAAGGTTTGTCTCGCGGCAGGATGGGATCTGGAAACGACACTCGGCGATGCCGTGAACGGCACATATACGGTCAGCAGCACCGAGTATTTCACGGAAGCAGCCTCTTGGGCAGAGAAAGCCATCAACGGCATCAACCTTACAATGACGTTTGAAAACAAGTGGTCGCCGTTCAATGAAGGTAACGCTGAGGAGATTTTCTCTATCCAGTACGACAAGGAAGGCTTCCCCGGAGACAAGCTGACCGGCGGACACAGCCTGCAGAACTACTACATCAACTATGTGGGCAACAGCGTACAGACCGGACAGAAGGGTAATCCCGGCGGTGAGAGAGGCAACCTATCCAAAAAGGCGTTCAGACTCTTCGAGCCGGGCGACAACCGCTATGATGCCACTTTCATGACAACATGCTACAACTATGACGGCTCTACATGGGGCACGACCGGCTACTACGCCTACTATAACGTGGCAGACAAGAGCAGACTCCCCATCGCAGCGAAGTTCTATCCGTACTACATGACAGCCGAAGAAGTACGCGCCGACCTTGCCGCACATCAGGCACAGTTCGTTCCGAACTCAAGCTACGGCATCAAGGAGCCCAAAGCAGCAATCATGGACACCGAGAACATCATACTCTTCTCTTTCAACGCAGATGGAAGCATCAAGGGAGAGACCTCTCAGAGTACCACGACAGCCATGTCTTCGGTATTGAACAGCCCGAGCGTGAAGAAGTTTGATGACGCCCAGTCGGATAATGTAAACCAGAAAAACTGCTACCGCGACGTCGTAATCTTCCACGTGAGCGACATGTATCTCGTTGCAGCCGAGGCTTATCTGATGGCCGGAGACGAGACAAACGCCCTTGCCAAGATTAATGCCGTGCGCGGACGTGCCGGCCTTGCCAAGCTCAACTCATTCAGCGAGTACAACAGCAAGGTGGAATATGAGATTCCTGCGGGATTCGGCACCATCACGGCCCTCGACCTTGTTCTCGATGAACGCGGACGCGAGCTGTACGGCGAGAGACAGCGCTGGATAGACCTGCGCCGCACAAAGCAGCTCGTACGCTACAACCTCGCATTCAACAGAAGCGTGACAAGCATTGACCAGATGAGCAACGCAAATGGAGAAATCAAGTGGTACCGCCCAATTCCTGTTGCTGAAATCAACTCGAACACAGGCATGACCCTGGCTGACCAGAACCCCGGATATTAATAACAATTCTAAAGCAAATGAATATGAAAAAGATATTTAATATAATGTTGATGGCAATGTTTGCCTGTCTAACGTTCACCGCTTGTGACGATGACCCGGAAATTGCCGACGCCGGACCTGCAGACAAGCCGCAAGAGACTTCTGCCGGTGTTTATTCCGGAACATGGACATGCACCGTCGGCAGTACGACAGAAACCGCACCGGGAACATTCACGCTCGAGGCCTCTGCTCCGTATGTCAGCACATACAAGATAGAGTGCCAGGGACTGAAGTTCGTTGTCGGCATCAAGAACGAACTGAAAGACGACGGAACGGAAGACCCGAACAAGCAGACAGCCATAGAGGCTAACGAAGCATCCGGACGCGTGAACATACAACGCATCCCGGAAGGATACTTCTTCTTCAACGACACGAATTTCTCAGGACTCAACACCCCGATAAGGGGCACCGTATCTTCTGAGAATGTACTGGAGTTCAATTACAGCGTAACCGTGACAAACGGACGAAGCAAGAAGACATACAAATTCTCGTTCACAGGAACAAAGTAATAAAAGACAGGAGTCCCGGCTTCATTCCGGGACTCCTTAAAACAGTAATAACAATTCACTAACAATTAAAATTAAAAGCATTATGAAGAAAAGTTTACTTTTCGCAGCTGCTCTGTTCATCTCTGCAGCAGCAAGCGCACAGGAAAAAGTTTATGTAAACGCTGATGCAGCCGGTATTACCGGTGATGCTACAGCCATCACAGCAGGAACCGTTCTCGGCCAGTCTGCCAACGTAACGATGACCCTCGCTTTTGATGAGAGCGTAAAGACGACAGCCCTCTATGGCGAAGGCGATGCCACCAAGGGATTCACCCTCGGCGGACAGGGTTTTGAGATACCTACAGGTGTTACCGGTTCATCAAACCCCACAGCTACAATCACCGCCGGTCCTACAGGTGGTTTCGTAGTTAAGTTCGATGTTAAGAAAGACGGCTTCCTCTATGTCATCGGCAAGTTGTCTACCAACAAGCCTTACTATGTATGGGAAGGCAACATCGGAGAAGGTGAAAGACTCGTTGCTTACACACTTGCAATGCAGCCCAAAGCACAGGTTGGCGACAGCCCCGTACTGACCTACACATTGCCCGCAGATGATCTCGGATACTATGACGTGACAAAGGATGCAGACAATGTATACAGCAACGGTACTGCCTTGAACTGGCCTGAGGTTATCGTAACAAAGGACGCTAATAGCTCTGTAAAGTCTGGCGGTCTCGGAATCATCAAGTTCCCCGTCTATGCTGAAGGTGCTACTTACTATGTTCACGCTACAGGCTCTAAGATTTCTACCTGCGGTGCTATCTTCAGCGAGACAGACCTCGGTGAGATCGCATTCACTGCAGAGGCTTTCTCTGATCCGAACGGCATCAGCAGCATCAACGCTAACGCTGAGAACGCAAACGCTCCCATGTACAACATGGCCGGCCAGCGCGTAAACAGCAACTTCAAGGGCCTGATGATCCAGAACGGCAAGAAGTTCATCAACAAGTAAATGGAAGCCCGCCGGCAGCTTGACAATGCCGGAAACGATACTAACGGATTAGATTTTGGATTGATGATTTAATTCGACTGAGGACGGACACACATCGCACACACCATCGTGTCCGTCCTCTTTTTTGTGTAAAAAAAACGCCCAAACAGAATCAACTGAAAACCAAATAAGAAATAAATATCGCAATATTTTTTCCTAATTATCTTTATATTCATTATCTTTGCATGATGAAACGGAAGATAATAACATTCGGTGGATATTTCGAGAGTTTCATATCAAAACTATCGTCAAAGGAATGTCACAAGCTTGACTATATCCTCTCACTTTTGGAATACGAGGACAGGCTACCTGTGAAATTCATAAAAGCATTACGTGAAGGCCTATATGAATTACGCATAAAATATGACGGAAACATCTTCCGCATATTCTTCATATTCGACAACGACAGGATTGTGGTTCTATTCAACGGATTCCAAAAGAAAACTCAGAAGACACCGGAAAACGAAATTGAAAAGGCTTTAAAGATAAAGGAGGCTTATTATGAATACAAACGATCACTTGATAAATGATTACAGCGCAGTGCTTGACGCTAAATATGGTAAGGAAGGAACGCCGGAACGTAATAAGTTCAACGAAGAGGCATACGCTTTCTATACCAGCCAAATACTGACAGATGCACGAAAAGAAGCTAAAGTGTCACAAACCGAATTGGCGAAACGAATAAATACGACAAGGGCATATATCTCGAAGATTGAAAATGGGACGATAGATGTCAGCGCAGGAATGTTCTATAGAATAATGTCAGCACTCGGACTAAGAATAGAAATCGTACGCCCATTAGTATAAAAAACTATATCCCGCATATAAACAAACAGAAAACGGCAGGCGCTTCCATCATCCGGATGAAAGCGCCTGCCGCATATACAGTTCACTGAACAATCATTCTTAGTCTACTATATGGCTATATTACATTATGACACACCTTCAAAAAAATTGCTGCTAACGCACCGGCAGAAACTCATCGACGCTGCGTCCGAAGTGTATCAGCTCGCGCACCATGCTGCTGCTGACGGCCGCGAGGTGCGGCTCGGCATAGAGAAGGAGCGTCTCCACGCCGCCGATGAGGCGGTTGATGTCGGCCTGCTCGCGCTCGTACTCGAAGTCGCGGACGCTCCGCACGCCCTTGACGATGAACCCGGCAGACTCCTGCCGTGCAAAGTCGACAGTAAGACCGGAGTATGCCTTGACCTCTATGCGCGGCTCACCGGCATACAACGATGCTATGGCCGCCACGCGCTCCGCCGCCGGATACATGCAGCGCTTGGCCTCATTGACCCCTACTCCGATAACAATCCTGTCGAAAAGGGGAAGGGCACGCCTGACGATAGAGTCGTGACCGATGGTGAACGGGTCGAAGCTGCCCGCGAAAATAGCTGTTCTATCCATGATTGAAATAGTTTTAGCCCCACCCGACCTCCCCAAAGGGGAGGGGAAAAGATGGGAGGAATGAGAGATTCTTCACTCTTCATTCTTCGCTCTCCCTTTGGGGAGATTAAGAGAGGCCTCCCCCCCTTATTTTCAAAACAGCTCCTGCTGCATGATGTTTCCGCTGTACGGATTTCGCCCGAAGTGGCGGTATGCCAGCTCGGTGACCATGCGGCCGCGGGGCGTCCGCTTGATGAATCCCTCCATGATGAGGTACGGCTCGTAGACCTCCTCCACCGTTCCGGAGTCCTCGCCTATCGCCGTGGCGATGGTGCTGATGCCCACCGGGCCGCCGCGGAACTTGTCTATTATCGTCAGGAGTATCTTGTTGTCTATCTGGTCGAGGCCGTAACGGTCGATGTTCAGCGCCGAAAGGCCTACCGCCGTGATGCCCACGTCGATGCGTCCGGTACCCTTCACCTGTGCGAAGTCGCGCACGCGGCGCAGCAAGGCGTTGGCTATACGGGGCGTTCCGCGGCTCCGCCGTGCAATCTCCATTGCCGCATCGTCGTCTATCGGCACGTTGAGGATGCCCGCCGAACGCTTTATTATCCGTCCGAGCGTCTCGGGGTCGTAATATTCCAGGTGCATGTTTATGCCGAAACGGGCACGCAGCGGGGCGGTGAGGAGTCCGCCGCGGGTCGTCGCTCCGATGAGCGTAAACGGGTTTAGGTCTATCTGTATAGAGCGCGCCGACGGCCCCTTGTCTATCATTATGTCTATCCTGTAGTCCTCCATTGCCGAGTACAGATACTCCTCCACCACGGGAGAGAGGCGGTGAATCTCGTCGATGAAGAGCACGTCGTTACGCTCGAGCGAGGTCAGAATGCCCGCAAGGTCGCCCGGTTTGTCGAGCACGGGACCGCTCGTGATCTTGAATCCCACGCCGAGCTCGTTCGCGATGATGTTGCTCAGCGTCGTCTTTCCCAGTCCGGGAGGGCCGTGCAGCAAGGTATGGTCGAGCGGTTCGCCCCTGTATTTGGCAGCCTCGACGAACACTTCGAGGTTCTCCACCACCTTCTGCTGTCCGCTGAAGTCGCCGAAGCAGAGTGGTCTGAGCGCGTTTTCGAAGTCTTTTTCGGCCGTCGTGCCGCGCTCCTGCCTTATGTCAAAATCTCCGTCCATCAGGTTTCCGGTTTTATTTCTCCTTATTATATATGCCTGCAAAGATAATGTTTTTTTGCCAAGCGGCAAAGAAAAGCGGCACGTAAGAAAGCCGTTGCCTTCCTACGTGCCGCCACGCTGTCATCCCAAAAGTGTCCCGTCAGCCCATCAAGGCCGCCGCATGAGTGGCGCCGAGTGCGCCCAGCAGTGCCGTCGCCACCGCCACTATCAGCTTAAGAATCTTCTTCCAGTCCATTGTCTGTCCTCCTTTCATCAGCTCAAGCTCCCGGCTCCTCGGTCTTCGGCTCTGCCTTCACGTCGTTCTTGGGCAGCTCTGCCACCTTGCATCCCTCGAGAAAAGCCTTCACGCGGCGTCCGTCCTTCGCCACCTTCATCTCCGGCTGGAACACTATGTGTATGTTCTTGAGGTTCTGTCCGACGGAGAACTCCCTGACGGTGTCGCTCGGCGAGGTGCTTATTCCGAGCTTGAACGCCCCGAATCGGTCGAGCACCACGCGCTTGGAGTCCTGCAGTTCCTTCTTCATCGTCACCACCAGCTCACTTATCACAGCGAGGATGTCAGCTCGCTTCACGGTACAGTTGGCCTCGATGGTGTCTGCCAGCTGGTCGGTGGTGACGGTATCGAGCACCACCGTGCGTCCGTACCACTTGTTGAAAAACGTGCTCTTCTTGTTCTTGTTCTGGTAAAGTCTGTAATGTACTGCCATAATCAGTTTTCCTTTCTTTGTTTTTTAATTGGTTAATGAAATCTTGTTTGTTCACGGTGTCTTCCGGAAGACATTGCAAAGGTACAACATTTTGCGGCCGTTGTCAAGCCTCCTCGCGCTACACTGCGCGCTCTACGTTGCGCTACCGGCAGGCGGCTACGCCCTCATCATCATGGCCTGGCGCCGGTTCTGCCGTATTGCTGTGCCCGAGGAGATCATCTCCCCGAGCGAGAAATGTGTGCTTAGTTTCATAGTATGCATTATATAAATGTCTTTCTTTTATGTTCCTTTCCTCTCTCCGCCGGCTCACAGGCGCATGCCGCGCTCTATCTCCTGCGTCAGCGGATGGTCTACGTCGGAGTAGAAAATCTTTCTCACATAGCGGTCAATGAACGCCTCCTGGCGCACTCCCTTCCGCCGTCCTGCCTGATAGGCACTTCCCCTCGGGTTTGCCGGCAGCTTGACGTGCAGCGACGAGCACACCCTCTCGGCAATGCTGCAGAACGTGCACGTGCGTCCGTCACTGTCGCAGATAGTGCCCTGTGTGTATGCGATGTGTGCCGCCTCCATCAGGTCTGCCACCGTCCCCCGCCAGCGCATGCCGTCTTCGGGGTCTATCCTGAGCAGTTCCACAAACTCCTCCGTCAGCCTCTCCCGGGCCTCCTTCATCTGCCTTGTCCTCACTGCGCGCATCTCCTCGCTGTCCGTGCGGCTGCGCCTGTCATTGTAATAGTTCATCATGTCTTTTAGTTTATTAAAGCTGTTGTATCCTGAGACTATGCCGGAAACCGCTCCGGCTCCATCTCCTTACGGCTGCAAAGTTAGCTCCCGCATGCGCACATATAGTTCAATCGCCATTTTTCTTTGTTAATATTGGCTAACGGCGGGCATGCTCCGGCACCCTTTCCAACCGTTCGCCGCTCGGTTAAAAATATATAATAAGAATGTACATGTACATATTTATTATAGAAATTGGGCTACCTTTGCAAGTCGCAAAGTACCAAATACTTGCGTCAGGATGTACAAACAGGCTTCTCAAAGCGGAACAATTATCGATTTATTAATACATACAGACATCTTTATGAGAAAATCATTTATCTCAACTCTGTTGCTCTTCATCACCGGAAGCACGCTCACCGCAGTGGCTGGCGGCAATGCAGGCAACATCCCTGAACGGTTCAGGAAAGCGCCGCACAAGTATGTGGCAGTGCACAACAGCAAGAAACAGACCATGCCCGCCATAATGACGGCTCAGGACCTGACGGCCGGCACGGGCATGGCGGCGATGCGCAAGGCAGCCCAAGAGCCCACGGCAAAGTTCAGCACGCAGGGCTTCAGCTATCTCGAAGGTCCCGACAAGACCACATGGCTCTGCGCCCAGAGATCTACAACACGCAAGAACGAGAAAGGTGAGAGCACTTATTTATACGAGAGTTCCAACATCATAGTATACGACAATGAACACAACGAGCGCGGAAACATCACCATCCAGATTCCCGAAGACAAGCAGGTAAACTCCATACAGACGATGCCGGTGCTCTCCACCAAGTTCTTCGACCGCGACGACAAGACCACCGAGATGATGGTCTACGTACATTTCGTGTTAGGTCCCGGCATCACCATAGACTCCACGTTCGTATATTCACTGGCCGACGGCCGCAAGATGCACGCCTACGAGGGCATGGCCGACTTCACCGAGACCGCCATCAGCTCATGGGAAACCTACCAGCGCCTCATCATCTCAAAAGATGTTGAGGAGGAAGGAAAGGACCTCGTGCGGTTCTACATCTACAAACCGGTAGGCTGGGGAGGCGATGCGCCCGAACTTGAGAAGACTCTCGACGTCGACTTCGAACTGATAAACTACTGTGAAGGCCCGTGCTTCCACATCCATGACATCAACGGCAAGCCCTACTACGTCATCACACACTATGCCAAGCCGTGGGCCGAAGGCTACCAGTTAGACCCCGACACGGGCACGTCACTCGACCCGATACCCGCAAAGGACAACTCCTACGTCTTCGAGACATACGACCGTAACTTCAACCGCGTCGACTCCTTCGGCGTCGCACTCACGCAGGCCGACGACGCGTTCTGGCCTGCCTACGGCGGATTCGGCATGTTCTCCGCCGACGATCTCTCCGAGGGCTACTTCACAGGAGACGGCAAACTGAACTACGTAGTCACCCTGTACGACTACATCCGCTCCATCGACGCCTCACGGTACTACTTCCAGGTATACTCCGAGGGCAAGCTTGTGAAAACCATCTGCGACAACGTCACCGACCTGTGGTTCCCCCTTGCAAGCCTCAAGGGACAGGAAGACCAGTGGGTATTCCTCCAGACCGTGGGCAACGAGCAGTCGCTCCAGACGGTAAACCTGCCCTCGTGCGAGAAGGGCGCACACATACCCGCCGCCATCGACGGCGAACAGATCACCTCTTACATGAACCGCGTGCCCAAGGGCGACTCTTACCTCTACTGCTTCAAGATGGCTTACGCCGACAGCGATGCCGACGGCAACACCATCGGCCGCATCGGATGGTACAACCCCGACCTCACGCTCGACCACTTCACGAACCTGAATCTCGGCAAGAACAACCAGTACTTCACGCCTAACCTGAACGACAACTGTCTCAACCCGTATCTTGCCGACACCGACGACGGCCGCGAGCTGTTCTTCCTCACCAAGGAGAAGCGCGCCACCGGAACCACGCTCGACAACGTGTTCTACATCACGAGAGAGGACGGCGAGGTTCTCATGCGCCTCAGCGGAGACGACAACAGAGACATCTCCACCGTCGCAATCCTTGACCAGAACACCACCAAGCCCGAGATTCTCGTGGGATATGCCAGCCGTACCACCGACAACTTCGACATCGAGTTCTACTCCCTGCCTCTCGCCAAGTTCAGCAAGGGCGGCACCGGAACGGCCGAAGACCCCTACCTCGTGTCTACCCTCGGCGACATGATGCAGATTGCCGCCGACCCCAAGGCTAACTACCGCCTTGCCGCCGACATCGACATGACCGGCTATTCCAAGACCTGGAGCCCGATAGCATCGTTCGGCGGCACGCTCGACGGCGACGGCCACTCCCTGCTGAACTTCGTCATCAGCGACGACTACAGCACACGCGTAGGTCTGTTCAAGGACCTCGCCACCGATTCAAAGGTCATGAACCTCAACATGGTCAACCCGACACTCAACATCAACCCGCGCAATACCAACGCCGGACTGCTCGCCGGTCAGGCCACTAAAGACTCCATCTCCAACGTGCACGTCTACGGAGCCGTCATCGAGGGCACGGCCAGCACGGCCGATGCCGTGGGCGGACTCGTCGGTCAGGCCACGACATACAGCGACATCCGGTCGAGTTCGTTCGATGGAACGATAGCCGTACCCACGGCTGAGAGCGTCGGCGGCATCGCCGGCCGCACGCGCACCGGTTCCACCATCACTGCCTCTGCCGCCACCGGCGCATACACCGCAGGCAGCATCCTCGGCGGCATCGCCGGAACCACCGAGCGCGACGCAGCCGTCACCAACTGCCGCGCAGACGTAGCCCTGAAGGCAGAGAACACCATCGGCGGCATCGTCGGCTCAAACTCTAACCGCGGCACCGTAGCCAACAACACCGTCAGCGGAACTATCGAGGCTACCGCAGCCACCCGCTGGGGCAAGCTCGCCGTGGGCGGCGTGGTCGGCGAACTGACATACGCCAACACCACAGACGTCATCACAGGCAACATCGTCACATCGGAAATAACATATCCGAAAGATGCAACACCCGCGGCCGTCTACAGCGTGCACCGCATCGCTGGCTACACCGTGGCTAACGAAGGCCTTGAAGAAGGCGAGTCTTCACGTAAAGACCCAGGTCTGAAAGACAACTACGCCACAAGCAGCATCACATGGAACGACGCCACCGTTGAGCAGAACGACGCCACGAGCACCGAGGGTGCCACCAAGACGGCAGCCGAACTGACCACAGACTTCCTCAAGACCATCGGCTTCGCATACGGCACAGACGCCGCTGAGCCGTGGGCAGAGAACGGCACGCTGCCGATGCTCTACTTCGAGAACACTCCCACCGTGCTGCTGCTCAGCAACACGGCCATCAAACTGACCGAAGGCACGAGCGCCACGCTGACCGCCACCGTCTACGGAGCCGACCCGAGCGTCATCGACGTCACCTCGTCGGACAACTCCGTGGCCGAGGCTGAGATTGTGGATGAGGGCGAGCACAGCATCACCATCCAGGTGACATGCAAGAAGCCGGGCGACGCCGTCATCACCGCCACTGCCGGAACGCTGACCGCCACATGCGCCGTCACAGCCCTGTCTACCGGTATCGCCGCCGTCGGCGCAGCCAACAGTGACATGACCATCCGCCTCGCCGGCCTCAACATCACAGCCGAGGGCGCCTCGAAGCTCGCCGTCTACACCGCTGCCGGACAGCTCAAGACACGCGCTGCCGGAGAGACCGTCAACGTGGCAAGCCTCGGAAGCGGCATCTACGTCATCGTAGCCACCGATGCGGCAGGCCGCACCGCCACCAGCAAGATGGTGATAAGATAACATCATGACACTCCCCATCCGGAAATATATCGGGCGGAAGCTGTAGCGGAGTATGCCGTAAGGCAGCGACGCAGCGGCTTCCGCCCTGTTTTGATACATAGCTACAATAGCTATCATAGCCAAAACAGCTACTTTAACAACATAAACAGCAATGAACCTGAAAAGAACAATCCTGCCTGTAGCCGCCCTTCTCCTTGCGGCACAGGCCTCACTGGCCGTTCCGGCCGACCCGCGGCCGAAGCTGATGCGCCAGGCCGACGGCACCACCGTCACGGTGCTGATGAGCGGCGACGAGCACGCCCACATGCTCCGCACCGCCGACGGATTCCCGCTCTACTACAACGCGGCATCCGGAAACTTCGAGTATGCCGCCCTCGCGGCCGACGGCTCCATCCGCGGCAGCGGCATGGCGGCGGCCGACGCCGGCAGGCGCGACGCCAAGGCGGCGGCCTATCTCGCCGCACTGGACATCAAGACAGTGGAGAAGGCTGCCATGGCCGGAAAGAAAACGGCAGCAGACGGCGGAAAGACGGCCGTGAGAAACCGCGCCGGAGGCCCGCAGCGCATCAAGCTGACGGGATTCCCCACCGTGGGAAAGGCCAAGACCCTCGTCATCCTCGTCGAGTTTGCCGACCTCGGATTCACCACCGTCGGCGACCCGCACGACTTCTACAGCCGCATGCTCAACGAGGAGGGATTCACCCACAGCAACGGGGCGACGGGCAGCGCACGCGACTTCTACCTGGCCAGCTCCGGCGGCAAGTTCGATCCCGACTTCGTCGTCGTGGGACCGGTGAAGCTCAGCCACGATGCCGACTACTACGGCGGCGACTTCCCCAGCCGAGACGCCAACGCGCAGGAGATGATTACCGAGGCCTGCCGGGCCATCGACGGCGAGACGGACTTCTCGCAGTTCGACACCGACGGCGACGGCTACGTGGACAACGTATACTGCTTCTACGCCGGACCGGGACAGGCCGACGACCCCGGCGCCACAAACGCCGTATGGCCGCACTCGGCCGAGCTTGAGGCCTTCGGCAAGTCTCTCACCCTCGACGGGGTGAAGATAAGCCACTACGCATGCAGCAACGAGCGCCGCTTCGACATCGCGGAGAAGATTCCGGCGGGCATCGGCACGTTCGTGCACGAGTTCGGCCACGTGCTCGGACTGGCCGACCACTACGACTCTGAAGACACGCGCACGTTCACCGTGGGCGAGTGGGACACGATGTCGACCGGCTCATACAACAACGACGGCAACACGCCGCCTGTCTTCTCTGCCTTCGAGCGCGCCGAACTGGGCTGGCTCGAATATACCGAGCTGACGGTCACGGCCGACAGCGTGTGCCCGCTCGACGACCTCAAGGAGTGCGGCCGCGCGTTCCGCATCGGCGTGCCGGGCAACGACAACGAGTATTTCATCTTCGAAAACCGCCGGCAGACGGGCTGGGACACCTACCTGCCGGGCCACGGCATGCTCGTGTGGCACATCGACATGGACCGCGAGGCATGGGAGAACAACACCGTGAACACCATCCCCGCACACCAGCGGGTGGACATCATCGCTGCCGACGGCATCAGGAATGCGGCCACCCGCAAGGCCGACCCGTTCCCCGGCACGGACAACATCAGGCAGTATGACCTCAAGACGTGGGGTGGCGCCACGCTGCTCTCGTTCGACGAGATTACCGAGCGCGACGCCACCGTGCGCTTCACGCTGGCCGGCTCCGACGTCGCCATACCGCAGCCCGCAGCCGTCACCACCTCCGCAGTGGCCGACAGCAGCTTCACCATGACGTGGAGCGGCGTCGGCTGCGCCGACTATTACCTCGTCACCGTGGCCGAGACCGCCGCCGGCGGCAGCCTCTCACCGCTTGAGGGACTCGACGGGGCGCGCTTCAGCGACGTCGCCGTGGTCGACGTCAAGGGTCTGCGCCCCGCCACGGAGTATAGCGTCACCGTCGTGGCGGGCTTCGGCAGCCATCTCTCAGAGCCGCAGACCGTCACCGTCACCACGCTCAAGCTGGCCTTCGCAAAGGTCATTCCCTCTGGTCTGAAGGCGACGGAAGTGTCGGAATACGGCTTCTCTGCCTCATGGGAAGCCGTCAGCGAGGCCGACGGATACATAGCCGATCTATACCGCCACAAGCGCGCCGAGACGCCCGAGAGCCGCGGCTACGGCTTCGACGACCGTGCCGAGGGCATGCCGTCGCTATGGAGCGCCGGGGGCTTGTCGTTTTACTCCGTCAGCGGCTACTATGGCGAAGCCGCCCCGTCGCTCCGCATGTCGGCCGACGGCGACTGTCTCGAGATTGAATATCCGGGCTGCCTCATCGGCGGTCTGTCGTTCTGGTGCCGCCTGAGAAACGGCAACGGAAGCCTCTGCATCGACCGCCTCACAGACGGCGGATGGACCGAGGCGGCCACGGTGGTGCCCGATGCCGACGGCGGCATGAAGCAGGTAGAGCTCGAGCCGTGTGCCCGCATCCGCATCCGCTACAGCCGCGAGAGCGGTTTCGCCGTCGTCGACGATGTCACGGCCTCATGCCTCGGCACCGAGCGCATACCCGTGGAGGGCTTCACCGGCTACTCTTTAGGCAACGTGCAGTCGTTCACATTCCCCGGCCTCACCGCCGAGATGACCTACGGCCTGCGCATCACCGCCACGTCGGGCGGCGAACGCTCACTGCCGTCGGATGAACTTGTAGTGACTACAGGCGC
Organism: uncultured bacterium; assembly: GCA_905216025.1. Classification (GTDB taxonomy): domain Bacteria; phylum Bacteroidota; class Bacteroidia; order Bacteroidales; family Bacteroidaceae; genus Prevotella. The sequence continues at coordinate 19,429 of CAJMSE010000019.1, read as the reverse complement.
GAAAGGAAGCGCCATACAGGCCGTCAGCAGCGACGGCACAGCGCCGCAGGCATGCTACGACCTCTCCGGACGGAAGGTTAAGGAAAGCAACGGCAGGAAAGGAATCTACATAGTGCCGGGAAAGGGGAAGGCGATTAAATAGTAGCCACAAGTAGGGACAGAGTCTTGTCTTTGTCCGCAGCCCGCAAGGGCTAAGTCACGGGAAGATGTGATATACCTGTTTTATGGCCAAAGGCATTATATTTCCCAGCCAAAAGCCCTTGCGGGCTGCGGCCAAAGACAAGACTCTGGCCCTACACGCATCGCAAAGGGAAGCCTGTAAGTCATTAATGAAAAAGAAAAGAGCCGTGTCGCCCGCAAGCGGGACTGACACGGCTCTTCCTTTTACGAAGTAAACTTGGCCGCTCCGTTACTCTCCGAATTCGTTGGGATCAAACAGGCGCATCGTGCCGGTAAACGAGAACGAAGCCGGATAGAAGGTATTGCTGCTGCCCTCGTTATCCACAACCGTCATTTTGGCTATGCTGACAGTATACTTTCCGCCGTTCTCCGTTATGACAAGACTGCCGTTTCCTGTGCCGGACACCTTCTCATACTGGTTTGAACCCTCTGAACCCTCTGATGATGCCGATATATTCAACGCGCTGTATACATGGTATTTGTCAGGAGAGAACACTCCGGTGGGAAGCGACGTTCCGGATATCGGCGTTCCGGCCGGCAGATAAAGGTCTACATATACTACGGAAAATCCCCGACTCATGGCTCCATAATCGCCATTCGTAAGTGCCGAGTAGATGTCAAACGTATAAAACTCCATGCTGTAAAAGGAATTCTGCATTCCAGCATCCTCGAGATGCCAGGTACCATAGTTCAATCCGGACTTCGATGTGCCGCCGGTAACCGTGAAAACACCGTTGCCTCCGCCGCTTCCGCCGCCATCATCATCATCGTCGTCACTACAAGCCGTAAAGGCGAAACAGGCAGACATGGCAAACATTAGCATTGCCAAAAACTTTACTTTCTTCATAAAATGCAATTTTTTAAAATCTGTTTTGTTTTTTATTACATTGCAAATGTAATGAAAAAGCCCGGAAACGGCCGAAGGTTTCCGGGGCTAAAGAGCGTCGCTGCCAAAATATCTGATTGTTCGTCGGTAAGGCGATACCATTCGTTACCGTGCCCGGCGGTATAAATTATAAATGGATCAGCTTTTATAAACTACGGCCTTGCCACCGTGCGGCGGAGCCATGCGGAGCTATATAGAAATCCGCGGCAGCCGGATTGCATTTGCGAGCAAAATCCGTGGCGACCGGATTGAGGTGTAGGGACAGAGTCTTGTCTTTGTCCGCAGCCCGTAAGGGCTAATTCACATGCAGATATGATATACCTGTTCTATGGCCAAAGGCATTCTATTTCCCAGCCGAAAGCCCTTGCGGGCTACGGACAAAGACAAGACTCTGTCCCTACTTTTGCGCAAAAAACTTATTCTGAGACGCCCTCTTTTGTATGTCAGGCGTTGCCGGTATTACTCAAACTCGCCGCCATACGTGGGCCATTCCCAACCGTCGGCGGAGTCTGTTGCTCCGTCGGCGGCATCATCTTCCGTCGGGTTCAATGAATATGACACTTCACTCATGCATATCATTTGCTGCATTTCAATATCCAGTATCTCTGTTTCCGGTTTATTATATATCTTTTTCATTTTAATAATAGTTATTTGGGGAGCCCCACTTTCTTTCCGTTCTTTATCACAATTCCCTTGTATCCGGCACCGACGCGTTGTCCGTTGAGGTTGTACACGGGTGCGGCGGGGTCGGCGGTGGTCACGGTTATGTTGTCTACGGCTGTCGCTCCGTTGTCGAGTCTCACCATAAATTGGGCGGGATTGACGCCCTGTGTTTCGGCGATTTTCAGATAGGCGCGGTTCTGTTTCACCGAAGAGCCCGTGCCGGCACGCCAGAATTTGCCGTTCGCCCATCCGTAATACAGTCCCGAGCTCACCTCGCTGTCGCTGAATTTCTTTGTGGCGTACACGCCGTTAAGGCCCGTAACTTCGGTTCTTCCCTCGTCGGTGGGCAGCCCGTCAAGCGTGGCATTGCCCGTGAACACCGTCACTTCCGATGTGTTCGGCATGAAGAGATACGGCGTGCCTGCCTCCGTGCTGCCGGTAACGGCCGTAAACTTCACCTCGTCGTTCTCTATCTTGCTGTATTTATAGAACGTTCCGTCCACCGTCGTCACGTCCACGGCAAAGGGAAGACATATTGTCGACATGTTGTTTGCTGTGAACTCACGGGCAAACGATGTTGTGCCGGCGGAGGGCAATACGACATAATTCTCCGCGAAATTATCTTCTGAGAAGTCCGTAACATCGCTAAGATAGAGCAGCATTCCGCGCTTCGCAAAATCCGAAAACCACGTCACTATATTATAACCCAAGCTCGCATTGCGCATATCCAGCACTTTCAAATTGCCGCAACCCGTAAATATTCCATTCACATCCGATAGCTTTTCTGTCGTGAAACTGCTGAGATCGAGCTGCGTAAGGCCGCTGCAACCGCTGAACATGCCGTTCATAAGCTTCACTTCGCCTGTCTTGAAGCCGATGACATCGAGCTGCGTAAGGCTGCTGCAACCGGAAAACATCAGGGCCATGTTCGTCACCTTCTCTGTCTTGAAGCCGCTGAGGTCAAGCTGCGTAAGACCGCTACAACGGGAGAACATGCCGGACATGGTCGTAACTTCGCCTGTGTCGAAGCCGCGGACATCAAGCTGCGTAAGGCCGCTGCAAAGGTAGAACATGTTAGACATGGTCGTCACATTCTCTGTGTTGAAGCCGCTGACATCAAGCTGCGTAAGGCTGCTGCAATCGGAAAACATGCCGGACATGGTCGTCACATTGTCCGTTTTCAGATTTTCGATGCCTTGTATTTCCGCCAATAGAGAACATTTCATAAACCAATTACAGCAACTCACAGGCCTTACTTCCGCGAAAGTGCTTTCAAACACAACGCGTTTAAGGGCGCCTTTAACTACATTTATCCACTGCGGATTGCCGCTTGTGGAACTTGATGTCACTTGAGCTCCACTCCAAACACCGGTAATTTTCTCTCCTGTGGTGTAAGTGCCATCGGCATTAAACGCCTTTTCACTGTTCAGAAAATACAATGTCGGCGTGTCTCCTTCGCCGCAATACACGGCGTATGCCGTCTTTGTCTGTGCCGTCATCGCCGTGGCTATAAGCGACATGGCGGCAATAAGTAATGTCCTTAATCTCATATCATTATCGTTTTTATTTGTTTGTTCATATAAAAGAGCCGGGCAGACAGCGTCCGACACGGCACGGTTAGTATCGGATGCAAAGGTAATTTAAATAAACATCAACGTTTCGCCCCCCCGTTAAAGATTGTTAAGAAGTCCAAAGGGAGCCCCTCCCGACCTCCCCCAAGGGGAGGAGAAGGGAGGAGGGATATCATCCTCGTCGTAGGGACAGGGTCTTGTCTTTGTCCGCAGCCCGCAAGGGCTAATTCACGGGCAGATATGATATACCTGTTCTATGGCCAAAGGCATTCTGTTTCCCTACCCAAAAGCCCTTGCGGGCTGCGGCCAAAAACAAGATTATGGCCCTACGAGGCGATGATATTATCAAGAAAAGGCGACGGTATCAGCAATCAAATACAATGGTATTATCAAGAAAAGGCGACGGTATCAGCAATCAGAACAATCACCTTTTAGCCTCGGCGAATTTGCAAAACCGCCAAGACAAAACGGTACTGAAAAATCAATAGGCTGACATTGAAAATGCAAGGAGCAGCCCATGAAAATGCAAGGAGGCCTCCGTGAAAATGCAACGAGGCCTCCGTGACGGTGCAATCGGCAACCCGTGAAGGTGCAATGGGTTGCCCGCCGATGCCGCCCGCTGCCTTCCAAAAAGGTTTTTGCCCCCTGTCAAAAGTGTTTTTGACAGGGGGCAAAAGTGTTTATGAGAGCTATCAAAAGGCCGGAGGTGGCGCAGCGGCAGCCGGGCGTCATGCCTCAGAGGCCGAGAGACGGCGGCGCACGTCTTCGAGAATGTCCGTCAGCTCGGCCACGGTGGTGGCGCGGAGCATGGCGATGCGCGTCTGCCGGAAGTCGGGTATGCCCTTGAATATGGGGGTGGCGGCAAGGTGGCGCCGCGTGTGCAGTATGCCGCGATACTCGTCTATGCGCTCCACGTTGATGCGGAGCTGCTCTTCGAGGATGTCTATCTTGTCGTCGAGAGAGAGTTCCGGAGCGGCCGGCATGCCGCCGGAGCGGCGCACGGCCTCATCCGCAATCTCGCGGAATATCCACGGGCGGCCGAAGGTGGCGCGCCCTATCATCACCGCATCCACCCCGAAGCGGTCGAAAGCGTCGTGCGCGGCGGCAGCCGACGTGATGTCGCCGTTGCCGATGATGGGGATGTGTATGCGCGGGTTGCGCTTCACCTCGCCGATGAGCGTCCAGTCGGCACTGCCCGTATACATCTGTGCGCGGGTGCGGCCATGGATGGTGAGGGCCTGTATGCCGCAGTCCTGAAGCTGCTCTGCCAGCGTGGCGATGACGAGGTTGTCGCTGCTCCAGCCGAGGCGGGTCTTCACCGTGACGGGCGTCTTCACCGCCTTGACCACCTCGCGGGTGATGTCGAGCAGCAGGGGTATGTTTTGCAGCATGCCCGCACCGGCGCCCTTGCCGGCTACTTTCTTCACGGGGCAGCCGAAGTTGAGGTCTATCACGTCCGGGCGGGCCTGCTCGACGATGCGCGCCGCCTCCACCATCGACTCCACGTCGCGGCCGTATATCTGTATACCCACGGGGCGCTCCTCGTCGCTTATCGTCAGTTTGCTCACCGTCGAGCGCACCGAGCGCACCAGAGCCTCGGCACTGACGAACTCCGTGTATACCATCGCCGCCCCGAAGCGCTTGCACAACAGGCGGAAGCCGATGTCGGTGACGTCTTCCATCGGCGCGAGGAACACCGGGCGGTGCCCTAATTCAATGTTTCCTATCTTCATGTCTTTGAATTTTGAATTTGGAGTTACGAATTACGAGTTGTCGGCCGGTGGCCGATGAAGAATTAACGAATGAAGAATTGCCGTGCGGCATGGTGCTGTCACGCCGCATGGTAATTACTCGCTTCGCTCATCAGCACGTCGTAATTGAATAACTCCACATCGGACGCAGTCCGACAACTCGTAATTCGTAACTCGTCATTTTATCAAATGGTACATCCCGCCGGCGAGCGGCCTCACCACGCCCTTCATCTCGAGGGCGAAGAGCACCGATGCCACCTTGCTGACGGGCATGTTGGTGCGCGCTGCTATGATGTTCACCTGCAGGTCGTCGGCCTCGCGCAGCAGGGCGGCGATGCGCTGCTCGTCGGCGTCGAGGTCGGGGAACAGCGAGCGCTCTATGCCCGCGCTGCGGGCGCTCTGCAGCAGGGCCTCATCCTCCCACCCCATGGCGTGCACGAGGTCGGCGGCCGACGAGATGAGGGCGGCCCCGTTGTCGCGTATCAGGTTGTTGCATCCCTCCGACGACGGTGCTCCCACGGCTCCGGGGAAGGCGAAGACGTCGCGGCCGTAGCTGCGCGCTATGCCCGCCGTTATCAAGCTGCCGCCACGTGCCGCCGACTCCACCACGACGGTGGCGTCTGCCATTCCGGCCACGATGCGGTTGCGGCTGACGAAGTTCACCTTGTCGGCCTTCGTTCCCGACATGAACTCGGTCAGCAGTCCGCCCCGGGAGAGCATGTCGAGGGCCGTGCCGCGGTGGGCCGAGGGGTATATCGTATCGAGGCCGTGGGCCAGCACGCCGACGGTGTCGTAGCCCGCGGCGAGGGCTTCGCGGTGGGCGCAGATGTCGACGCCGTAAGCCAGTCCGCTGACGATGAGCACGGCGGGGCACATCCGGCGCAGGTCGGCCGTGAAGCGGCGTATGAGGTCCTGCCCGTAGGCGGTGCACCGGCGGGTGCCTACGACGCTGACGATGCGGCCGGCATTGAGGTCTGCCGTGCCCTTATAGTAGAGCACCATGGGCGCATCGGCACACTCGCGGAGGCGCCGGGGATAGCCGTCACTGGACGGTGTGAGCACCGTTATGCCGTGGCGGGCGGCAAAGGCCATCTCCGCCTCGGCGCGCTGCAGGGCCTCGTCCCACACGGCGAGGGTGGCGGCAAGGCGCGGCGAGCAGGCGGGCACTACGCTGCAGATGTCTGCCCGGTGCTCATATACGGCGCCGGCACTGCCCAGGGCGTCGTAGAGCGACATGGCCACGGCGGGGTGGAAGCGGCACAGCCGGGTGAGGGCCATGGCATATAGAGTCTCCGTCATAGTATCGAGTCGTATTCGGTGCAGTCTGACAGCCGGCCGTCGACGAGGCACACAATCTCCGTTGCGGCCTTGAAGCAGAGGCGTCCGTCGGCCACGCGGTAGAAATCCTGATAGAAGACGTAGCGCATTCCCTCCTTCTTCACCGAGAGACAGGAGCGGAACTCGTCGTCGCAGCGCAGCGGAGCCTTATACTGCAGGTTCATCCTTGCCACCACGGCGTCGATGCCGCGGCGGTGCATCTCCGCGAAACTGAGCCCGCACTTCTTCAGGTAGAGGTGGCGGGTGTGCTCCGCATAGTGCAGATAGTTGGCGTTGTTCACTATTCCTTCGATGTCGCACTCGTAGTCGCGGACGGCTATCGTCGTTTCAAATTGGTATTCAGTCATTGTCTTTCTGTTTGAGATATTCGTATCCGAACCTGCACCTGAGGCATTCGCGGCGGTCGCAGTATTCGTTTTTAAGCTGTATCAGTGCCTGCGTGTCGCCGGCGGAGCGCACCGTGAGGCCGCACTCGCGCCACATCCTGATGATGCGGTTGTTCTCCGGGCGGAGACTCTCGAGCATGTCGGTGGCGCGGCAGCAGAGGCTCTCGTCGGAGATATGGCGGCCGTAGGCGAAAATCATGGGGATGGCGGTGTTTATGAGCAGCAGGTCGAGCGAGCTGCCGGAGAGGTGCTTGCCGCTGTGCGTGCTCTCGGCGGCAAACGTGTAGTGGGTCTGCCAGTAGGGCGTGACGCCGGTGGAGAAGAGTGCCCGCAGCTCGTCGGCCGAGCGGCACTCGGTGAGCGCGCGCAGTCCCATCCGCCGCCCGCAGTAGAGGTTTGCGAGCTGTGAGATGCGCACGTGGGGGAAGTTCTGAGGCCTCAGCCGCATGAAGCGCCACAGGCGGTGGTCCATCGGTGTGAGGCCGAACTTATGCGACAGGTAGCCGTATTCGCGGCGCAGGCGGCAGTAATAGCCGTCGGCCAGCGCCGCACTGCGGTAGCGCTCGGGGATGGACCCGGGGTCGAGGAGCCCGGCCTGCCCCATGAAGATGGCCTCCGTCTGGAACAGGTCGTCGCGGTGGTGGGCCACGGCGGCAAGCGGCACGCAGGCGGCCCACTGCTCGAAGGCATCGCCGTTGGCGCCGAAGCCGTAGTTGCGGGCCAGCGTGATGAAGCAGGCATCTTCCCACGAGCCGTCCCGCTGCTCCGCGCGGCGCCGTATGTCGGCGGTCTTGCGCTCGAGGCGCTCGGTCTGCAGCGTGGCCAGCCACGACCCTATCTTCAGGCTTCCGAGGGCGGGGATGATGCGGTGGCACGGCGGATACCTGTCCTCGTGCTGCAGCTGCTCATAGTTGCGGGCCACGCTCTCGGGCACGTCGAGCCTCACCTGCGGCACGCAGCGCCCCGACGAGTCGGCCACCTCGGCATCGGCCTTGCCCGTGACGTGGAGCACCACGCTGTCGTAGGCCGCATCGCGGTGATGGCCGTGCAGCACCCAGTCGGTCGAGCGGTCGTGAATCTCGACATTGCCGACCCACACCGTGCCGTCGATACGCACCTTGGCATTGAAGAAGTCGGGGCCCGAGCCGTTGTTAGGCAGTCCCGGGTCTATCATCTCGACGGCCTTCCCGTCGGTGGTGGTCATGGCGGCGGGCACGAGCCTGTGGCGCCAGACATAATGAAGCAGCTGTTCCATAGGTTTAATTTGAAAGCCCCTCAGAGCCCCTCCCAACCTCCCCAAAGGGGAGGAGAAGGGAGAAAAGAGCCCCACCCGGCCTCCCCTAAGGGGAGGAGATGGGAGAGAGGCAGGTATTGATGGGAGAGATGGGAGCCATGGGATGGCTGGGAAGCATGGGAGGAAATGTGATTGCCACCGGGGCAAGGTTCTCCAGGGTTCCCATTTCTCCCAGAATTCCCAGAAATCCCAGCCCTCCCATTACCCTCCGCATGGTCTCCTCCCCTTAGGGGAGGTTGGGAGGGGCTTCTCATCTCCCTTAGGGGAGGCTGGGAGGGGCTTCCCTCATCCTCATATTGAGCTGATATACCGACGGCAGAAGTATGCACATCGAGAACAGCAGGCTCAGCGCCACGGCGCGGCCATTGCCTCCGAGCAGCACGATGAGCGGCACGTCGGGGTCGGGCAGGATGTTATAGAGCACGTATGCCACGGTGTTGTTGACCCAGTGGAACGCCACGCCGGGGATGATGCTGCCCGTGCGGAAATACATCCACCCGAGGAGCAGGCCCACGATGAAGGCATGCGGCATCTGTGCCGGATTGCCGTGCACGAGCGAGAACGCCAGTGCCGACACGCCGATGGCCACCCACGGGCGGCCTATCGCCTGCAGCAGACTGCGCAGAATGGCGCCGCGGAAGACGAGTTCCTCTACCAGCGGCACGAGCAGGCCGATGACGAAGTAGCCGTTGCGGTCTTTCAGTATCATGGCAAACTGTGCCTCCAGCACGTTCGGCAGCTCGGGCATCTGATCCTGAAGCCACATCGAGGGGATGATCATGCCTACCGCCGCCAGCACGCTCCACGTCAGCACGCCCCACGGGCGCGAACGGAGATAGCTGCGCGACACCCCACTCCAGCGCGCCGCGATGAACACAGCACCCGTCACCACGCTCACCGAGGCCATCGAGATGATGAGCACCGTGGGGTCAAGGCGGCCGCCAAGACCGGCGAAGCCGCACACGGCGTTCGCCGCAGCGCCCACCGCAAGCTGCAGGCCGACGAACACTAAAAGGTACATTAATGCTTTTTTCATATTCTTTTGATATTGATTTTGTTGTTGATTGAGCTCTCCGAGAGCTCTGAGGGCTCTGAGTCCTCAGAGGGCTCAGATGGTTTCCGATGGCTCGGAGGCCTCTGAGAGCTCTCTGACAGCTGCCTCGGCATCCCGCCTCAGCTGTGCCGCCAGCTCGGCACCACTCCTGAACTTCCGCTCGCTGCGCAGCCGGCTGACGAACTCCACGCGCACCGCACGGCCGTAGATATCGCCCGAGAAACCGATGATATGGGCCTCGAGGGTCACCGAAGAGCCGCCGAACGTTGGGCGCATGCCGATGTTCATCATCGCGGGGCGGGGGTCGCCGAACGCGCCGTCAGCCGCGCCGTCGCCCGAAATCATCACCCTGACGGCGTATGCGCCGGGGGCCGGGATGAGCCGGTGAGGGTCGTCGGGCTCGATGTTGGCCGTGGGGAAACCTATGCTGCGCCCCACATGCTCGCCACTGACCACGCGGCCGCAGAGCGAATAGCGGCGGCCGAGGCACATGTTTGCCATGGCCACCTCGCCCTCGGCGAGGAAAGAGCGTATCACCGACGAACTGACGCTGACGCCGTTGAGGATGAACGGACGCGCACGGACGACGCTCATGCCGAGCCCGCGGCCGTAGGCCACGTAGTCGTCGAAGGTGGCGGTGCGCCCGCTGCCGAACCTGTTGTCGTATCCCATGACGAGCGTATGCACGCCGACAGACCGCCGCAGCACGCTGTCCATGAACGCGCGGGCCGGCAGGGCGGCCATGGCCTCGTCGAAAGACAGCACCACGCAGCGGTCTATACCGGTGGCGGCGAGCAGCGACAGCTTGTCGTCGAGGGTGCCGAGCATCTGCGGACGGTAGCCGCTGTGCAGCACCTCGCGCGGATGACGGCCGAAGGTGACGGCCACGGCCTCCGCCGACGTGCGCCGCGCCTCGGCCAGCACCTGCTCTATCAGGTAGCGGTGGCCGCGGTGCACGCCGTCGAAGAATCCCACGGTCGCCACGCACGGCGCCGCTTCATAGTCCTTATCTGTCAATCCTGTGACTGTCATTGCTTGTATCTCAGTTTTTCTTTACCTTATTATATATAAGCCGCACGGCCTCGCCGATGAGCATCACGGGCGACGTGCAGACGATGATCATGAGCCAGGAGCGCCACGAGAGCGGCACCGTGCGGAACATGTCGCCGCCGAAGGTGACGATGAGCCACTGCCCGGCGATGACCAGCGCCAGCACGAAGAGCAGGCCGCGGTCTGACGTAAAGCCGTGGAAAGCCGAGCGGCCCGTGCCCCATGCCTTGGCATTAAACAGGTTCCACCACTGCAAAAGTACGAATACGGTGAAGAAGACGGTCAGCTCTTCGGCCGAGACACCGGCCACGCACTCGAACCAATAGAGCATGGCGAACATGACGGCGAAGAACAGCAGTCCGATGATGCCTATGGCAAAGGCCATGGGCCGGCTGATGATGAACGCGGCACTGTCGCGCGGGCACTCCCTCATCACGTCGCTCTCGGGCGGCAGCGAGGCAAGGGCCATGGCCGCGAAGGTGTCCATGATGAGGTTCACCCAGAGCATCTGGGGGATGGTGAGGGGCAGTTCGGTACCTATTAGCGAACCGCAGAGCACGAGCAGGAGGGCCGTGACGTTGACTATGAGCTGGAAAAAGACAAACCGCTGTATGTTGCGGTAGAGCGAGCGGCCCCACTGCACGGCGCGGACGATGCTGTCGAAGGAGTCGTCGATGAGCGTCATGTCGCTCGCGTTCTTGGCCACGCTCGTGCCCGAGCCGAGCGACAGGCCCACATGGGCATGGTTGAGGGCGGGCGCATCATTGGTTCCGTCGCCCGTGACGGCCACTATCTCGCCCCGCTCCTGAAGCAGGTTGACGAGGCGGCGCTTGTCGGCGGGCCGCGCACGGCTCATCACCTTCAGCTCCGCAACGGCCTCGCGGGCCTCTTCGTCAGGCAGGGCGGCAAACTCCGGACCGGTGAGGAAGGCGTGTCTCCCCCCGCCTCCGATGCCTATCTGCCGCGCAATCTCCGCCGCGGTGGCCGCGGTGTCGCCCGTGACGATCTTCACGTCGATGCCGGCGGCATGGCAGCTGCGCACAGCCGCGGGTACCTCGCTCCGCAGCGGGTCGCTGATGGCGGCCACACCCTGAAGCGTCAGGCCGCCGATGTCCATCGTGTCGGCGGGCCGGCAGGCAAAGGCGAGGGTGCGCATGGCCTTTGCCTGATAGCCGCGGAGGGCGGCCGACACCCGCCCGCGCTCACCAGCGCCGAGGGTGCAGAAGTCCATCACTATCTCGGGGGCACCCTTCACGAAGAGCCAGCGGCGGCCGCCGGCCTCGCACAGGGTGGCCATATACTTGCGTTCGGTGGAGAACGGCAGGCGCTCGATAATCCGTGTGCCGGCTCTCAGCGTCCGGTAGTCCTCGCCGCGGCTCTTCAGCCACAGCAGCAGGGCCACCTCGGTGGGGTTGCCGATGCCTTTATCGCCGTCCAGCTCGGCCGTGGTGTTGACGGCGAGGGAGAGGGAGGTCAGGGAAGAAGAAGCCGACAGGGCGTCGCCGGCCGTGAGAAGCATGTCCGCCACCTGCATCTTGTTCTGCGTCAGCGTGCCCGTCTTGTCGGTGCATATCACCGTGACGGCGCCCATCGTCTCGCAGGCATGGAGCTTCCGCACGAGGTTGTTGCTCTTGAGCATGCGCCGCATGTTCAGCGCGAGGGCGAGGGTGACGGCCATCGGCAGCCCCTCGGGCACGGCCATGACGATGAGCGTCACGGCCATCATGAAGTATCTGAGCACCACCCCGGCCATGCCCACATAGTCGGCGGTGTGCCACAGCGGGTTCACCATGATGTCGCGGAGCATGAAAAGCACGAACGCGCCCACGGCAACACCCGTGCCTACCTTGCTTATAATATTAGCAAGACGGCCGAGCTGCATGTTCAGCGGGGTCTTAACCGCCGTCAGTTCGGCCGACTGCCGGGCCACGCGGCCTATCTCCGTGGCGTCGCCCACGGCCGTGACGGTCATGCGGCCGGTGCCGCCCATCACCATGGTGGAGCGCAGCACCATGTCCGGCGGGTATGCCGAACCGTCGTCGACGGCCCCCACCCGCTTGTCGGCAAGGGGCTCTCCTGTGAGTGCCGACTCGTCTATCTGAAGGCCGGACGACTCGGACAGGCGGCCGTCGGCGGGCACCTCGTCGCCCGTCTCTATCACCACGACGTCGCCCACGACGACCTCACGGCGCGCAATCTCGCACACCTTGCCGTCGCGCACCACCTTCACGGGCAGCTCCTCGTCCATCGCCGTGAGCATGCCGAAGCGCCGGGCGGCATCGCGCTCGAAGTAGAATCCGGTCGTCGTGGCGAGGAAAATGGCGAGGAAGATTCCCACCGTCTCGGCAAACTCGCCCTCGACGAAGGCCAGTGCCAGCGACACGGCCGCCGCAACAAGCAGTATCTTTATTATCGGGTCGTTGTATTTCTCGATGTACAGCCGCCACAGGGGAGTGCGCGCAGGTGGCGTGAGCACGTTCTCGCCGTGCTTTCTGCGCATCTCCTCCACCCCGACGGCAGTCAGTCCGCCGGCAGACGTCACCGTGTCTATCGTCTTATCATCCATACTCCAATGATTCTTTCTTATGTCTTATCCTTAATCTTTCATACCCTAAAGGGCGGCATATATCTGCCGCCACCCGGCCCTTTCATGCCTGAAGAGCCGGCTGATGACCGCCGTAGCCCCGACATCTCATGTCCGAAGGGCGGCAGATACTTGCAAAGTTAGTCAAAAAAGGGCGTAACGGGCAAGCCCCGGCAAATTATTTAGTTTCTTTTTACTTAAAAAATTTGCATAATTGATTTATTAAACGTACCTTTGCACCCAGAAATCAGTCACCGACGAGGTTTTCACGGGCTTTTAGCTCAGTTGGTTAGAGCAACAGACTCATAATCTGGAGGTCCTAGGTTCAAGCCCTAGATGGCCCACACGAGAAAGTGCTGACAACTTGGAAACAAGATGTCAGCACTTTCTCTTTTGGCTATTTCAGTCTCTGAGGCAGCCTATCGGCCGGTAGAAAATCAAAGCTTATATAATATCATCAGCTTTGTAGGGCCATAATCTCGTTTTTGGCCGCAGCCCGCAAGGGCTTTTGGATGGTACTATAAGGTCTTTGTCCATAAAGCATGAATATCATATCTGCACGTGAATTAGCCCTTACGGGCTGCGGACAAAGACAAGACTCTGTCCCTACCTCAATCCGGTCACCACGAATTCTCCTACTGACCCCAACCTATGGGGATGACAAAGACCTTGATTTTATCGGCATCTTGGACTAAATTCGGTCATTTGTGGGCGATTTATTCGGTCATTTGAGACTGTTTTATTCGGTCATTTGTGAGCATTTCGTTCGGTCGTTTGTAGATTTTGACCGCCCGGCCGCGGCTGATTACGATTGTTCCGCAGCATCCGTCAAAATAAGAAAGCGGTGCAGGGAGACTATCGGGAACGGCCGACCGACGATCTCCAAGCACCGCTTAGGCATCTTTTTTGAGTGAAATAAAATGATGCGCCTGTGTTAACAAAAAACCTCCGGACTGACTTTCACTTAAAACTCAATTACCGGTCACGCCCGGAGGAAGGGAAAAAATCTGTTTCACAACAGTTTGCCTGTATTATTATCTACTTATGCTCTATAGCCATTCCGTATCAGAAACGATATCCAAGAGTGACGGATGTGGTGCTGATCTTTGTCTTCTTGCATATCTCGGAGAAATCCGAACCGTAAGAAAGACCAACAAGGAAGTTCTCGCCGAAGTGCGCGTTTACTCCTATCTGCCATCCTATCTGAAAACGCTTCCATTTCGACTTGCTGCCCATATCATCCTTATCAAACAAATCGTACTCCGTATCTTCTATTCCATCCAACTCATAGTCCTCATCCGTAACGCTTACTTTTTTCTTCGCACTCGCATTACAACGCAAAGTCGCACCAACGAAAGGAAGCAAAGAGACAGAGCTATTAGGTATTTGGAACTTATAAAGAAGGTTTACCGGAACCTTCACGGAAAACATATTGAACTTCTCCTCACCATCTACTATATCATAATCAACATCTCCATATTCCTCATCGTAAAAATACATGAAGACATCTCCTTCTTCCGTATAGTGCGAATACTGCAGCGCAGCACCAACTTCAAGGAACAAAGGTGTTGTCCTTGATACACCAAACGCTTTGCTATAGCCTACCGAGAAGCCTGTGAACGACTGGTCATCAGCATTCTTCAAATCAATAGAGAATGAACTCGGATTCCACTGCAAATAGAATGTCTCCCACCCCTTGGTACTCACAGTCTTTGCCTGGCCTTTCCTTGAAGTGTTCGTAAACTGGGCCGACGCCGTCACACTCACTGCCAACATTGCTGCGGCGATAAACAATTTAGTCATTTTCATGTTTTCCTAATGTTTAAATTAATATTGTATTTAGCTTTATATGTGTCAATACGCGAATGTCATGCGCCACACGTTCGCGGCGGCCTCGGCGCTTCCGCGCTGCGAGATGAAGTATATATACCGTCCGTCGCGGCTCCACACGGGACTGAGGTCGTCGGCCGCATGATACGTCAGCTGGGTGAGCTGTGTGCCGTCGGTGCGGCATACGAAGATGTCGGTGTTGGCATACATGAACGTTCCGGCAGAGAGCACGTTGCTTCCCACGGCGAGAATCCACCGCCCGTCGGGAGAGAGCGACGGCGTGGTGAAGCTGCGGTCGGGCGCCGAGAGGATGCACTCCTCCGTGCCGGTAGAGTAGTCTACGCGCCATATCTCGCCGTTGCCCTGCGCGTTCACCCGCGTGCAGAGTATCGATGTCTGCCCTGACACGGGGCACGGGTTCATGCCCTTAGTGTAGCTCGAGAGGAAATTGTTTGATATGTTGTAGCTCCAGACGCTCACGCCGTTGGTCTCCTGCCGCGCGAAGAATATGTTTTTCATGTCTGCCGAGTATACGGGAGAATAGTCCTGGTTGTTACCCGTTATCTGGCGGCATACGTATCCGGTGCGCGCTCCTGTCTGGAATATCTGATTATAGCGGCCGCTCTGCTCCGAGAAGCAGATGTATTTGCCGTCGGGAGAGTATGAGAAGTCGAGCACGGCCTGCCTGTTGGTGCGCTGCACACTGCTGCCCTGCTTCCCGATATCCTTTATAAATATGTTGGATGTGTTGTTACGGGCCGACAGATAGGCCAGCTGGGTGCCGTCGGTGGAGATGTCGAGTATACGGTTCGACAGCCAGTTGACCGTGCTTCCCGAGCGGTGCACTTCCGGCATGCACACATAGTCGTTCTCGGAGGTTATGCGTGTGAACTCCATTCCAGACTCTTCGTTTACCGACACCACTGAGTAGTCTACCTGCGCCGACGACGGTGCTGCCGCCATGAGCAATGCACCGAAAACCGATAACATCTTCTTCATCGGGTTGCAATGTTTTAATAAATGGTAAATACTTTTAAATTCCGATGCAAAGATATGCCTTTTCCATGCAAGGCGGCAGAAAAAGGTGTGGCGCAAATGTTACGTTTCCGTGTCGTTTCTGTCACGGTCGGTGATTCCAAGGTCTTCCGAGAGGTCGGTGAAGAAGTCGTGACGGAGAATCCGCGAGATGCTTGCCAGCAGTGCGGTGTCGATGCTGTTGCCGCGTATGATGCGGTATACTACGGTGCGGTCGCGGTTAAGGTTCCGCGCGAGCCAGCTGATGCTGCGCTCCTGACGGTCGAGTTCGTCTTTGATGCTTTGTCCGATGTTTATCATGCTCTTTCCCGTTATTCCCCGCCCGTCCGCCTGCGGCCGTCCCGCCGGCAGAGGGATACGGAGGTGTTGGAGTTCTGAATGACTGACAACGGGAATATGCCGCCCCGCCACATGCCTATCTACTGCTATGCCTGCCGACGGCAGGCCACGCGCACGAACAGGCAAGGACACTCCACGCCCTTTACGGACACAGAAATGTCTTCTCCTGCTTATAGTACATTGATGGCCTTGGCGGTTCCCTGACAACGGGAACAAGGACTTCAGTCCTGAATATCATGATAGACAAAGAGCGGGGAAATGCCTTTCCGCTGTCTCTGCCTGCAAAGGTAATGAATAAAAACGAAGCTGCAAAATTTTCGGGGAGGAGAAGCCATGCGGGAGACTGCCGCACGCGGACCTGTAGGGCCAGAGTCTCGTCTTTGGCCGCAGCCCGCAAGGGCTAACCCCACGGACGGACGGTCATATAAAGTCTGAGATATAGGGATTGGAAAGGAATGACATTCTTCCGGCAGGTTCATGGATTAGCCCTTACGGGCTACGGCCAAAGACGAGACTCCGGCCCTACAACGCAACGACCATAAAAACACACTGCGCAGCAACCTCAAAACCTCATAACCCCATAACCTCACAACCCATAACCTTCCACCTCATAACCTGACACCTCATAACCTGACACCCCATAACCTCACAACCCCAGTTTCCACTCCCCGCGCCATCTCACCACGGGCACGCCGGCCTCAAACTCTATCGGAAGCCATATATAGCGGGCGTCGGACGGGTGCTCCGGCCGCCAGATGTCGGCCATGAAGATGAAGCGGTCGGCAGCCCCTTCGACCTTCAGCACATACGTGCCCTGCCCGCCGAAGGTGATGTCGGCATCCGGACCGGTGCAGGGATTAGGCAGCTGGCGCCACGGGCCGAAGATGCTATCGGCCGTGAACATGCGCGCCTTGTTGGGCGCCCAGCCCGTGCATCCGCTCGTTATCATCCAGTAGCGGCCGTCGCGGCGGAATATCGTGGGGGCCTCGTTCTGCCCTCCCGGCGCCACGCGCACGTAGCGTCCGGTGTGCGCCGTGTAGTCGGGCGTCAGTTCTGCGATGTTCAGCGTCATGTTCTCCTCCGACGAGTATATGTGATACGCCTTTCCGTCGTCGTCGACGAACACGGTCTGGTCGCGCGCCATCTGTCCGCCGTCGAGGTCGCGCTCGTTATAGAGGCCGTTGGTCACGAGGCGGCGCCACAGCGGGCCCCACCATTTCAGTCCGTCGCCCTCGGCCAGTGCGGCGGCTATGCACACGGTGTCTGCCGGGTTGAAATCTACCGGCCGGCGGCCGGGGTTCACCCTGCCCGACCGCAGATAGCGGAACGGGCCCGTCGGGGTGTCGCTCACGGCCACGCCGTAGCGTGCCGCACCGTAGCCGCGGCCCTTCAGTTCGAGGTGGAACCACATGACAAACTTGCCCGTGGCACGGCAGTATATCACCTTCGGGCGCTCGAGCACGCAGCCGCGCTCGATGTCGTGGCCGCGCTCATCGGTCACGGGCAGCGCCACGCCGCGGTATTTCCAGTCGGTGAGGTTCTTCGACGAGTAGCACGTCACGCCCACCATGGCCGCGCTGGTGCTGTCGGCCTTGTGCTCGCCATACCAGTAGTACGTGCCTTTGTGGTATATCACTCCGCCGCCGTGGGCATTGATGTGCTGCCCGCGGTTGTCTTTCCAGATGGCGCCGGGGCGGAACGTGCCGCGCGCTGATGCCGGCAGTGCCGCCACGATGAGCATGGCGGCGATGAATAGTCTGATGATAGTCATACGTTTTGTCCTTCGCTTGTTCATTGCTGCTAAGTTATAAAAATAAAGCGAAAGGCTCGTGGGGTTAGGGATATTTAACACTTCGAGGCGCAGGAGGGGGTAAACGCAAAGACGCAAAGGATTTTAAGAGAATATCTGAACACAGAGACACGGAGACACAGAGAAATCTTTGCGTCTTTGCGCCTTTGCGTTTAACCTCCTCTGTGTCTCCGTGTCTCTGTGTTCAGATATTCTTAAAACCTCCTTTGCGTCTTTGCGCCTTTGCGTTTAACCTCCTCAGCGGCTCTGTCTCTTTGCGTTTAAAAACACAAAAATCCTAAAATAACGCGCCCTACCGGCGGATTTTACGGCCTCTATTGCTATATTTGCAGGGCGTGGCGGCCGGTTCACACTTCACCTCCGCCGCGCAAGAGAAAAACAAACAATTATGTAACACCTTTAAAAAAGAGATTCATTATGAGAAAAGTCACAATCAAGGCCGCCGTATACATCATGGCGGGAACACTGATGATGAGCTCGTGCATCGGCTCGTTCAACCTCTTCAACAAACTGCTGTCGTGGAACAAGGGCCTCAGCAACAAGTTTGTAAACGAACTCGTGTTCATCGTCATCTCCCCGGCATACGCCATCTGCGGCGTCGCCGACCTGCTGGTGCTCAACACAGTAGAGTTCTGGAGCGGACAGAACCCCATCGCCCGCGTGGGACACGTGGAGAACGTGTGGGGCAAGGACGGCCGCCAGTATGCGGTGAAGACGCTCAAAGACGGCTATGAGGTGACCAAGCCCGACGGCGAGAAAGTATACTTCGTGCACGACGCCGGGCAGAACTCATGGATGATGAAGGCCGACGGACAGGAGACGGAGCTCTTCCGCTTCAACGAAGACGGCACCATACAGGCATACCTGCCCGACGGCGGCACGATAAACGTCACCCAGGACGAGGCCGGACTCTACGACCTGCGCATGGCAGCGAACGGCGGAATGTACTTCGCAGCCAACGGAATGAAATAAAGGAAAAAGCCGGCAGCCGCGTTACCTGCCACGCGTAATATTGTTACGTACCACGTGTAACACTGTGACGTGCCACGCGTAACACTGTTACCTGCCGCACGTAACACCGTGACGCGCGGCAGGTAACAGACCGACGGGATATCTCCGGATATTCCTGAAGGCCGCACAGGCCTCCGGACATGGTGGTTTCAGAAAAAGAAAGACATGGCGTCGCAGAGTGGATATATTGTCCTCTGCGACGCCATGTCTTTCTTTTTGGGGGAATTCTGATTGATAATATCATCAGCTTGTAGGGCCATAATCTTGTTTTTGGCCGCAGCCCGCAAGGGCTTTCGGATGGGAACAGAATGTCTCTGGCCATAAAACAGGCATATCATACCGGCACGTGAATTAGCCCTTACGGGCTGCGGACAAAGACAAGACTCTGTCCCTACACCTCAAAACCCCATAACCTAATAACCTCAAAAACCCAAAACCTTATAACCTCATAACCTTATAACCTAATAACCTCAAAACCCCAAAACCTTATAACCTAATAACCTCAAAACCCCAAAACCTTATAACCTCATAACCTCATAACCTTATAACCTAATAACCTCAAAACCCAAAAACCTTATAACCTCATAACCTTATAACCTCATAACCTCATAACCTTATAACCTTATAACCTCATAACCTTATAACCT